>NZ_JBFUDH010000015.1:0-72716 GCF_056404815.1 Agromyces sp. P2_B3 | reverse complement strand
CCGCTGCGGCCGCGGCGGCGGCGGCGGCGGCCGCTGCGAAGCCCGTGTCCCAGCCCGCCCCGGCGCCATCTCGGTCGGCGGCGGCCGCGCCTGTGGCGGCGACAGCGACACCCACGCCTCCGGTCGTCATGGCGCAGGCGCTGCCGATGACGGATGCCGCGCCGGCCGCGCCGCCCGCGAGCTTCATGTCCGCGGGTGCGACGAGCCTGCCGCCGACCGCGCCACCACCGGGGCGCACGCCGGGCACGCCGGCGACTCCACCGACGCCCCCGACATCCTCAACTCCTCCCGAACGGAAGCGAGGCAGCGCGAAGCCGTGGCTGATCGTCGGAGCGATCGCCGTGGTCGCCATCGGCGCGGCCATCGGGGGCTACGCGCTCCTCCGCCCCGACGACTCCGGAACGACGGATGTCGCCGACGACCAGTCCGTCGTCGACGACGGCTTCGTCGACGACGAGCCGGCAGAGCCGCTGACGGTCGACCTCAACGTGCCGATGTACGCGGACTGGACCGACACCGGCCTCTGGTGCGAACCCGGCGAGGTGTTCGAGATCACGGTGACGGGCACGGCGTGGCACGACGCGAGCGCCGAATCGCTCGTCGGCCCCGACGGACTGACCGCCGGAGAGCACCCCGAGGCGCGCGTGTACGCCGACGCGAACACGGCCTCGGTCATCGGCGGGTTCGACTCCATCCCCGAGATGTTTCCCGTCGGCTCCGGCACGACCTACACGTGCCACGCCGGCGGCCAGCTCTACCTCGGCATCAACGACACCAACCTCGACGGCAACAGCGGCGAGTTCCAGGCGACCGTCACGCTCTACGAGGAGTGAGCGGCGCCACCGGGCTAGCATCGGGAGCACGCACTCATCGACGGAAGGTCGACATGCCCACCTCCGCAGAGCCCCGCGTGGCCCTCTACTTCGACTTCGACAACATCGTCATCTCGCGCTACGACCAAGTGCACGGCGAGGGCGCCTACCGCAAGGACACCTCGCGCGGGCGTGCGGTCAACCCGGGCACGCAGACCGCCGAACGCCTCGTCACGGCCACCGTCGACATCGACGCGGTGCTCGACTTCGCGGCGACGTTCGGCACCATCGCGATCGCCCGCGCCTACGCCGACTGGTCGACCCCCGTGAACGCGAGCTACCGCGGGCAGCTCATCGACCGTGCCGTCGACCTGGTGCAGCTGTTCCCGCTCTCGGCGACGAAGAACGGTGCCGACATCCGCCTCGCCGTCGACGCCGTCGAGGACATGTTCCGCATCGACGACCTCTCGCACATCGTCATCGTCGCGGGCGACTCCGACTACGTGGCGCTCGCGCAGAAGGCCAAGCGCCTCGGCCGCTACGTCGTCGGCATCGGCGTGGCCGGCGGTACGAGCCGGGCGCTCACCGCGTCGTGCGACGAATACGCCGACTACGACGCGCTGCTGACGACGGATGCCGCGGTCGAGGAGGACGAGGAGGTCGCCGTCGCCGCGCCTACGACGTCGGCAGGACGCCGCGGCTCCGCGGAACCGGCCGCCGCGACCGCCGCGGAGCCGGCTGCGGCATCCGCTCCCGAGGCGCCCAAGACGCGTCGTGCGAGCCGGGGCGGCGGCAAGGCGAAGGCGACGGATGCCGCGGCGCCGGCCGCCGCGGCCGAGACCGAGGCCCCGACCGACGCCGACCTCGCGGCTGCAGCACCCGCGGGGCGTTCGGGCGGTGCACCCGCCGTGCACTTCTCCGACGGCACGCAGCCCGAGCCGACCTCGGGAACCCGCAACCCGGGCCGCTTGATCCTCAAGGCGCTCGAGCTGCTGCGCGCGAAGAACGACGAGGAGTGGCAGCCCTCGGGCGCCGTCAAGAACCAGATGCTGCGCATGGACCCGTCGTTCCAGGAGCGCAGGCTCGGCTTCGGCTCGTTCAGCGACTTCGTGAAGTCGCGCGGCGGCGTGGTGGAGCTCGACGAGGCCGGCAACCGCATCCGGATCCGCCCGAAGAAGGGCTGAGCCGCCGCTTCGCACCGCGGCTGGCCACCCGCGGCGACCGGGGGGCGCCGGGCTAGGCGCCGACTCCGGTCGCGTTCGAACCCGGATCGTCCTCCGTGTCGCGGTCGAGCGCACCCTCGCTCGCGTCGGGAACCCCGGGGACCTCACCGTCCTCGGTGGGCGGCGGCTGGATGTTGTACGACGATTGGTCGTCGGGCGCCGTGTCGGTGCGGTCGTCGCCATCGCGGCGGTTCGGCTGGGCCGAGGCGTCGTCGGCGCCCTCGGCCGGCTGCTCGGGGTGCTCCCGCGAGGTGGGCGTGTTGATATCGGACATCTGCTCCTCCTGTCTCGGCGACCGCCCGGGTCGATCGAGGTCGGCGGCGATCGCGTGCGAGCCAGTCTGTGCCATCGCGCAGTTGCTCGGCAGGGGCTTGCGCACCCAACGGCTCGCCGCCCACCCGTGTGGTCTGACCACATCTGCTACTGTGGTCAGACCACATCGGCGCGGCGGGAGGCGACGGCATGCACCACGAGGGCGGCACGCTGCACGACGCCGGTGCGCCCGCGGCATCCGAGGCACCGCGCGCCTGGCAGGCGGTGCTCGAGCACGTCGAATCCCAGCTGCTCTCGGGCGAGCTGTCGCCCGGCGACCGGCTGCCCGGTGAGCGCGCCCTCTCGGCCGAGCTCGGCGTCGGCCGCTCGAGCGTGCGCGAGGCGCTCCGCGTGCTCGAGGTGCTCGGCCTCATCCGCACGCAGGCCGGCTCAGGGCCGACCTCCGGCGCCATCATCATCTCCACGCCCGGCGGCGCCATGGGATCGCTGATGCGGCTGCAGGTCGCGGCGCGCGGATTCCCCGTCGCCGACATCGTGCGCACCCGCCTCATCCTCGAGTCGGCGGTGGCGGGCGACCTCGCGGCGGCCTTCGACCTCGCCGCGGCATCCGACCCGACCGTGGCCGAGCCCCAGGCGCCCGGCGCCCCCGACCTCGCCGCGGCCGAGGCCCTGCTCGACGCCATGGACGCCCCCGACCTCGAAGCGGCCGAGTTCCTTGCGCTCGACGCCGCCTTCCACCTGGCCCTCGCCGAGGCATCCGGCAACCAGGTGATCACCGCCACGATGGCGGGCCTGCGCAGCGGCATCGAGGGCTACGCCCGAGCCGGCCTGGTCACGATCGCCGACTGGGCGGCGACCTCGGCTCGGCTGCGCGGCGAGCACCGCGGCGTGGTGGCCGCGATCAGGGCAGCGGATGCCGCATCCGCCCGCACCCGCATGCACGACCACATCTCGCGTCACCTCGCCGCCAGACCAGCACCAGACCAGCACCAGACCAGCACCAGACCAGCACCAGACCAGCACGACGACACAGAGAGAGCACCGACACCATGGTCCAGCGCCAGTTCCCGAACCCGAAGGAGCTCGCCGAGCTCATGCGCTTCAAGGCGCCCACGCTGAACGCGACCGACCGGCGGCTCGAGAAGGCGCTCACGATCGCCGACCTGCGCGCGATCGCGAAGCGCCGCACCCCGAAGGCGCCGTTCGACTACACCGAGGGCGCCGCCGAGGGCGAGTTGTCGCTCGCGCGGGCCCGTCAGGCGTTCCAGGACGTGGAGTTCCACCCGTCGATCCTCCGCAACGTGCCCGTCGTCGACACGACTCGCGAGGTCCTCGGCGGCCCGAGCTCCCTGCCGTTCGGCATCGCCCCCACGGGCTTCACGCGCATGATGCAGACCGAGGGCGAGATCGCCGGCGCGGGGGCGGCCGGTGCCGCCGGCATCCCGTTCACCCTCTCGACGCTCGGCACGGCCTCCATCGAGGACGTGAAGGCCGCCAACCCGAACGGGCGCAACTGGTTCCAGCTCTACGTGATGCGCAAGCGCGAGATCTCCTACGAGCTCGCCAAGCGCGCCGCGGCCGCGGGCTTCGACACCCTCTTCTTCACCGTCGATACGCCCGTCGCCGGCGCGCGCCTGCGCGACAAGCGGAACGGGTTCTCGATCCCGCCGCAGCTGACTCCCGGCACCGTCATCAACGCGCTGCCCCGGCCGGCATGGTGGATCAACTTCCTCACCACCCCGAAGCTCGAGTTCGCGTCGCTCTCGTCGACCGGCGGCACCGTGGGCGAACTGCTCGACTCGGCGATGGACCCGACCATCTCGTTCGAGGACCTCGACATCATCCGCGAGATCTGGCCCGGCAAGATCGTCGTCAAGGGCGTGCAGACCGTCGAGGATGCCAGGCTCCTCGCCGACCGCGGCGTCGACGGCATCGTGCTCTCGAACCACGGCGGGCGTCAGCTCGACCGCGCGCCCATCCCCTTCCACCTGCTGCCCCACGTGGTGCGCGAGGTCGGGACCGACCTCGAGGTGCACGTCGACACCGGCATCATGAACGGCGCCGACATCGTGGCATCCGTCGCCCTGGGCGCGCGCTTCACCCTCATCGGCCGCGCCTACCTCTACGGCCTCATGGCGGGCGGGCGTCGCGGCGTCGACAAGACGATCTCGATCCTGCGTGCCGAGGTCGAGCGCACGATGAAGTTGCTCGAGGTCGCGAGCCTCGACGAGCTCGGGCCGCAGCACGTCACGCAGCTCACGCGGGTGGTGCCGATGCCGAAGCCGATGGCGGATGCCGCGGCGGCGGCGGTCGCCGCGGCCTCTCCGAAGCCGAAGGCCGTGCGCGCACCCCGCTCGACGGCCCCGTCCCCGGCGCCGAAGGCCGCACCCGCAGCGAACGCGGCGAGGCGGAAGCCTGCAGCGGCGAAGTCCCCCGGCGGGAAGACCGCTGCGGCGGCGGCTCCGGCGAGTCCGACGGCGAGCGCGAAGGCGGCCGGCACGGAGGGCTCGCTGCCGGCCTGACCCGGCACCGCTCGCGCGGCGCCGCCACCACGCCGCCACGCCGTCATCAGGCGATGAGTGGTCACGATCGGTGCGCACCGGGGCGAGTGACGGGACTGTTCATGGCCGCTCGGCGCCGCCGCTCGGCGCGTCGGCCGACCGCGTCACGCCGTACGCTCAGGCGGCCTGCTTCACCTTCCGCCGGAGCCGCTTCACGTCCTGCTTCTGTCGCTCGGCATCGGTGGGGGTCGTCAGCGAGGACAGGATCGTGCGCAAGGTGCTGCGCGTCGCCATCTTGCGGGCCTGCTTCGACTGTGCGCGTCCGCGCTTGATGGTCTTCGCGCGGCGTTTCGCGTCTCGCGTGCCGCGGCCCGTCGGCGCGGACGGGCCCGCGGGAGTCGCACGCACGGCCGCCCGCTCGAGACGGGCGGCGGCCCGGCGTGCCCGCCGCTCGGCGCGGCGCGGGTCCGCATCGAGATCCTTCCGAGCCGCACGCACCTCGGCCTGCGCGGCAGCGGTGCGCGCCTCGAACTTCGCCCTTGCGTCGCGGGACAGTGTCTTCGCCAGCTTGGCGGCTTCCCTGCCGGCCTTCCTGGCGTCGGAGACGGCCGTGCGGGCTTCACGGCGGCGGTCGCGGCTGGTGCGCGTCGGTGACGTGGACATGGGGGCTCCGTTCCTCGGCGAGCCGTCAGTCTCGCACCGCACCGACGCGTCGCCCACCGGGTTGACGGAACGGGACCCGCGGGTTAGCGCGAAGCCGCGGCGGGCTCCGCTGCGGCATCCGTCGACTCTGCCGAACGCGCGTGGCGGCCGGCGTGGGTCGGCGCAGCCCCGGCGACCGGACGTCGCGACCGGTACCTGAGGAACCACCCGAGCATCAGCGCTGAGGTCACGAGATAGAACGAGTGCAGGAACCAGATCGGACCGATCGGCAGGCTGAAGACGTACACCGAGTACAACGCGTTGCCCGCGTTCGTGATCGCCAGGTTGCCGAGGCTGTACGACGACAGGTCCTTCGTGCGCCCGGCCTTCATCAGCATGGGCAGGTAGCTCATGGCGAAGAGGCCGGTCGATGCGACGCCGGCGAGCACGGCGAGGTCCATGACATTGACGGTACGGATGCCGCGGCTCGGCGACATCCGCAGAATCGCCCAACTTCGGGCTCCGGATGGAGCCGTCCTTCACGCCGACCGGAGCGCTCAGCGGCGGGCGAAGCGCGCCACGCGATCGCCCATCTGGTGCCAGCGCTTCTGGTCGGCCTCGGCCTGCTCGCGGTCGGTGGGCGTGGTCACCGAGGCGAGGATGGTGTGCAGCGCCACGAACTCGGCCATCTTGCGCGCCTGTTCCGCCTGCTTCCGACGCCGCTTGATGGTCTTGGCGCGCTTCTTCGCGTTCGAGTTGGCGAGCGCCGTGCGCTCCGCGTCTCCCGAGGCGGTCACGCGGAGGGAGGCCAGCTCCAGCCGGGCCGCCGCGCGCTTCGCCGTGCTCTTCGCGCGTCGGGGATCTGCCGCGAGCTGTCGCTTCGCCGTGCGCACGTCGGCGCGGGCCGTCGCGGTGAGCGCCTCGAGACTGGCCCGGGCGTCGCGCGAGAGGGTCTTCGCCAGCTTCTCCGCCTCGCGACTGGCTCGCCTGGCCTCCGCGACGGCCTTGCGGGCCGCACGTCGTTCGTCGCGCTCCGCATCGGTCGGGGACCTGCGTCGTGTCGTCGTCGCGCCTGCCATGACACCCTCCCGTCGGGTTACTCCACCAGTGTTCCACCGCGGGGGCGCCGCGCACAGCCTGGACCGGCATCGCGCGCCGCCACGACGCATCCGGTGCTCAGACCTCGATGGCGCCCCCGTGCTCGAGGAGGTGGCGACGCAGGGTCAGCTCGGGATCGGCCGCCTGCCGTCGGCGATAGGCGGTGAAGTCGAGCTGCTCGCGCAGGCTCGTGCCCGCGCGCATCCGATCGGCCTGGGCCGTCTCGGTGCGCACGATCCGCCGGGCCAGGTCGGTGACCTCGTTGACGCGGTCGGATGCCACGACGAGCACGCCGTCGTCGTCGGCGAAGACGTGGTCGGCCTCGGTGACCGCGATGCCGTCGAGGAACGCCGCGCGCATGCGCCGGCCGGCCGGCGGCACCCGGCGCGGACCGTACGGGCACGCGCCGAGGCTGAACACCGGGAGGCCGATCTCACGCAACTGGGCGGTGTCGCGGTGCAGGCCCCAGATCACCAGCGCCGCGAGGCCCGCCCGCTCCGCCTCGAGCACCATGAGGTCGCCGACGCAGGCCTCGTCATGCCGGCCGCCGTTGTCGACGACCATCACGTCACCGGGCGATGCGTCGTCGATCGTCTCGAGCAGCACGTCGACGCTGCCCAGGTGGGTGACGGGTCGCGCTCGTCCGACGAGGGGTGCGACGGGAGCGAGCGCACGAAGACCCACAGGGGCGAGTCGCGCCTCCACGCCGAGGCGGAGCGCCGCGTCGGCGATCGCCGCGGTCGGTGGAGCGGATGCCGCGGACCCGCCGGCCGGTTCGGATGCTGCGGGGCTGGGCGTGGCGTCGTGCATGATCGACCTCCGACTCGTGCTGGCGATTCGAGCATGGCATGCCCGCACCGCCGCGGCCCTGGTCGAAACCTTGTGTTCCGTGCGTCCTCGGTCCCGAGGCGCACCGAGCACAAGGTTTCGATGCGCGTCAGACGACGGCGGCGGGCGGGCGGAGCCCGGTCAGTCCTCGTCGATGAGCTCGAGCAGCTTCTTCGCCTCGTCGCGGATCTCGTCGTGGTCGAACTGGCCGGCGCGGCTCTCGAGCGAGATGACGCCGCAGCGATGGACCTTCCTGAAGTCTCCGTACGGGAACTTGTAGTGCGCCTTGGTCTCGCGATCCTCGTCGTCGTCGACGCCGAGGTGCCAGTGGCCGTACTCGGCCCAACCGTGCTCCTCGATGAAGGCGTTCTCCTCGTCGGCGCTCGGCGCATCCTCACTCCAGGCGTCGCGCTCGTCGCGCACCACCTTGCCGTCGCGCACGAGCGAGCGCGCCTGCCGGAGCCCGGGCTGGTGCAGCTTCACGGTCATGTCGATCTCCCTTCCGGTCGGGCCGGGTCGAGCTGCGGATGCCGCGGCCGCGCGTCGCCCCCCACCTCCGGGCAGCGTAGGCGAAGCGACATCCGACCTCACCCCCTTGACGGCCAGACGTAGGGCAGGTCGGGCGGCACGTCGGCGCCCAGTGCGCGGTAGAACTCGGGATCCTTGCGCAGCAGGTTCGAACGGTGCGACCGGTGGAACTCCTCCGTACCGATCCACGGCGGCAGCGCGAACGCGCCCGACCGGTACGCCGCACCATCGTCGGGAACCGTGTCGAGGGCGTCCAGCGTCTTCATGCGGCAGGTGTCGGCGTGGCCGCGGCCGACCCACTCGTCGCAGATCGCGTCCTGATAGGCCATGAGTGCGGGCCGGTAGCCGCGCCACATCTTCACCACCGGATGATGCCGCCAGCCATAGACGGGCACGGTGAGGGCGCGCATCACCTGCAGGGTCTCCACGCGCTGCTTCCCGAGGCGCACCGTGTCGAGCGCCGCGGCGCTGCGGGCGAAGTCGGCGAACGGGAGGAAGGTCTGCATGCGTCCCCCTCCGTCGTCCGACGGACGTCAGCCTAGGCAGGTCCGGATGCCCCACGCCCGGGCTTGACGGAGGCTCCGCAGGACCTTGCCACCCGCACTGGGGCTCACTTGGGCCGGGGTCGCGCGGCTACGTTCGGGACAGTCCGTCGGCCGTACCCGCGCGCCGACGGCACCGAACCGACACCGAACCCGAATCGGAGAACGCAATGAAGCGTTGGCAATCCACCCTTGCGGGCGCCGCCACGGCGGCCGCACTCATCGTCGGAGGGGGCGGGATCGCCTACGCCGACAACCTCCTCGTCGTCGACTCGCTGCAGGCGGAGGTGAACTCCATCTCGCTCGGCAGCGTCGCGTGCGGCACGCCGGCGAGCGCCGCGATCGATCTCAGGATGAAGCGCAATGGCAGCGACGAGGGCAAGAACGCCTTCGCGGACTCCGCGGTCGTGACGCTCTCGGCGTCGACCGCGGAGAGCGGCCTGGTGGCCGGAGGCGGCCAGCTCGTGCTGCCGTCGAACTGGGAGACCTTGAACAACAACACGCTGAGCGCTGCGGTGAAGTCCACCGTCGGCGTGACGTCGAACGTCGCCGGCCCGCACAGCGGCACCGTGACGTATTCGGCCACCGGCCTCAACACCGACGGCAAGTCGATCACCCGCACCGACAGCGTTGACGTGACGTGGACCACGCTCCCCTGCGGCGATCCCACCCCGGTCGACACGACGGCTCCGGTCGTCGTCCTCAGCTGTCCCATCGGGCTCGTCGAGCGCGGATCGAGCGCCGTCGCCACCTGGATGGCGACCGACCAGGGCGGATCCGGCCTCGCCGGCGCCTCGAGCGGCACGCTCGCTCTCGACACGTCGATCTACGGCTCCGGAACCGCCCTTGCGGCCGCGGGCTTGGTGAAGGACCTCGCCGGCAACGCGTCGGCCGAAGTCTCCTGCGACTACTTCGTGACCGAGCACACGCCCCCGGTCGTCGTGCTCACCTGCCCCACCGATGACGTGCTGCTCGGCTCGGTCGCCGAGGCGACCTGGGTCGCGACGGACGAAGCCGGCGGATCGGGCCTGGCCACCGCTGCGAGCGGCACGGTCCCGTTGAACACCGACGCCTACGGCCCGGCCACCGCGGTGGCTCCCGCCGGCACGGCCGTCGACAACGCCGACAACGCATCGGTCGAGGTCGAGTGCGATTACTTCGTGACCGAGCACACTCCCCCGGTCGTCGACCTCGTCTGCCCGGCATCGCCGCTGCTGCTCGGCTCATCCGGCGAGGCGACGTGGACCGCCTACGATCCCACCCCGGGATCCGGCATCGCCGACGGGTACCCGACGAGCGGTTCGGTCATGCTCGACACCTCGGGCGTCGGATCCAAGACCGCCACGGTCGCGGCCGGCACCGTGCAGGACAACGCGGGCAACACGTCGCTCGCCGTCGAGTGCGACTACTCGGTCGTGTACGACTTCGCCGGGTTCTTCCGCCCGGTCGACATGGGCGGCGTCGTGAACTCGGTGAAGGCCGGCAGTTCCGTGCCGATCAAGTTCAGCCTGCACGGCAACCAGGGCCTCGACATCGTCGCCGCCGGTTCGCCGACGCTCACGCTCACCGCGTGCACGGCGGGCGCCTCGGTCGACGCGATCGAGGAGACCGTGACGGCCGGCGGCAGCACCCTCACGTACGACGCGGTCGCGGGCCAGTACGTGTACGTCTGGAAGACGGTGAAGACGTGGGCGGGCAAGTGCGGCACCTTCGCGCTGACGCTCGACGACGACACGACGCACACTGCGAAGTTCACCTTCACGAAGTAGGCCGGACACCGCGGTCCTGCACCGCGCACCACAGCACGGAGGGCCGGGAGCATCGCTCCCGGCCCTTCGTGGTGTCGTTTTCCGCTCGCCGCACTACGCCTGCGCGTTCGACGCGGCCAGCAACTGCTCGAGCTGCTCCCGACCCAGGCCCATGCCGGGGAACGAGGCGAGCCGCCCGATCGGGAAGGACTCCATCATCTTGAACAGGCCGGGGTCGGCCATGAGCCCTGCGGTCTCGCCGTCGCCGAGCGCCGACATGGCCTGCATGATGTACTGCGACGCGACCGGGTGGGCGAGGAGCTCGCCGATGGACGAGTTCATCGTGAGCGGCACGCGCACGGCGTCGCCCTCGACATCGACCGAGACGGTGGCGCGGATGTCCCGGCTCGAGGCCGCGACGTCGACCGAGTAGGCGCCGCCCTCGACGACCCACCGGTCGACCCGCGTGTCCCAGTAGCCGAGGTCGGCGCGCCGCACGAGTACCTCGACCTCACGGGACTCGCCCGCGTCGAGCGCCACCTTCGCGAACCCCTTCAGCTCGCGCGGCGCACGCACGACGGCGGATCCGGGCAGCGACGTGTAGACCTGCACGACCTCCGCGCCGGCCCGGTCGCCCGAGTTCGTCACCGTCACGCGAACCGTGAGCCCCGAGGCATCCGCTGACACCGAGGCATCCGAGTAGTCGAACGTCGTGTACGAGAGGCCGTGCCCGAACGGGTACGACACCTCGAAGTCGCGCGCGTCGTACCAGCGGTAGCCCACGAAGAGCCCCTCGCCGTAGCGCACGTGCGAGTGCTCGCCCGGGAAGTCGAGGTACGCGGGGCTGTCGGCCAGCCGCACCGGGATGGTCTCGGCGAGCCGGCCCGACGGGTTCACGATGCCGTAGAGCACGTCGGCGACGGCCCCGCCGCCGGCCTGGCCGAGCAGCCAGCCCTCGACGATCGCCGGCACCCGGTCCGCGAGGCCCGACAGGCGCACCACTCCGCCGTTCGACAGCACCACGACGGTGCGCGGGTTCGCGGCGATGACCGCGTCGGCGAGCGCGAGCTGCGCGGCCGGCAGCTCGATGTCGTCGCGGTCGAAGCCCTCGGACTCGAGCGCGGCGGGCACGCCGAGGAAGAGCAGCACCGTCTCGGCAGCGGATGCCGCGGCGACGGCCTCGGCGGTGAGCTCCTCGGAGATCGCGCCGTCGTCGCCGAAGCCAGCCGCGAACGGCAGCTCGGCGCCGGCGACCGCGCGCAGCTCGTCGAGCGCGGTGTCGAGGCGGGTCGGGTTGATCTGCGACGATCCGGCGCCCTGGTAGCGCGGCGTGCGCGCGAGCTCGCCGATGACGGCGACGGCGGTGCCCACTCCCGCGGGTCCGGGGGTGAGCGGCAGCACGCCGTCGTCGTTCTTCAGCAGCACGATCGATGCGGCGGCCACCTCACGGGCGAGCGCGTGGTGGGCGTCGGCGTCGTACGCGGCATCCGCCTTCGCACCGCGCACCGCCTTCTGCACCAGCTCGACGTTGCGGCGGGCGGCCGTGTCGAGCAGGCGCTCGTCGAGCACGCCCGAACGCACGGCGGCGACGAGCTGGGCATCGGTGCGACCCTCGCTCGACGGCATCTCGAGGTCGAGGCCGGCGGCGAGCCCGGTGACACGGTCGTTCACGGCGCCCCAGTCCGAGACGACGAGGCCCTCGAAGCCCCACTCGTCGCGGAGCACCTTCGTGAGCAGCCACGGGTCCTCGGAGGTGTACACGCTGTTGAGCCGGTTGTAGGAGCACATCACGGTCCAGGGCTGCTCGTCCTCGACGACGCGCTGGAACCCACGCAGGTAGATCTCCCGGAGCGGACGCTCGTCGATGTCGGCCGAGACGCGCATGCGGTCGGCCTCCTGGTTGTTCGCCGCGAAATGCTTCAGCGATGCGCCGACGCCCTGCGACTGCAGTCCGCGCACGAGCGCGGAGCCGAGCACGCCCGACACGATCGGGTCCTCGGAGAGGTACTCGAAGTTGCGACCGCACAGCGGCGAGCGCTTGATGTTGATGCCGGGGCCGAGCAGTACGCCCACCTGCTCGGCCAGCGACTCCTCGCCGAGGGCGACGCCGACGCGCTCGAGCAGCTCGGGGTCGAACGACGACCCGAGCGCGACGGCCGGCGGGAAGCACGTGGCCGGCACGCTGTCGCCGATGCCGAGGTGGTCGCTGCTCGCACGCTGCTTGCGTACGCCATGCGGGCCGTCCGTCAGCATGATGGCCGGCAGGCCGACGCGCTCGACGGGCTTCGTGGTCCAGAAGCTCGCGCCGCTCGTGAGCGAGGCCTTCTCCTCGAGGGTGAGGTCGGCCACGAGATCGGCGGCGCTTCGGTCGATGGCGGATGCCGCGGCATCCATCGCCGGATTCAGGGTGTCGGTCATGATGCTCCTTCGTGTGCCGGTGATTCGATCCTCCGCCGGAAGAGGGGCTTCGCGTAGTCCTTCTCGAGGAGCGTCGAGAACGCCCACCAGAGGACCAGGGTGGCGGATGCTCCGCCGATGACGCCGAACACGGCGTCCGAGAACCAGTGCGCGTTGACGAGGGTGCGCTGCCAGACCATGCCGAGGGCGATGAGCCCGCCGACGATCCACCACGCGAGCCGCTTCGAGGGCGGCAGCACGGCGGCGACCGCGACGAGCAGGATGCCCGCGCTGACCGCATGCCCCGACGGGAATGAACCGTGGTCGACCGAGAAGAGCGGGCCGAACAGGCCGTTCCTGAGGTCGTCCGCCGGCCGCGGCCGGTCGACCAGGTTCTTGGTGAGCTGCGAGACGACCATAGTTCCGCCGAGCTCGGCGGTGAGGAAGAACAGGGCGGAGCGCCAGCGACTGATCACGAACAGCCACGCCGGGATGAGCAGGATCGTGAGCACGGCGCCGGGGAGCTCGCCGAGGTGCTGGAAGGCCATGGGCACGATCCACGACACCTGCTCGAGCGCGCTCGCGCCGACGAGGCGGCGCCACGCGTCGTCGAGCGGCTGGGTGAGCGGCGCATCCACGTCCTGGAGCACGGTGAGCCCGAAGGCCACGAACAGCGTGAGTCCGACGAGGCCGGTGACGAGCAGGGCGCGGGGCCTCGCCGGGCGAGTCCGCGGGGCGGGCGGTGCGGATGCCGCGGCGGCCTCGGTCAGCGCGGGCGCCCCCACGGCATCCGGCACGTTACTTCACCGCCTTGATCGGCCAGACGGCGAACGCCCCCAGCACCGAGAGCACGATGCCGACGGGGAACAGGCCGGTGTACCCGAACGAGAGCACGATGGCGCCGGCGACGCCGGGCGCGAGGGTCTGGGGCAGGGTGGCGGCGATGTTGACGACGCCGAGGTCCTTCGCGAACGACTTCGCCGACGGCAGCACCTCGCTCATGAGCGCCGTGTCGACGGCCTGGAACATGCCGAAGCCGAGGCCCGCGATGAAGGTCATGATCATCCAGGCGGTGAGGTCGGGCCAGGCCCACGGCAGCAGGAACGCGAGGCCGGTGACGGCGGACGATGCGAAGACGAAGGGCTTGCGGCGGCCGACGCGGTCGGAGATGGGGCCCGATGCGACGGTCGCGATGAGGATGCCCGCGAGGCTGATGAGGCCGAGCACGGGAATGACCGAGCCGGGCTCGGCGATGCCGAAGTAGTCGGTGAGCAGGAAGAACTGGTAGCCGGTCACCGCGAAGTACCCGGTGTAGAGCAGCAGGCGGCCGGTGAACGCCCAGAAGAAGTCGGGGTGCTTCACCGGGCTGACCCAGAATGTGCGGAGGAAGTCGGCGAAGCGGAAGGGCTCGGGCTCGAGCTCCTTCGACGAGTAGTCGGGGTTGAAGACGATGAACAGCGTGAGGATCACGAGCGACAGCGCCGCGAAGGTCACGTACCCGGCCGCGATGCTGCCGAGGAAGACCGACCCGACGATCTGGCCGCCGAGGGCGCCGACCATCAGGCCGATGCCCGAGAGTGCCGCGAACGTGCCGCGCCGCTTGAGCGGCACCCGGTCGGGCATGACCGCGCTGAGCGGGCCCTGCGCGAAGTTGTACGTGATCTGCACGAGGGTCCACGCGATGACGACGCCGACGAGGCTGTTCGCGAAGGCGAGGCCGACGAGCGCGAGGCCGCCGGCGAGCGAGCCGAGGAAGATCCACGGGGCGCGGCGCCCGAACCTCGAGCGCGTGCGGTCGGAGATCTGGCCGGCGATCGGCTGGGCGAGCATGGAGAAGAACGCGCCGATCGTCATCACCACGGCGAGGTTCGCGACCTTGTCGGCCTCGCCGAACTGGGCGGTGATCTGCGCAGGGAGGAGGATGCCGGGCACCGCTCCCCAGATGAGGAAGATGCCGAGGTTCGCGGGGATGATCCAGCCGAGGAGGCGGCCGATGCCCTTGATCGGGGCGGGCGGATCCTCGTTGCCCGTGGCCTCCTCGAAGAACGCGACGGGCTCGTCGAGCTCGTCGGGGCGGGAATCGGCAGCGGGTTGGGGGGTCGACGCCATCGTCATCGGGGGATTCCTCTCGGGTCTCGGCACTGAGTGGGCAAAACCATACATCGCTCGGTTTTCATTTGCAACAGCCGTTCCGTACCATGCAGGTATGGCACGCAGGGGTTCGTACGCGAAGGGCGTGGCGAAGCGCGAGGAGATCCTCACGACCGCGCTCGACGTCATCGCCCGCAACGGCTATCGGCGCACCTCGGTGCGCGAGCTCGCCGACGCGGTCGGCCTCAGCCAGGCCGGCCTCCTGCACTACTTCTCGTCGAAGGAGGAGCTCTTCCAGGAGATCCTCCGCAAGCGCGACGAGGTCGACACGGGCGGATTCGTCGACAACGAGCTCGAACACCCGGTCGAGGGCTTCTTCGGGGTCATCCGGCACAACTCCGAGGTGCCGGGCCTGGTGCAGCTCTATGCCCAGGTGTCCACCGAGGCGTGCGATCCCGACCATCCGGCGCATGCGTTCTTCGTCGACCGGTACAACCAGTTCCGCGGCGTGTTCAGCACGCTCGTGCGCGACGAGCAGGCCGCCGGCAACGTCGACCCGAGCCTCGACGCCGACCGCATCGCCAACCTCTTCCTCGCCGCGGCCGACGGCCTGCAGACCCAGTGGATGCTCGACCCGTCGATCGACATGGCCGATCACGTCGCCTATCTCTGGCAGCTCGTCACGCGGAAGGCCTGAGCGGATGCCGCGGGCGCAGGAGCTCCCGACGCGAGCGCGGCCGCATCCGATACCCGTGGTTGAGTTCGCGGGCCGCTTCTCGCATACTTGATTCCCAAGTGTCATTCGGTTTTCAACCGGGACATCCGCCCCCATCGAAGCGTGCGTGAGGAGCTGCCGTCATGTCGGTCGCCGGAACCGAGACCCACCCCGAGGTCGACACCATTGCGGGCCGCGTGCGCGGCCATTGGCGCACGGATGCCGCCGGCAACCGTTCTGCCGCCTTCCTCGGCATCCCCTTCGCCGAGCCGCCGGTCGGCGAGCACCGCTTCGCCGCGCCCGTGCCACGTCGCCCATGGGAGGGCGTACTCGACGCCACCGAGTTCGGAGCGACCGCCCAGCGCGGCGACCCCGGCGTCACGCTCATCCCCGAGCCGTCGGTGCCTGGCGAGTCCACGCTGAACGTGAACGTCTTCACGCCCTCGCCGGCGCCGGCCACCGGCTCCGCGCTCCCCGTGCTCGTCTACATCCACGGCGGCGGCTACTTCGCCGGCTCGCCCGCCAGCCCGTGGTACGACGGGCAGTCCTTCAACCGTGACGGCGTGGTCACCGTGTCGATCTCGTACCGCCTCGGCTTCGACGGCTTCGGCTGGATCGCGGATGCCCCGATGAACCGGGGCGTGCTCGACTGGCTGCTCGCCCTCGAGTGGGTGCGCGACAACATCGCCGCGTTCGGCGGCGACCCGGCACGGGTGACGATCGCGGGGCAGTCGGCCGGTGGCGGCGCGGTGCTCACCCTCCTCGGCATGCCGGCGGCGCAGCCGCTCATCTCGGGCGTGTACAGCATGTCGGGCGTCGCGACCGACATCACCCTCGCCGAGGCCGAGGAGTTCGGTCGTAAGCTGGCCGCGCTGGGCGGCGTCGAGCCGACGCGGGAAGGACTGTCGTCGCTCACCGAGGAGCGCGTGCTCGAGCTGCAGAAGCAGCTCACCGATCCGGCGCCCGGCGGGAACCCGATGATCATGCTGCGCGGCTTCATCGAGAACGGCCTGACGCTCGGGCCGGTGATCGACGGCGAGCTCATCCCGCGCCGCACCATCGACGCGATCGCCTCGGGTATCGGCGCCGACAAGCCGCTCGTGCTCGGCGCCACCGACGACGAGTTCTCGATGATCCTCGACGGCGCGAAGGACAAGCTCCGCTGGGTGCCCGCGGGCTTCCTCCTCGGCAAGGTGGGGCTCGCCAGGGCCGAGCGCGCGGCCTACCTCGGTGCGAACGCCGACGTGCGCCGGCTCGGCACGGCCGCGGTCCTCGGCCGGTACATCACCGACCGGATGTTCCGAACCCTCGTGCTGCGCGTCGCCACCGCGCGGGGCGGCGCGCCGACCTGGCTCTACCGCTTCTCCTGGCGGTCGCCGAACTTCGGCCGTGCGGTGCACTGCGTCGACGTGCCCTTCTTCTTCGACTGCCTCGGCGCCGACCGCGTCTCGGCGATCGGCGGGGACGCGCCGCCGCAGGCGCTCGCCGACGAGGTCCACTCCGCCGCGGTCGCGTTCGTCGCGCAGGGCGATCCCGGCTGGCCGAGGGTCACCGATGCCGCGCCCGCCGCCCGGGTCTACGACGTGCCGTCCGTGGTGTCCGCCGACGCGTTCGCCGGCGCCCGCCCGCTCGTCGATCGCTGACCGTTCGGGGCGCGTGCCCCGAACGGGGTACGTGACCCGGAGCGACACGCCGACCATGCTTGCGAGCATGACGAACGTCGGCGAGACATCCGTTCCAACCACCGGCGGCCCATTGGCCGCCCAGCCCGAACACTCCGCCCTCCTCCTCGAGCACCTCGTGGTCCACGGGCCGGCGACCCGAAGCGAGCTCGCCACGGCCACCGGCCTCGGCCGCGGCGCCATCGCCGGGCTCGCGGCACGGCTCATCGATGCCGGCGTGCTGCGCCCGGCCGAGCACGACCCGTCGGGCGACGGCCGGGCCACGCCGCTCTCGCTCTCCGCCGCCGACCACGTGATCGTCACCACGCTGCTGCGGCCCGACGAGGCGGTCGCGACGATCGCGGCCCTCTCGGGCGAGGAGCTCGCGCGCTTCGCGGTGCCGATCGACGCCGAGCCCGACGACGCACGATCGGACGCCGCGGTCGCACTCGACGCGCTCAGCCTCGCCCTCGCACGGGCACTGGCCCGGGCGGAGCGGGCCCAGCATCCGATCGCGGACGTCACCGTGCTCGTCGAGGGCGCGGTGGCCGGCGCGCCGCCCGTCGTGATCACCGACGCCCGCCTCGGCGCCGAACCGGTCGACGTGCTCGGCGAGCTGCGCGCCCGCACGCCGGCGCTCGTGGCGATGGAGTCGCGGCTGCTCCTGCCGCTCAGCGTGGAGCCGGCCGCGGTCGCCGCGGCCGCGGCCGAATACGCGGAGCTGCCGGGCGTGCACGATGTGCTCTACCTCGAGGGCGACACCGGCGTGACGGCGGCGGCCGTCTCGGGCGGACGCGCCTTGGTCGGCGCGCACGGGCTCGCCGCCTCGTTCGGCCACCTGCCGGTGGTGCAGGGCGGCGTGCGCTGCGAGTGCGGGCAGCGCGGATGCCTCGCCACGGTCGCGGCGCCGGGCATCGTGCTCGAGCGGGCCGGCCTCGACGCCTTCGCCGCGAAGCATGGTCACACCGCCGCCCTCGAGGAGCTCGCCGCCCGCATCGCCGCGGCCGAGGACCGCGCGCGCTGGTCGTGGCTCGACGCGGCGCTGTGGATCGGCCGCGCACTGCAGCTCGTGGTGCCGACCCTCGACCCGGCGATCGTCGTCGTCGGCGGGTACTGGTCGCAGTTCGTCGGCGACATCGACACCGCCTACCGCTCGAACCGCCCGACCATCGGGGGTGGCGCGCTCGAGCCGATCCCCAGCATCATCGCCGCGCGGGTCGGGCCCGACGCGGGGTTCCTCGGGGCGCGCCGTCGCGCCCGCGACCGCCTCATCGCACAACCTCTGCTGCTCGCCGGCTGACGCGGTACTCCCGTCGTCGGCTGACGCGGGGGAATGATTCCCCGGCCGGCACGCTTGCACCACTCATGAGTGCGACCGACGCCGGGCCGGTGCCCGTCGGGTTCGTCGATCCCCAGCACGGGATCGACGCGGTGCTGCGCCGCCTGCACTGGAGGGTCCGCGAGTTCGGGCACGAGGTGCTCGACGCGGGCTCGGCGCGGCACGACGGCGGCCGCGGCATCCGATTCCACTACGTCGCGACCGGTGCCGTGGAGCTCCGCCGCACCGGTGTCGAACCGCTCCGCATGCAGGCCGGTGACTTCGTGCTGCTCCCGCACGGCGGCGGCGTCGACGTGCACGCCGAACGGGAGACGCGGCTGCTGAGCGGGGCGCTCGCCCTCGAGGGCGCCGACGCCATCGACCCTCGGGTGATGCCCGAGGTGCTGTTCACGTGCGGGTTCCGCGTCGACGAGCCGATCTTCGCCTCCCTCCTCGAGACGATGCACCGCGAGGCGTCGGCCGACCGCCCCGGCAGCGGCTCGGTGATCGAGCGGCTGGCCGACGTCGTGGCCTCCGCCGCCGTGCGCATCTGGCTGGAACGCGGCTGCGGCGACGCCCGGGACTGGCTCGCCGCGCCGGCCGACCCGCATCTCGGCCGGGCGATCGCGGCGATCCATGACGACCCCGGCTCGCCGTGGACGGTCGAGTCGCTGGCACGGCTCGCACGGGCCTCCCGTTCGCAGTTCGCGGAGCAGTTCCGCGACGCGGTCGGCGACACCCCGGCGCGCTACCTCACCCGGGTGCGCATGGAGCACGCCGAGCGGATGCTGCGTGCCGGCGTTCCGGTGACCGACATCGCGTACCGGCTGGGCTACGAGAGCGACGCGGGGTTCAGCCGTGCGTTCCGACGCCACGCGGGCATTGCGCCGAGCCGGTGGCGTCGCGGCGCCGTGGCGACGGTCGCCTAGGCCCGCGCCGAACCGAGGTCCTGGCGGCGCACGATCTCGGCGATCCAGATCGGCGCGAACGGTGACGTGCAGCCGGGCGGCGTGGGGTAGTCCTTGAGCACCTCGAGCCGCTCGCCGATGCCGATCGCCCGGGCGCGGTACTCGGGGTGGTGGATGCCGATGGCGGCGAGGCACTCGTTCATGGCCCACTGCAGGCGGTCGGGTGCGTCCTTCATGCGCGCCTCGATGACGTCGAGCAGGCCGGGCAGGTCGAGCCCGTCCGGGCTCTTCGCGACGCGGTCGCTCGTCAGCGTCCATCCGGCGCTCGCGACGACCGGATCGGGGTCGGCGAACCAGGCGACGCGGAGCTCTTCGACGTGGGGGTTCTTCTTGACCACGTAGCCGATGAGCCAGTCGTGCACCTTGGGCACGCGTGCGTCGCGGAGCATGCCGTCGAGCTCGGCCGCCGTGTACGCCTTGGGCCGGCCGATCAGGATGGCGACGAGACGGGCGGGCGTGTCCTCGGTCGCCCAGAGCTCGGCGGCGAGCTCGGGCTGCGTGCCGAGGCGCTTGGCCACCGCCCGCAGCTTGGTGAGGTTGACGCCGTGGTCGTCGCCGTGGCGCTCGTTCACCGCCCGGATCTTCGGATCCTCGAGGGCGGCGAGGTCGGCCATGACCCGGCCGACCGTGATCTCCGGTGCCGACTGTACCGCCACGACGATCTCCTCCGCTTCGCTGCCCCGCGATCCCAGCATACGAGCGAGGCCGGGCGGTCGAAGGTCGAGCGCCGGGGCCGCTCGGGCAGCGCCCCCTACACGCGCCGGCGAGCGGAGCTCAGCACGGCCGCGCCGATCACCGCGGCGAGGCCGCCGCCGAGGAAGGCCCACTGCACGCCCACGGAGTCGATGAGCAGGCCGCCGACGGCCGCGCCGATCGTGATGGCGATCTGGAATGCCGCGACCACCAGTCCGCCGGCGCTCTCGAGCCGTGCGGGCGCTACGTGCGCCATCCACGTCTGCACCATCGTGGGCACCGCGCCGAACCCGACGCCCCAGACGAACACGGTGACGAAGGCGAGCGGGAGGCTGGAGCCGAGCAGGGCGAACACCACCGTGCCCACGCCGATCGCGACGGGCGCCGCGATCACCAGCACGGGCAGGCGACGATCGGCGAGCGGACCGGCGACGGCGTTGCCCACGAAGCTGGCGACGCCGTAGACGAGGAGCAGGAGCGCGAGGAGCTCGGGCGTGAGGCCGCTGACGCCCTCGAACGCCGGGCGCAGGTAGGTGAAGCCCATGAAGTGGCCGCCGGCGATGAGCACGATGGCGAGGATGCCGGTGGCGACGACGGGCATCCGCGCGGTCTGCAGCAGCGTGCGGAATCCGGGAGCGCCGCTCGGCGGGATGGACGGCAGCGTGGCCAGCTGCGCGGCGAGCGTCACGAGCCCGGCCGCCGCGGCGAGGAGGAACACCGCGCGCCACCCGAGCAGCTCGCCGAAGTACGCGCCGGCGGGCACGGCGGCGATCGTGGCGAGCGAGACCCCCGCGTTCACGATCGTCATGGCACGTCCGAGCCGGTCGGCCGGCACGAGCTGCGCGGTGACCGCGAGCGACATCGCCCAGAAGCCCGACAGCGCGAGGCCGAGCAGCAGCCGCGACGCGAGCATCAGGCCGAACGCCGGCGAGAGGGCGACGAGCACGTTCGACAGGATCGCGAGGGTCGTGAGCCCCGTCATCACCCACCGTCGGTCGACGCGAGGC
Organism: Agromyces sp. P2_B3; assembly: GCF_056404815.1. Classification (NCBI taxonomy): domain Bacteria; kingdom Bacillati; phylum Actinomycetota; class Actinomycetes; order Micrococcales; family Microbacteriaceae; genus Agromyces; species Agromyces sp. P2_B3. The sequence continues at coordinate 51,671 of NZ_JBFUDH010000015.1, read as the reverse complement.
AGGGCCGACACGATGAGCGGGCCGCCGATGATGCCGCTGATGCTCGTCGCGGTGACCAGCTGGCCCGCCGCGCCCTCCGAGATGCCGAGGTCGGCCGCGATCGGAGACAGCAGGCTGGCGGGCAGGAACTCGCTCGTCACGAGCGTGAAGATGCCGAGCCCGAGCGAGACCACGGCGAGCCACGCCGTCCGGGGCAGGCGGCCGACCGTGGCGGGCGCCGGCTGCACCGGCGTCGACAGCGTGTTCGTTGACATGGGACTCCTTCAGGTTCGCATCCCAGCCTCGCGCGCGGCATCCGCTCTCACCCGACCGATCGTCGCCACGACCCGACCGTTCCTCCGGGAAGCGACGCCGCACGGCGGCGAACGGCGGTCAGGCCCGGGTGTGGCCGGCTGCCGACCCGCTGCCGTCGGCCGCCGACGCCTTCGGGCGCCGTGGGCCGAACAGCGACCGCACGCCCCAGACGGTGACCCGCACCATCGCCTCGAGCACGATCGCCGGGCTCATCTTCGAGTGGCCGCGCACGCGCTCGACGAACGTGACCGGCACCTCCACGACGGTGAGCCCGACCTCCCGCGCGTGCCAGAGCATGTCGACCTGGAAGCCGTAGCCGCGAGTGTGCACGTCCTCGAGGCGGATGCGGCGCAGTCCGGCCGCGCGGAACGCCCGGTAGCCCGCGGTCGCGTCACGGGTGTCGAGCCGCAGCACCATGCGGGCGTAGGCGCTCCCCCACTTCGACAGCAGCTCCCGGTGACGCGGCCAGTTCTCGATGGAGCCGCCCGGCACCCACCGCGAGCCGATCACGAGGTCGGGACGCCGGCCCGCGGCATCCGCGCGCTCGAGCGCCCCGAGCAGGCGGGGCAGCTGCTCGGGCAGGTGCGAGCCGTCGGCGTCGAGCTGCACGATGGGGTCGTAGCCGCGCTCGAGCGCCCAGCCGAAGGCCGCCAGGTAGGCCGCGCCCAGGCCGTCCTTCGAGGTGCGGTGCAGCACGGCCACCGCCGCGTCTGCCGCGGCGAGCTCGTCGGCGAGCTCGCCGGTGCCGTCGGGCGACGAGTCGTCGACGACGAGCACGGATGCCGCGGGCACCGCCGCGCGCACCCGGGCCACCATGTCGGCGAGGTTCTCGCGCTCGTTGTAGGTCGGTATCACGACGAGTGTGCCGGCCATTCGCTCCCTCACTCGCGCAGGCGTGTCCGCGCTATCGTAACCGCCCACGCCGTGCGTGGAGTGCGGCAGGGAGCGTCAGCGCACCGAGCGTCAGCGCACGCCGGCCATGAGCCGCAGCACCGGCTTGCGGCCGAACCAGAGCGCCGCGCCGAGCACGACCGCGATGCCGCCGAGCACCGCGAAGTACGTCGTCTGGTTCACGACCGTGTAGAGCTGCGCGAGCACGCCCGCGATCGACGTGCCGAGCGCCACCGAGAGGAAGAACAGCGCGACCATCTGGGTGTGGAACACCCCCGGCGCGAGCTTCGTGGCGACCGACAGCCCGACGGGCGAGAGCAGCAACTCGGCCACGGTGAACACGAGCAGGATGAGCACCATCCAGAGCAGTGGCGTGGAGCTCGGGCCGCCGTCGGCGAACGGGAGGAACAGCAGGAAGGCGAGGCCCATCAGCACGGTGCCGAGCGCGAACTTCACGGGTGTCGACGGCTGGCGCTCGCCGAGCTTCGTCCACATCGCGGCGAACACGCCCGACAGCACGATGATGAAGATCGGGTTGATCGACTGCACCCACGGCACCGGCATCACCCAGCCGAAGATGCTCCGGTCGAGCTGCTCGTCGGCGTAGATCGTGAGCACGGTGAACTGCTGCTGGTAGAGCGACCAGAATGCGACGCTCGCGATGAAGAGCGGGATGAACGCGAAGACGCGGCTGCGCTCGACCGAGGTGATGCGGTGGCTGCGCAGGATGACCACGAAGTACGAGATCGTGGCGACGATCGTGGCGCCGACCACCCAGGTCGCGATGTTGCCGGCGTTCAGCAGGCCGGTCAGCACGAGCACGACGATGAGCAGGATCCCCGCGACGGCGACGCCGATCATGAGGCCCCGCCGCGAGCGCGGCAGCGGGTTCGGCACCACGGATGCCACGGCCGGCAGCCCCTTGCGTCCGAACGCGTACTGGGTGAGGCCGATGGCCATGCCGATCGCGGCGACGGCGAAGCCCCAGTGGAATCCCCACGTGTCCTGCACGAGGCCGGTGATCAGCGGGCCGAGGAACGCGCCGAGGTTGATGCCGAGGTAGAACAGCGAGAACCCGGCGTCGCGCCTCGGGTCGTGCTCGGAGTAGAGCGTGCCGACCACGCTCGTCGCGTTCGCCTTGAGCCCGCCCGAGCCGAACGCGACGAGCACGAGACCCACCCCGACGCCCAGGAACCCGGGCAGCGCGGCGAGCGCGATGTGGCCGCCCATGATCACGATGGCGCTGTAGAAGAGCACCCGCTCGGAGCCGAGCAGCCGGTCGGCGATCCACGCGCCGAGGATCGTGGAGAGGTAGACCGCCCCGCCGTACGCCCCGACGATGCCCGCGGCGACGGCCTGGTCGACGCCGAGACCGCCGTCGGAGAGCGAGTAGTACAGGTACAGCAGCAGGATCCCCTGCATGCCGTAGAAGCTGAACCGCTCCCACATCTCCACGCCGAAGATGTGCACGAGCGGCCGTGGCTGCCCGAAGAATCCGTGGTCCCCCGAGGTGTCGCGCTCGGCGTCGTCGGTGACGACCGGCTGGCCTGGCTCGTGCTCCCCCGGGGCAGGTTCGATGACGCTGCCCATGGGGGGAAGGGTACTCCTCCCCGAGCGGATGCCGCGAGCACGAACAACCCGCTTGCCCCGGTGGCGGCGGCGATGGTGGACTGGCGCCATGCCGGCTGGGACGACCACGATCGGGATCGTGCGCCTCGCGTGGGGCGATCCCGGCTCGTTCGACCGCGCACGCGCGGAGCGGCTGCTCGGGCCGGCCGAGCGCGAGCGCGCGGCGAGCATCGTCGCGCCCGGACGGCGTGACCGCTTCCTGCTGGGGCGCCTGCTCGCGCGCGACCTCGCCGCCGCGGCGGGCGGGGTCCGCGCCGAGGACGTGACCGTCACGGCCGTGTGCGATCGCTGCGGGGCCGAGCACGGGCGACCGCGGCTGCGCTGGCCGGATGCCGCGGGCCCGCCGCCCGAGGTCAGCCTCGCGTCCTGCCCGGGGCTCGTGATCGCGGCGCTCGCACCCGCCGGCGTCCCCGTCGGCGTCGACGTGGAGCGTCCCTCCGCGGCGCACGGCGACGATCGCGCACGGCGCGCGGACCTCGCCGCCGTCCTCGGCGGCTCACCTCGCACGGTGGTGCGCCGCTGGGTGCGCGCCGAGGCGGTGCTCAAGGCCGACGGACGCGGCCTGCGGGAGGATCCCGCCTCGGTCGTCGCGCACGGGACCATCGCGCGCATCGCCGGCGAGCCGACGCCCTATCGCCTGATCGATCGGCGGATCGCCGGGTGTCTCGTCAGCGTCGCGGTGGGTCCGGTTCCACCGCCGGGCTGAGGCGCGCTCCCGGCGGCAGGGGCGGGAGTTCGGGACGGTGGAGCCAGGTCTCGAAGAAGGTGCCGACCGGACGCCCCGTGAGTTCGGAGACGAGCGCGATGAAGTCGGCGGTGGTGGCCGTCGTGTGCCGGTGCCGCGTCGTCCACTCGCGGAGCACCGCGAAGAAGGCGTCGTCGCCGACGAGGAGCCGCAGGGCGTGCAGGGTGAGGGCGCCGCGCTTGTAGAGGCGGTCGTCGAACATGCGAGCGGCGCCCGGGTCGCCGATGAGCAGGTCTTCGGGCAGCCGCGAGAGGCGGGCGTGGTGGTCGCGCGCGATCCGGTCGATCGGGGCCGCGCCCGAGGCATCCGCCCACAGCCATTCGGCGTAGCAGCAGAACCCCTCGTTGAGCCAGATGTCCTGCCAGCGGGCGAGGCCGACGCTGTTGCCGAACCACTGGTGGGCGAGCTCGTGGGCGATCAGCCGCTCCTCGCCGCCGTGGCCGTCGATGTGGTTCGCGCCGAAGACCGCGAGCCCCTGCGCCTCGAGTGGGATCTCGAGGGCGTCGGCCGTCACGACGACGGCGTAGCGCTCGAACGGGTACGGGCCGAACGCCGCCTCGAACGTCGCGAGCATGCGGGGCACCGGCGCGAAGTCGGCGGCGACGCGTCGCTCCAGCGGCCGGGGGAAGTACACGGCGCCCTCGGCCCCGTCGAACACGAGCCGCTGCGTGACGTACCGCCCGATCTGCAGCATCACGAGGTAGCTCGCCGTCGGCTCGCGCTGCACGTAGACCCAGACCCCCTGGCCGCTGACGACCCGGTGGTCCTCGAGCTCGCCGTTGGCCACGACGGTGTACGCGGCATCCGTCTCGACGCGGATGCGGTAGCTCGCCTTGTCGAACGGGTGGTCGTTGCACGGGAACCACGTCGGCGCACCCGACGGCTGCGACGCCACGAGCACCCCGTCGTCGAGCTCCTCCCAGCCGATCGCGCCCCAGGCTCGCGTGCGCCGCGGCTTCGGGGCTCCGCCGTACTCGACGACGACGAGGAACTCGGTGCGGGCCTCGATCGGCCGCTCCGGCGTGATCCGCAGCTTGCCCTGCACCTGCCGGAAGTCGGCGCGGCGCCCCTCGACCCGCACGGCCGACACCGAGAGGCCGACGAGGTCGAGGCTGAACCGCGCCAGCCGCTGGCTCGAGTGCAGGAGCAGCTCGGCCGTGCCGTCGAGGCGGTTGCGGGCGATGCGGTAGCGCAGCGAGAGCGCGATCGACACGGTGCGGTAGCCCCCGTTGCCGCTCTGCGGCAGGTACGCGTCGCCCGCCGTGTCGGCGCCGATCTCCGAGGCGTGCATCAGCGCACCTGCGCCCGGTAGTCGGCGATGCGCACGGCCCGCCACGGGCCGATGGGGTTGCCGCTCCATCGACTGCCGACCGGCACCTCCTCGCCTCGCATCACGAGCGAGGCGGGGCCGACGGTCGCATGGGCGCCGATGCGCGCCGCGGGCAGGATGACGCTGTGGGGCCCGAGCGTGGCGCCCGGCTCGATCGTGACCCGGTCCATGCTCATGATTCGATCATGGAACAGGTGCGTCTGCACCACGCAGCCGCGGTTCACCGTGGACCCGTCGCCCAGCGTCACCAGGTCGGCCTCGGGCAACCAGTAGCTGTCGCACCACACGCCACGGCCGATGCGAGCGCCGAGCGTGCGCAGCCAGGCGGCGAGCGCCGGGGTGCCGCCCGCGGCGCGGGCGAACCACGGCGCCGCCACCATCTCGACGAACGTGTCCGACACCTCGGTGCGCCACACGAAGCTCGACCAGAGCGGATGCTCCCCCGGTCGGATGCGCCCCACGAACACCCACTTCGCGACGGTCGACACGAGCGCGGCCACGCCGCCGGCCACGAGCATGACCACCCCGCTGAGGAGCAGTGCTGCGAACGCGCCCCACGCCAGGGTGAGCAGCCCGAGGGTGAAGAGCACGCCGAGCCCGATCGCGCAGGTGACGAACACGGGGATGATCCGGCAGAGCTCCCAGAGCGTGCGGGCCACGCGCAGGCGCCGCGGCGGCCGGTAGGTGCGGCTCTCGTCGCCCTCCAGCGCCGCACGCCGCAGTCGCACGGGGGGCGAGCCGAGCCACGACGTCCCGGCCTTCGACTTGGCCGGGGCGACCGACAGCACCGCGACGAGCGCATCCTTGGCGAGTCGGTGCCCCGCGGAGGCGATGCCCGAGTTGCCGAGGAACGCGCGCTTGCCGATGCGGGCGCGCTCGAGGCGCATCCACCCGCGCTGCAGCTCGTAGGAGGCGACCATGGTGTCGTCGGCGAGGAAGGCGTGATCGTCGATGGTCGCCATCGACGGGATGAGCAGCACGGTCGACGCCTCGACCCCCCGACCGACCTCAGCCCCGAGCATGCGCAGCCACACGGGGGTGAACAGGCTCGAGTACAGCGGGAAGAGGATCGTGCGCGAGGCGTCCATCAGTCGCTCGGTGGTCCACGCCTGCCACCCCACCCGGCTGCGCACCGGATGCCGCCCCTCATGCAGCCCGATCGCAAGCAGCCGCACCGAGACGACCACCAGTCCGGCGAACACCACCCCCGCGACGAGCGTCGCCGGCACGAGCCAGGCGAGCGCCCGGAGGGCCGCCTCGGCGAGCGTGGACGAGCCCGCGATGCCCATGGCGATGAGGGCGCCGCCCGTCGCGAACGCCGCGATCGGCAGGAGGGCCAGGAAGAGCGAGGAGAGGCCGTAGGCGAGCAGCCACCGCCGCGGCCTCGGCGGGACGTCGCTCGTCAGCTCGGCGGGTCCGATCCGCTCGGCCGGCGAACCCGCCCAGCGCTGACCCGACGGCACGCGACCGAACACGGCGGATCCCGGCGCGATCTCGGCGCCCCGGCCGATGCGGGCGCCTGGCAGCAGCGTGCTCCGCGCGCCGACGGTCGATCCGGCGCCGATCCGCATTCGCCCGATGCGCACGACGTCGCCGTCGATCCAGGTGCCGGCGAGGTCGACCTCCGGCTCCACGGCCGCACCGTCGCCGATGGTGAGCATGCCCGTGACCGGCGGGAGGGTGTGCAGGTCGACGTCCTGCCCGATGCGGGCGCCGAGCGCCCGCGCGTAGTTGGTCACCCAGGGCGCGCCCGAGAGCCCGACCGCGTCGACCTGGTGGGCGATCTGGTCGGCGAGCCACATGCGCAGGTGCACGGAGCCGCCTCGAGGGTAGTCGCCGGGCTCGAGGCCGGCGAGCAGGAGCCGGGCGCAGGCCACGGCGATGCCCATGCGCCCGAACGGCGTGGCGAAGATCGCCAGGCCGAGGAGCAGGAGCCACAGCGGCACGGTCGGCAGCGCGCCGAAGTCGGGGCTGATCGCGTCGAGGATCGCGGTCGCCGTGAGGAGGTAGAGCAACCAGCGCGCCCCGCTCAGGATGAACAGCGGCACGCCCACGAGGGTCTGCAGCCACTGCGTCCCGCGCGGCGTCGGCACCGGCTGGCGGAACGACGCGGCACCTGCGTCGCGGTCGGGAGCGCGCGCGTCGACCTCGTCGGCCATCGCGCCGAGCCTCGGATGGTCGTAGATGTCGGCCACGGTGAAGTCGGGGTCGCGCGTGCGGATCCGGCTGACGAGTTGCGCCGCGGCGAGCGATCCGCCGCCGAGGTCGAAGAAGCTCGCTCCGGCGTCGGAGACGGGCACGCCCAGCACCGCCTGCCACTGCTCGGCGAGCCAGGCGGCGGATGCCTCGAGCCCCGCGGCATCCGGCTCGACACCCGGAAGCGGCCACGGCAGTGCGGCGCGGTCGACCTTGCCCGACGTGCGCGTCGGCAGGTCGTCGACGACGGCGAGGAGCGGGACGAGGGCGGCCGGCAGCTCCGCGGTGAGCCGAGCCCTGGCCGCCGCGGCGTCGAACCCGTCGGTCACGGCGAGGTAGCCCACGAGCACCTGGTTGCCCGCTTCGGTGCGGCGCACCGCCGCCGCGGCGCCCGAGACGCCGGGCAGTGCCTGCAGCGCCGACTCGATCTCGCCGAGCTCGATGCGACGGCCGCCGACCTTGACCTGGTCGTCGGCGCGCCCCTGGAAGAGCAGGCCGCCGGGGTCGAACGTCACGAGGTCGCCCGACCGGTACGCCCGCTCCCAGCCCAGGGTCGGCATGGCGGAGTACTTGGCGGCGTCCTTCTCGGGGTCGAGGTAGCGCGCCAGCCCGACCCCGCCGATGATGAGCTCGCCGACCTCGCCGTCGCCGACGGGCCGCCCCTCGGCGTCCACCACGGCGAGCGCCCACCCGTCGAGCGGCAGGCCGATCCGCACCGGCCCGATCCCGTCGAGGAGCGCGGCGCACGCGACCACGGTCGCCTCGGTGGGGCCGTACGTGTTCCACACCTCCCGATCGGGCGAGACGAGCCGTGCGGCGAGCTCGGGCGGCACCGCCTCGCCCCCGAAGATCAGCAGGCGCACGTTCTCGATCGCCTCGACGGGCCACAGCGCGGCCAGCGTTGGCACGGTCGAGACGACCGTGATGCCGTGCGCGACCATCCACGGGCCGAGGTCCATGCCGCTGCGCACGAGGCTGCGGGGCGCAGGCACGAGGCAGGCCCCGTGGCGCCAGGCCAGCCACATCTCCTCGCACGAGGCGTCGAACGCGACCGACAGGCCGGCGAGCACGCGATCGCCCGGTCCGATCGGGGCGGGCTGCAGGAACAGCCGGGCCTCGGCATCGACGAATGCCGCCGCGGAACGGTGCGTCACCGCAACGCCCTTCGGCGTCCCCGTCGACCCCGAGGTGAAGATGATCCACGCGTCATCGTCGAGCTGTGGGGGCGACGCGATCGGCATCGCGTGCGTGCTGGGGTGCGGCGGGGCGCCGTCGAAGAGGGCCGGCGGTGCGGCATCCGGTGCAGCCCTGGCGTCGCCCGCCTCACTCGACGCAGGGGGTGCGCCCGGTGCACCCGGTGCGCCGGCGAGCACGCCGCCGCGCGTGATCACGCCCCGCACGCCGGCCTCGCCGAACACGAGCTGCGCGCGCTCCTCGGGGTCGTCGGCGTCGACCGGCACGTACGCCGCACCCGCCGCCATCGCCCCCAGGATCGCGATGTAGAGCTCGCGCGACCCCGACGGCATCCGGATGCCGATCCGGTCGCCGCGACGGACGCCCGCAGCGTGTAGCCGCGCCGCCGTGCGCACCACGCGCGCCATGAGCTCCCGATAACTGAGGGCTCCGTCCGCGTCCTCGAGCGCTGAGGCGTCGGGGTGGCGATGCGTCGTCTCGCGCAGCACGTCGATCAGCGTTCGCGCCGGGGGCGCGAAGCTCGAGCGGTCGAGGACCCCAGCGGCGTCAGCGGTCACGTGGCCTCCTGCTCGAAACGGATGCCGGGCGGGTCACGATCTTGGCTCGCGCCCGGCATCCCAAGCCTCAGCCGCCGAGGGAAACGACCAGTTGCGCCTTCGTGAACCGGGAGTATCCGGTCACGCCGCGCTCGCGCGCGAGGCGTCGCAGCTCGACGATGTTCTTCGCAGCGAGGTCGGACGAGGCGGCCGGCGCCGCAGGAGCCGACTTCGCGGCCGGCGCCGCCTTCGCGGCCGTCGACTTCGCCGCCGGTGCGGCCTTCGGCGCCGCGCGCTTCGCCGGAGTCGTCTTCGCCTGCGTCGTCTTCACGGCCGCTGCGGCCTTCACCGGCTTCGAGGCAGCCGCGACCTTCACCGGCTTCGGCGCAGCGGCGACCTTGGGCGCAGCAGCGACCTTCACGGGCTTCGGCGCAGCGGCGACCTTCGGCGCCGCCTCGACCTTCGGCGCAGCCGCCGGCGCGGCCGCGGGTGGGGCCGCGGGTGGGGTCGCCGGCGTGCCGGCGCGCGGAGCGACCAGGGCGGGCGCCGGCGCGCCCGAGTCCTTCGACTCCATGGCGGTGGTGGCGCGCTCGGCGGCTTCCGTCGCTTCACGCCGCAGCTTCGTCGCCCGCGTCTGCTCGACGACCGCCGCGAGCTTCTTCTCGACCTTCGCCGCCTTCTTCCGGGCGGCCTTGCCGGCCTTCGCGGCGCGGCGCTTCGCCGTGGCGACCGCATCCTTCGCCGCATCGAGGGCCTTCGCGGCCGCCTTCTCCTTCTTGCTCTTCGCCATCATGCACCCCAGACCGAACAGCCCCGTCGCGTGTTCGACGGTCCCGCGTCATCGTACCGCGAGCCTTCCTCCGGGCCTCGGCCGGTCGACGCGCGTCGCTGGCGGCCCCGGCGGGACGGCGGTATGGTCGGCGCGAGACGAGCGGATGCCGCGACGGCGTCGAGGCCCCCACGTCGGGAGGAACACCATGAGCAGGTTCGCGCGGGTGGCGCTGGTCCTCGCGACGACCGCGACGGTCGTGGTCGCCCTCGGCGGATGCGCGCTGCTCGCGCCACCGCATCGCGTCAGCGACGAGACCACGGTGACGGGCGACATCCGCACCATCGAGCTCGTCGACTCGTCGGGATCGGTCGAGGTGCGCGGCGACGCCGACGCGACGGAGACGGTGGTCCATCGCACGGTGTCGTACCGCGGCGCCGAACGCACGATCGAGGAGACGCACGAGGTGTCGGGCGACACCCTCGAGCTGCGCGGCTGCGGCCGGAACTGCAGCGTGGCCTACGAGATCGACGTGGCCGAGGGCGTCGACGTCGAGGGTTCGACCTCGAACGGCGCGATCACGCTCGAACACGTGGGCGAGGTCGACGTGCAGACGAGCAACGGCCGCATCGAGCTCGACGACGTGACGGGCACCGTCGAGGCCGAGACGTCGAACGGGCGCATCGAGGGCAGCGACCTGCAGGGCTCGGGCGTGCGCGCGACCACGTCGAACGGCGCGATCGACCTGGAGCTCGGCGTCGCGCAGGACGTCGAGGCGCGCACGTCGAACGGCGCCATCGACGTCGAGGTGCCTGCAGGCGGTTCCTACCGCGTCACGTCCGAGACGTCGAACGGCCGCGAGCGCATCGGGATCGCGAACGACCCCGACGGTGAGCACACCCTCGACCTGCGCACCTCCAACGGCGCGATCACGGTCACCGAGGACTGAGGTCCTCGCCGAGCACCGCCTCGAGCTGGTCGACCGCCCAGTCGAGGTCGGACGACTCCACGACGATGGGCGGCGCGAGCCGGATGGTCGACCCGTGCGTGTCCTTCGCGAGCACGCCCCGGCGCATGAGCGCCTCGCACACCGCGCGGCCGCTGCCGATGCGGGGATCGATGTCGATGCCGGCCCACAGCCCGGCCCCACGCACGGCGACGACGCCGTGGCCCACGAGCCGGGCGAGCCGGTCGTGGAGCTGCGCGCCGAGCACGCGAGCGCGGTCCTGCGGCTCGCCCGACGCGAGCATGCGCACGACCTCGGTGCCCACGGCAGCGGCCAGCGGGTTGCCGCCGAACGTCGAGCCGTGCTGACCGGGCTGGAGCACCCCGAGCACCTCGCGATCGCCGACCACCGCGGAGACGGGCACGATGCCGCCGCCGAGCGCCTTGCCGAGCAGGTAGAGGTCGGGCACCACGCCGACGAGGTCGCACGCGAACGTCGCGCCGACCCGGCCGAGCCCCGACTGGATCTCGTCGGCGATGAGCAGCACGTTCCGCTCCCGTGTCAGCGTGCGCAGCGCGGGCAGGAACTCGGCAGGCGGCACCACGACGCCGGCCTCGCCCTGGATCGGCTCGACCAGCACCGCGACGGTGTTCTCGTCGATCGCCGCCTCGACCGCGGCCGCGTCGCCGTAGGGCACCATCCGGAAGCCCGGCGTGAACGGCCCGAAGTCGTCGCGCGCATCGGGGTCGTCGCTGAACGAGACGATCGTCGTGGTGCGCCCATGGAAGTTTCCGGCCATGACGACGATGTTCGCGGCATCCGGCGCCACGCCCTTCACCCGGTAGCCCCAGGCGCGCGCCACCTTGATGCCCGACTCGACGGCCTCGGCGCCGGTGTTCATCGGCAGCACCAGGTCCTTGCCGCAGAGCGCGGCGAGCTCGGTCACGAAGGTGCCGAGCCGGTCATTGTGGAACGCGCGGCTCGTGAGCGTGATGCGGTCGAGCTGCTCGCGCGCCGCGGCGACGAGCACGGGGTTGCCGTGACCGAAGTTCACGGCCGAGTAGGCGGCGAGGCAGTCGAGATAGCGCCGCCCCTCGACATCCGTCACCCAGGCTCCCTCACCGGATGCCACGACCACCGGCAGCGGGTGGTAGTTGTGGGCCGCGTGCAGCTCCTCGTCGTGGATGGCCGCAGCGGTGCGGTCGGTCGTCGTGGTCATCGGCGCAGCTCCAGGGTGCAGCACTTCACGCCGCCGCCGCCGAGCAGCAGCTCCGAGAGGTCGACGCCGATCGGGTCGTAGCCGTGCTCGCGCAACTGCCGCTCGAAGTCCGTCGCACGCGACGCGATCACCACGTGGTAGCCGTCGCTGAACGAATTGAGGCCCAGCACCGCGGCATCCGTCTCGTTCACGATGATCGCGTCGGGGTAGCGCGCCTGCAGCACCGCGAGCGACTCCGCGTCGAATGCGGTCGGCAGGTAGGCGATGTGCTCCTGCCCGGGGGTCGGGTCGAGCACGGCGATCGCGGTGTCGAGGTGGTAGAAGCTCGGGTCGACGAGCCGAAGCGTCACGACCTCGCGGCCGTAGATGCGCCCGAGCTCCTGGTGCGAGAGGGAGTCGCTGCGGAATCCCGTGCCGGCCAGGATCGTCTCGCCGACGAGCAGGAAGTCGCCCTCGCCCTCGTTCACCTCCTTGGGCTCCCGCACGTCGAACCCCGCCGCCCGGAACCAGTCCATGTACGCAGGCCCCTCGGGCTGACGCTCGGGGTGCGTGAACTTCGCGCCGTAGGCGACGTTGTCGATGACGAAGCCGCCGTTCGCCGCATAGACCATGTCGGGGAGGCCGTCGATCGGGTCGATGAGCTGCACGTCGTACCCGAGTTGCAGGTAGGTGTCGTAGAGCACCTGCCACTGCTGCACGGCGAGGCTCGTGTCGGTGGGCTGGGCCGGGTTCATCCACGGGTTGATCCGGTACACGACGGTGAAGTGCTCGGGGCGGCACATGAGCACGCTCCGCCCCGTGGGGCGGCGCTCGGGCCGGGTGCCCGGCTGCTCGTCGGTCATGGTCATGGTCGACATCTCACTCCTCGATGGGTCAGCGGATGCCACGGCGCTCCGCGCCCCGCGACATCCACGTGCTCGCAATGCCGGCGGACCAGGTCGCTCTTTCGAACCCTGATGGCGGCGCTTCGGGTCGCGCCGCCATCAGGACGCCACTCCCAGTGTGCGGCTCCGAGCGCTCGCACTTCCCGGCGTCGTGCGCAATCTTCGTGCTCGTTCGCACCGCTTCCGCCAGTTTCGTGCGCGGATGCCGCGGCGGAGCCGCGACCGTGCGCGTGGAACCCCTTGCCGACGCCACCACCGGTGGTCCATCCTGTTGCAGGGCCCGATTCCCGGCGGGCCCTGACCGACGGAGGCCGCTCTTGGACGATCCCGACCACGACGAGCGGATGCGCCGACTGCAGCGCACGGCCTACGGCGCCGTTGCGAGCGAAGTCGAGCGCACGGCGGCGCTGGCGGAGCTCGAGGCGGTGCGGTGCGAGCTGGCACGTGCCGCTGACGAGGCCGAGCGAGCGGATGCCGCGGGCCCGGCCTCGACGCGCTTCGTCGCGGTGCCTCCGGTGACCACGGGTACCGTCGCCGTGGCCCACGCCGCGTCGGTCACGCCGGCCGCGAGGTCGCTGAAGTGGGCGATCGCGGTGGGCGCCGCCGCACTCGTCGTGGGCGTCGCGGTGGGGTGGCAGGCGGGTGCACGCACGACCGTCTCGGAGCCCTCGGCCGCCGACGCCGCCCTCGGCGGTGCCGCTTCGATCACGCTCCCGATGGGCGAGGTCACCTCCGTCCCGGTCGTCGCCTCGACGGCATACGAGGTGTTCGACCGACCGGCCGCCGCCACCGACGTGCCGGCCGTCGCGCTTCCGCGGCACCGGTACGACCCCGCGACGCTTCGGCTGCTCACCTCGACGCCCGACGGCGTCGCCGTCTACGGGGCGATGGCGTCGCCCGACCCCACGAAGGACGCCTGCGTCGTCATCACGCACCCCGTGGGCGCGAGCGGCGCGTCGTGCACGAACGGGGGCATCTTCGAGCACGGCAGCCTGGACAGCTCGCTCTACGTCGAGGGCGTCGGGCTGCTCTCGGCGACCTGGCACGCCGACGGCAGCGTGCAGGTCACGGTTCCCCGGGGGTGAGCCCGATGCAGGTCGACGACATCGCACGGCTGGAGCGCATCGCGTTCGGTGCCGGGTCGACCGAGGAGGAACGCCGGCGCGCCGCCGACGAACTGCGGACACTGCGCGAGGCCGAGTTCGAGGCCGCGAGTGCGGAGGTCGGCGGAGCGGACGCGGATCCGCGGCCCGACGAGAGCGTGGGCGCTGCGGCATCCGGCGATGAACCGGCCGACGCCACCGCTGACGCGGCCGGCCGGCGCATGGCGGTGCGCGTCGGCGTCATCGTCGGCGCGGCAGCCCTCGTGCTCGGCGTGGTCGCCGGCACTCAGCTCGACCGGCTCACGGGAAGCGCCGAGACGGGTGTTCCCGTCACCGCACCGACGGTGAACCCCGAGCCGTTGCTGCAGGCCGACGTGCTCGCCGCGAAGCCGGTCGCGCTCGAGACCTCCGCCGCGGAGGTCTTCGCCCGGCCGGCCACGCCGGCGGACGTCCCCGAGCTCGACGGCCAAGGCGGTCCCATCGACTTCGGAGCGGGCCCGGTCGAGACCCGGCTGCTCTTCGTCGGGCTTGACGGGGTCGAGATCTTCGCCGCACGCGACGGCGACGATCTCTGCCTGCTCGTTCCGACACCCGACCCCGGCTTCAACGGCGCATGCACGGATGATGGCCGTTTCCCTCCCGAGGGGCTCCGGGTCGCCGTGAGCGGCGTTGATGCCACCTCGACTGCCGTGATCTGGTACCCCGACGGCTCAGTGCGCGTCGGGCTGCTCGGCTACATCCAGGAGCCGCAGTAGCGGCATCCGCTAGCCGTTCTTGGCGTCGCGCCAGGCGAGCCACTCCGGCACGGTCGAGAAGTCGTAATCGGGCCCGCTGAGGCCGAGCGTGAAGAGGCGCACGCCGGCGTCGTACAGGGCGTCGGCGTACTCGACGTCGACCCGGCCGCGGGTGAGCTCGTTCGACACGGTGATCTCCGACACGTCGCGCCCGACCTCCTCGCCCCACTGCGCGAGCACGCTCAGCTTGTGCGGCAGGTCGGCGGGCGACACGAACGAGTGCCAGATGTCGGCGTGCCGGGCCACGATCTTCAGGGTCTTCTGCTCGCCCTTGCCGCCGATCATCACGGGGATCTTGCGGGTGGGCGGCGGGTTCAGCTTCGTCCACCGCTCCTCGATGCGGGGCAGCGCAGCGGCGAGCGCGTTCAGGCGCGTGCCGGGGGTGCCGAAGTCGTAGCCGTACTCGTCGTAGTCGCGCTCGAACCAGCCCGACCCGGTGCCGAAGATGAACCGGCCCTCGCCGCCCTTCGCGCTGATGTGGTCGAGCGTACGGGCCATGTCGGCCTGCAGGTCGGCGTTCCGGTAGGAGTTGCAGCTCACGAGCGTGCCGAACTCCATGCGCTCGGTCTGCTCGGCCCACGCGCCGAGCATGGTCCAGGCCTCGAAGTGCAGCCCGTCGCGGTCGCCGGTGAGCGGGAAGAAGTGGTCCCAGTTGAAGACGATATCGACGCCGAGGTCCTCGGCGCGAAGCACCGCGTCGCGCATGGCGGGATAGTGGGCGTGCTGGGGTTGCAGCTGGAGTCCGAGGCGAACGGGAGAAGCAGAGGTCATGCATCGAGCCTAGGCAGCGCATGGAAAGCGTTGCCCCGCACGCAGGAAACCTGCGTCCACCACTGTGACAACGCAACGAATCAGCGTAGACTCCCGGCATGGACAACCTCGATCGCGCCATCCTCGACCTGCTCCGCCAGAACGCGCGAGCGGGCTACGGCGACATCGGGTCCTCCGTGGGGCTCTCCGCCTCAGCGGTCAAGCGGCGGGTCGACCGCCTCGTCGCCGACGGCGTCATCCGGTCGTTCACCATCCAGGTCGATCCGACCGTCGACGGCATGAGCACCGAGGCCTACGTCGAGCTGTTCTGCCGCGGCACGGTCGCACCCGACGAACTGCAGCGCATCCTCCAGGGAGTGCCCGAGGTGGTCTACGCCGGCACGGTCACGGGCAGCGCCGACGCGATCGTGCACATGCGCGCCCGCGACATCACCTCCCTCGAAGACGCCCTCGAACGCGTGCGCATCGCCCCCAACGTCGACCACACGCGCAGCGCGATCGTGCTGTCGCGCCTCGTGAACCGCAACCGGGACTGACGATGACGGATGCCGCGGGCGCGGAGCAGCGCGCATGAAGCTGTCGATCGACCCCGCCGCATCCGCCCCGCCCTTCGAGCAGCTGCGCCGCCAGGTCGTCGACGCGGTCTCCGACGGGTCCCTCGCACCCGGCGCGCGGATGCCGACCGTTCGCGCCCTCGCGGCGGAGCTCGACCTCGCCGTGAACACCGTGGCGAAGGCCTACCGCGCCCTCGAGGACGACCACGTGCTCGAGGGCCGGGGCCGCGCGGGCACGTTCGTCTCAGCGACGGGCGACCCCGCGACGCGCGAGGCGCAGCTCGCTGCCATGGCCTACGCCGATCGGGTGCAGCACCTCGGCCTCGGCGAGGGCGAGGCGATCGCGCTCGTCACGACGGCCCTCCGCGCCGAGCGCTGACGCGCGGCCGGTTCAAGCTGTCGCGGCGAGCGCGAGCGTCGCCGACACGACGACCAGCGGTGCGGCGACGAGTCCCAGCAGCATGAACTTCGGCCACGAGATCTCGACGCCGGTCGACACCAGGCGCGAATGCCAGAGCAGCGTCGCGAGCGAGCCCCAAGGGGTGATGATGGCCCCGGCGTTCACCCCGATGAGCAACGCCATCAGCCGCACGGGGTCATCGGCGAACGGCTCGAGCGCCAGGTAGGCCGGCAGGTTGTTCGCGAGGTTCGCCGACACCGCGCCCGCGCCCGCGAGGCGCAGCAGGTCGAGCGGCGAATCCCCCGTGCCCGCGATGACGGCGAGCACGTCGGTCGCTCGAACCGCGTGCAGCGCCTCGACCGCGAGGAAGAGTCCCGACGCGAACACCACGAGCTGCCAGGGCACGAGCTGGAACCGCAGCACCGACGGGCGCCGCAGGGCGAACGCGATCACGAGCACGACGGCGGCGACGGTCGCGGGGATCCAGACCTCGACACCCGAGACGAGCAGCGGCACGAGCAGCGCGAGCGTGGCCACGGCGACCCAGAAGAGCACGCGGTCGTCGGGTGGGCTCGCCGTCTCTGGCTCGAACCGGGCGAGCAGTTGTCGCGGCCGCGTCGCGAAGATGACGACGGCGGTGACGGCGGTCGCCACCGCCGCGGGCGCGGCGGCCAGCGCGGCGAACTGCACCGGATGCAGGTCGAGCTGCTCCGCGGCGAGCAGGTTCGTCAGGTTCGAGACGGGCAGCAGCAGGGAGCCCGTGTTCGCGATCCACACCGTGGTGAGCGCGAACGGGATCGGCGAGATGCGCGCGTGCGCCGCGAGCGCCACGACGACCGGTGTGAGCAGCACGGCCGTGGTGTCGAGCGAGAGGAAGATCGTCGAGGCCGTCGCGAGCACCAGCACGAGCAGCCAGAGCACGATCGCATGACCCCTGGCGAGCGACGCGAGCCGCTCGGCGATCACCCGGAAGAGGCCGGCCTCGGCGGCGAGCTCCGCCACGACGGTGACCGCCACCACGAACCCGAGGATCGGCAGCACGCGCGCGGCGAGCTCGGCGATCGCCTCGGGCGTGAGCACGCCGGCGAGCGCCGCCACGGCCCCGACCGCCAGCAGCACTCCCCCGACGATCGCGATGCGCACCGCACGACGTTACCTCGCGCAGCGGCCGCTCGACGACGGGCGCGGGCACGCGGCATCCGCTCGGCTCCGCTGCGCTCGCCCGCGGCGTCCGCTCGTTCGCGGCATCCGCTCGCCCGAGCCGTCAGCTCGCCTCGGGGATCGGCTCCTTCGGAAGCTTGCGCACCTTCGCGCGACGTCGGCGCCGTTCGGGGATCATCGAGCGCATCTCCTCGAGGCGCCCGAAGCAGAGCAGCCGGTCCTCGCCCTCGAGCACCACGCCCTTGCGCGGGTTGGGGATGACGGTCGTGCCGCGGTGGAGCGTGAGCACCGTGATGTCGCGCTCCCACAGGCCCGACTCGCCGAGGGTCGTGCCGACGAGGTCGGCGTTGCCGTGCACGAGGAGCTCGGCGACGCCGTACCCGGTCGAGACGGTGAGCCGCTGGCGCACGTCGATCTCGGGGAACGCCACCTGGTTCGCGATGTAGTCGATGATGGCGCCCGCCACGTCGAGCTTGGTGGCCGTCTCGATGCCCTGCAGGCCCGGCGACGAGTTGACCTCCATGACGAGCGGCCCCTCGTTGCCCTCGAGCATGTCGACGCCCGCCACCTTCAGTCCCATGATCTGCGCCGAGCGCACCGCCGCCTGCTCGTACTCGGGCGCGAGCTCGACCGGCTCGACGGTGCCGCCGCGGTGCACGTTCGAGCGGAACTCATCGCCGCTGGCCACCCGCCGCATGGCCGCGACGACGCGGTCGCCGACCACGAGGGCACGGATGTCGCGGCCACGGCTCTCCTTGATGAATCGCTGGATCAACACGTTCTGCTTCGTGGAGTGCAGGGTCTCGATGATGGCCTCGGCGACCTTCACCTCGGGCGCCAGGATGACGCCGATGCCCTGCGTGCCCTCGAGCAGCTTGATGACGACGGGCGCGCCGCCGACCTGCTCGATCGCAGGGCGCACGTCGGCGCGGTTGCGCACGAAGGCGGTCGCGGGCATGCCGATGTTGTGCCGCGAGAGGATCTGGTTGGCGCGGAGCTTGTCGCGCGCGTTGGTGATGCCGTTCGCGGTGTTGGGCGTATAGACGTCCATCTGCTCGAACTGGCGCACCACGGCGGTGCCGAAGTAGGTGATCGAGTTGCCGATGCGCGGCAGGATGGCGTCGTAGTCGCTCAGCCGCCGGCCGCGGTATTGCAGGTCGGGCTCGGTGCCCGACAGGTCGATGCCGAAACGCAGCGTGTTGAGCACCTTCACGTCGTGGCCGCGCTGCTGGGCGGCGGTGCGCAGCCGCTGCGTGGAGTACGCCTGCGGGGCGCGCGAGAGGATCGCAAGTTTCATCGTTGAGCCCCTGAGAAGATGGTCGAGTGACAGAGCCCCCCTATTCAAGCACCATCGTCGGATGGCGCGAATGGGTGACCCTGCCCGGCGCGGGCGTCCCCTGGATCAAGGCCAAGATCGACACCGGTGCGCGCACCTCGTCGCTGCACGCGTTCGACGTCGAGGAGTTCCGGCGCGACGACGGCGCCGATGCGGTGCGCTTCGGCGTGCGGCCGTGGCAGGACAGCGACGAGGACGCCGTGGTCGTCGAGTGCCCCGTGCACGACCGTCGAACGGTGCGCAGCTCGTCGGGTCACACCGAGGAGCGCGTCGTCGTGCTCATGGACGTGACGCTGCACGGCCGCATGATGAGCGCCGAGATCACGCTCACCAACCGCGACGAGATGGGCTTCCGCATGCTCATCGGGCGCGAGGCGCTCCGCAACGGGTTCCTCGTCTCGCCCGGCGAGTCGTTCCTCGGGGGCCGCGCCCCGCGGCCGGTGCGCCGCCTCAACCGCGGGCGCTGACCCGAGCGGCGCACCACGCGCAGCGGAATCCCCGATTCGCGGCAGATTCCCGTTCATCGTGGATTCCGGCGCGACCCGGGGATTCCGGCGCGGTGGACCGCCTGCTAGATCACGCCGTCGGAGATCGTCGTCGGGTTGCCGAACCGGTGGTTCGTGATCGAGATCGCCTGCTCGTGCAGGAACGGCAGCAGCTCGACCCGGCCCGACGGCGTCACGGGATGCGACCACACCGCGACATCCGGAGTGCCGCCGAGCGCCCGTGCGAGCGCTGACGCGTCACCGCCCACGAGGCGCACCCGGGATGCCCCGACGCCCTGCTTCCCGACGCCGGCGAGCCATTCGCCGTCGCCCTCGCGGACGACGCGGATGTCGCGGGACCCGAGGATGGTGCGCACGGCCTTCGGCAGCTCGACCGCGGTCGACACGGTGAGCGGCGCCTTGGCGAGCAGGCCCGCGGCGATGACGCGCAGCCCCTCGCCGAGGGTCGCCGCCTCGCCGATGCGCACGGCGACGGGTAGCGGGCGGTAGCGGAACAGGTTCCGCTCGACGCCGACGCCCGAGACGTCCTTCACCGCGCCGTACTCCTCGGCCCAGGCGACCTCGTCCGAGAGGGCCGAGCGGCGAAGCAGGTCGAACGACTCGTAGTCGAGCGCCGACTGCGACGCCTCGATGAGCTCCGAGACCCGCTTCTCGAGGCCGCGCAGGTGCAGGGTGGTCGAGGAGGCGCCGTGCTCGGGCATCCACTCGCCGAGGCCGAACAGGTAGTTCGGTCCGCCCGCCTTCGCCCCGGCGCCGACGGCCGAGCGCTTCCAGCCGCCGAAGGGCTGGCGCTGCACGATGGCGCCGGTGATGCCGCGGTTGACGTAGAGGTTGCCGGCCTCGACCTTGTCGAGCCAGGTGGCGACCTCGTCGGAGTCGAGCGAGTGCAGGCCCGCGGTGAGGCCGTAGTCGACGGCGTTCTGCAGGCGGATGGCCTCGTCGAGGTCCTTCGCGTGCATGACGCCGAGCACCGGGCCGAAGAACTCGGTCAGGTGGAAGTACGAGCCTGGGGCGACGTCAGCGCGGATGCCCGGCGACCAGAGGCGGCCCGTGGCGTCGAGCTGCTTCGGCTCGACGAGCCATTCCTCACCGATGCCGAGCTGGGTGAGCGCGTGCAGCAGCTTGCCGTTCGCGGGCTCGATGATCGGTCCCATCTGGCTCTGCGGGTGCTCGGGGTAGCCGACGCGCAGCGAGGTCGCGGCGTCGACGAGCTGGCGGCGGAACCGCTCCGACTTGGCCACCGACCCGACCAGGATCACGAGCGACGCGGCCGAGCACTTCTGGCCGGCGTGGCCGAACGCGCTCTTCACGACGTCGGATGCCGCGAGGTCGAGGTCGGCCGAAGGCGTCACGATGATCGCGTTCTTGCCGCTGGTCTCGGCGAGCAGCGGCAGGTCGGGGCGGAACGAGCGGAACAGCTGCGCGGTCTCGTACGCGCCCGTCAGGATCACGCGGTCGACCGCGGGGTGGGCGACGAGCTGCCGCCCGAGCTCGCGTTCGCCGATGTCGACGAGGGCGAGCAGGTCGCGGGGCACGCCCGCCTCCCACAGCGCCTCGACCATGACTGCACCCGAGCGCTGGGCGAGCTTCGCGGGCTTGATGACGACGCCCGAGCCGGCGGCGAGCGCGGCGAGCACGCCGCCCGCGGGAATGGCCACGGGGAAATTCCACGGCGGGGTGACCACGGTGAGCTTCGGCGGCACGAACACGGCGCCCTGCACGTGGTCGAGCTCGCGGGCCCGCTCGGCGTAGTAGTGGGCGAAGTCGATGGCCTCGCTGATCTCGGGGTCGGCCTCGGCGATCGTCTTGCCCGTCTCGGCCGCCATGACCTCGATGAGGCGGTCCCGGTTCGCGGCGAGCGCGATGCCCGCGCGGTGTAGCACGGCGGCGCGCTCGGCGCCGGGCAGCTCCCCCCACGCACGGCCGCGGTCGGCGGCGGTCTGGATGACGCGCTCGAGCGCGGCCCCGTCGTCGATGCGCGCGCCGGCGATGGTGTCGAGGCCGAGGCGCGACTCGGGCACCCGCGCCAGGATGCGGCGGCCCCACTCGCGGTTGGCGGCGAGGGCGGGGTCGGTGTCGGGCTCGTTGCGGAAGCCGGGGGTGACCCCGGGTCCGGCGGGCGTCGCCTGGGCAGCGGATGCCGCGGCATCCGTCGGCGCGACGAGATCGAGCCCGCCCGAGCCCCGCGTGATCTCGAGCACGGTGCTGGTGAGCGACGCGTCCTCGTGCTCGGTACCGGGCGCCGGGGCATCCGGAACCGCCATGGCCGCCGCGAGCGCCTCGTCGGTCCACTCGGTACGTCGGTTCTGGGTGCGGTTCGGCGCGGGCGTGCGGCCGTCGTCCGCCTCGAGCGCGGCGAGCGAGCGGAGGTAGCGGTCCTGCTCGCGCTGGAACAGGCCGCGGTCGTTCGCGAGCTCGAACACGGCGGACATGAAGTTGTCCTGGCTCGCGTTCTCCTCGAGGCGGCGGATCAGGTAGGCGATCGCCACGTCGAACTCGCTGGGGTTCACGACGGGCGTGTAGAGGAGGAGGTTGCCGACGTCGCGGCGCACCGCCTCCGCCTGGCCGGTGGCCATGCCGAGGAGCATCTCGAACTCGACGCGCGACTCGACGTGCCGCTCGCGGGCGGTGAGCCACGCGTGCGCGACGTCGAAGAGGTTGTGGCCGGCGATGCCGAGCTTCACCGCGTCGGTGTGCTCGGGCGTCATGGACCAGTGCAGCACGCGCTTGTAGTTGGTGTCGGAGTCCTGCTTGGTCGCATAGGTGGCGACGGGCCAGTCGTGGATCGCCGCGTCGACGTGCTCCATGGCGAGGTTGGCGCCCTTCACGACGCGCACCTTGATCGGCGCGCCACCGGCCTGGCGGCGGGCGGTGGCCCACGCGGTGAGCTCCTGCATCGCCCCGAGCGCGTCGGGCAGGTAGGTCTGCAGCACGATGCCGGCCTCGAGGCCGCGCAACTGCGGCTGGTCGAGCAGGGTGGTGAACACCGCGATCGTCAGGTCGAGGTCGCGGTACTCCTCCATGTCGAGGTTGATGAACTTCGGAGTCGCACTCTTGGCGGCCAGCTCGTAGAGCGGGGTGAGCTTGGCGACGACCTTGGCGACGGCCTCGTCGAACGACCACATCGAGAGCTGGCTGACGACGCTCGACACCTTGATCGACACGTAGTCGACGTCGTCGCGGGCGAGGAACTCGTAGGTGCCGCGCAGGCGACGGTCGGCCTCGTCCTCGCCGAGCACGGCCTCGCCGAGGAGGTTGAGGTTCAGGCGGTTGCCCGATTCGCGGAGCTTCGCGATCGCCGGGCCGAGCTTGGCCGGGGTCGCGTCGAGCACGAGGTGCCCGACCATGGCGCGCAGCACGCGGCGGGCGATGGGGATGACGAGCCACGGGAACGCGGGCGCGACGAAGCCGCCGAGGCGCACGGCGCCGCGCAGGTACCACGGCAGGAACTTCGGGGTGAGCTTCGCGACGTGCTCGAGGTTGCGGCCGGCGACGCCCAGGTCTTCGGGGCGCATCACGCCGTCGACGAAGCCGACGGTGAAGGCGAGTCCGTTGGGGTCCTTCAGCACGCCGGCCAGCCGCTCGGCGGCGGGATCGACGGGGTGGTCGGCGCTCTCGGTGAGCCAGCGGCGTACGAGGGCGACGACGTGGTCGGTGCTCGGCGTCAGATCCGTGGCGGCGTTCGACATGGTCACGAGGCTAGTGTCCTTTGCTTCGGGCGCGCCGGGCGGGTGCGCGCGCCTGTCGCGTTCAGTATGCGACGCGGCATCCGTTCAGTACAGCGAATGAATCTGACGGATACTATTCGGTAAAGCCGAATGATTTCTGAGGAGACGGAGGCCCAAGGCATGCTCGACGTTCGACGGCTGCGACTGCTCGTGGAGCTCAGCCAGCGCGGCACCCTGGCCGCCGTGGCCGACGCCCTCTCGTACAGCCCCTCGTCGGTCTCGCAGCAGCTCAGCCAGCTCGAGAAGGAGGCCGGCGTGCCGCTGCTCGAGCAGGTCGGCCGGCGCGTGCAGCTGACCCCGCAGGCCCAGCTGCTCGTCGGCCACGCCCGGGCCGTGCTCGACCGGCTGGAGGAGGCCGAGGCGGATGTCGCGCGCTCGCTCACCGCCGTCGGCGGCACGGTGCGCATCGCCGTGTTCCAGTCCGCCGCGCACGCCATGGTGCCGCAGGCGCTCACCCTCCTCCGCGCCGAGCATCCCGCGCTGCGGGTGGAGGTCACCGAGCGCGAGCCCGACGCCGGTCTCTTCGAGGTCTCGGCGCGCGACTTCGACCTGGTCATCGCCGAGCAGTACCCGGGTCACACGCGTGCGCACCGCGACGACCTCGATCGGGTGCACCTCGCCTCCGACGCGATCCGGCTCGCCCTGCCGCCGCATCCGTCGTCCGCTCGCGGACGCACCTCCTGGACGCGCACGCCGGAAATGAGCGGGTCGATTCCCGCCGACGCGTCCACCAGGTCAGCGGATGCCGCGGGCACGGCGCTCGAAGCGGCGGCGCGCCTCCCGTGGGTGCTCGAGCCCCAGGGCACGGCGTCGCGCGAATGGGCCGAGCAGCTCTGCCGGGAGGCGGGCTTCGAGCCCGACGTGCGCTTCGAGACGGCCGACCTCATGGCGCACATCCGGCTCATCAGATCGGGCAACGCCGTCGGGCTGCTGCCCGACCTCGTCTGGGCGGGTGAGGCGCCGAGCGTCGAGCTCGTCGACCTGCCGGGACATCCCGAGCGCGAGGTCTTCAGCTCGACGAGGCTCGCCGCCGCCGAACGGCCCGGCGTCGTGGCCTGTCGCGACGCCCTCGCCCGTGCCGCCCGCGCGTCGGCGATTCCCGCGGGACGCTGAGCGCCCCGGGCGTACGATGTGCCGCATGCGACGGATGCTGCGCACCACCACCCTGGCCGGAACCATCCTCCTCGCGGCGGCGCTCGCGCTGTCCGGCTGCGCCGGGGTCGTCGCCGCGGGCGGCGGCAGCGCGAGCGCCTCGGCCTCGGCGAGCGCCAAGGGCTCGAGCAGCGAGAGCGCCGTGGGCGAGTGGGGCGATGTGGACGACTCCACGCAGCCGTCGCTCGTGCTCGCGAAGGACGGCACGCTCACCGGCACCGACGGCTGCAACCAGCTCAACGGCGGGTGGACGCAGGAGGGCGACACGGTGACGTTCTCGAACGTGGCGTCCACCATGATGATGTGCGCCGACGTCGACACGTGGCTCGCCGGGCTCGACACCGCGAAGGTGGACGGGTCGACGATGACCGTGTACGGCCCGGCCGGCCGCAAGGTCGGCACCCTCGAACGCGCCGACGGGTAGGCCTGGCCGGCCCGCCGCGGCGCGGGCTACACCGGTCCCGGCCCTCCGGCGCCGAACGCATCGACCTCCGGGTCGTAGCCGAGCACGGCATTGCCCACCTCTGCCGGCTCGTGCATCCAGGGCGTGTAGCTCACGCCCACGAGGAGGCCCTCGGGGCTCAGGAGGCGCGAGGTCGTCTGCCCCCACGGCTCCTCGTGCGCGCCGATGAGGATCTCGTGCCCGCTCGACCGCAGTTCCTCGACCGCCTCGCCGACGGCCGCAGGCGTCTCGACGTCGAACTCGATCCACGCCTGCGGCACGGGACGATCGGTCGGCCACTCGGTCGTGCCGAACGTGGCCTGGGCCGCCTGGCTGAGCGGCCAGATCGCGAACGCGTTGACGCCCGGCAACTCCTCGGTGTGGAAGTACCCCTCGTCCTCGCTGAACGGGATGCCGAGCGCGCCGCGCCAGAAGTCGGCCGACGAGGAGTCGGCGGTGCCGATGGGGCCGAAGCCGGCCACGAATGCGATATCCATGCGCCAAGGGAACGCCGCATCACCGGCATCCGCAACCCCGATGGGGGCTCAGGCGGTCGGTTCGACCGCGGCGACGAGCCGGGCGCTGTGCGCCGTGAGGAAGTCGAGCAGGTCGGGCGGCCCCTCCACGCGATAGCCCGCCCCCGGCGGCAGCCAGACGAGCGCCATCGCGAGGGCCTGGGGCCCCTCCGCCTCGAGCGGCCAGACGCACCGGGCGGGACCGTCGGCCACCACGTCGCGGCCATACGGCCCGAGGTGCTCCATCAGCTCTGCTCGCGGCAGGTCGACGATCACGCGCGCACGCACGCTGCGGTCGCGGTACCGCAGGGCGGTCTCCACCCGCCGGCGCGCCGCCTCGTCGGTCATCGGCCGCGGCTCGAACCGCACCCTCGTCTGGAACACGTCGCTGATGCGGTCGAGCCGGAAGGTGCGCCAGTCCTCGCGCTGGCGATCCCACGCGAGCAGGTACCAGCGCCGGGCCACGGGCACGAGCCGGTAGGGCTCGACGACGCGCGAGGTCGACTCGCCCGCGGCATCCGTGTAGTTGAATCGCAGTCGCTCGGAGTCACGGCACCCGAGCGCGAGCAGCCCGAGCAGCTCGGTGTCGATCTCGGGCGCCGGGCGGCCGGATGACTCGCGCGTGCCCGCGCCCACGGTGGCGTGCGACTGCAGCGCGTCGATGCGTCGGCGCAGGGCGGGCGGCAGCACCTGCTCGATCTTCGCCAGCGCGCTGAGCGTGGTGTGCTCGGCCCCGCGCAGCCCGGCCGTCGCCTGCGAGCGCAGGCCGACGGCGATCGCGACGCCCTCGTCGTCGGTGAGGAGCAGTGGCGGCAACCCGGTGCCGGCCTCCAGACGGTAGCCGCCCGCGCTCCCCCGCATCGACTCGATGCCGTAGCCCAGCTCGCGCAGGCGCTCCACGTCGCGCCGCAGCGTGCGGTCCGAGACGCCGAGGCGGTCCACGAGTTCCTGGGCCGGCCAGTGCCGGTGGCTCTGCAGCAGGGAGAGGAGTTCGAGCGTCCTCGAGGTGGTGGCGGCCATGTTCCAAGTATGGCTTTCATGCGGACAGAAAGTGACCGGATATCTCGGAAGACTGGCCTCATGACGAACCACAACCGAACGAACGAGATGATCACCGCCCGAGGCCTCACGAAGACGTTCCGCTCCAAGGGGCAGGTCGTCGAGGCCGTCCGCTCCGTCGACCTCTCCGTCGGAGCCGGAGAGCTCGTCGCCTTCCTCGGCCCGAACGGCGCCGGAAAGTCGACGACGCTTCGCATGCTCACGACGCTGCTCCCGCCGACCGCGGGCGAGGCCACGGTCGCCGGCTGCGACATCCGCCGCGACCCCGCCGGCGTGCGCCGCCGCATCGGCTACGTCGGCCAGGGCAGTTCGGGCGGGCACACGCAGCGGGTGCGCGACGAGCTGCACGCGCAGGGCGCGTTCTACGGGCTCGGTCGCCGTGAGAGCCGCGCCCGCGCCGCCGAACTCGTGGAGTCCCTCGAGCTCGGCCAGGTGGCGAACCGGCAGGTCCAGTCGCTCTCGGGCGGCCAGAAGCGCCGACTCGACATCGCCCTCGGCCTCATCCACCGCCCCGAACTGCTCTTCCTCGACGAGCCGTCGACGGGGCTCGACCCGCACAGCCGGGCCAACCTCTGGGAGCACATCGTCGACCTCCGTCGCACGACGGGCACCACGATCTTCCTCACCACGCACTACCTCGACGAGGCCGACCAGCTCGCCGAGCGCGTCATGGTCATGGACCACGGCGCGGTCATCGCCGACGACACGGCGTGGGCGCTCAAGGAGTCGCTCGCCGGCGACCGGGTGACGCTCGCCTTCGCCTCGGCGACGGATGCCGCGGCCGCCGCCGCGCGGATCGGCGGGTCGGTCGACGGCACGGCCGGGACCGATCGCACGGTCGTGACGGCGACGGTCTCGGACGGCGACCGGGCACTCCCCCGTTGGATCCGGGAGCTCGCCGATGCCGGCCTCGAGGTCGTCGCCGCCACCCACCGCCAGCCCACGCTCGACGACGTGTTCCTCGCGCTCACGGGCCGGAGCCTCCGCGAGGAGGCCGCCGCCGCGGCGCCCGCCGCCGCATCCGCCGAGCCCGCCGCCGCATCCGCCGAGCCCGCCGCCGCCGCCGCCTGACCCCAGCACCACCCACCGAAATGTAGGAAGACACGCCGTTGCGACATCCGGAACCCCCGGCGCAGCCGGCACGTCGCGCAGATGTTCCTGCTTTTCGGCGCGCACTCAACTCAGATCCGAAAGGAACCGCTCATGAACACCATCAGCCCCGCCGCATCCACCGTCGCCACCGAGAACGGCCGCCCCGCGGCATCCGCTCGCCCGACCGGCTTCGTGCACGACACCGCCACGGTGTTCGCGCGCGAATCGCGGCCACTCGTGCGCGACCCCTTCAGCGTGATCTTCTCGCTCGTGCAGCCGCTCGTGTTCCTCGGGCTGTTCGGGCCGCTGCTCATCGGCGCGTCGGGCGGTGACGTCGCCGGCACGCTGCAGTGGTTCGTGCCGGGCATCCTCGTCATGGTCGCGCTGTTCGGCACGGCGTCGACCGGTGCGAACCTGTTGTTCGAGATGCAGACAGGCTCGCACGAGCGCACCCTGGTCGCGCCGCTGTCGCGGAGCGCCCTGCTCGTCGGCCGGGCCCTCAAGGAGGTCGTGCCGCTCGTGATCCAGGGCACCATCGTGGTGCTCGTCGCGGTGCCGTTCGGCTTCTCGCTCGACGTGCCGGGCCTCGTCGCGGGCCTCGTCGTGCTCGCCGTCTTCGGCGTCGGCTTCGGCGCCCTCAGCTACCGGCTCGCCCTCGCCTGCCGCAACCGCGACTGGATGTTCTGGATGGTGCACCAGACGCTGCTCTTCCCGCTGATGATCCTGTCGGGCATGCTGCTGCCGCTCGACGACGGCCCAGACTGGATGAAGGTCGCCGCCGCGGTCAACCCGCTCAGCTACCTCGTCGCCGGCGAGCGGGCGCTCCTCGCCGGCGACTTCGGCGCCCCGGCCGTGCTCGGCGCAGTGATCGCCGCGGTCGCAACCTGCGCGGTCGGCCTCGGACTCGGCGTGCGGGCGATGCGCCGGGCCGCCTGACCCGGGCGCGCGCTGGGGCCGCGCCCGGGGCAGCCGCGCCGGGCACCCGCGTCGAGTTGCACGAGTGGGCGATGTTGGCTGGTTCTCCGCGAAGGTGCCGCCAACATCGCCCACTCGATCGGCCGAAGGGCGAGCGGATGCCGCATCCGCTCGCCTTCGCGCCATCACGTACGCTCGTGGGATGCCCCACGACGTCGTGATCCTCGGCGGCGGACACAACGGCCTCACCGCCGCCGCCTACCTCGCCCGCGCCGGACGCTCCGTGCTGCTCCTCGAGCGCGACGACCACCTCGGCGGCGCCGCCGTGTCGGCGCAGGCGTTCGACGGGGTCGACGCACGGCTCTCCCGCTACTCCTACCTCGTGAGCCTGCTGCCGCAGCGCATCATCGACGACCTCGGCCTCGACGTCCGGCTCGTGCGGCGCCGCTACTCCTCGTACACGCCCGATCCGGCCGAGCCGTCGCGCGGCCTGCTCGTCGACCGCGAGGCGACGCCCGAGGCATCCGCTGCCGCGTTCGCCCGAGTCGGCGCCGCAGCCGATGGCGACGCGTGGAACGCCTTCTACGGCCAGACCGGCCGGATCGCCGAACGCCTCTTCCCGACGCTCACCGAGCCGCTGCTCACCCGCGCCGAGGCCCGCGAACTGGTCGGCGACGACCACGCCTGGCAGGCCCTGATCGAGCAGCCCCTCGGCCGCGCCATCGACGAGCGGTTCTCGAGCGATCTCGTGCGCGGCGTCGTCGCGACCGACGGCCTCATCGGCACGTTCACCGACCTCGACGACCCGTCGCTCGACGCCAACCGGTGCTTCCTGTACCACGTCATCGGCGGCGGCACGGGTGACTGGGACGTGCCGATCGGCGGCATGGGCACGGTCACGGGCGAGCTGGCCCGGGCAGCCCGTGCGGCCGGCGCGGAGCTCGTGACCGGCGCCGAGGTGCTCGCGGTCGAGCCCGACGGCCGGGTCCGCTACTCGCTCGACGGCGCCGAGCACGTCGTCGAGGCCGAGGTGCTCCTCGCCAACGTCGCGCCCGTCGTGCTCGATCGCCTGCTCGCTGCGGGGGCGACGGATGCCGCGGCGCGCCGCTCGGAGGCCGCCGCCGCCGACGCAGCGCGCGCCGCCACGATCGCCCCCCGCGACCAGCCGGCGTTCCGCCCGAACGACCCGCTGCCGGTGCCGCCCGTCGTGCGGGAGCGGCTGCGCCGCCTCGCCGAGCCCGAGGGCGCGCAGGTCAAGGTCAACCTCCTGCTGACCCGGCTGCCCCGCCTCCGTGACCCCGAGGTCGCGCCCGAGGCCGCGTTCGCGGGCACGTTCCACATCAACGAGCTCGAGTCGCAGCTCGACTCGGCCTTCGCCACGGCGTCGCGCGGCGGCATCCCCTCGCCCCTCCCCTGCGAGGTCTACTGCCACACGCTGAGCGACCCCTCGATCCTGTCACCCGAGCTCGCGGCGTCGGGCGCCCACACCCTCACCGTGTTCGGCCTGCACGTGCCGCATCGGCTGCTCGAGCGGTTCTCCAACGACGAGCTGCGCGATCGCCTGCAGGCCGCCGTGCTCGCCTCGCTCGACTCGGTGCTCGCCGAGCCGATCGCCGACGTGATCGCGACGGATGCCGCCGGCCGCCCCTGCATCGAGACGAAGACCACCCTCGACCTCGAGGAGGCGCTCCGCATGCCCGGCGGCAACATCTTCCACGGACCGCTGTCGTGGCCGTGGGCCGAGGACGGCGCGCCGCTCACCACGCCGGCCGAGCGATGGGGCGTGGCGACGGGGCATCCGCGCATCCTGCTCTGCGGCTCGGGCGCCGTGCGCGGCGGCGCCGTCAGCGGCATCGGCGGACACAACGCCGCCATGGCCGTGCTCGAGGCCGAGACGGACTGACCCGCCGGCGCAGAGCGCAGGCGGGTCAGGGAAGTCGGCCGGAGGGGCGATCAGAAGATGAACATCTGCCCCATGACGAGGATCGCGATGACGAACAGTGCGATGATGCCGCCGACGATCGCGACCGAGCGGCCCGAGAGCCGGGCGATGGCGTAGCCCACCAGGAACGGCAGCGCCACGAGGAAGATCGTGACGACCCACCAGAACGCGATGTAGCCGCCCGGTGACATCTCGTCGAGGCGGCCGGCGAAGAGCTGCTGGGTGCTGGGATGCGTCGCGAACGCGAACGAGGCCGACAGCGGCACGGCGATCAGCGCGAAGACGAAGACACCGGCGAGGAAGCCCCAGAGGCCCGACTTGCCCTCGGTGATGTTCAGGCCCTCCTCATGCTGCGCGGTCGTCGTCGCCTGACGCGTGCTCGACGACTGCCCGCCCGACGGATGATTCGGCTTGCGCTTGGCGCCCCCACTTGATCCCATGGCGCAACTCTAGTGGTTTGCCGCACGCCGGGTTTAGCCTGAGATCCACGACGAGCAGGGGGCGCCATGACCGCGAAACCGACCGGCCACTACACGTTGAAGCCCGACGGGCTCTACCTCCAGTTCGACCGCCTCTTCCACGCTCCCATCGAGGAGGTCTGGTACGCCCTCACCAATCCCAACGCCATGCGTGCGTGGATCGGCACCTACACCGGGCGGCCCGAGACCGGCGGCGTCCGCTTCCAGATGACCTTCGAGGGCGACGGCGCCGAGTGGCAGAACGTGAGCATCCTCGAGTGCGCCCCGCCGCACCGCTTCCTCGCCGACTCGGGGCCCGCCCCGACCGGCATCCGCGTCTTCGCGCACCTCCGCGAGGCCGCCGGCATGACGACGCTCACCTTCGGCCAGCGGCTTCCCAACACCGCGGATGCCGCGACGATGGGCCCCGGCTGGGACTACTACCTCGACCGGCTCATGGCCGCCAAGGCCGGCCGGCCCCTGCCCGACTGGGAGACGTACTACCCGGCGTTCGCCGATCACTACAAGGGGCTGCACGTCCCGGCCGAGACGCACGGCTGAGCGCGGCCTCGCGCGGACGAGGGCGAGCCGACGGCGATCGGATGCCGCGACGACGGCCTGCGGATGCCGCGACGGCGCTCGTGCGCGCTTCGGCGGCCCGCGGCATCCGCGCCCCTAGACTGACGCCGTGAAGAGCATCGAGCGGCGCGCCCGCGACCAGAGCACGGGCCCCACCGGCCGGGAGCGCGCCGCGAACATGATGGCGAATCGCCCGCTGGTCTGGGCGTTCATCGCCACGATCGGGGTGCTGCTCGGGCTCGCCCTCGCGTGGACGCTGCTGAACCTCTCGGGCGTGCTCTTCTCGGTGTTCGCGGCGACCTTCATCACGCTCGGGCTCGACCCGCTCGTGCGGTGGTTCCAGCGACACGGGATGAAGCGCGGCGGCGCGATTCTGACCGTGATCATCCTCTTCATCCTCGTGATCGCCGGCATGCTGTGGATCGTGGTGCCGCTCGTCGTCGGCCAGGCCGCCACCTTCATCGACCAGATCCCGTCGATGCTCGCCGACCTGCGGGCACAGGACTGGTTCAAGGAGGCGTCGTCGGGCTCGGGCGGCGTGCTCGCCTCGGTCTACACCTGGTTCGTCGGGCTGATCAGCGACCCGAAGACCTGGGCGACCGTCGGCGGCGGCGCGCTCAACGTCGGCCTCGCGATCGTGGGCGGCATCTCGACCGGGTTCTTCATCTTCATCCTGACGATCTACTTCACCGCCACGCTCGACTCCTCGAAGACGGCGATCTACACGCTCATCTCGGCGTCGCATCGTGAGCGGGTCGTGGGCTACGCCGAGCGCATCATGCAGAACGTCGGCCGCTACCTCAGCGGCATGGTGATCCTCGCGTTCTTCAACGCCACGTTCAGCCTCATCGTGCTGGTCATCGCGCAGGTGCCGTTCGCCCTCGTCATCGCGGTGGCGGCATTCTTCATCACCCTCATCCCGCTCATCGGCACCGTGCTGACCACGATCGTCATGACCGTGCTCGCGCTGTTCGTGTCGCCGCTCTCGGCCCTCATCGTGCTCGTCGCGATGCTCGTCTACATGCAGGTCGAGGCGTACATCCTCACGCCCAAGGTCATGTCGAAGGCCGTGCAGGTGCCCGGATCGATCGTGCTGATCGCGGCGCTCGCCGGCGGTACGCTCGCCGGCCTGCCCGGCGCGCTCGTCGCGATCCCGGTGGCGGCCGGCATCCTCCTCATCATCAAGGAAGTGGTCGTGCCCGCGAAGGCACGCTCCTAGTTCACCAGAGCGACGGGGCCTTGGCCTTCGTCGCCGGCAGTGCGACATCCGCGCCCCACCGTTCGATCCACTCGGGAATTCCCTGACCCTCGATCGCGCCGAACTCGGCGATGAGCTCGGCCACCGGCACGGTGCCGCCCGTCTTGCGCAGGAAGCGCGCCCGGATGAACCCCTGCGCGTAGACCTCGGCCTCGCCGTCGGGACCCGGACGCACGAAGCGCTGCTCCATGTAGACGGCCTTGTCGTCGTAGCCGACGAGCTTCGACTCGATCGTGAACCGCTGCCAGAGGCTCAGCGACTTGCGGAACGTGATCGTCTCGCTCGCGACGACGGGGTACCAGCCCTTCGCGCGGAACGCCCCCCACACGCCGTTGCGCACGAGCATGTCGAAGCGCGCGACATCCATGATCGAGAAGTACACGCCGTTGTTCATGTGCCGGTTGATGTCGAGGTCGGTCGGCAGCGTGATGAAGTTCGTGCGCGCGACGTCGTAGTGACCGAGGTCGGGCTTCCGACGGGACAGGAACAGCACGTGCAGCAGCGTGCGGAAGAACATGTGCATAGTCCACGACTGTAGGCCGGATCCGCGCACGGAACCTCCACCTTGGCGGGTCGCCACAGCGGGCGGGCGGATGCCGCGAGCTGCCGTTGTGCGATCCGTTCAGCCCTTGGCGGGCACGTGCCGCTCGTCGGGACCGTCGTACACCGACAGCGGGCGGATGAGCGCGTTCGACGCGGCCTGCTCCATGATGTGCGCCGTCCACCCGGTGACCCGGCTGGCGACGAAGAGGGGCGTGAAGGTCGCGGTGTCCCAGCCCATGAGGTGGTAGACGGGCGCCGAGGGGTAGTCGAGGTTCGGCTTGATGTTCTTGCGCTCGCCCATGGCCGTCTCGAGGGCCACGTAGAGGGCGAGGACGTCGGGGCGGTCGTAGTGCTCGACGATGCGCTCGAGCGCGTCGCGCATGGTCGGCACGCGCGAGTCGCCGTTCTTGTAGACGCGGTGGCCGAAGCCCATGATCTTGCGCTTGTTCGCGAGCGCGTCGTCGAGCCAGGCGATGGCGCGCTCTGCGCTGCCCTCGCCCATGCCGATCTCGTCGAACGCGTGCATGACCGCCTCGTTGGCGCCGCCGTGCAAGGGGCCCTTGAGCGCGCCGATGGCGCCGACGACCGCGGAGTAGAGGTCGGCGAGGGTCGACGTGATGACGCGCGCGGTGAAGGTGGAGGCGTTGAACGAGTGCTCGGCGTAGAGGATCATCGACACGTCGAACGCCGTCACCACCGCGAGCTCCGGCGCCTCGCCGAACGCCTGCCAGAGGAAGTTCGCGGAGTACCCGAGGTCGTCGCGCGGCTCGACGAACTCGAGCTCGTGGCGGCGGCGCTGGTCGTAGGTGACGATCGACGGGAGCTTCGCGAAGAGCCGGATCGCCTTGTCGAGGTTGGCCTCGGGCGAGTCGTCGGGCGTCTCGGGATCGCTCGCGCCGATCACGCTGACGGCGGTGCGCACGACGTCCATCGGGTGCGCGGTGAGGGGCAGCTCGTCGATGATGCGCTTGACCTCGTGGTCGAGGCCGCGGTGCGAGCGCTCGCGCTCCTCGAACTCGGCGAGCTGGCGGTCGTCGGGGAGCTCGCCGTACCAGAGCAGGTAGGCGACCTCCTCGAAGGTGCCGGATGCCGCGAGCTCCTGCACCGGGTAGCCGCGGTACAGCAGCGAGTTGGTCTCGGGGTTGACCTTCGAGACCGCCGTGTAGTCGACCGGCACGCCGGCCAGGCCCTTGTAGATCTCTCGCTCTTCCAAGTGCGTCCCCTTCGTCGCGGGTGGGGCCTCAGCCTACCGGTTCCGGGACGGCGCTCTTCGGCGCGGATGCCGCGCACCATCCCTCCACAGCTGCGCCGGCCGCGCACGCCGGCGCTGCGTCGCGCCGACCACCGTCATGGATCGGAACCAAGGGGCACCATCGGTGCGTGCGCCGCCCGACCCCCCTGCCCCCGGCGCTGGCCGCCCGCGGATTCACCACCGCCGATGCGCTCGGTGCCGGCGTGACCGCCGACCGCCTCAGATCCCGAGATCTCGATCGATCGATCAGGGGAATCCGGATGCCCCTGGGGGCACCGCTCGCCGAGCGCTGTCGCGCCGTGCTCCTCGTGTGCCGCGAGGACGCATTCGTCTCCGGCCCCACTGCAGCCGAACTGCACGGCATGCCACTCCCACCACGGGCTCGTGCGGGAGCCCGCGCGGAACTGGACATCGGAACGCCCGGCCCCGGACGTGCGCTGCGCCGTCGTGGCGTTCGCGGTCGAAGCCTCCGCCTCCACGAGGATGACGTCGTCGACCGGGCCGGCGTGCCGGTCACCTCGGTCGCCCGCACCTGGTGCGATCTCGCCGCCAGCCTCTCCGTGCCCGAGTTGGTGGCCGCAGCCGACTGGGCCGTTCGCGCGGGAGTGGCGAGCACCGGCGCCCTCCGTCGGGCGGTCGAGCGGTATCCGGATCACCGCCAGCGCGCCAAGCTCGATGCCGCCCACTCACTGGTCGACCGGGCATCCGAGTCGCCGAAGGAATCGGAGCTTCGCGCGATCGTGGTGCTCGGCGGACTTCCCCGACCAGCGGTGAACCCGGTCGTGTTCGACCGCGGTCGATTCGTCGCGCGGGTCGACCTCCTGTTCCGTGACTTCGGCGAGGTGCTCGAGTACCAGGGCGACCATCACCGCACGGATCTCGTCCAATGGCGACGCGATCGCACCCGGGAGTCCGAGCTGGAGTCGCTCGGCTTCCACGTGATGGAGATCACGAACGCCGACCTCCGAAGGCCGCGCCGACTCGTCGAACGCGTCGCCAAGAACCTCCATCGGCGTGGCTGGGAAGGCCGGCCGTCGTTCTCGCCGTGGTTCCCAACCGATTGAGGACGCGTTCGGGGCATTTGGAAGGGTCCGAAGGCCCCGAACGCGTCCTCAACTGTGCCGGGGCGGGGGGCGGGCGGGGTGGGGCCAGGCGGGCGGGCGGATGCCGCCGGTCAGCGGGCGACGCGGAAGTTGAAGATCGACGTGTCGAACTGGTTGTAGCCCTCGTAGTCGATGAGCTCGTAGAGGTCGGCACGGTGCTGCATCTGCCCGAGCATGCCGTTGAGCGAGCCGGTCTCCTCGAGCTCGTCGAGTCCGCGCACCGCGGCCCCCATCGCGAGGCGCAGCAGCGACACGGGCCAGATCACGAGGTTCATGCCGACGTCCGCCAGCTGCCGCACCGTGAACAGCTCGCTCTTGCCGAACTCGGTCATGTTCGCGAGCAGCGGCACGTCGACGGCGGCGCGGATCGCGGCGAACTCCTCGAGCGACGACATCGCCTCTGGGAAGATCGCGTCGGCGCCAGCGTCGACGAGCTTCTTCGCCCGGTCGACGGCGGCGTCGAGGCCGTCGACGGCACGGATGTCGGTGCGCGCCATGATGAGGAAGTTCTCGTCTCGGCGGGCGTCGACCGCGGCGCGGATGCGCTGCAGCGCCGTGTGCTCGTCGACGACCTGCTTGCCGTCGAGGTGCCCGCAGCGCTTCGGGTTCACCTGGTCCTCGATGTGCAGGCCGGCGAGCCCGGCATCCTCCATCTCCTGGACCGTGCGCGCCACGTTCATCGGCTCGCCGAACCCGGTGTCGGCGTCGACGATCGCGGGCAGATCGGTCATGCGCGCGATCTGCTTCGCCCGGCCTGCCACCTCGGTCAGCGTGGTCAGGCCGATGTCGGGCAGGCCGAGGTCGGCCGAGAGCACCGCGCCCGAGATGTAGACGCCCTCGAAGCCCTTCTGCTCGATCAGCCGCGCCGAGAGCGGGTTGAACGCGCCCGGGAACCGCATGATCTCCCCGCTGGCGAGGCGCTCGCGGAAGAGCCGGCGCTTCTCGTGGGCGGGAGTCTGGGCGTAGAGCATGGTGGGCCTCCTTCGATCCAGCCTAGCTTCGAGCGGATGCCCCAGGGCCGAGCGGATGCCGCAGGCAGGACGGATGCCGCAGGCAGGACGGATGCCGCAGGCAGGGCGGATGCCGCAGGCAGGGGATGCCGCGCTCGGGGCGATCCCGCGCAGCAGGCGCCGCGCGCGGCATCCGCTCGACCGGCGTCAGCGCATGCCGTAGGCCCGCGTGATGACGGCATCGAAGGCGCGGTCGCTGAGGAGCCGACGCGCGAGCAGGATGGCCTTCGCGCTCGTGGGCACCGCGTAGCGGGTGCGGGGCCGACGGGCGGTGACCGCCTTGCCGATCGCCGCCGCGACGACGCGCGGGTCGGCCCCGACGCCGGGGCGGTCGGCCACGCCGTAGATCCTCGCGAGCGCCTGCGCCTGCGCGGAGTACGCGGTGTCGCCCGAGCGGGTCAGCGCGCTCTCCGCGGAGATGCCGCCCCACTCGGTGCGGATCGCGCCGGGCTCGATGACGATGACGTGCACGCCGTGGGGTTCGAGCTCCACGCGCAAGGAGTCGCTGAGGCCCTCGACCGCGAACTTCGTGGCGTGGTACCAGGCGCCGAGCGGCTCGTACATCTTGCCGCCGATCGACGACACGTTCACGATGCGTCCGCTGCGCTGCGCGCGCAGGTGCGGGAGCACGAGCTGGGTGAGGCGCGCGAGGCCGAAGACGTTGACCTCGAACTGGCGGCGCGCCTCCTCGAGCGGCACGTCCTCGAGGGCGCCGTACGACCCGTAGCCCGCGTTGTTCACGAGCACGTCGATGCGGCCCTGCTCGCGCAGCACCTGCTCGACGCCCGACGTCATCGACGCGTCATCCGTCACGTCCATCTCGATGACCTGCACGCCGCGGCCGGCGAGCGCCGCCATGCGGTCGACCCGGCGCGCAGCGCCGTACACGACGAACCCCCGACGGGCGAGCTCGACCGCGGTGGCCTCGCCGATGCCCGACGAGGCGCCGGTGATGAGCGCGACCTGCCCCGCGCCGTCGGCACGCGCCATGGCTAGAACAGCCCCGTGGGGATGTCGACGCCGACGAGCGCGCCCGGCGCCGCGGTGATGGTGAGGCCGCCGAGCTCGTCGGGGCCGAGCTCGGGAAGGTGCTGCGCGAGGTCGAGGAACCGCTCGATCTCGGCCTCCTCGAGCACCCACTCCGCGAGGGTGCGGAACTTCTGCACGTACTGCTCGCGGGCGAAGGGCCGGGCTCCGAGCGGATGCGCGTCGGCGACCGCGATCTCGTCGACGATCTCGTTTCCGTCAGACAGCTTGATGACCACGCGACCACCGAACGCCTTCTCGGCGATGTCGTTGGAGTGGTAGCGGCGCGTCCACTCGGGGTCCTCGACCGTGGAGACCTTCTTCCACAGCGCCACGGTGTCGTCGCGGTGCGCGCGCTCGGGCGAGTACGAGTCGGCGTGGTGCCAGGTGCCGTCCTGCAGCGCGACCGTGAAGATGTAGGGGATCGAGTGGTCGAGCGTCTCGCGGGAGGCGTCGGGGTCGTACTTCTGCGGGTCGTTCGCGCCCGAGCCGATCACGTAGTGCGTGTGGTGCGAGGTGTGCAGGGTGATCGACTCGATGCCGTCGGGGTCGTCGAGGATCAGCGGGTACTCGTCGTGGAGCTTGCGGGCGAGGTCGATCCACGCCTGGGCCTGGTACTCGGCCGAGTGCTCCTTCGTGTAGGAGTCGAGGATGGCGCGCTTGGACTCGCCGTCTTCGGGGATGGTGACCTCGTAGGAGGCATCCGGCCCGTCGAGGAGCCAGGCGATCACGCCGTCTTCGCCCTCGTAGATCGGCACCGGGCTGGTCTCGCCACGCATGGCGCGGTCGACCGCCTCGACGGCCATCTTGCCGGCGAAGGCGGGGGCGTGCGCCTTCCACGTGGAGATCTCGCCCTTGCGGGACTGCCGGGTGGCGGTGGTGGTGTGCAGCGCCTGGCCGATGGCCTGGAAGATCGTCTCCTGGTCGAGCCCGAGCAGGGTGCCGATGCCGGCGGCGGCCGACGGGCCGAGGTGCGCGACGTGGTCGATCTTGTGCTTGTGCAGCGAGATGGCCTTCACGAGGTCGATCTGGATCTCGTAGCCGGTGGCGATGCCGCGCACGATGTCGCGCCCGGTGAGGCCGCGGGCGGCGGCGAGGTGCTGGGCCACGGCCACGATCGGCGGGATGTTGTCGCCCGGGTGCGAGTACTCCGCGGCGAGGAAGGTGTCGTGGAAGTCGAGCTCGCGCACGGCCACGCCGTTGGCCCAGGCGGCCCACTCGGGCGACGTGCGGCGTGCGGCATCCGCGCCGAAGACCGTGGCACCGTCGCCGCCGATCGAGACCGGATGCGCGAGCGCCTGGCTGCGCGCCGAGACGACCGGTTTGCGGGCGAGCGAGGCGGCCGCGACGGCCGCGTTGTCGATCACCCGGTTCACGACCATGTCGACGACGTCGTCGTCGAGCTCGACGGGGTCGGTCGCGACCCCCGCCAGCTGCCAGGCGAGCTGACCCTCGCGGACCAGGTTCTCGTCGCTTCGGTGGGTGCGCAGGTGGTGGGTCTTCACGTGCCCACCGTATCGAATGGGGCCTGTGGATGGCCCGGGGCGCGCGAACTGCGGCGGGGGTTGCCGATCGGGGGGCGGCGTGCGAGGGACGCCCCTCGGGCGGCGGCGGCGCTGGCGCGCGGCGGGCGTCAGGCCGTGAGGCGATCGGGCCAGACGGGTTCGTGCACGCGCGCCTCGATGACCCGGGCCGCGAGGTGCGGATCGACGCCGGCCAGCGTGCCCGGGCTCCACTTCGGCGAACGGTCCTTGTCGATGACCTGGGCGCGGATCCCCTCGCGCAGGTCGTGCTGCTCGATGAACCACGACACCAGGCGGAACTCCTGCTCCAGGGCGTCCTCGAGGCTCGGCAGCGTGCGTGCGCGACGCACCGCCTCGAGGGTGACGGTGAGCGCCGTCGGCGAGAGCGTCTCGAGCTCGTCGGCGGCCGCCGCTGCGTAGGCGGATGCCGCGGGGTTCGCCGCCGTCTGGCGCCCCTCGGCGAACGCCCGCAGCCGCGCGATGATCTCCTGCACCGTCGGCGCGGAGTAGCAGGCGTCGACCCAGTCGCGCGCGAGGGCGAGCGCGGACGGGCCGGGCGTCTCGTCGAACAGCATGACGATCTCGGCCGGGCTGCCGGGGTCGGCGCGCTCGGCGAGGGCCTGGATGAGGTGCGGCAGGCGCTCGGACGGCACGAACGAATCGGCGAAGCCGGCGTGCAGCGCGTCGGCGGCATCCATCGTGCGGGAGTTGAGGGCGAGGTGCACGCCGAGCTCGCCGGGCGCCTTGGCGAGCAGCCACGAGCCACCCACGTCGGGTGTGAAGCCGATGCGCGTCTCGGGCATGGCGACGCGCGATCGCTCGGTCACGATGCGGATGGCCGCATGCCCCGCGAGGCCGATGCCGCCGCCCATGGTGATGCCGTCCATGATCGCCACGACCGGCTTGGGGTAGCGCGCGATCATGGCGTCGAGTCGGTACTCGGCGCGGAAGAACTCGCGAGCCTCCCCCGCGTTGCCGTCGACGGCGTAGCCGTAGAGCTCGCGGATGTCGCCGCCGGCGGAGAAGCCGCGCTCCCCCGCCCCGTCGATCACGACCACGCCGACCTCGCTGTCGTGGCGCCACGACTCGAAGACGTCGGTGAGCTCGCGGATCATCGAGTAGCTCAACGCGTTGAGGGCCTGGGGTCGATCGAGCGTCACATGGCCGAGCCCGTCGACGACGGTCACCGAGATCTGGTCGCTCACGACTGCCACCGTAGCGGCATCCCGACCCGCGGCGTAGCCTCGCGTCGAGGAGGCCTCATGATCGAATCCGCGTTCCCCATCCTCGAGGTGCCCGACGTCGACGCGGCGCTCGCGTTCTACCGCGACGCGCTCGGCGGGGTCGTCACGTACACCTTCACCGTTCCGCCGGAAGGCGGCGAGGTCGTCTACGCGTCGCTGGCGGTGGGCTCGTCGTCGCTCGGCCTCGGGCTGTCCGAGAACCCGCCTCCGCCCGGCAACGTGCTGCTCTGGTTCTACGTCGACGACGTCGACCGGGTGACGGCCCAGCTCGCCGGCGCCGGGGCATCCGTGATGGAGGAACCGACCGACCAGCCGTGGGGCGAGCGCACCTCGCTCATCGCCGATCCCTTCGGCACGCGCATCCGGCTCGGCGCCGCGATCTCGCCGCCGCCCGAGGAGGAGTAGCTCCCGCCCGACGCGCAGCAGGACCCGCCCGAGGCGCAGCCGCACCCGCGGAGTAGCATGCACGGGTGGTCCCCCTCGAGAACCTGTGGGCGTTCGTGCTCACGTCGATCGTGCTGATCGTGATCCCGGGTCCGAGCGTGCTGTTCGTGATCGGGCGGTCGCTCGCGCTCGGCCGCCTCGGCGGCCTGCTCAGCGTGCTCGGCAACGCCATCGGCATGATCCCGCTGGTGGCGGCGGTCGCCCTCGGCGTCGGCGCGCTCGTCGCCCAGTCGGTGGTGCTCTTCACGATCATCAAGTTCGCCGGCGCCCTGTACCTCGTCTACCTCGGCATCCAGGCGATCCGGCACCGAGCGGATGCCGCGGCCGCCGTCAACGGCGAGGTCGCCCCCCGTTCGCACTGGCGCCAGCTCGGCGAGGGCTTCGTCGTGGGCGTCACCAACCCCAAGACCATCGCCTTCTTCGTCGCCGTGCTGCCCCAGTTCGTCGACTTCACCGCCGGATCGATCCCGCTGCAGCTCTTCGAGCTCGGCGTCGTGTTCATCGTGCTCGCGCTGCTCTGCGACTCGGTCTGGGCGCTCGCGGCGAGCGCGGCCCGCGACTGGTTCGCGCGCTCGCCCAAGCGTGCGGCGCACCTCGCCGCGACCGGCGGCGTCATGATGATCGGCCTCGGCGGGGTGCTCGCCCTCACGGGCAACAAGCACTGACGGAGAACACGCACCGCAGCGCGCGCTGAGACATGCGCTCGGACAGGCGGAACGGCGGATGCCTCGCCCCCACGAGGCATCCGCCGTTCCAGTCTCGGTGCCGCCGCCGGCCTACTCGGCGGCGGGCCGCGTCGCGGCGATGGGCTCGCCGGGGCTCGCTGCGGGGACCGCGGCGTCGGGCTCGGCGGCATCCGCCTCGGGCTCGGCGCGGCCGGCGAGCCGGTCGTTCCAGATCTGCAGCACCGACGCCGGCGTGCGCGGGGTCAGCAGGCTGGCGATGATGTACGCCGCGAGGCTGGCGGCGAGGCCGAAGTAGATCGGCTCGTTCGCCATCACGCCGCCGGGCACGACGAACATCGTGCCGAGCGTCACGACCGTGCCGACCCCCATCGACCAGAGCGCGCCGGCCCCGGTCGCACGCTTCCAGACGAAGCCGCCGAGGATGGCGACGAGGAGACCGCCGACCAGGATGTCGTAGGCGACCGTCAGTGCGGCGACCACGTCGTTGAGCATGGCGGCGATGACGATGACCGCGACCCCGAGCACCACGACGTAGAGGCGGTTCGAGCGGATGTCGTGCTCGGGATTCGAGTTCGCCGCGGCATCCGCTGCGCTGCGACCGAAGAGCCGCTTCACGATGGGCATGACGTCGGCGCGGGCGACCGTGGCCGTGGCGATGAGCGCACCCGAGGCGGTCGACATCATCGCGGCGACGGCGGCCGCGAGCACGATGCCACTGAGGCCGATCGGCAGGATCTGCTGGGTGACGGCGGCGTAGACGTCGTCCTTCGCCTCGATGCCCGGCATGAACGAGGCGGCGGCGGTGCCGATGAGCGCGCCGGCCACGCCGTACAGCAGGCAGTAGACGGATGCCGCGGTGCCGCCCCACTTCGCGACCTTCGGCGAGCGCGCCGTGAAGACGCGCTGCCAGATGTCCTGGCCGATGAGCATGCCGAACGTGTAGATGACGAAGAACGTGATGATCGTGTCGACGCCGATCGCTGTGAAGTCGAACGCCGCATCGCCGAGCCGGTCGACGATGCCCTCGTAGCCGCCCGCGTGGATCCAGGCGAAGGGGAGCAGCAGGAAGAAGACGCCGATGGTCTTCAGGACGAACTGCACCATGTCGGTCAGGGTGATCGACCACATGCCGCCGATCGACGAGTACAGCATCACGATCACGCCGCCGATGATCACCGAGAGCGTGCGGTCGGTGTCGAACAGCACGTTGAAGATCGTCGCGTAGGCGATCGTCGAGGTCACGGAGAGCATCAGCGTGTAGGCCATCATGACGAAGCCCGAGGCGCTCGTGGCGTTCACGCCGTAGCGGAGCTTCAGCATCTGGGCGACCGTGTAGACCTTCAGCTTCGCGATGCGGCTCGCGAACAGGATGCTGAGGAGGAAGAGGCCGACGGCGATCGCGACGACGAGCCACATGCCCGAGATGCCGAACTTGTAGCCGAGGCCGACGCCGCCGACGGTCGAGGCGCCGCCGAGCACGACGGCCGCCATGGTGCCCGTGTAGAGCGTCGGGCCGAGGCGCCGGCCGGCGACGAGGAAGTCGCTCGAGTTCTTGGTGCGGGACTTGCCCCACCAGCCGAACAGCAGCATGGCGGCGAGGTAGATGATGATGATCGCGATATCCATCGTTGGATCCTTTGCGTCAGGTCTCGGTCGAGGGTCGGCTGGTGCGTCGGGTTACTGCAGGTGTGTCGGCGCGAACATGCGCAACACGGCGGGCACGACCACGACAGCGGGGCCGGGCTCGCGGAAGGTGCGGGCGATGGTCTCGCCCACGGTCTCGAGGGTCGCCTCATGGGCGGTCACGCCGAACGCCCTGGCGAGCGCGGCGAAGTCGGGGCGGGCGAGCTCGGTGGCCGTGGCCTGGCCGAACTGCTCCGTCATGTACTCGCGGAGGATGCCGTAGCCGCCGTCGTCGACGATGAGCCAGGTCACGTCGGCGTCGTGCTGGCGGGCGGTCGCGAGCTCGGCGATCGAGTACATCGCGCCGCCGTCGCCCGAGACGGCGAGTGTGCGCCGGCCGGAGCCGATCGCCGCGGCGAGCGCTCCGGGGAACGCGAAGCCGAGGCCGCCCGAGCCCTGGGCGGAGTGGAACTCGCCCTGCTCGGGATCCCAGGCCGACCAGGCCCAGTAGCCGGCGATCGTCATGTCCCAGAAGGTGTGGGCGTCGGCGGGCACGGCGGCGCGGAGGTCGGCGAGCAGCGTGCGCTCGGGTGCGAGATCCTGGGCGGCGAGGCGGGCCTCGACGTCGGCGCGGAGGCGTGCCGCGGTCTCGGCGCCGGACGCGCCGCGGCCGGCTGAGGCATCCGGTCGCTCGGCTCTGGGCTCCTCCTCGCGCCGTGCCGGAAGTCGGTCGGCGATGGCCGCCAGGGCGAGGGCCGCATCGGCGTGGATGCCGAGGCCCGGGAAGTTCGAGCCCAGCACGCGGGCCTCGGCGTCGACCTGGATGAGCCGGCCGCGCGGCGCGAACGTGAAGTAGTTGCTCGTGACCTCGCCGATGGCGGTGCCGACGGCGAGGAGCACGTCGGCCTGCTCGAGCAGGTCGGTCGTGTGGCGGTCCTCGATCCAGGATGCCGCCGACAGCGGGTGGTCGAACGGGATCGCGCCCTTGCCGCCGACGGTCGAGACGACGGGGGCGTCCAGGGCCTCGGCGAGCCGCACGAGCGCGGCGCGGCCGCCCTGCGAGCGGCGCACTCCCCCGCCGGCGAGGATGACCGGGCGCTCGGCGCTCGCGAGCAGCGCGGCGGCCTCATCGACGAGCTCGGGTCGCGGCATCCGCTCGGGGATCGACGTGATCGCCGACTGCACCGGCGGCACGTCGGTGGGCTCGAGCAGAACGTCCTCGGGGATCTCGACCCAGGTGGGACCGGCCGGAGCCGCCTGGGCGAGCGACCATGCGTCGGCGAGGGCCGATGGGATGTGCGCGGCCTCACGGACGAGCGC
Source organism: Agromyces sp. P2_B3 (assembly GCF_056404815.1). Taxonomy (NCBI): domain Bacteria; kingdom Bacillati; phylum Actinomycetota; class Actinomycetes; order Micrococcales; family Microbacteriaceae; genus Agromyces; species Agromyces sp. P2_B3. The sequence continues at coordinate 7,499 of NZ_JBFUDH010000015.1, read as the reverse complement.
GGTCGACTTGGTGACGTTGCGCGCGCTCTGCTGCTGGTCGTCGAGCTGGTGCAACAGGCCCTTTCGGGCGCCGCCGAGTCCGCGGCGAGGGATCTGGCTCGTGATGACGAGCACCGGGACGCCGGTGGCGTACGCCTCCTGCAGTGCGCCGAGCGCGGTGAGCGCGCCCGGGCCGGTCGAGAGGAACAGCACGCCGACCTCGCCCGTCGCGCGAGCGTAGCCGTCGGCGCCGAACGCCGAGTTGTTCTCGACGCGCGAGCTCACGAACTCGAGCTCGCTGCGGCGGATCGCGTCGAACAGGCCGAGCGCGTGCTGGCCCGGGATGCCGAACACGTGCGTGACGCCGAGCGCGGCCAGCGACTCGACCACGACGTCGCCGCCGTTGCGGACGTGGGCGTCGGGGGTGGCGGTGGGGACGGCCGTGGCCTCGGCCGTGCCCGTCGCCTCGACCGCGCGCGCGTCGATCATCGACTCAGACAACGGATGCCTCGCGCAGGAGCTGCTCGGCCGAGGGCGTGCCGCCCGCGGCATCCGTCGCCTCGTGCCGGATCGCGAGCAGCGAGACCAGGTCGTAGGCCAGGTGCGACGCGGCGACGCCGGTGATCTCGGCGTGGTCGTAGGCCGGGGCGACCTCGACGACGTCGGCGCCGATGAGGTTGAGGCCACGGAACCCGCGGAGGATCTCGAGGAGCTCGCGGCTCGTGATGCCACCCGCCTCGGGAGTTCCGGTGCCGGGTGCGTGCGCGGGGTCCATGACGTCGACGTCGATGGAGATGTAGAGGGGGCGGTCGCTGATGCGATCGCGGAGCTTCGCGACGACCTCGTCGACGCCCTGGCGGTAGACGTCGGCGCTCGTGACGATGCCGAAGCCGAAGCGGCGGTCGTCCTCGAGGTCCTTCTTGCCGTAGAGGGGGCCGCGGGTGCCGACGTGGCTCAGCGCCTCGGTGTCGATGATGCCCTCCTCGAACGCCCGGCGGAACGGCGTGCCGTGCGTGTACTCGGCCCCGAAGTAGGTGTCCCAGGTGTCGAGGTGCGCGTCGAAGTGCAGCAGGGCGACCGGCCCGTGCCGCTCGGCCGCGGCGCGGAGCAGCGGGAGGGCGATGGTGTGGTCACCGCCGAGGGTGACGAGGCGCGTGCCGTTCGCGGTCAGGTCGAGCGCGGCGGCCTGGATGGCGTCGATGGCCTCGCCGATGTCGAACGGGTTCGCGACGATGTCGCCCGCGTCGGCCACCTGGGCGACCTCGAACGGCGACACGTCGAGCGCGGGGTTGTACGGCCGGAGCAGGCGCGAGGCCTCACGGATGTGCGTCGGGCCGAACCGCGCGCCGGGGCGGTAGGAGACCCCGCTGTCGAACGGCACGCCGGCGACGACGATGTCGGCGTGGTCGACCTGGTCGAGGCGGGGCAGCCGCGCGAACCCGGCGGGGCCCGCGTAGCGCGGCGTCTTGGAGCTGTCGATGGGACCGATCGGCTGCGTCATCTCGCAACCTCCTTGTTGCTTGGCTTGTTGCTTCTTGTGAATCTTTTGTTGCTACAGGGGCAACTACGACTGCACACAAAATAGCCTCGATGCGCCCGCGCGTCAAGACCGCATCGAGACGGATGCCGCGGGCAGCCGGCATCCGGCATCGTCGGGCTCGTTCGCGCTCGAGCCGGCAGGGCTCGCGGTCAGGAGCTCCAGAGCGCCGGGACGAGCACCCAGATCACCTCGGCGCCGCCGTCGCCGGCGACCTGCCAGCTGTGCGGCTCGTGACCGTTGAAGGTGATGCTGTCGCCGGGGCCGAGCTCCCAGTCCTGGTCGGAGAATCGCACGACGACCGAGCCCTGCAGCACGTGCAGCACGTCGACGTCGGCGGCGACCGCGTAGAGCTCCTTGCCGCCGTGGCCGCCCGGCTCGATCACCGACCGGATCACCTGCACGCGCGACTCGGAGCGCGGCGAGAGCAGTCGCTCCTCGGTGTCGACGCCGCCGAGGTTGATGCGCGGGCCGGTGCCCGAGGGCACGAACTGCACGTCCGGCGCCTCGAACAGGGAGCCGACCGAGATGGACAGCACCTCGCACAGGGTGATCAACGACGAGACGCTGGGCGAGGTCATGTCGCGCTCGACCCGGGAGAGGAACCCCTTGGTCAGTCCCGTGATGCGCGCGACCTCGTCGATGGTGAGCTGCTGGGCCTGGCGGGCGGCGCGCAGGCGGGAGCCGATGGCGACACGGCGACTGTTCGGCTCCAACGGCATCGGGCGCATGATGCACACACGCTACCCGATGGGTCTCGGGGCGCCCGGCGCGCGGGCTGCGCGTGAGGCGCGTCGGGCCCGGGTCAGTCGCGCGTCGCCGTCCCCGTGAGGATGCCGCGCGCGATCGCGTGGAAGAAGCACCGGGCGCCGAGGATCGCGGGCGAGGCGTCTGCGTCGAGCTCGAGGCCCGGCACATCGAGCGCGTGCACGACGAAGAGGTAGCGGTGCACGCCCGTTCCGCGCGGCGGCGCGGCGCCGATGAACCCGCGCGAGCCCTCCTCGTTGCGCAGCACGAGTGCGCCGTCGGGCAGCGGCGGGCCGCCGGCGCTGCCCGCACCGGCCTCGAGGCTCGTCACCGACGCCGGCAGGTTCGCGAGCGACCAGTGCCACCAGCCCGATCCGCTGGGCGCATCGGGATCGAGGCACGTCACCGCGAAGCTGCGCGTCGCCGCCGGGAACCCCGACCACGACAGCTGCGGCGAGCGGTCGACGCCACCCGCGGCCGAACTCCACTGGGGGCGGCCGAGCGGCCCGCCCTCCTCGAAGTCGGCGCTCGTCACGGTGAACGAGTCCACGGGCCGCAAGCCCTGCAGTGCCTGGTACGGGTCGACGTCGAGCATCGCGATCCTCCTCGGGAGTGGTCGTCTGCGGTCGCCGCCAGCCTATGCGGCGGGCGCGCCGGGGCGACCCCCTTGACGGGCGGGTCGGAGAGTCGGGGGTGCCGGCCGCGCTCGGCCGGCTCGCGGCATCCGACCGTATGATCTCGGGGTGGCCGTCGCCAAGATCCTCCTCTACTACGTCTTCACCCCGCTCGCCGACCCCGACGCCGTGCGCCTCTGGCAGCGCGACCTCGCCGAGTCGCTCGGGCTGCGCGGGCGCATCCTCATCTCGAAGGACGGCCTGAACGGCACGCTCGGCGGCGAGCTGCGCGCCCTCAAGCGTTACGTGCGCAAGACCCGCGACTACCCGGCGTTCAAGCACATCGACTTCAAGTGGAGCGAGGGCACCGGGCTCGACGAGGCGGGCGCGAGCCTCGACTTCCCGAAGCTCGTCGTCAAGGTGCGCGACGAGATCGTCTCGTTCGGGGCGCCCGGCGAGCTCCGCGTCGACGACGCGGGCGTGGTCGGCGGGGGCACCCGGCTGACCCCCGAGGCGCTGCACGAGCTCGTGGCCGAACGCGGCGACGACGTGGTGTTCTTCGACGGACGCAACGCGCTCGAGGCGGCGATCGGGCGCTTCCGCGGGGCCGTCGTGCCCGACGTCGAGACCACCCGCGACTTCGTGGGACTGCTCGACTCGGGCGAGTACGACGAGCTCAAGGGGCGCCCCGTCGTGACCTACTGCACCGGCGGCATCCGCTGCGAGGTGCTGTCGAGCCTGATGGCGAGCCGCGGCTTCGGCGAGGTCTACCAGCTCGAGGGCGGCATCGTGCGCTACGGCGAGCGCTACGGCGACGACGGCCTGTGGGACGGCTCGCTCTACGTCTTCGACGGGCGCGGCTCGGTCGACTTCAGCGACCACGCCGCGGTGATCGGCACCTGCACGGTGTGCGGCGCGGCCACGAACCGCACCGCCAACTGTACGGATGCCGCGTGCCGCACGCAGCTCGTCGTGTGCGCGTCGTGCGACACCGCCGCCTGCCCCGCGCACGCCGGCGCCGCGGCATCCGCCTCGCACGAGGCATCCGCCCCGCACGCGGCATCCGCCCCGCCGTACCCGGGCACCTAGCTGCCGAGATGACGCGAATCGACCTTCCGGCGCTTGGGAAGGTCGATTCGCGTCACCGTGCGCGGGCCGGCGGGCGGGGCCGCCGGGGTGGCGGTCACGCTGGGATGGGATCGACCGCCCAGGCCGGGGGCTGGAAGGTCGCCCCGCCGTACATCGGGTACCGCACGAGCGCGCACTGGTCGGCGAGCTGGGTCCAGGGACGGTTCAGGCCGAACGTGCCGTGCTCCCGCACGAGTCGCACACGTTCGAGGTCGAGCACCCCGAACAGCACCTCCTCGCCCTCGCCGGCCTGCTGCATGATCGTGCCCTCGGGGTCGACGAGCACGCTCGCCCCCACGCCGGCGGGCGAGGCGCCGTTCAGGTTGACGACGAAGACCTGATTCGCGAAGGCGTTCGCACGCGACATCACGACCTCCATCTCGCGATCGCGGGTGGTGGTCAGCGTGGGCTGGATGATCACGTCGGCGCCGAGCCACGCCAGCTGCCGCGCCACCTCGGGGAAGCTGCCGTCGAAGCAGATCGCGAGCCCGACCCGGCCCTTGCCCGGGATGTCGAACGTGACGAAGTCACTGCCCGGCTCCAGCGCCTCGTACGGCCGCCATGGGAAGAGCTTGCGGTAGCGGGCGACGACCTCGCCCTCGGGTGAGATCGCGACGGCGGTGTTGAAGAGCCGGCCCTCGTCGTCTCGCTCGACGAGGGATCCGGGCACGAGCCAGACGCCGAGCTCGCGGGCGAGGTCGCCGAGCCGGTCGGTGACCGGGCCGGGGATGCTCGTCGCGGCCCGCTCGTCGAACTGCGGGTCATCGACGAGCAGCGGGCCGGGCGCCGCGAGCAGCAGCTCGGGCACGACGACCAGGTCGACGTGCGGCCGCATGGCGACCGCGGCGCGCACCTGGCCGGCGAACCGCTGCCACGTGGCGTCGAGGTCGCGCGCGACCGCGGTGGTCTGGATGGCGGCGATGGACAGGGTCCGCACGATCAGCGCTCCTCTCGGGTGGGGTCTGCGGGGCGGGCCGGGTCGGTCTCGGCGGCGATGGGCGCTGCAACGGCGGGCGCGGCATCCGCTGGATCGGCGATCACGAAGTCGTGATCTCGAACCGTGCCGACGGGAATGACGCGTCGGGCGAAGAACTCGGGGAACGCGGGCCGGAGCAGGAGCGTGACGATGATGCCGAGCGCCAGGGCGCCCACGCCGATCCAGAACACGGTGCCCACGCCGAGGACGGACTCCCCCACGTACTCGGGTCGGGCCATGTCGATCGCGCTCACGACGAACGCCACGATCATGAGCAGGGCGCCGAGCGCGGGCAGGACACCGGCGACGATGAAGGGCCCGGGCCCGCGACGCAGGTCGGGAGCGAAGTAGACGATCGCCGCGATCGCGGTGGCGGCGTAGTAGGCGGCGACCATCAAGCCGATCGCGAGGATCGCGAGGCCGATGAAGTCGCTCGAGACGAGCGTCAGCACCACGATCGTGGCGACGCTGAGTCCGGCCCACCAGTAGGTGGCGATATGGGGGGTGCGGTGCACGCGATGCACCCGGCCGACGCTCGCGGGAAGGGCGCGGTACGTGGCCATGCTGAGCCAGGTGCGGGGCGTGCTCACTGCCACCGTGAAGAGCGCCGCGAGCGCGGACAGCCCGATCGCGAGGGTGATCACCCGCCCGAAGACCTCGCCCGTGGCGAGCGGGCCGAGAACCGAGAGCACGTCGTCGATGGCGGCATCCGACGTGATCAGGTCGACCCCGCCGTAGCCGATCGCGGCGACCGAGGCGCCGCAGTAGAGCACGAGCAGGATGACCGTCGAGATGATCACGGCACGACCCGGCGTACGGGAACGCTCCGTCGTCTCCTCGTTGACGGAGATGAGCGCGTCCCAGCCCCAGTAGATGAACAGGCACAGGATGACGCCCGCGACGAGTCCGGCGGGATCGCCGACGGCCAGCGGGTTGAACCAGCTGAGGCTCACCGGCTCGCCGGTCGAGGGCGCGGTGCCGGCGGCTATCGCCGAGAACGCGGCCACGCAGAATCCGCCGATCGCCACGATCTGCAGCGCGATGAGGGCGTACTGGATCCAGGCCGCGAGCTCGATCCCTCGCACGGCGACCGCGGCACTGAGCGCGATGAGGCCGATCGCGATCGCGATCGTCGCGACGGGATCGTCGGTGATGAACCCGAGTCCGACGGCGTCGAGGAGGTACACCGTGGCGACCTCGGCGAGCGCAGCCGTGGCGATGAACGTCGCGACCTGCGGCACCCATCCCCCGAAGAACCATCCCGCGAACGGGCCGAGCGCCCGCGAGATCCAGACGAAGACGCCGCCGCAGTCGGGCATGGCCCGATTCAGGTCGCGGAACGCGAACGCGGTGAAGAGGATCGGCACGAAGCCGAGCAGGAAGGCGGCCGGGGTCTGCACACCGACGGCCCCGACCACGTATCCGAGCGTGACCGCGAGGCTGTACGCCGGGGCGACGGCGGCGAGGCCGAGTGCCACGATGCGGCCGAGGCCGAGCGCGTTGCGTTGGAGGCCCTTGTCGGGTGCGCCCGCCGTGGGCAACGCCGCCGGGGCGAGAGGTGTCGGGCTCATCGAGTCTCCTTCGACTGCGAGCGTTGTCTGAACGATCTTCAGACAACTCAGTTGAATGGCATTCAAACAATCAGGCGGTCGAACGTCAAGTGTTCTCCGTACGTGATTCAGAGAACGGCGTGCGCGGGACGCCTTCGCCGCCGATCGCGGCAGAATGAACGGGTGCCCCGTCCCAACCGCAAGGCCGAGCGTCGCCTCGCCATCCTCGACGCCGCCCGTCACGTGGCCGTACGCGAAGGCGCCGAGGGCACCACGCTGCGTGCCATCGCGACCGCCGCAGACATGGAGCCGTCGGCGGTGCTCTACTACTTCACGGGGCTCAACGAGATCGTGCGCGAGCTCGTCTATGCGGCGAGCGACCGGTTCATCGACACCATCAGCCGGGCGGTCACGGAGGCAAGTACTCCGGCTCAGCGGCTCACGGCCGCCATCGAGGCCGGCAGCACCGGCGGGCTCGAGGGTGACGAGTCGCGCATCCTCTACGAGTTCTGGCCGGCCGGCCTGCGCGACGAGTCGCTCAACGACGCCGACCACGCCCTCGACCGTCGCCAGGTCGAGATCTATGTCGGAATCCTCGACGACGGCGTCGCCGACGGCGTCTTCCATCCGCGCATCCAGGTCACCGAGGTGGCCTGGGCGCTCGTCGCGCTGGAGGACGGCCTCGTGATGGACATCCTCGCGGGCACCAAGACCCACGGCGAGGTCACCGCGCTCATCCGGTCGGTCGCCGCGGCGCTGCTCGACGTGTCGCTGCCCGCGCCAGCACGCGACGCCTGACGCGGGATTCGGGCGCCCCGCGCGGGCGTCTGGCGATCGTCGGCCGTCAGCGTGGTCGGCGCGTCGTCGAGATGACGCGAATCGACCTTCCGGCGCTCGGGAAGGTCGATTCGCGTCACCTCGCGTGGTCGGGCGGGCGGCGCGGCGGGCGGGGGCGCGCGGCGGCGGTC
>NZ_JBFUDH010000014.1:0-73843 GCF_056404815.1 Agromyces sp. P2_B3 | reverse complement strand
CATGTGTTAAGCACGCCGCCAGCGTTCGTCCTGAGCCAGGATCAAACTCTCCAAAAAAACTGGTTCCAACACCCCCGAAGAGGCATTGAGAGCTTCAATCACTGACAGAGAAACAACTGACTATAAAAATCAAATTGTCCATCAATCAAAGGAATCCATACCCACCCCAAAAGGAGTAAGGCTGGGGTTCAATAAATTGGCATTGAACATAGTGCACGCTGTTGAGTTCTCAAGAAACGGACGCACCCGGTTCGGCACCCATCGGGCGCCTCATCCGAGGCTTGTTTCGTTGTTTCCATCCGGTCATCCCGAGGGACGCATCCGAATGCTTCAAGCGAGTCGAAGAATTGCTTCTTCGTGGCTTGGAATCGTTCCGCTTGAGGCCGATGAGCTCTTCCGCTCTTTCGCACCTTTGGGGCAACGAGTGATTACATTACGTGGATCCCGGGGGTCGTGCAACTCAGCGCTGCATCCCGGGCGTGTCGCGCGGAAAGACGGAGAAACGACCGGCACGACGAAGGGCTCCGGACGCCCGCTGGAGCGGACAACCGAAGCCCTCGGATCGGAGATCTGAACCTACTCGACGAAGATGCCCGCGAGCGTCTTCTTGCCGCGACGGAGCACGGCCATGCCCCCACGCGGCACACGACCCTCGAGGGTCGCCGTCTCGTCGTCGACCCGCATGTTGTCGAGCGAGACGCCGCCCTGCGTGATGGCGCGCCGGCCCTCGCTCTGGCTCGTCACGAGCCCGGTGTCCGCGAGGAGCTGCGCGATCGAGGCATCCGGTGACGTGGTCGTGTTCGGGAGCTCGCGGAGCGCCGACTCGAGCGTGTCGGGATCGAGCGCCCCGAGGTCGCCCTGTCCGAACAGCGCCTGGGACGCGGCGACGACAGCGGCCGTGGCATCCGCCCCATGCACGAGCGTCGTCACCTCGGTCGCGAGCACGCGCTGGGCCTCGCGTCGGAACGGCTCGCGCTCCACGAGGTCCGCCAGCTCCTCGATCCGTGCCCTGCTGAGGAACGTGAACACCTTCAGCCGGCCGATGACGTCGGCATCGTCGGTGTTGAGCCAGAACTGGTAGAAGCGGTAGGGGCTGCACATCGCGGCATCCAGCCAGATGGCGTTGCCCTCGCTCTTGCCGAACTTGGTGCCGTCGGAGTTCGTGATGAGCGGCGTGCCGATGGCGTGCACGCTGCGACCCTCCACCCGATGGATGAGATCGGTGCCGCTCGTGAGGTTGCCCCACTGGTCGCTGCCGCCCGTCTGCAGGACGCAGTCGTACTGCCGGTACAGCTCGAGGTAGTCGAAGCCCTGCAGGATCTGGTAGCTGAACTCGGTGTAGCTGATGCCGGCGTCGGAGTTGAGGCGCGACGCAACCGCGTCCTTCTTGAGCATCGTGCCCACGCGGTAGTGCTTGCCGATGTCGCGGAGGAAGTCGATGGCGCTGAGGCCCTCGGTCCAGTCGAGGTTGTTCACCAGGCGCACGGCGCTCGGGCCCTCGGCGGAGAGGAAGCGGCTCACCTGCGCGCGCAGGTTGCCGACCCACTCGGCCACGGTCTCCTTGGTGTTGAGGGTGCGCTCGGCGGTGGGGCGGGGATCGCCGATCAGGCCGGTCGAGCCCCCGACGAGCCCGAGTGGCCTGTGTCCGGCCAGTTGCAGACGCCGCATCGTCAGCAGTTGCACGAGATTGCCGAGGTGGAGGCTCGGGGCGGTCGGGTCGAATCCGCAGTAGTAGGTGATGGGCTCGCCTGCGAGCAGCTCCTTCAGCGCGGCCCGGTCGGTGGACACGTGGACGAGCCCGCGCCAGACGAGCTCCTCCCAGACATCCTCGAAGGAGTCGTCGTTCTGCTGGGTTGCGAGGATCACGGGGTCTGACACGCCAGCAAGGCTACCAGCGCGGCGCGCAGCAACGACTTCATGCCCCAGACTTGATCGAAGCGACTCAAATCTGTAGCATTGATCTCCAAGACTTCAGCCTTCAGGCTTGATCCGGCTCAGCGTGAGGAGGTGCATCCATGTTCGTCATCACTGTCGACCAGGTCGCGAGTCGCCGCGAGCGCGACCGTGCCGGCGGGCTCGTCGAGGAGCTCGCACAACGGCACGGCGACGAACTGGTGTTCCCGCCCGACCAGACGGCAGGCGACGAGATCCAGCTCGTCACCCGATCGGCGTCGACCGCGCTCGCGATCGTGCTCGACGTGACCCGCACCGGGAGGTGGAGCGTCGGCATCGGCGTCGGTGACATCCGGCTGCCGCTTCCGGATGCCGCACGCAAGGCCACCGGCACCGCCTTCATCGCCGCGCGCGAGGCCGTGGTCGCTGCGAAGCGCGCCGAGGGTCGCTTCGCACTCCGGGCGGCCGGCGACCCCCCGCGGCCCGCCGCCGACGTGGAGGCGCTCGTGCGACTGCTCGTGCTCCTCAGGGAGCGACGGACCGACCTCGGCTGGGAGGTCGTGGACCTCATGCTCGCAGGGCGCCGACAGAAGGAGGCGGCCGCCCTCCTCGCCGTGACTCCGGCCGCGGTCAGCGCCCGACTGAAGGCCGCGATGTGGCGCGCCGAGGAGGACGCGCGCCCGGGCCTGGAGCGACTGCTCGCCGAGCTCGACGCGGAATCCGAACGCGCCGCGACGACGTGACCCCGCGGTGGGGGCGGCCCTCGTTACACTGCTCGAAGCCACGGCCGTCCGGTCGCTGCGCGGAAGGAGCACCGTGAACCTCGTCGTCATCGCCGATGCCATCGCCTGGTCGGCGCTGCTGCTCTCGCTGACCGCCGCGGCCGCGCTCTCGGTGCTCGCGTTCCTGAAGCCGAGGTCGGTCTGGTTCTGGTTCGCGACGGTGACGCTCGGCATCGCGCTCATGGCCGCCGCGTCCATCTCCGCGCCGGCCGAGTTCGGCTTCGCACCGCTCATCACCGTGCTGGGCTTCACCGTGGCGATCTTCGGCGGGAGCCCGGCGGCCGCGACCGCGTTGAACCTCGCGATGGGCGCCAGCGCACCTCCCGGCCTCCACGGCGGCATCATCGTGGCCGAACGACCCACCGCCGAGGAGCAGCGCCAGGGCGTCGTCGCCGGTGGGCGCCGGGAGGTCCTCCGCGGCGGCCTCACCATCGGCGTGCTCGAGCGCGTCGCGACTGCAGGCTCGATCATCGCGGGCTTCCCCGAGGGACTGGCGATCGTGGTCGCCGTGAAGGGCGTCGGCCGCTTCACCGAGCTCGAGGCGCCCGAGGCGCGCGAACGGTTCATCATCGGCACCTTCGCGAGCCTGATCTGGGCCTGCGCGGCGGCGCTCGTCGTGCACCTCGCCGTGCACTGAGATCGCCCGCGTCAGTCGTGCGACTTCGCGTGACGCCGGTACGGCGACACTCCCGGGTCACCCGGGATCCAGAACCGCCACGGGAACGCCGCTCCCCCGCCCGCACCGCTCACGCCCGTGCGCGGGCCCGACGCGAACGGCTCGGGCACCACGGGAACCTCCAGCGCGAACGGCGGCGCCAGCAGGTCGGCGCCGCTCGCTGCCAGCGGCACCCCGAGCGCGACGGCGAGGCGGGCGGGCCCCCGCGCCAGGTCGCGGTCGGGGGCGCCGGGCCGACGCCGACGCGCGAGTTCGAGCCCCTCGACGATGGTGCCGCCGCGCAGGAGCACCGCCGACGACATGCCCGGGACTCCGGCCACGACGTTGAGGCACGTGTGCATGCCGTAGGTGAAGTACGCGTACAGGTGCGCGGCCTCGCCGAACATGACCGCGTTCCTGCGCGTCATGCCGCGGAACGCATGCGAGCCAGGATCCTCGCCGACGCCGCGGTACGCCTCCACCTCGGCGATGCGCAGGGCCACCGGTCCGTCCTCGGAGTCGTGGGTCAGCACGGCGCCGAGGAGCTGCGGCGCGAGCTCGACGGAGTCGCGCGCGAAGAACGCACGCGATGCCGTGACGAGCCGCTCCGTCATCCGTCGCTCAGCGACCCGCGACCGGCAGGCCCCCGACGAGGTGCCGCACGCGATCGGCGAGCCGGGCGAACTGCTCGTCGACCCGAACCGGCGCCGTGCCGCCGAGCCCGTCGCGACTCGAGACCGACCCCTCGACCGTGAGCACGCCACGGACCTCGGGCGTCAGGTGCGGCGAGATCGACGCGAGCGCGGCGTCGGAGATCTCGTCGAGCTCGAGACCGTGCTCCTCGGCGTAGCGCACGACCGCGCCGGTGATCTCGTGGGCGTCGCGGAACGGCACGTGCTGCTTCACGAGCCACTCCGCGACATCCGTGGCGAGCGAGAACCCCGCGGGCGCGAGCTCGGCCATGCGCTCGGTGTGGAACGTCAGCGTGGCGATCATGCCCGTGAAGGCCGGGAGGAGCACCTCGAGTGTCTCGACCGAGTCGAACACCGGCTCCTTGTCCTCCTGGAGGTCGCGGTTGTACGCGAGCGGCAGGCCCTTGAGCGTGGCGAGCAGGCCGGAGAGGTTGCCGATCAGGCGGCCCGACTTGCCGCGTGCGAGCTCGGCGATGTCGGGGTTCTTCTTCTGCGGCATGATCGAGGATCCGGTCGAATACGCGTCGTCGAGGGTGACGAACCCGAACTCGCGCGTGTTCCAGAGGATCACGTCCTCCGCGAGCCGTGAGACGTCGATTCCGATCATGGCGGTGACGAACGCGAACTCCGCGACCACGTCGCGACTCGCGGTGGCGTCGAGCGAGTTCTCGGCCGGCGCCGCGAGGCCCAGGTCGCGGGCGACGGATGCCGCGTCGAGGCCGAGCGTCGACCCGGCCAGCGCTCCCCCGCCGTAGGGCGAGACATCCGCCCGCTTCGTCCAGTCGACGATCCGCTCGAGGTCGCGCGACAGCGCCCACGCGTACGCCAGGAGATGGTGGGCGAGCAGCACCGGCTGCGCGTGCTGGAGGTGCGTGCGACCCGGCATGACCGCGGTGCGGTGCGCGTCGGCCTGGGCGGCGAGCGCGTCGATGAGGTGCACCAGCTGCTGGCCGATGGTCGCCGCGTGGTCCTTCAGGTAGAGACGCACGAGCGTCGCGATCTGGTCGTTCCGGCTGCGCCCCGCGCGCAGCTTGCCGCCGAGCTCGGGACCGACGATGCCGATGAGCGCGGCCTCGAGGGCGCCGTGGACGTCTTCATCGGCGTCGCCGGCGACGATCCGTCCCGACGACACGTCGGACTCCAGCTGGTCGAGGCCCGCGAGCATCGCGGTGAGCTCGACGTCGGTGAGGTAGCCCGCAGCCGCGAGGGCGCGGGCGTGAGCCCGGGACCCGGCGAGGTCGTAGGGCGCGAGCTGCCAGTCGAAATGCGTCGACTTCGAGAGCCGGGCGAGCTCGGGCGATGGGCCGCTCGCGAACCGGGCGCCCCAGAGGGATCCCTCGTTGGTGCCGTGCTCCTCGGCCATCAGGCGTCCTTCCGCTCGAGCAGCCACACCAGCAGCGCCTTCTGCGCGTGCAGCCGGTTCTCGGCTTCGTCCCAGATGATCGACTGCTCGCCGTCGATGACCTCGGCGGTGACCTCGTAGCCGCGATCCGCCGGCAGGCAGTGCAGGAAGACCGCATCGGATGCCGCGAGCGACATGAGTTCGCGATCGACCTGGTACGCGCCGAACGTCGCGACGCGGTGGGCCTTCTCGTCCTCCTTGCCCATCGACACCCAGGTGTCGGTGACGATGACGTCGGCGCCCGAGGCCGCCTCCGCGGCATCCGTGAACAGGCTGACGGAACCGCCGGTGGTCGCGGCGACGCGGTCGGCGTCGGCGACGACGGATGCCGCGGGCGCGAACTCCTCGGGGGACGCGACCCGCACGTGCATGCCCGCCGTCGCGCCGGCGAGCACGTAGGACTGGGCCATGTTCGAGGCGCCGTCGCCGAGGAAGGTGACGGTCAGCCCGGCGAGGCGACCCTTGTGCTCACGGATGGTGAGCAGGTCGGCCAGCAGCTGGCACGGGTGGAAGTCGTCGGAGAGTGCGTTCACCACCGGCACCGTGGTGCCGGCGGCCATCTCCTCGAGTCCGGCCTGCCCGTAGGTGCGCCAGACGATGGCCGCGACCATGCGCTCGAGCACCCGGGCCGTGTCGGAGGGGGTCTCCTTGCCGCCGAGCTGGCTGTTCGCCGTCGAGATGATGAGCGGCGATCCGCCGAGATCGGCGATGCCGACGGCGAACGACACCCGGGTGCGCGTCGACGACTTGTCGAAGATCACGGCGACGGTCTGGGGTCCGGCGAGCGGCTTCGTGCCCCAGCGGTCGGCCTTCAGTCGCTCGGCGAGGTCGAGGATCTCGGCCTGCTCGGCCGGAGTGATGTCGTCGTCGCGGAGGAAGTGGCGGGTCATGCGGTTCCGTTCGTGTGGATCGGGTCGTGCGAGGTCTGCGTGGTCTGCGTGGTGACGGTCTGCCCCGGTTCAGTGGAGCGCCGAGGTGACGGCGTCGAGGGCGCGGGAGAACTTGTCGGCGAACTCGTCGACCTCCGCGTCGCCGATGATCAGGGGTGGGGCCATGCGGATGGTGGAGTCGTTCGCCGCGTTGACGATGAGGCCCGCTCGCATGGCCTCGGCGGTGAGCCGGGTGGCGACCGGCTCGCTGAGCGCGATGCCGATGAGGAGGCCCCGGCCGCGGGTCCCGGCGATGAGCGGGGAGCCGAGCGACGCGATGCGCTCGTCGAGCTGCCGCCCGCGCAGGGCCGCGTTCTCGACGAGGCCGGCCCGCTCGATCTCGCCTAGGACGGCGTTCGAGACCGCGGTCGCGAGCGGGTTGCCGCCGAACGTCGAGCCGTGCTGCCCCTTGGAGTACAGCGACGACGCGTGGCCGAAGGTCACGAGGCCGCCGATAGGGAACCCGCCGCCGATGCCCTTCGCGACGGTGATCGCATCCGGCGTGATGCCGGCGTGCTGGAACGCGAACCACTCGCCGGTGCGGCCGGCGCCGGTCTGGATCTCGTCGACGATGAGCAGCGCGCCGTGCCGGTGCGTCAGCTCGCGGGCGGCCACGAGGAATCCATCGGGCAGCTCGACGACGCCGGCCTCACCCTGGATGGGTTCGACGAAGAGCGCGGCGACCCCGTCGTCGAGCGACGCCTCGAGCGCCTCGATCGTGGCCGGGATGTGCTCGACTCCGCCGGGCAGCGGCTCGAAGGCCTCGCGCATGTGCGCCTTGCCGGTGAGCGCGAGCGAGCCCATGGTGCGTCCGTGGAAGCCGTCGACGAGCGCCAGCACGCGGCTGCGGGCGCCGCCCGAGTTGTTGAGGCGCGCCAACTTGAACGCGGCCTCGTTCGCCTCGGCGCCGGAGTTGCCGAACCAGGCGCGCCCCTGGTCGCCCGTGCCTGCCAGGCGGGTGATGCGCTCCGCGAGCTCGAGTGCGGGCTCCGTCGTGAAGTAGTTGGACACGTGCGCGAGGCGGGCCGCCTGCGTCGAGACGGCCTCGACGAACACGGGGTGCGCATGCCCGAGCGAGTTCACCGCGATGCCTGCGAGGAAGTCGAGGTACTCGTGCCCCGCGTCGTCCCACACCCGCGCACCACGGCCGTGATCGAGCTTCGCGAGCGGCATCCCGATCGCGCGCATCACGCGTCGGTCGAAGCGGCCCTGCCACTCGTTGAGGTCGTCGAGGGCCGTCATGCGGGAACCACCTCCGTGCCGATGCCCGACTGGGTGAACACCTCGAGCAGGATCGAGTGCGGGATGCGCCCGTCGATGATCGCCGCCTTGGCGACGCCGCCCTCGACGGCTTCGAGGCACGCTGCCATCTTCGGGATCATCCCCGATTCGAGCTTCGGGAGCAGGGCCGTGAGCTCGGGCACGTCGATCACCGACACGAGCGAGTCGCGATTGGGCCAGTCTCGGTAGAGGCCCGCGACATCGGTCAGGATCACGAGCTTGGCCGCACCGAGCGCGACCGCGAGGGATGCCGCCGCCGAGTCGGCGTTCACGTTGAGCGACTGTCCGGGCGTAGCGCCGTCGGGCGCGATCGAGGAGACGACCGGGATGCGGCCCGCGTCGAGCTGCGCGTGCACCGCGGCCGGATCGACGGCGACCACGTCGCCGACGAGTCCCAGGTCGACCTCGACCCCGTCGACCACGGCGCCCCGGCGGCGGCCGGTGAACAACCCGGCATCCTCGCCCGAGAGTCCGGCGGCCAGCGGGCCGTGCTCGTTGACGAGCGACACCAGCTCGCGATTGACCTGACCCGACAGCACCATGCGCACGACGTCCATCGTCTCGGGCGTCGTGACCCGGTAGCCGCCGCGGAACTCGCTCTCGATGCCGAGCCGCCCGAGCATCGCCGAGATCTGGGGTCCGCCGCCGTGCACCACGACGGGCTTGATGCCGGCGTAGCGCAGGTAGACCATGTCCTCGGCGAACGCGCGCTGCAGCTCTGGGCTCACCATCGCGTTGCCGCCGAACTTCACCACGATCGTCTCGCCGTGGAAGCGCTTCAGCCACGGCAGCGAGTCGATGAGCACCTGCGCCTTGTCGCCCGCCGTCGCCGTCCAGGCCGCGGCATCCGTCTCGTTCGTCGTCGCGTTCTCGTCGCCCATGTCAGCTCGCGTACGCGCTGTTCTCATGCACGTAGTCGTGCGTGAGGTCGTTGGTGAGGATGGTGGCGGATGCCTCGCCGGCGTGCAGCTCGATGAGCACGTGCGTGGCACGCGGTGTCAGGTCGACCTGCTCGCGCGGCGCGTCGGGCCGTCCCGCGTGGCACACCCGGACACCGTTCATGGACACGTCGACGAGGTAGGGGTCGAACGGCGCCTTCGTCGTGCCGATCGCCGCGAGCACCCGCCCCCAGTTGGGATCGTTGCCGAAGATCGCCGCCTTGAAGAGGTTGTTCCGGGCAACCGACCGGCCCACCTCGACGGCGTCGTCCTCGGAGACCGCCCCGCGCACCTCGATGGCGATGTCGTGGCTGGCGCCCTCTGCGTCTTCCTGCAGCTGCTGCGCGAGTGAGCGGCACGCGTCGGTCACGGCTGCCGCGAAGGCGGCCGGCTCGGGCACGACGCCCGACGCGCCCGAGGCGAGGAGCGTCACCTGGTCGTTCGTGGACATGCAGCCGTCGGAGTCCAGCCGGTCGAAGGTCACCCGGGTGGCGTCACGCAGCGCGGTGTCGAGCGCCTGGGCCGCGACGTCGGCGTCGGTCGTCAGCACCACGAGCATCGTGGCGAGGCCCGGCGCGAGCATGCCCGCGCCCTTCGCGATGCCGCCGACGCGCCATCCGTCACCCTCGACCACCACGGTCTTCGGGCGCGTGTCGGTCGTCATGATGGCCCGCGCGGCGTCGGCGCCGCCCTCGGTCGAGAGTCGGTTGGCGGCCGACAGCACGCCCTCCTGGAGGACCTCGCCGTCGAGCTGCTCGCCGATGAGCCCGGTGGAGCAGACCAGCACGTCGCCCGCCGCGACCCCGAGCGCGCCCGCGGCGGCCTCGGCGGTGCCGTGGGTCACCTGGAACCCCTGGGGGCCGGTGAAGCAGTTCGCCCCGCCGGAGTTGAGCACGATCGCCGCCACCAGTCCGTCGGCGATGGCCTGCTCGGACCACAGGATCGGGTTCGCCTTCGCGCGGTTCGACGTGAAGACCGCCGCGGCCGCATTCGACGGCCCGCGGTTCACGATCAGCGCGAGGTCCAGCGCACCCGTGCGCTTGATGCCGGCCGCGACGCCCGCGGCCTCGAATCCTGCGGGGGCGGTGACGGTCACGGGGCGACTCCGTTCACGGGAAGGCCGGTGGACTCGGCGAGCCCCAGCGCGATGTTCGCGGACTGGATCGCGGCACCGGCGGTGCCCTTCACGAGGTTGTCGACGGCGGTCACGACGACGACGCGGCCTGCCGCCTCGTCGACGGCGAGCCCCATGAGCGCCGTGTTCGCGCCGAGCACGTCGGCGGTGCGCGGGAACTGGCCGGGCGGCAGGAGCTGCACGAAGCGCTCCCCCGCGTAGGCGTCCTCCCAGGCCGCGCGGACGGCCGAGGCATCCGTGCCCGGGACGATGCGGGCGGTCGACGTCGCCAGGATGCCGCGCGACATCGGCACGAGCACCGGCGTGAAGGAGATGGTCGGCGCCGCGGCACCCGCCCAGCGAAGCGACTGCGAGATCTCGGGGATGTGGCGGTGGCCGCCGCCCACCGCGTAGGGGTTCGCCGAGCCGAGGAGCTCGCTGCCCAGCAGGTGCGCCTTGAGGCTCTTGCCGGCACCGGACGGGCCCACGGCGAGCACGGCGACGAGGTCGCGGTCCTCGATGACGCCCGCACGGATGCCGGGGGCGAGGGACAGGGCGACGGTCGACGCATTGCACCCCGGGGCTGCGATGCGGCGGGCACCGGTGAGTCGGTCGCGCTGGGTGCCGGTCAGCCGGGGCAACTCGGGCACGCCATAGGCCCACGCGCCGTGGTGCGCGCCGCCGTAGAACGCTGCCCAGTCGACGGACGACTCGAGGCGGTGGTCGGCGCCGCAGTCGATGACGAGCGTCTCGGGCGACAACTGTGCCGCGATCGCTCCGGATGCTCCGTGCGGAAGCGCGAGGAAGACGACGTCGTGACCGGCGAGCGTCTCGGCGTTCGTCTCCTGCAACGTGAGGTGCGTGTAGGTGCGCAGGTGCGGCTGCACGGCCACGAGCGGCTGGCCCGCATTCGCGTGCCCCGTGACGGTGCGCACCTCGAAGTCGGGATGGTCGGCGAGGAGGCGCAGGATCTCCCCTCCGGCATAGCCGGACGCGCCGGAAACGGCGACGGAGTACGTCATGGATTCCACCTTAGGGTCTGTGCGGTCGGGGCGAGGGCCGGGCGACGCCCCGCGACAGGCCGACTAGGCCGCGACAGGGGTCGCCGAGATTCGGCGCTCGCCACGACGTCGGTTGCGCACGACCGGGACACGCGAGACGCGTGCGGCGGTGGCGAACCGGGTGGCGGACATGTGTGCGACCCTATCGCGCGTCGGGAATGCATGCAAAACGCGGCCCGCGTCGAGGCGCTCAGCCCCTTTACACCAGCGCATGCGGGCTGCTACTTTCCGGGAAAGCGCTTTCTTGCCCGACGATGGCGTCAGGCGGCGCGGGATCGAAGGAGCTCCCCCACCCATGCAACGACGATGGATCACCGCAAGCGCCGCCGCCCTCGCCGGCGTCGCCCTCCTGCTCACGGCCGCGGCTCCCGCGCAGGCCGCAGCTCCCGCTCACGGCGACCGCGGGTCGGATGCCGCCCGAGAGCCGCTCGCCGCGGGCGACGGATGGGCGTCCGCCGGAGCGGGTACCACCGGAGGCTCCGCCGCTCCGGTCGGGCAGGTGTTCACGGTCCACGACCGTGCAGGGCTCGTCGCCGCCCTCGCCGGCGACGCACCGAAGATCGTGTATGTCGCCGGGTTCATCGATGCGAACACCGACGACGCGGGGGCGTCCCTCTCCTGCGCCGACTATGCGCGCGACGGCTACACCCTCGACGACTACCTGGCTGCGTACGATCCGGCGGTCTGGGGATGGGAGCAGGAGCCGTCGGGCGCCATCGAGGACGCGCGCGCGGCATCGCAGGCGGCCCAGCGCGCCCGCATCGACATCCGCATCGGCGCCAACACGACGCTCATCGGCCTGCCGGGTTCCGAGATCAGCGGCGCCGCGCTCCAGATCGCGAACGTCTCGAACGTCATCGTGCGCGGCCTCACCCTCACGAACGCCTTCGACTGCTTCCCGTCGTGGGATCCGACCGACGGCGAGACCGGCAACTGGAACTCGGAGTGGGACCTGCTCACGGTCACCGGCTCGACGAACGTGTGGATCGATCACAACGACCTGAGCGACGGCGCCGCGCTCGACTCCCTGCAGCCGTCGTACTTCGGGCGGCCGTTCCAGATCCACGACGGGCTGCTCGACGTCGTGCGCGCCGCGGACCTCGTCACCATCTCCTGGAACAGGTTCCACGACCACGACAAGGTCATGCTCATCGGCAACAGCGACAGCCGCACCACCGACCGCGGCCACCTGCGCGTCACCCTCCACCACAACGAGTTCCGCGACCTCGGCCAGCGCGCGCCTCGCGTGCGCTTCGGCCAGGTCGACGCCTACAACAACCACTACCTGCAGACCCCGCACGACGAGTACCCCTACGTCTACTCGTGGGGACTCGGCGTCGAGTCGCAGCTCGTCGCCGAGCAGAACGCCTTCACCGTCGCGGACGGCTTCGATCCGGCCGCCGTCATCGGGGTGTACAAGGGCACCGCGATCACCGAGACGGGCAACCTCGTGAACCGGCAGCCCGTCGACGTGCTCGGCGCCTACAACGCCGCGAAGGGCGTGAACATCGCGGATGACGCGGGCTGGACGCCCGAGTACCGCGGCAGGGTGCACCCCGCGGCCGCCGTGCCCGCGCTCGTGAGCGTGTTCGCCGGCCCGGCCGGGCTCGACTGACATGACGGCGGGGCGGGCGACGATAAGGCGCCCGCCACGCCGACATGCCCTCCGACGCACCGCGGGCATAGGCTCGGCACGCGGCATCCGGCCCGCCGTCATCGAGGAGGAGACCATGGCCCTGCGCGTGCTGTTCATCGGCGGCAACGGCATCA
The DNA here is from genome assembly GCF_056404815.1 of Agromyces sp. P2_B3. Taxonomy (NCBI): domain Bacteria; kingdom Bacillati; phylum Actinomycetota; class Actinomycetes; order Micrococcales; family Microbacteriaceae; genus Agromyces; species Agromyces sp. P2_B3. The sequence continues at coordinate 61,326 of NZ_JBFUDH010000014.1, read as the reverse complement.
TCAGCTCGGCGTCCAGCGCCCGCATCGTCGAGCGCGGCGATGACCTCACGCTCCTGAACCGCGGACGGAGCACCGACCGACCGCCGATCACCGGGGCGCGGCACCTGACGGGCGACGCCGACGACGCGGCATCCGTCGCCGACGCCATCGGCGAGGAGACGTTCGACGTCGTCGCGAACTTCCGCTCGTTCTCGCCGGCCCAGGTCGAGCGCGACCTCGACCTCTTCGAGGGACGCTGCCGCCAATACGTGTACATCTCGTCGGCCTCCGCGTACCAGAAGCCGGTCGGGCACCTGCCGATCACCGAGTCGACTCCCCTGCGGAACCCGTACTGGCAGTACTCCCGGGACAAGATCGCGAGTGAGGACCTGCTGGTCGCCGCCTATCGCGAGCGCGGCTTCCCCGCCACGATCATCCGTCCGTCGCACACGTACGACGGCACGAGCGTGCCGCTGCTCGGCGGCTGGACCGCGATCGACCGGATGCGGCGAGGCAAGCCCGTGGTGGTGCAGGGCGACGGCACGAGCCTGTGGACGCTCACCCATACGCGCGACTTCGCGGTGGCGTTCACCGGGCTGCTCGGCAATGACCGCGCCATCGGCGAGGCGTTCCACATCACGTCCGACGAGGTGCTCACCTGGGACCAGGTCGGCGCGGCGCTCGCCCGGGCCGCCGGAGCGGACTTCCGTCCGGTGCACATCGCGAGCGAGGCCATAGCCCGTGAGCTCCCTGACGACGGACCCGGCCTCCTGGGCGACAAGGCGCACTCGGTGATCTTCGACAACACGAAGGTGAAGGCCCTCGTGCCCGAGTACCGGGCCGTCATCCCGTTCTGGCGGGGCGCGCAGGAGATCGTGGACTGGCACGACGCCGATTCCGCGCGGCGCGAGGTCGATGCGCAGTTGGATGCCGCGTTCGACCGCCTCATCGACCGACACGGGGCCTGAGGCCCCGTGCCATCGGACTACTCCCGGACCGTGGCCCCGACTCGTTCGGCAGCGAGCCCGGCGCCGGCGAGCTTCGCCTCGCTGGCCTCCGCCGCCGTGAGCGTGCGGTCGGCGGCGCGGAACCGGAGGGCGAAGGTCAGGCTCTTCGAGCCGTCGGTCACGCCCGAGCCGCGGTAGTCGTCGACCAGTTGCACGTGCTCGAGCAGCTCCCCGGCGCCCTCTCGCACTGCTGCAGCCACCGCTGCCGCCGGCACGTCGGCGGCCACGACGAGCGAGAGGTCCTGCGTCGCCGCGGGGTACGTGCCGATCTGTCCGGCCTCGAGTCCGGGCTCGGTGAGTGCGATGACCGCGTCGAGGTCGAGCTCGGCGACCGCGACGACGCGCGGCAGGTCGGCCGCCTCCGCCACGGCGGGCAGCAGCTCGCCAGCGAAGCCGACGGTGCGGCCCGCGACACGGAGCTCGGCCGTGCGACCGGGATGGAGCGCCTGATGCGAGCCCTGCACGACCTCGATCTCGGCGCCGACGGCGAGGCCGATCTCTCGCACCGCGTCGAGCGCGTCGATGATGCCGGCGGGCACGGCAGTCACGCCCGGCTGCTTCGGGACGACGTCGCCCACGACGAGCACGCCCACGTGACGGGGCTGCGGCGGGATGCCGGCCTGGAGGGTCTCGAGCTCGGCGTCGCTCGGACGCGCGTCGCCGAGCGGCAGCGACGGTGAACCATAGGTGCGCCCGACTTCGGGCAGGAACACGGTGCCGAGCTCGAACAGGGACACGTCGACGAGTCCGCGCGAACGGTTGCGCTTCGCCGCAGCGATGAGCCCGGGAAGCAGCGACCGGCGCATGAGCGCGGTGCTCGCGTCGAGCGCGTTGGCGAGCTTCACGGATGCCACGAGGGAGCCGTCGGCGCTGCCGAACAGGGCATTCTCCGCCTCGGTGGCGAACGGGAACGACAGCACCTCGGTCGAGCCGGCGGCCGCCAGCGTGTCGGCGACCCGGCGCCGGATGCGCTGCGAACGGGTGAGGCCGCGTCCGGGCGGCGCGACCGGGAGCACCGACGGGATGCGGTGGTAGCCGGCGAGCCGGGCCACCTCCTCCGCCAGTTCGGCGCGGCCCGTGAGGTCGGGGCGCCAGGACGGCGGCACGACCTCGAACCCGCCCTTGACACGGGTCACCGCGCCGCCCACCTCGGCGAGCGCGTCGTGCACCTCGTCGTCGGAGTACTCGACGCCGATGAGCCCCGAGACGTACCCGTCGGGCAGCAGGATCGCGCCGCGGGCCGGGGCCTCGTGGATGAGGGAGCCGCCTGCGTCGGCGGTTCCGCCGGCGAGGTCGGCCATGAGCTGCGCGACGCGGGACACCGCGGTGGCCGCGATCTCGGGGTCGACGCCGCGCTCGTAGCGCTTGGCCGCTTCACTCGGCAGCTTGTGGCGTCGTGCCGTGCGCGCGATGGACACCGGGTCCCAGTTCGCCGCCTCGATGAGCACGTTGCGCGTCGAGTCGTCCATCTCGGTCTCGGCCCCGCCCATGACGCCGCCCAGTCCGATCGGACCGCGATCGTCGGTGACGACGAGGTCTTCGACGTGGAGCGTGCGCTCCTTGCCGTCGAGGGTGGTGAGCTTCTCGCCCGGCGTCGCGCGACGCACCACGATGCCGCCCCGGAGACGGTCGAGGTCGTACCCGTGGATGGGCTGCCCGAGCTCGAGCATCACGTAGTTCGTGATGTCGACGAGCACCGAGAGCGAGCGGATGCCGGCGAGCTTCAGCCGCGCGACCATCCACGGCGGGGTGGGGCGGGTCGGATCCACGCCGCGCACGATGCGCGTCGCGAACACGGCCGAGCCGACGCGGCCCCGGATGGGCGCCTCGTCGCGGATCTCGACGGGGAAGCCGTCGAGCGTGGCATCCACCGCCCCCGACTGCTCGACCGGGTCGCGGAACGTCGCGCCCGTGGCGTGGGCGTACTCGCGCGCCACGCCCCGGATGGAGAACGCGTAGCCGCGGTCGGGCGTGACGTTGATCTCGACCGCGGCGTCGTCGAGGCCGAGCAGCGCGATGGCGTCGGTGCCGACGGGCGCGTCGATGCCGAGCGTCGAGAGGCGCAGGATGCCGTCGTGGTCCTCGCCGAGGCCGAGCTCGCGTGCGGAGGCGATCATGCCGTCGGACACGTGCCCGTACGTCTTGCGCGCGGCGATCGGGAAGGGGCCGGGCAGCACCGCGCCGGGCAGGGTGACGACGACCTTGTCGCCGACGAAGAAGTTGCGCGCGCCGCACACGATCCCGTGCACGGCGTCGCCGCCGTCGGCCGCGGCCTCGCCATCGGGCGCCACCCGGACCTGGCACCAGCGGATGGTCTTGCCGTTGGACTGCGGCTCCTCGACGAACTCGAGGACCTCGCCCACGACGATGGGCCCCTGGAGCTCGAACGTGTGCACGTCCTCCTCTTCGAGACCGACCCGCACGAGGGCGGCATGCACGTCTTCGGGAGTCGTGCCCGGCACGAGCTCCACGTACTCGGCGAGCCAGCTGAGCGGCACTCGCATGTCCTAGACCACCATTCCGAACTGCTGGGAGAACCGGACGTCTCCCTCGACCATTTCCCGCATGTCCTGCACCCCGTTGCGCAGCATGAGCCCGCGCTCGATGCCCATGCCGAATGCGAACCCCGTGTAGACCTCGGGGTCGATGCCGGCGGCCTTCAGCACGTTGGGGTGCACCATCCCGCAACCGCCCCACTCGATCCAGCGCGGCCCGTCCTTGAAGGTCGGGTGCCAGAAGTCGAGTTCGGCGCTCGGCTCGGTGAACGGGAAGAAGCTCGGGCGCAGGCGCACCTTCGCCTCGTCGCCGAAGATCGACTTCACGAAGTGGTCGAGGGTGCCCTTCAGGTGCGCCATGGTGAGGCCCTTGTCGACGGCGAGGCCCTCGAACTGCATGAACACCGGCAGGTGGGTCGCATCGAACTCGTCGGTGCGGTAGACCCGCCCGGGGGCGAGCACGTAGATCGGCACCTCGCGGTCGAGCATCGACCGCACCTGCACCGGGCTGGTGTGGGTGCGCAGCACCAGGTGAGCCTCGGGCGGGTCCACGAAGAACGTGTCCTGCATGGCCCGCGCGGGGTGGTCGGCGTCGAAGTTCAGCGCGTCGAAGTTGAACCACTCGCTCTCGACCTCGGGGCCCTCTGAGATCTCCCAGCCCATGCCGGTGAAGACGTCGCACACCCGGTCTTGCAGCAGGGCGAGCGGATGCCGCGCGCCGGGCCGGTACCGTGACGGCAGTGCCGTGACGTCGACCGACTCGGCCGCGAGCTGCGCGACCGCCTCGGCCTCGAGGATCTCGGCCTCACGGGCGGCGAACGCCTGGTTGACCCGGCCACGAGCGCCGCCGACGAGCTTGCCGAGCGCGGCCTTCCGGTCGTTCGGCACGTTGCGGAGCTCGGCGTTCAGCTGCGCGAGGGTGGACTTCTCCCCCGTGTGCTCTGCGCGGACGGTCTTCAGCGCGGCGGAGTCGGCGGCCGCGGCGATCGCCGCGAGCGCGGCATCGACGGCCGACTCGACGGCCTGCTCGGTGATTTCACGGGGCTCGGACACAAGGAACGAGTCTAGCGGGCGGTCACGAGCGACTCCGGTCGATTCATCGGCCCCGGACGTCGCGGGCCTCGATCCGGGCGTCTGCCGCTATGGCCGCTTGGACTCGCGCGCAGCAGCCGTCGCCTCGGCGACCAGGAGCGCCTGGCTGGCGTCCTCGGGGTCGAGTCGCTTGCCCGCCGACTGGCTCGACGTGCGCTTCGAGAGCCAGCGCGCGAACCACGACAGGAGCAGGTTCATGGTGAGGTACAGCACGAGGGTGACCACGAAGAGCGAGAACAGGTAGCGGTTGCCGTAGTAGCTGCCCAGCACGTTCATGTTGGTGCGCAGGAGCTCGCTGTAGCCGACGATGTAGCCGAGCGACGTGTCCTTCAGGAGCACCACGAGCTGCGCGACGATGATCGGCAGCATCTGCCGGAACGCCTGCGGGAACTCGACGAGCATCTTGGACTGCAGCGGGCGCATGCCGAGGCTGAGCCCCGCCTCGCGCTGGCCGCGCGGGAGGGCGGCGAGGCCGGCGCGGAGGGCCTCGCCGATGAGCGCGCCGTTGTACAGGCTGAGCGCGGCGACGACGGCCCAGAAGGCGCCGGTGTTGAGCACCAGCAGGATGAACAGCATCATCAGCAGCACGGGCATGCCGCGGAGGAACTCGAGCACGACCGTGGTGGGGATGCGGATCCAGGCCGCTTCGGCGCTGCGGAGCAGCGAGAAGAGGATGCCGAGCGCGATCGCGAAGACCGATGCGACGAGCGCCGCCCGCAGGGTGGCGAGCACGCCGTCGACGATGATGAACTGCCAGACCTCGGGATCGGCGAAGATGTCCCAGCGACTGGGGTCGAAGAACCCGGGAAGCGTGATGCCGCCGCTCTCGCGGGGCTGGGCGAGCGTCCAGATCATCCAGGCGATGCCGGCGATGATGACGACGCCCGCGACGATCGACGCGATCAGCGAGATCCGGCGCGCCTTCGGGCCGGGTGCGTCGAAGAGGACCGACGAGCTGCTCATCGCTGCACCACCCACTTCCGTTCGAGCTGTCCGGCGAGGATGCCGAGGGGCACTGTGATCACGAGATAGAGGGTCGCGGCGCCGAGGAGGATCGCGATCACCGCGTCGCCGTTCGCGTTCGCGAGTTCACGCGTCGCCGCGAAGAGCTCGAAGACGAAGAATCCGCCCGCCACCGAGGTGTTCTTGGTGAGCGCGATGAAGACGTTGATGAGTGGCGGGATGGTCATGCGGAAGGCCTGCGGCATGACGACGAGCCCGACCGTCTGGGTGAACCCGAGCCCCACGCTGCGGGAGGCCTCGGCCTGGCCGATCGGCACGCCGTTGATGCCCGAGCGGAGCGCTTCGGCGACGAACGGCGAGGTGTACACCGACAGGCCGATCATGGCGGCCGTCACGTAGGTGAGCTCGGAACCGAGGTAGGGCAGGATGATCGCGCAGAAGAACAGCACGAGGGTCAGCGGCGTGTTGCGCACGAGCTCGGTGTAGACCGTGGCGAAGACCCGGAGCGAGCCCACGGGCGAGATGCGCATCGACGCGATGATCGTGCCGATGACGAGTGCCGCGATGCCGCTCACGACGAGCAGCAGCAGGGTCATCCTGAAGCCCTCGAAGTACGTCGGCAGGTTCTCGATGACGGCGTCCACGAGTCTCCGTTCCGGTCGGTTGGGGGTGGGACGCGGCCCGGACGATGGTCGCCCGGGCCGCGCTCCGATCAGTAGCGGTCGACGGCAGGCGGGTCGACGTAGGGCAGCACCGCTCCGGCGGTGGACTCCCACGCCTGCTCGTAGCGCCCGTCCTCGTAGGCCTTCTCGAGCACGTCGTTGATCCACATGCGGAAGTCGGTGTCGTCCTTCGCGAGGCCGATGCCGTAGGGCTCCTCGGTGAACGGCTTGCCGACGACCTTGAACTCGCCCTCGTTCTGGGCGGCGAGGCCCGCGAGGATGACGTTGTCGGTGGAGACGGCGACGACCTGGCCGCTGCGAAGCGGCTCGAGGCAGTTGCTGTACGTGTCGGTCTCGATGACCTCGGCGCCGAGCTCCTTGAGGTTCGCCGCGGGCGTGGACCCGGTGACCGAGCAGACGGGCTGGCCGACGAGGTCTTCCTCGCTCTCGATGTCGTCGTTGTCGGCGAGGGTCAGGATCGACTGTCCGGCCATGTAGTACGGACCTGCGAAGGAGACGACCTCCTTGCGCTTGTCGTTGATCGTGTACGTCGCCACGACGATGTCGACCTGGCCGTTCTCGATGAAGGGCTCACGGTTGGCCGACACGGTCTCGGTCCACTCGATGTTCTCCTCGTCGATGCCGAGCTCGGACGCGATGATCTTGGCGATCTCGACGTCGAACCCCTCGGGGTCGCCCGACGGGCCCTTGAGTCCGAAGAGCGGCTGGTCGAACTTCGTGCCGACGGTGATCTTGCCCGCTTCCGAGAGCTTGGCCATCGTCGTGCCGGCCTCGAACGTGGGCGCCGCCGTGGGCGTCTCCTCCGCCGTGTCTCCGCCGCCGCCTGCGCAGCCCGCGAGCACGAGCGCCGACGCGGCTGCGGCCGCGACGAGTGCGAATCTCATCCGTTTCATGTCTCTGCCTCTTCTCTCTGGGTGGTTCCTCGCCGCTCGTGGCAGCGCAGGTCTAGTGCTCGAGGATCTTCGAGAGGAAGTCCTTCGCGCGATCCGACTCGGGATGGTCGAAGAATTGCGCCGGCGCGGCCTCCTCGACGATGCGTCCGTCGGCCATGAACAGCACCCGGTCGGCCGCCTTGCGCGCGAAGCCCATCTCGTGGGTCACGACGATCATCGTCATGCCGTCTTGGGCGAGCCCGACCATCACGTCGAGCACCTCGTTGATCATCTCGGGGTCGAGCGCGCTCGTCGGCTCGTCCATGAGGATGAGCTTGGGGTTCATGGCGAGCGAGCGGGCGATCGCGACGCGCTGCTGCTGGCCGCCCGACAGCTGCGACGGCATCTTCTTCGCCTGGTTCGCCACGCCGACCCGGTCGAGGAGCTCCATGGCCTTCGCGTCGGCCGCCTTGCGGGACTGCTTCTTCACGCGGATCGGGGCGAGCGTGATGTTCTCGAGCACGGTCTTGTGCGCGAAGAGGTTGAACGACTGGAACACCATGCCGACGTCGGCGCGGAGCTTCGCCAGCTGGGCGCCCTCCTCGGGAAGCCGCTCGCCGTCGATGGTGATGGTGCCGGAGTCGATGGTCTCGAGCCGGTTGATGGCGCGGCACAGCGTGGACTTGCCCGAGCCGCTCGGCCCGATCACGACGACCACCTCGCCCCGATTGACGGTGGTGTTGATGTCGTTCAGCACATGCAGGTCGCCGAAGTGCTTCTCGACGTGGTCGATGACGACGAGGGGTTCACCGCGACGCACAGAGATGTTCGACGTCGGCGGCGCCGGCTGGGTTGGCTCCATATCCCCCAAACTAGGGGGCGCGACATCCGGGCGACAACCAACGACGCGGCGGTTCGGTGCGGTGGTTACCTATTCGTGACCCGCGCTGCGCTGCGCGAAGGCGCTCTCGTACAGGCAGACGGATGCCGCGGTGGCGAGGTTCATCGACTCGGCGTGGCCGTAGATCGGCACGGTCACGACACGGTCGGCGAGGGCCAGCTGCTCGTCGGGCAGGCCGTGCGCCTCGTTGCCGAACAGCCAGGCCGTCGGACGCTCGAGGACGCCGTCGCGGCGGGCCGACAGGAGGTCGTCGCCCTTGACATCGGCCGCCAGCACCGTGAGCCCCGCCGCCCTCGCGCGCTCGAGCACGTCCTCCAGGTCGGCGCCGACCGCGACGGGCAGGTGGAATATCGAACCCGTCGAGCTGCGCACCACCTTGGGGTTGTACAGGTCGACCGCGCGGCCCGTGAAGACCACCGCGTCGGCGCCCGCGGCATCCGCCGCTCGCACGATCGTGCCGGCGTTGCCGGGATCCCGCACCTCCTCGAGGATCGCCACGAGCTTGGGCGATGCCCCGAAGACGTCCTTCACGGCGGTCGGGAACTGTCGGCACACCGCGATGAAGCCCTGCGGCGTGACCGTGTCGGCCATCGCGTCGAGCACCTCCTCGGTGACGAACTCGAGGTCGAGGCCCTCATCGTCGGCGGTGCGGGCGATCTCGGGATGGCGTTCGACCGCCGTCGGCGTCGCATACAGCTCGACGACGAGGTGCGGCCGGAACCTGAGGGCCTCCGCGACCGCTTGCGGGCCCTCGAGGAGGAACAGCCCGCTCTCCACCCGGGCGGACTTCTTCGCGAGCTTGGCGACCCCTCGGACGCGCGGGGACCTGGGGTTCTCGAGCATGCTGCAAGTCTATGGGGCGCCCTCGGAGGGGCCCGGCCTACGCGGCGAGGAGTCGCCGCGCCGCGAGGCCGATCAGCGCACTGTAGGTCGGGTAGGCGAACTTCACGCTCGCCAGCGTCGCCACATCGACCCCGGCCGCCATCGCCGTGGTCACCGACTGGATCACCTCGACCGCGTTCTCGCCCACCGCGTGCGCCCCGAGGATGAGCTCGCGGCGGCGGTCGGCGATCAGGAGCAGGAAGCCCCGCTCGCGATCGTCGATGACGGCGCGCTCGAGCTCCGAGTAGTCGACGCGGCTGACGACGCACTGCAGGTCGCGCTCGCGGCACTCGGGCTCGGTCAGCCCCACGCCGGCGTAGTCGGGGTCGGTGAATCCGCCAGCGGGGAGCAGGTGGTGGGGGGTCCGCCGGTTCGCGCCGAGCACGGCGTTCTCGGCGGCCGCCTCGCCCTCGAAGTGCGCGGCCTGCACGAGCATGTCACGGCCGGTCGCATCGCCGACCGCGAAGATCTGCGAGACCGAGCTGCGGAAGTACTGGTCGACGACGATCGACGATCGTTCGACCCGGACGCCGATCGCATCCAGCCCGAGGTCGTCGACCCGCGCCGGCCAGCCCGTCGCCATCACCACGGCGTCGAAGGCGTCGGATTCCTGCGCGGCCGCCGCCCGCCAGTCGAGGTCGAGCCGCCCGTCGTCGCGCCTGCGGAGTGCGTCGACGCCGTCGATGCCGACCCGGACGCGGATGCCGTCCTCCTCGAAGGCCGCCGCGACCGCCTCCGAGATCGACGGGTCGGAGGCCATCAGCACCCTGGGCGCGACGTCGAGCAGCGTGACGTCCGAGCCGAAGGCGGCGAACACGGTGGCCAGCTGGGCACCGGTGTTCCCCGCGCCGATCACCGCCACCCGGTCGGGAAGCCGCGGAAGGTCGAGCACCTCGTCGGGAACGGTCGCGAGCTCGGCCCCGGGGATCGGAAGACGCCGGGAGTGGCCGCCGACGCAGACGATGATCGAGGCCGCCTCGATGCGGCGCCCGCTCTCGAGGACGAGGGTGTGCTCGTCGGCGAAGGTCGCCCGTCCCTCGAGCAGGAGGTCGATGCCGGCCTCGGCGAACCGCTCCGCCTCGCGCTTGATCGACCGCACCCGGTCCACCGTGCTCCGCACCCGCGCGACGGTGGATGGCCAGTCGATGCGCTGCCGCGACACCGTGATGCCGTACTCGTCGGCCGTGCGCACCTCGCGCATGAGGCGGGCCGTCTTCGCGAGCACGCGCGTCGGCACGCAGCCCGAGTTCACGCAGGTGCCGCCGGTGCGGTCCGCCTCGAGCACCACCACGCTGGCACCCAGCTCGGCCGCCCGTAGTGCCGCGGCCGTGCCGGCCGGCCCCGCCCCGATGATCGCCACGTCGTACACGTCCGCGGATCCCGCACCCATCCAGCTGCTCCCGTCGTCGGATTCGATCCAGTCTCGACAGTCTCGCATCGGCCCGGGTCCACGGGCGGAACAGACGACGAACGGCCCGGCACCCAGGGGTGCCGGGCCGTTCGTGACGGAGGACGCGCCTTACGCGGCGGTCTTCGGAGCCGAGGTGTCGGCCGGGAGCGCCTGCTTGGCGGTCTCGACGAGCGCCGCGAAGGTCGTGGGCTCGTTCACGGCGAGCTCCGCGAGGATGCGGCGGTCGACCTCGATGCCCGCAAGGCCGAGGCCCTGGATGAGGCGGTTGTACGTGAGGCCGTTCGCGCGCGAGGCGGCGTTGATGCGCTGGATCCAGAGGCGACGGAAGTCGCCCTTCTTCTTGCGACGGTCGTTGTACGAGTAGACGAGGGAGTGGGTGACCTGCTCCTTCGCCTTGCGGTACAGACGCGAACGCTGGCCGCGGTAACCCTCGGCGCGCTCGAGGATGACCCGGCGCTTCTTGTGGGCGTTGACCGCCCGCTTCACTCTTGCCATGACTCTGTTTCTTCCTTAACGGGTCTCGCGGCTCAGCGGCCGAGAAGCTTCTTGATGACCTTGGCGTCGGGGGCCGACACGACCTTGTCCTGGTTCAGGCGGGCCTTGCGCTTCGAAGCCTTGAGCTCGAGGTTGTGGCGCATCCCGGCCTGCTGCTTCTTGATCTTGCCGCTGCCGGTGATCTTGAAGCGCTTCTTGGACCCGGAGTGGGTCTTCTGCTTCGGCATCTCGTTGTTCTCCTTGGTTCTGCCGCCAACTCGTGGCGGACGGGGGTGCTTGGCCTACGCCTCGGTGGCGTCGGCCGACTGCGTCTCGGGCTCGTCCGGGGCATCCGCCGCCGGTCGCACCTTCGCCGCAGCACGCTGTGCATTCGCCTCGGCCTTGGCCTCGGACTTGTTCTTCAGGGGCGCGATGACCATGACCATGTTGCGGCCGTCGATCGTGGGGTTGTGCTCGACCGTGCCGAACTCCGCCACGTCCTCCGCGAAGCGCTGCAGGAGGCGGACACCCATCTCGGGGCGCGACTGCTCGCGGCCCCGGAAGAGGATCATGGCCTTCACCTTGTCGCCGGTCTTCAGGAAGCCGACGGCGCGCTTCATCTTGGTCTCGTAGTCGTGCTTGTCGATCTTGAGGCGGAACCGAACCTCCTTGAGGATCGTGTTCGCCTGGTTGCGCCGGGCCTCTTTCGCCTTCTGCGCAGCCTCGTACTTGTACTTGCCGTAATCCATGATCTTGGCGACCGGAGGCTTGGAGTTCGGTGCGACCTCGACGAGATCGAGATCGGCCTCCTGCGCGAGCCGCAGGGCCACCTCGATCTTCACGACGCCGACCTGCTCTCCGCCAGGTCCCACGAGACGAACCTCGGGGACGCGGATACGGTCGTTGGTACGGGGATCGCTGATGCGTGTACTCCTCTACTCAAGCTGTTTCGCTCGACGGGAGGCGGATGCCGCCCGTCGACGAGAGCGGAAGATCCACGCAGGTTCGCACGGAATCACACCGGCAAATCACTGCGGCACCCTGTCTACTCCCCCGCGTGCTGGTCGCCCAGCAGCGTGGAAGCGGAGTGCAATCGACCCGGTAACCTTGATGAAGCGGTATGCGCGGGTGGGAGAATCTCCACTTTCGTACCGGGGACTGGCCCCGGGCCCGCAGTAGTCTAACAGAGGAAGTCCGTGAGCGACAGTTCAGCCGAGTCCACCGTCGAGGGCGCGACCCGTGACATCGCCGAGGTGCCCGCCGTCGAGATCATCACGACCGCTGCCGTGCACCTCATGAGCGCGGCCGCGGTGAAGGTCGGGCTCGCTGACGACCCCGACCAGCAGGTCGACCTCGACGAGGCGCGCAAGCTCATCAACGCCCTCGCCGGGCTCATCACGGCGGGAGCCCCCGAGATCAGCGACATGCACGCGCGGTCGCTCCGCGACGGCCTGCGTTCCCTGCAGCTCGCCTTCCGCGAGGCGTCCGTCATCCCCGATCCGATCGGCCAGGGCCCCGGCGAGAAGTGGACCGGCCCCGTCACCTGACGGTCACCGCTGGCAGTTCGGGCACCACCACGAGTCGCGCAGCTCGACCTCGTTGCGGCCGAGCAGGCCGTGCTCGATGCGCGTGCCGCAGCGCCGGCACGGCTGCCCGGCGCGCGAGTACACCCACAACCGTTCGCCGCGACGGTCGACACCGGTCGTCGTGCGGGAGATGCGATCGCGATTGGCTCGGATGACCCGCGACGCGAGGTCGACGAGCGGCGCCGCCTCCACCTCGCTGGCCGGCCTGGTCGGGCGGATGCCGCGGAGGAAGCAGAGCTCGTTGACGTAGACGTTCCCGAGGCCGGCGAGGTTCCGCTGATCGCCGAGCGCCACGGCGATCGGCACGTCGGGTGCCGCTTCGATGCGTCGCACGGCCTCGACGGCGTCCCAATCGGCGCCGAGCAGGTCGGGGCCGAGATAGGCGAGCCGGTCCGCTTCCTCCGCTGCCGGGAACACCTCCACCAGTCCCAGGTCGAAGCCCACGGCCACGGCCGTCGGCGTCTCGACGATCGCGCGCGCCTGCCACGCGGGCCGGCGCCACTTCTCGCCGGGACGATGCACCCGCCACTCGCCCTCCATCTTCAGGTGCGTGTGCAGCACGGCGTCGCCGATGCGCATCAGCAGGTGCTTGCCGCGACTGGCCACCGAGTGCACCGTCTCGCCCGAGAGGTCGACCGTCGCGAACGCCGGCACCCGGATGTCGGTGCGGGTGACGGGCTGCCCGGCCAGGGCGGCATCGAGCCGGCGCGCCGCCTGGTAGACGGTGTCACCCTCTGGCATCGAACCGGAGTCCCCTCGGCGTCTCGCGGAAGCCGGCGGCGCGCAGCGCCGGCTCGAGCACAGATCCGTAGACGACCTGCCCGTTGACCGTCTCGATGCGGAGCCTCGGCGAGCCGGCGCGGCTGAGCGCCTCGGCGAGCGCGGCCGCCGCCGCGGCCAGCGCGTCGGCGTCGTCGGTGAAGACGAGCGTGGTGCGACCACCCCGCTCGAGGTAGAACACGGCCTCGCCGTCGACGATCGCGACGAACGCGCCGCCCTTCCGCGCCGGGCGATGGCCACCCTCCCCCACTTCCGGCCAGTCGAGGGCGGCGCCGAACGGGTTCGCGGGGTCGGTGGCGGCGAGGGCGACGGCCTGGCCGCGCGGGGCGCTGCGAAGGCGGTCGACCGCGGAGGTCGAGGCGAACTGCGCGCCGCCCTGCCCGTCGATGAAGTAGCCGCGTCGCACGCGCCCGGTCTCCTCGAAGCCCGAGAGGGAGCGGTAGGCGAGGGCGAAGCCGCCGAGCACGCCCTCGGCGACGACGGAGCCTCGCGTCACCACCCCGTAGCGCTCGAGGAGCGTCTCGCCGAGCGCGTGCGCTCGTGGCGTGGCGGCTGAGCTCGCGAGGGGCAGCACGGCCCAGCGGCCCGCGACCTTCGGCGGGTTCGCGCGGGCCGTCGCCGTGCGGGCGGACTGCACGCTCGCGGCGAGCGAGCGTCGGGACAGCGACCCGCCCCGCAACCGGGCCCTCGGCGTGGCCGCGGCGGTCTTGTGCGCGCCGCGTCCGGCCACGAGTCCGCGAAGCGGCGCGAACGTGTCGTTGGTCACCAGGCCGCCCCAGGCGAGACGCCAGAGCGCGTCGATGACGGGTTGCTCGTCGCTCGCGCCGACGGCCTCGACCAGCTGGCGGAAGAAGTAGCCGCCTCCCCCGCCGAGCACCGCGAGGAGCTCGGTCTCGAGCGGATCGAGCGGCGCGGCCGCCGGGGCGGGGAGCGTGAGCTCGGCCGTCTCGGCGAGGTGCAGGCTGACCCAGCCGTCGTCACCGGCCAGCGATCCCTGCCCGGCCCACACCACCTCGCCCGAGGCGGTGAGCTCGTCGAGCATGGTCGGCCGGTAGTCAGCGACTCGTGCCGGCAGCACGAACGACTCCCACGCCGACGCGGGGATGCGGGCGCCCTCGAGCTGCTCGATCACGGCCGCCAGCCCGTCGACGCCCCGGAGGCGGCCGCCCACGTGCTGCCAGTCGGGCAGGAACCGCGCATACTCGCGCGGCGCGACCGGCTCGACCTCGTTGCGAAGGGCGGCAAGCGAGCGGCGGCGGATGCGGCGCAGTACCTCGCTGTCGCACCACTCGGCGCCGGCGCCGTGCGGCAGGAACTCGCCCTCGACGACCCGGCGCTCACCCGCGAGTCTCGCCAACGTCGATGTCGCGACGACGGGCCCGATGCCGAAGCGTGCCGCGACCGCGTTGGCGGTGAACGGCCCGTGGGTGCGGGCGTACCGGCTCACGAGGTCGCCGAGGGGATCGCGCACGGCCTCGCCGAACACCTCGGGCAGTCCGGGCGGGATCGGCACCCCGAGGGCGTCGCGGAGGCGGCTGAGGTCTTCGACGACCGCGAACCAGGTCGTGCCCGCGAAGCGCACCTCGGCCACTCGTCGAGCGTCCACGAGCGTCGCCAGGGCCGCCGCGGCATCCGTCTCGTCATCGGATCGCTCGGCCACCTCGGTCGCCGTCAGCGGCCCCAGCTCGCGGAGCAGGTCGGCGACACCCTCGTCGCCGCGGGCGGCGCGATCGGGGACGAGCCGCTGCAGCATCCGCTCCGTCTCTTCGACCACCTCGGGATCGAGGAGCTCGCGCAGCTCGACCGTGCCCAGCAGCTCGGCCAGCAACGCCGGGTCGAGCGAGAGCGCGGCGGCACGGCGTTCGGCGAGCGGCGCGTCGCCCTCGTACATGAAGGCGCCGACGTAGCCGAAGAGCAGGCTCGAGGCGAACGGACTCGCCGTCTCGGTGGTGACCTCGACGAACCGCACCCGGCGCGCCGCGATGCGCTCGGTGAGGCGCGTGAGGGCCGGCAGGTCGTAGACGTCCTGGAGGCACTCGCGTACCGCCTCGAGGATGATCGGGAAGTCGGGGAAGTCGCGCGCGACCTCGAGCAGCTGCGACGCGCGCTGCCGCTGCTGCCAGAGCGGCGAACGCCGGCCCGGGTTGATGCGCGGGAGGAGGAGCGCGCGTGCCGCGCACTCGCGGAAGCGTGACGCGAACAGGGCCGAGTCGCCCACCCGCTGCGTGACGAGCTCGACGAGCTCGGCCGACTCGAAGGTGAACAGCTCGGCGCCGGGTGGCTCGTCGGACGTGTCGGGCATGCGCAGCACGATGCCGTCGTCGCTCGCCACCGCGTTCGCGTCGACGCCGAAGCGCTCCTGCACGCGGGCGCCGGCGGCGAGCGCCCAGGGCGCGTGCACCCGCATGCCGTACGGCGAGTGCAGCACGATGCGCCAGTCGCCGAGCTCGTCGCGGAACCGCTCGACGACGAGGTTCGTGGCGTCGGGCACGACGCGGGTGGCCGCCTTCTGGTCGGCGATGAACGCGACGAGGTTGGATGCCGCGCGCTCGTCGAGTCCGGCGGTGCGCGCTCGTGCCACGCCCGCGTCGGGTGCCGCGTTCGCCAGTTCGGTGACGAAGCCGCCGATGGCCTCGCCGAGCTCCGCCGGACGCCCGATGCCGTCGCCCTTCCAGAACGGGAGGCGGCCGGGTTCACCGAACGCCGGCGCCACGAGCACGCGGTCGTGCGTGATCTCCTGGATGCGCCAGCTCGTCGCTCCGAGCGCGAACACGTCACCGACGCGGGACTCGTAGACCATCTCCTCGTCGAGCTCGCCGACGCGCCGGCCGGGCCCGGCCTCGCCGATCATGAACACGCCGAACATGCCTCGGTCGGGGATGGTGCCGCCGCTCGTGACCGCGAGCCGCTGCGCGCCGCGTCGCCCGACGATCGTGCCGGCGTCGCGGTCCCAGACGATGCGCGGACGCAGCTCGCCGAACCGGTCGGACGGGTATCGCCCGGCGAGCAGGTCGAGGGTGGCGTCGTACGCGGATCGCGGCAGCGTGGCGAACGGCGCGGCGCGGCGCACGAGGTCGAACCAGCCCTCGACGTCCCACTCGTCGACGGCGGCGGCCGCGATGGTCTGCTGCGCGAGCACGTCGAGCGGGTTCGTCGGCACCCGCATCGCCTCGATCGCGCCGGCGACCATGCGTTCGGCGACCACGGTGCAGTGCAGGAGGTCGGCCCGGTGCTTCGGGAAGACGACGCCCTTGGAGATCTCGCCGACCTGGTGCCCGGCACGCCCGATGCGCTGGAGCCCGCTCGCGACCGACGGGGGCGACTCCACCTGCATCACGAGGTCGACGGCGCCCATGTCGATGCCGAGCTCGAGGCTCGACGTCGCCACCACGCATCGCAGGCGGCCGGCCTTCAGGTCGGCCTCCACCAGCGCTCGCTCCTCCTTGCTGACCGAGCCGTGGTGGGATCTCGCGAGCACGGGCGCAGCCCCGCCGGTGATGCCCGACGCACCGACCGCCTGCGCCGGAGGGCGTCGCACCGGCAGCGGACCGTCGGCCACATCGGCGGGCCTGAAGCCATCGCCCGCCCCGACGGCCACCGGCTCCACAACCTCGACGGGCTCCAGATCGAGCGCCTCGACGGGCTCCAGCGCCGCCATCGCCTCCACCGGCTCGGCCTGCCGTTCGGCCCAGAGCTCGTTGAGGCGCGCGGTGAGCCGCTCGGCCAGGCGACGCGAGTTCGCGAACACGATCGTCGACCGATGGGCCAGCACCTCGTCGAGGATCGCCGCCTCGACGTGCGGCCACACCGACCCCGAGCCCGACTCCGTCGCGAGGTCGGACAGGTCGTCGACCGGCACGGTCACCCGGATGTCGAACCGCTTGCCGCTCGGCGGCGCCACGACGCTCACCGGGCGCGTGCCCGCCAGGAACCGCGCCACCTCCTCATGGGGACGCACCGTCGCCGACAGCCCGATGCGCTGCACGGGGCTCGCCGTGATCGCGTCGAGCCGCTCGAGGGAGAGCGCCAGGTGCGCGCCCCGCTTGGTGCCGGCGAGCGCGTGGATCTCGTCGACGATCACGGTCTCGACGCCGCGCAGGGTCTCGCGCGCCGCCGACGTGAGCATGAGGAACAGCGACTCGGGCGTGGTGATGAGGATCTCGGGCGGGTGCGCCACGAGCGAGCGCCGTTCGGCCGGCAGGGTGTCGCCCGAGCGCACGCCGACGCTCACCTCGGGCACCTCCAGTCCGTGCGCGGCCGCCGTGCGGGCGATGCCCACGAGCGGTGCACGCAGGTTGCGCTCGACGTCGACGCCGAGGGCCTTCAACGGCGAGAGGTAGAGGACCTTGGTGCCCGTCGTCTCGGCATCGGCTCCGGACGCATGCAGCCGGTCGATGGCCCAGAGGAACGCGGCGAGGGTCTTGCCCGACCCGGTGGGGGCCACGACGAGCGCGTGGTCGCCGCGCGCGATCGCCCCCCAGGCCTCGCGCTGCACGCTCGTGGGCGCGGTGAACGACTCGGTGAACCACGCCCGGGTCGCGGGCGAGAACGCATGCAACGCCTCGGCCATGCCTCCATTCAACCGGATGCCCCTGACGTCGGGCTTGGAACAGCCGTCACCGCTGCCCGGCGTGCACTGCGGCGAGTGCGCGTGCGACGGCGTCGACCGTGCGGCGCACCTGCGCGGCATCCGTCTGCCAGTTGCTCACCGAGAACCGCACGACCGCCCGGTCGTGCCACCTCGAGGTCATCGCGAGCACCTCCCCGTCGTCCCAGAGCCGTGCGCTGAGCGCTTCGGTCGCCGCGTCACTGGCGAGCGCGATGCAGACCTGCGTGAACACGACGTCGTTGAGCACCTCGACGCCCGGCATCGCCGCCACACCCTCGGCGATGCCGCTCGCGGCATCCGCCAACCGCTCGACGAGCGCAGCGACTCCCGACCGGCCGAGCGAGCGCAGCACCGCCCAGGTGGGCACGCCCCTTGCCCGCCGTGAGAGCTCGGGCACCTTCTCGTGCGGGTCGGCGCCGACCTCGGTCGCCTGCAGGTAGCTCGCCTGCATGCTGAGCGCGCCGTGCATCGGCCGGGCGTCGCGCACGATCGCGAGGCCGCAGTCGTAGGGCACGCTGAGCGTCTTGTGGGCGTCGGTCGACCACGAGTCGGCGGCCTCCATGCCGGCAGTGAGACGTCGCAGCCGCGGCGAGGCGGCCGCCCACAGGCCGAACGCCCCGTCGACGTGCACCCAGGCACCCGCCTCGTGCGCCGCCGCGATCGCCGGGCCGAAGTCGTCGAACGCGCCCGAGTGGATGTTGCCGGCCTGCAGGAGCACGATCGCCGGCCCGGAGCCCGCCGCGAGGGTCTCCCGCAGCGCGTCGACGCGGATGCGACCCTGCTCGTCGCTCGGCACGACCACCGGGCTCCCGAGCCCGAGGTACCTGCCGGCGAGATCGACCGTGCCATGCCGCTCCTCGCCCACGATGAACCGGATCGGCGGTCCGCCCGCCATGCCGGCGGTCTCCACATCCCAGCCGGCACTGCGCAGTACCGCGTCGCGCCCGGCCGCCAGGCACGTGAACTGCGCCATCGTCGCGCCCGTCACGAACCCGACCTGGCTCCCCTCCGGAAGTCCGAGCAGGTCGACGACCCACGCCTCCGCGAGCTCCTCCACCGCGACGGCGCCCGGGGTGATGGTGCGCAGTGCGGTGTTCTGGTCCCAGGTCGACACGAGCCAGTCGGCGGCGAGCGCCACCGGCTGCGTGCCGCCGATCACCCAGCCGAAGAAGCGCGGCGAGCCGATGGCGATCATGCCCGGCTCGGCGCCCTCCGCGAGCCGCTCGATCACCTCGGTCGCGGGCTCGCCCGACTCGGGCAGCGCACGACCGAGGCGGTCCTTGATCTCTTCGAGGCCGAGCCTCGGGGGGATCGGCCGCTCCCCGACACGCGACAGCCAGTCTCGTGCATACCGATCGGCGAGATCGAGCACTGGTCCGTAGGCTCGGTCGGCATGTGCTGGTCCGTCGGCATCGACGGGCTGCTCGTTCGGGTCGACCACGTGACACCTGCGATTCCGCGCGCGCGGGCGCGCCTCCTCGATTCTGCTCCGGCTGCGACATCCGGTCAACGAAGCGGATGCCGCGAGCGGGCCTCGGAGCTCAGACCGCCGTGACGGCGTCGGGTCCGGCCACGATCCGCACCGTCAGCGAGTCCACGAGGGTCGCGATCGCGTCGTCGGCGGCCCAGCGCGCGGCCAGCCGCTGGAGCACGGCGTCGAGCTCGGGGCGGGTCAGGCCCGCCACGAGCGTGAGGCGCACGACGAGCTCGGGACCGGCGAGGCGGGCGTCGGGATCGCCGGGCAGCAGCTCGACGCCGAGCACCGCGAGCTCCGTCGCGATCGTGCGCTCGAAGGCGTCGCGCACCTCGACCGAGTCGAACGGCGGATGCCACGGCTGCGACTGCGCCACCGCCCAGACCGCCGGCCGGCGCAGCACGAACTCGCTCGGCGAGCCGGGGTCGAGCACCACCAGGTCGGTCCCGTCGTCGGTCGCCGCGAGCGCCACCCGCACGCCGTCGGCGGGCACCGGACGCGCACCGGGATTCCATCGCGACATCGCCTCGACCGAGGCGAACACCGGCAGCACGCGGCGCCCGTCGGGCCCCTCGACCGTGACGATCGACAGCTCCTGGCTCTTGTCGACCGCGAGGCCGTGCTCGCCGACCTCGGTCCCGCCGTCGCCGAGCTGGGCGAGCAGTGGGATCAGGAGTCGCGACCGGCCGAACTCGGCGACCACGTCGCCCTGCCCGCCGTCGCCTGAGCGGAACCGGCGGATGGCGGCGGCGAGTCGTTCGGGAGCGCGGCCGTCGTCGGCGGCGTGCGCGTTCGGCTGGAACGAGCGGCCCGCCCACGGCACGCCCGCCGAGTCGGCGGCGTTCGGCCCGGAACGCGCCGGCGCGGCATCCGCACCGCCCGGCTCGTGCCCGTGCCCGTGCCCGTGCCCGTGCCCGTGCTCGTGCCCGGGGTCAGTGCCCGGCGACATCCAGCGCCTCGGGCAGCGTGAAGGCGCCCGCGTACAGCGCCTTGCCGACGATCGCGCCCTCGAGGCCGAGCGGCACGAGCTCGCGGAGCGCGGCGATGTCGTCGAGGCTCGAGATGCCGCCGGAGGCGACGACCGGGCGGTGCGTGCGATCCATGATCTGGCGGAGCAGGTCGAGGTTGGGGCCCTGCAGCGTGCCGTCCTTCGTCACGTCGGTCACCACGTAGCGGGCCGCGCCCGCCTCCTCGAGGCGGTCCATGACATGCCAGAGGTCGCCACCGTCCTGCGTCCAGCCGCGGGCCGCGAGGGTCGTGCCGCGCACGTCGAGCCCGACGGCGACGGCTTCGCCGTACTGCGCGATGACGGATGCCGCCCACTCGGGGTTCTCCAGCGCGGCGGTACCGAGGTTGATGCGCTTCGCGCCGATCTCGAGGGCGTGCTCGAGCGACTCGTCGTCGCGGATGCCGCCCGACAGCTCGACGTTCACGCCACGGACCTGGCGGATGACCTTCTTCAGGATCCCGGCGTTGGATCCCCGACCGAATGCCGCGTCGAGGTCCACGAGGTGGATCCACTCGGCGCCCTGGTCGGCCCAGTCGCTCGCGGCGTCGACGGGGTCGCCGTAGTTCGTCTCGGTTCCCGCCTCGCCCTTCGTGAGCCGCACGGCCTTGCCGCCCGCCACGTCGACCGCCGGAAGCAGCACCAGACGGGGGGTCTTGTTGAACTCGCTCATCACTGTCCTCGTATCCGTGGCTGTGAAGCGCCACAGCGGCACAGTCACAGCATCCTAGCGCCGGCGCGGCGAGGCCGTCGGCGGATGACGCCCCGCTCAGGCGAGCGAGCCGAGCCAGTTCCCGAGCAGCCGGATGCCGGCTTCGGCGGATTTCTCGGGATGGAACTGCGTCGCCGTCAAGGGGCCGTTCTCGACGGCGGCGAGGAACGGCGCGCCATGTTCGGCCCAGGTGAGCCTCGGCTTCGGGAACGGCGGCATGACGTCGAGCAGCCACGCCTGTGCGGCATACGAGTGCACGAAGTAGAAGCGCTCGTGCTCGATGCCGTCGAAGAGCACGGAGCCCTCGTCGGGGCGAACGGTGTTCCAGCCCATGTGCGGCAGCACGGGCGACGGCAGCTCGGAGACGACGCCGGGCCACTCGCCGAGCCCCTCGGAGTCCACGCCTCGCTCGACGCCGCGCTCGAAGAGCACCTGCATGCCCACGCAGATGCCGAGCACCGGGCGGCCACCGGCGAGCCGGCGGTCGATGATCTCGTCGCCGCGAACGGCGCGCAGTTGCTCCATCACGGCGGCGAAGGCGCCGACGCCGGGCACGAGGAGGCCGTCGGCCTCGAGGGCGGCGGCCCGGTCGGCGGTCACCTGCACCTCGGCGCCCGCGCGTTCGAGCGCCTTGGCGGCCGAGTGCACGTTGCCCGAGCCGTAGTCGAGCACGACGACGCGCTTCGCACCCGTCACAGCGCGCCCTTGGTCGACGGGATGCCGGTGACGAGCGGGTCGAGCGCCTTCGCCTGCCGGAACGCCCTCGCGAACGCCTTGAACTCGGCCTCGGCGATGTGGTGGGGGTCGCGACCGCCGAGCACCGTGACATGCACGGTGAGGCCGGCGTTGAACGCGATGGCCTCGAAGACGTGGCGCACCATGGAACCCGTGAAGTGACCGCCGATGAGGTGGAACTCGAAGCCCGCGGGTTCGCCCGAGTGCACGAGGAATGGGCGTCCGGAGATGTCGACCACGGCCTGCGCGAGGGCCTCGTCGAGGGGCACGAGGGCGTCGCCATATCGCGAGATGCCACGCTTGTCGCCGAGCGCCTCGCGGATGGCCTGCCCGAGCACGATGCCCACGTCTTCCACGGTGTGGTGCACGTCGATCTCGATGTCGCCGCGCGCCCGCACCGTGAGGTCGGTGAGCGAGTGCTTGGCGAATGCCGTGAGGAGGTGGTCGTAGAACGGCACCGAGGTCTCGATGTCGCTCACGCCCGTGCCGTCGAGGTTCACCGACAGGTCGATGCTGGACTCGCTCGTCTCGCGCTGCACGCGGGCGGTGCGCGGTGCGCCGGGAGTGGTCATGCCGTCATCCTATTCGGGGGCCGATGCCGGGTTCGCCGAGGAGGCCGTCGCGTGGGCCGGTGACGCTGCCGCACTCGCGGGCGAACCGGCCGGTGCGAAGTTCGCGATCGCCTCGAGGAACGCCGTCGTCTCGGCCTCGGTGCCGGCCGTCACGCGGAGGCATCCGGGGAGGCCGATCTCGCGGATGAGGATCCCCCGTTCGAGGAGCGCCTCGAACACCGCGTGCGGGTCGTCGACTCCGCCGAACAGCACGAAGTTCGCCCCGCTGCGGTAGGGGCGGAATCCGAGGCGGGCCAGCTCGGTGGCGATGCGCTCACGCTGCCCGCGGATCTCGTCGACCATCGCCAGCATCTCATCGGAGTGCGCGAGTGCGCCGAGCGCCGCGGCCTGCGTGAGCGCCGAGAGGTGGTACGGGAGGCGCACGAGGCGCAGGGCATCGACGACCGCAGGGTCGGCGGCGAGGTAGCCGACCCGCGCGCCGGCGAACGCGAAGGCCTTGCTCATGGTGCGCGAGACGAGCAGCCTCGGCCGCCCCTCGAGCAGGGTCAGGGCGCTCGGCGTGCCGGGGTCGGCGAACTCGATGTACGCCTCGTCGACCACCACGATGCCTCGCGCGGCATCGGCCACCGCCGTGATCGTGTCGAGCGACAGCGGCGTGCCGGTCGGGTTGTTCGGCGCGCAGAGCAGCACGACGTCGGGGTCGTGCTCACGGATGGCCGCGACGGCGGTCTCTGGGCTGAGCTCGAAGTCGTCGTCGCGCCCTGCGGTGATCCATTGCGTGCCGGTGCCCGATGCGAGGAGGCCGTACATCGAGTAGGTGGGTGCGAATCCGAGCACCGAGCGGCCCGGGCCCCCGAACGCCTGCAGGATGTGCTGCAGCACCTCGTTCGACCCGTTGGCCGCCCAGATGCGGTCGACGTCGAGTCCATGGCCCAGGTAGTCCGCGAGCGCACGACGCAGCGCGGTGAACTCGCGGTCGGGATACCGGTTCAGGCTGAGGATCGCCGCGGCGACCCGCGCGACGATGTCGTGCGCCACGTCCTCGGGGATCGGATGTGTGTTCTCGTTGACGTTCAGGGCGACGGGCACCGTCTTCTGCGGTGCGCCGTACGGCGTGCGGCCGCGGAGATCGTCGCGGATGGGCAGGTCGTCGAGGCTCGTCACCAGTCCATGCTAGCCACGCGGTGGCAGGCGCCACGGCCTCGTGACGTCATGGAACGACGGGAAGCGCGAGCCGCTGACCCGGCTCGACGACCGCGTCGTCGAGCCCGTTGAGTCGCATGATCTCGTCGACGAGTTCACGCGGATCTCCCTGCGGCGCGAGGGACTCGGCAAGGGCCCACAGCGAGTCGCCCTGGCCGATCGTGACGTACTCGAACGACGTCGCTGCCCGTGCGGCACCCGAATCGGCCGCCGCGCCACCGGAACCGAGGACGGCGACCAGCGCCCAGACCACCAACGGGAGCGACGCCAGCCCCGTGAAGACCGCCCTTCCCCGACGGGTCAGGCGAAGCCGGGTGGCGGCCGGGGCCTCGATCGGCTGCGGGCGCACGGAAGTGCCGAGCCGGTTCGTTACGATCACTGCACTCATCTCACACCTCCTGATGAGTCGCATCCGGCCCTCGGCCGGGAGGGCCGGATGCGAAGCTCTGTTCCGAATATATCTTCGAATGTTCGAAGCTGCAAGCATCCACTCGTCGTGCGTGGTGCCGCCGAATTGCGCGACACACTCGAACGAATGTTTGCCGCACCGACATCTGCCGGATACAGTTTCGAATGTTCGAACACAGTCGATCAGACACCACCGACATCCGGCCGCGAGGTCGCAACGAGGGGCGGAGACGTTGAGCACCGACATCGACGGAACGCGCACGGCGGGCGGCCAACGCCGCCGCAAGAGCCTGAGCGCGAAGCAGGTCGCGATCCTCGAGGTCATCCAGCGTTCCGTGTCGAGCCGTGGATATCCGCCGAGCATGCGCGAGATCGGCGATGCGGTGGGACTCTCCTCACTGTCGAGCGTGACGCACCAGCTCAACCAGCTCGAGCTCGCCGGCTACCTCCGGCGCGACCCCAACCGTCCCCGAGCCCTCGAGGTGCTCATCGAGCTGCCCGGGGCGCCAGGACGCAACGCCTCGGCGGGCGAGCCCGTGCAGGTGGGCGACGCCGCCATGGTCCCCCTGGTGGGGCGCATCGCCGCAGGCATCCCCATCACCGCCGAGCAGCAGATCGACGAGGTGTTCCCCCTCCCCCGTCAGCTCGTCGGCAAGGGCGACCTCTTCATCCTCAAGGTCGTCGGCGACTCCATGATCGATGCGGCGATCTGCGACGGCGACTGGGTCGTGGTGCGATCGCAGCGCACCGCGGAGAACGGCGAGATCGTGGCGGCCATGCTCGACGGCGAGGCGACCGTCAAGGTCTTCCGGCAGCGCGACGGCCACACGTGGCTGCTCCCCCGCAACACCGCGTTCGAGCCCATCCTCGGCGACCAGGCCGAGGTCCTCGGCAAGGTCGTCGCCGTGCTCCGCGCGGTCTGACCAGGGTTCGGCAGACCCTGCAGCTCTCGGTCAGGCGGCCGTGAGCACTCGGCGCGTCGCGGCCTTGGTGGCCGGTGCACCGAGCCCGTGCAGCCACCCGACCACGGTGTCCATGAAGCCTGCGTGGTCGTCGCGGAACACGGTGTGACCGGTTCCCCTCACGGTCGCGACGGTCATCCCCCGGCTCCGCATCTGCGCGGCGACGCGCTCGGTGATCAGGAGGCTCTTCTCGGCGAGCACGACCAGGCTGGGCGCCACCAGTCGGGCGGGCGGCACGAGCGGCCTCGTGTCGAGGAATCCGAGGATGGTCCGCTTGTCCCAGTCGCGAAGCGTCGCGACCTCGATGTCGACGTCGACCGCGCTCCAGCGGGGGTTCATGCGCACGAGTGCCGACCGCCGGGGCCGCGGGGCCATGGCGAAGAACGCCTTGAACGCCCAGCCCTTGACGCCGGTGGGGAACGAGAACGCCGGGTCGATGTAGATGGCCGCCCGGGGCGCCAGGCGGTCGGCGACGAGGCTCGCGACGAGGCCGCCGAGCGAGTGGCCCATTACCACGTCGGGCGCCCGGTCGAGCATCGGCTCGAGCGTCTCCACGACGTCGTGCGCCCAGGCCGCCGGCGAGTATCGACGCGCCCGGGGACTGCGACCGTGCCCGGCGAGGTCGACCGCGAGCACCCGATATCCGTGCGCGTGGAGCTCTGCCGTCACCCGGTGCCAGGCCCGTGAATCGGACATGATCCCGTGGATCAGCACGGCGGTCTTGGCACCATCGCCGGATTCGTGCACTGCGAGTCGCATGACGTCGACCGTACGGGTCGCACCTGTGGGCTGCCCGGGCGGCACATGGGGATCCCCCGAGTGCGACGACGCGCCGTGCGACGTCGCGCTGAACGACGACGCCGGTCGGATGCCGCGAGCTCGCGACATCCGACCGGCGTGCGTTTCGCCCTACTTCGCGAGCGCGGGCTGGGGCAGCTCGGCGCGCACGGCGCGGGTCGCCTGGATGATGTGCTCGAGCGACGCCACGGTCTCGTCGTAGCCGCGGGTCTTGAGCCCGCAGTCGGGGTTGACCCACAGCTTGGAGGCCGGGATCTCCGCGACCGCCCGCTCGAGGAGCGACTGCACCTCGGCGGCGCTCGGCACGCGCGGCGAGTGGATGTCGTAGACGCCCGGGCCGATGCCGTGGTCGAAGCCGCTCGTCGACAGGTCGTCGACGACTTCCATGCGGCTGCGGGCGGCCTCGATCGAGGTCACGTCCGCGTCGAGGTTGCGGATCGCGTCGATGACCACGCCGAACTCCGAGTAGCAGAGGTGCGTGTGCACCTGCGTCGCCGCAGCGGCGCCGCCCGTCGCGAGCCGGAACGAGCCGACCGACCAGTCGAGGTAGGCGGGCTGGTCGGCGAGCTTCAGCGGGAGCAGTTCGCGCAGCGCCGGCTCGTCGACCTGGATGACCCGGATGCCGGCCTGCTCGAGGTCGCCGATCTCGTCGCGCAGCGCGAGCGCCACCTGGCGCGCGGTGTCGCCGAGCGGCTGGTCGTCGCGCACGAACGACCACGCGAGGATCGTCACCGGACCGGTGAGCATGCCCTTGACCGGCTTCTCGGTGAGCGACTGGGCGTACGTCGACCACTCCACCGTCATCGGCGCCGGACGGGAGACGTCGCCCCAGAGGATCGACGGCCGCGTACAGCGCGATCCGTAGGACTGCACCCAACCGTGCTGCGTGACCGCGAACCCGTCGAGGAGCTCGGCGAAGTACTGCACCATGTCGTTGCGCTCGGGCTCGCCGTGCACGAGCACGTCGAGGCCGAGGTCCTCCTGCAGGCGGATGACGCGTTCGATCTCCTCGCGCATGAGCCCGCGGTACTCGGCATCCGTCAACTCGCCCTTCAGCAGGCGTGCGCGCGCACGACGGATGTCGGCCGTCTGCGGGAACGATCCGATGGTCGTGGTGGGCAGCTCGGGCAGGTCGAGCGACTCCTGGGCGGCGACCCGCTCGTCGTACTCGTCACGGGCGAAGTCGCGATCGGCGAGGCCGGCCAGTCGTGCACGCACCGAGGGCACGCGCACCCCGGGCGCACCGGCACGGTCGGCGAGGGCCGCGGATGCCGCGTCGAGCTCGCTCGCGATGGCGTCGCGTCCCTCGGCGAGCCCCCGTGCCAACGTCGCGACCTGGGCGACCTTCTGGTCGGCGAACGCGAGCCAGCTCACGAGGCGCGGGTCGAGCTTGGACTCGTCCTCGACGTCGTGCGGCACGTGCAGCAGCGAGGTGGAGGTCGAGACGGCCACGTCGCCCGAGAAGGAGCGGAGCGCGTCGGCCCGCTCGAACGCGTGCGCGAGGTCGCCCCGCCAGATGTTGTGGCCGTCGACCACGCCCGCGACGAGGGTCTTCGACGCCAGCGACTCCTCGGTCGCCGGGTCGAGCTGCTCGGGCGCGGTGCCGCGCACGAGGTCGAGCGAGATGGCCTCGACGGGCGCGGCCGCCAGCGCGGGAAGCGCGTCGCCGAGCGCGCCGTAGGGCGCAGCCACGAAGATCGACGGGCGCTGCTCGGTGGAGCCCAGCGCGTCGTAGGCCTGGCCGATCGCCTCGAGGACCCGGTCGCGCGACTCGTCGATGCTCTCGCTGACGAGCGCCGGCTCGTCGAGCTGCACCCACGCGGCACCGGCCGCCTGCAGCTCGGCGAGGAGCGCCGCGTACACGGGCACCAGGTCGGCGAGGCGGTCGATCGGCCGGAAGCCCTCGGGGGCGCCATCGGCGGCCTTCGCGAGGAGGAGGAAGGTCACGGGTCCGACGATGACCGGGCGGGTGAGGAACCCGGCGGCCTTGGCCTCGGCGAACTCCGCGAGGATCCGGTCGGCGTGCAGGGAGAACGCGGTGTCGGGCCCGATCTCGGGAACGAGGTAGTGGTAGTTCGAATCGAACCACTTCGTCATCTCGAGCGGCGCGTCCTCGCCCTCGCCGCGGGCGATGGTGAAGTACCCGGCGAGGTCGACGCGGCCCGACTCGTCCTGCAGCCGGCGGAAGCGCTCGGGCACGGCGCCCACCGCGATCGCGGCGTCGAGCACCTGGTCGTAGTAGGAGAACGACTCGGGGATGGACGAGTCGTCACGGCCCAGGCCGAGGGCTGCGAGGCGCTCGCGCGTCGCCGCACGGAGGTCGGCGGCGGCGGCCTCGAGCCTGCTCGCGTCGATCGCGCCCGACCAGAAGGCCTCCACGGCCTTCTTCAGCTCGCGGCGGCGCCCGATGCGCGGGTAGCCCAGGATCGTGCCGGTGGGGAAGGAGTGTGCGGTCATCGTTCTGTGGTGTTCCTCTCGTTGACGAGTCGGTCGTTGACGCCGATCCCGAGCCGGTCGAGCACGTCGAGCACGGCCTCATGGCGGTTGAAGGTGTACAGGTGGAGACCCGGTGCGCCGCCCGCGAGCACGTCGGAGGCGAGCCGGGTGGCGAAGTCGATGCCGAGCTCGGCCTGCGCCGCGGCATCCGGTTCGATCTCGAGGTCGATCGCGAGGGACGCCGGCGGCTCGACGCCCGTGAGCTCGGTGAGCCGGGCGAGCCGGGCGGGCGTGGTGACCGGCATGATGCCGGGCAGGATCGGGATCGTCACCCCGCCGGCGCGAGCGCGGTCGACGAAGCCGAGGTAGTCCTCGGCGCGCCAGAACAGTTGCGTGATGGCGAGGTTGGCTCCCGCGATCTCCTTGGCGAGCAGCGTGTCGACGTCCTGGGCGACCCCACGCGATCGCGGATGTCCAGTGGGGAACGTCGCCACCGCGACGCGCTCGGGCCTCGGCCGCTCACCGATCTGCCTGACGCCGGGCAGGCCGGGGATGCCGACCTGGCCGAAGGGCTCGCGTTCCTCCTGCACCCGGTGGATGAGCTGCACCAGCTCGGCGGCGCTGTCGAGGTCGCCGATGCCGGCGTCGGGAGAGGCGTCGGCGCCCGCGGGCGGGTCACCGCGCAGCGCGAGGAAGCTCGTGATCCCCGCGTCGAGGAACTCGCGCACGAGGCGGTTGGCCTCGGCATGCGAGGAGCCCACGCAGGTGAGGTGCGCCATCGGCTCGACGTCGGTGTGCTCGAGCATGTAGCGGAGCACGGTCAGGGAACGGTCGCGCGACGAGCCGCCGGCGCCGAACGTCACCGAGATGAACGCGGGGTGCGCCTCGGCGAGCTTGTCGATCGTGCGACCGAGCGCGAGCGCAGCGGCATCCGTCCTGGGCGGGAACAGCTCGAAGGAGACCGGCGGGCGGTCCCGACAGTCCGCGCCTCCGGCGTCCGGTCCGGTCTGGGCCATGGTGCTCCTGCGTGGCGTCGCGTGCCGTTCGGCGAAGGCGCGGCAGGCCGCGTCCCCCGGCCGGATCGGCGGGTGGGTGTCGCGGGCGGGTGCCGGGCTCGGCGGTCGCTCCAGGTGCCCGGCATCCGGCCGTGCACCGACGATCACCAGCGACGATACGCCTCCGTCACGCGGATGCGCCCACTATGACGCGCGGTGACAGGGAACCGGCGGCACGACCTAGGCAGGCACGGATGCTGCGTCGAACTCCGCGAGCTGGCCGGCCTGCTCGGGCGAGGCGAGCGCCCGGATGCGGGTGCCGTCCTCGACGTACTCGATGGACAGGACGCGACCGGCTTCGTGGAGCGTCGAGACCACGTCGCCGCGGTCGTACGGCACGAGCAGGTCGACCTCGACCGCGGGGTCGGGCAGCATGCGCTCGATCGCCGCGAGCACGTCGGGAATGCCCTCGCCGGTGCGCGCCGACGCGAACACGGCGTTCGGCTCGAGGCCGCGGAGCACGAGTCGGTCCTCCTCGGTCACGAGGTCGGCCTTGTTGAAGACGATGAGCTCAGGCACGTCGCGCGCGCCGACCTCCCCGATCACGTCGCGCACCGTGGCGATCTGCCCGGCGGGGTCGGGGTGCGCCGCATCGACCACGTGCACGATCAGGTCGGCGTCGCCGACCTCCTCGAGCGTCGAACGGAACGCCTCGACCAGCTGGTGCGGCAGGTTGCGCACGAACCCGACGGTGTCGGCGATCGTGTAGACCCGGCCGTCAGTGGTGGTGTTGCGCCGCACGGTCGCGTCGAGCGTGGCGAACAGCGCGTTCTCGACGAGCACTCCGGCTCCGGTGATGCGGTTGAGCAGGCTCGACTTGCCCGCGTTCGTGTACCCGGCGATCGCGACCGATGGCACGGCGTTGCGGCGGCGGTTGGCGCGCTTGGCCTCACGGGCGGGCTTCATGCCGGCGATCTGCTTGCGCAGCTTCGCCATGCGCGAGTGGATGCGGCGACGATCGAGCTCGATCTTCGTCTCACCCGGTCCGCGGGAGCCCATGCCGGCACCGGCGCCGCCGACCTGGCCACCGGCCTGGCGGGACATCGACTCACCCCAGCCGCGGAGGCGGGGAAGCAGGTACTCGAGCTGCGCGAGCTCGACCTGGGCCTTGCCCTCACGGCTCTTCGCGTGCTGGCTGAAGATGTCGAGGATCACCGCGGTGCGGTCGATGACCTTGACCTTCACGACGTCCTCCAGCGCACGCCGCTGGCTCGGAGCGAGCTCGGTGTCGGCGATGACGGTGTCGGCGCCGAGCGCGGCCACGACGTGGCGCAGCTCCTCGGCCTTGCCGCTGCCGAGGTAGGTGCTCGGGTCGGGGTGCGGACGACGCTGCAGGAGCCCGTCGAGCACCCGTGCACCGGCCGTCTCCGCGAGGGCCGCGAGCTCGCGCATCGAGTTCTCGGCGTCGTCCTGCGAACCCTGCGCGTACACGCCGATCAGCACGACGTTCTCGAGGCGCAGCTGTCGGTACTCGACCTCGGTGACGTCCTCGAGCTCGGTCGAGAGACCGCTCACCCGCCGCAGCGCCGCCCGCTCCTCGCGGTCGAACTGCTCGCCGTCGTGCGAGTCGTCGCCGGTCACCTCGGAACCCGTGCGCTGGATCGCCGAGGCGTCGCCGGCTCCGAACCTGGCCACGCCCGCGCGGCTCTCCGCGCTGCGGAGCACGCGCTCGACGTCGTCGTCTGCAGTGTGCCGTTCGCCTTCGTTCATCTCGTCAACCTTACTTCCGTTCGCGTGCGATAACTTGCTTGCATGGGCTCCGACCACTACTTCTCCCCTTCGCCTCGGAGCGGCGGCGGCACGCGCACGATCCGTGTGCGACTCGCCGGCCGGGAGGTCGAGCTCGTCACCGCCGGCGGGGTGTTCAGCCCCGAGCATCTCGACGAGGGCACCCGCGTGCTGCTCGACGCCGTCCCTGCGCCGCCTCAGACCGGGCACCTGCTCGACCTCGGTGCGGGCTGGGGACCGATCGCGCTCAGCCTGGCGATGCAGGCACCGGATGCCACGGTGTGGGCGGTGGACGTCAACGAACGCGCCCTCGACCTGGTGCGTCGCAACGCGGCCCGCCTCGGCCTCACCAATGTCAACGCCGTGCTGCCCGGGGATGTTCCCGATGACGTTCGGTTCGCCACGATCTGGTCGAACCCGCCGATCCGCGTCGGCAAGCAGGAGCTGCACGCCATGCTCGCGCACTGGCTTCCCCGACTGGCCGACGACGCGACCGCTTGGCTCGTGGTCGCCAAGCACCTCGGGGCGGAGTCCCTGCAACGCTGGATCGCCACCGAGCTCGGCCTCGACGTCGAACGAGCGGACAAATCCAAGGGGTTCCGGGTGCTCGCTGCCCGTGCGGCAACCGCGCGCTGAACTCAGGCGAGGGTGAGCACCCCGTCGAAGACGAGCTCCGCCGGCCCCGAGAGGGCGACATGCTCTCCGTCGGCTGCCTCGAACATGCGCACGCCCAGGACGCCACCCGGCACCTGCACGCGCCAGTCGTTCGGCGCGCCGGATCCGGCCCAGTACCGCACGGCCAGTGCCGACGCGACCGCGCCGGTGCCGCACGAGAGCGTCTCGCCCGAACCGCGCTCGTGCACGCGCATGCGGATGCGGCCGATGCCGTCCTCGACGAGCGGCTCGGCGGGCACCACGAACTCGACGTTCGCGCCGGCCTCGGGCACCGGGTCCAGCACGGGCTGGTAGTTCAGGTCGACGGCCTCGAGCTCATCGTCGTCGGCGAGGGCCACGACCACGTGCGGGTTGCCCACGTCGATGCCGAGTCCGGGTCGTGCCACCGGCAGCTCCTTGCCCCGCACGAGCGGCTCGCCGCCGGCGAGGCGCCACGGTCCGAGGTCGGCCTGGAAGCCGTCGGCGCTGCGTCGCACGGTGCGGACACCCGCGCGCGTACCGATAGCGATCGCCCCTCCGGCCGGGAGCTCAGCCAGCCCCTGGTCGAGGAGGTAGCTGACGAACACGCGGATGCCGTTGCCGCACATCTCGGAGACGGTGCCATCGGCATTCCAGTAGTCCATGAACCACACGGCGGCCGGGTCCTCCGACAGGGCCGCGGCGCCGTCGTCGAGGTTGCGGGAACGCACGGCTCGGATCACGCCGTCGGCGCCCACCCCGAACCGCCGGTCGCACACCGCGGCGATCTGCGTGGGCGTGAGCTCGGTGTCGCCCTCGGGGTCGCTGAAGAGCACGAAGTCGTTGCCCGTGCCCTGCCCCTTGGTGAATCGCAGATCGAACGGCATCCGATCAGTCTAGAGCCGCCTGGCGGGCCAGCTCCGAGCCGCGAGCGGCGAGGTCGTCGGCGTCGATCGTGGTCGCGTCGCGATAGCGGCCGAACCAGCCGACCTGCCGGCGCGCGTAGGTGCGCGTGAGCTGCTGCGTCTGGGCGATCGCCTCGGCGCGCGACATCCGCCCATGGAACTCGGCGAGGGCCTGCGCGTAGCCGATCGCCTTGCGCGCCGTGACGCCCCGCTCGAGGCCGCGCGGCACGAGCTCGCGCACCTCGTCGAGCAGTCCGTCCTCCCACATGCGTGCGGCTCGGGCATCGAGCCGCTCCACGAGACGTGCGCGGTCGCTGCGGAGGTGCACGATGCGGTGGGGACGCCAGGCCACGGGCTCGTCGGGAAGGCGTGCGGCCTTCGGCTCCCCCGTGAGCTCGATGACCTCGAGCGCGCGCACGATGCGCCGGCCGTTCTGCGCATCGACGCTCGCGGCCGTCTCGGCATCGAGCGCCCGCAGCCTCCCGTGCATGAGGCCGGGACCGATCTCGGCGAGCTCGGCCTCGAGCCGCGCGCGAATGGCGGCGTCGGTGCCGGGGAAGCGGAAGTCGTGGATGACCGACGACACGTACAGGCCGGATCCACCGACCAGCAGCGCCACGTGGCCGCGGGCGAGGATGTCGTCGATGGCCGCACGGGCGGCGGGCTGGTATGCCGCGGCCGACGCCTCCTCGGTGACGTCGAGCACGTCGAGCTGGTGATGCGGCACCCCCCGCCGCGCATCGAGTGCCAGCTTCGCAGTGCCGATGTCCATGCCGCGGTAGAGCTGCATCGCATCGGCGTTCACGACCTCGGTGACCCGGCCCGCCCGTTCGAACGCCTCGGCGAGGTCGAGCGCGAAGTCGGACTTGCCGGCGCCGGTCGCGCCGACGATCGCGATGAGGGTCACGTCAGCGCTGTGCGTCGCTGGGGTCGTAGATCGGCATCGTGCCGACACCCGGGGCCACGAGCGGCTCGGCGCCACGGGTGCGCACCGACGGCAGGCCCAACGACACGCGAGCACCGACGGATGCCGCGGGGCCGGCCGGCACGCCGCAGCTCTCGGCCTGTGCGCGATCCCAGGCATCGCCCGCCCGGGTGCGGCGGATCGTCAGCGGCACGTCGTCGAGCGAGTCGGCGATGAGGTGGAACGGCGCAGCCTGCGTGATCGTGACCGACACGACATCGCCGGGGCGCGGGAGCTCAAAGCCGGCAGGAACCTCGAAGTGCACGAGCCGGCTGTCTTCGGCCCGGCCGCTCAGCCGGTGCGTCTCGGCGTCCTTCTTGCCCTCACCCGTCGAGACGAGGACCTCGACCGGACGCCCGATGAGGCGCTGGTTCTCCTCCCAGGAGATCTGTTCCTGCAGCGCGATGAGTCGGTCGTAGCGCTCCTGCACGACCTCCTTCGGCACCTGCTCGTCCATCGTCGCGGCCGGGGTGCCCGGGCGGATGGAGTACTGGAAGGTGAAGGCCGACGCGAATCGTGCGGCCTCCACGACGCGGAGCGTCTCCTGGAAGTCCGCTTCGGTCTCACCGGGGAAGCCGACGATGATGTCGGTGGAGATGGCGGCGTTCGGGATGCGGGCGCGCACACGGTCGAGGATGCCGAGGAACTTCTCGGAGCGGTAGGACCGGCGCATCGCCTTGAGGATGCGGTCGGAGCCCGACTGGAGCGGCATGTGCAGCTGCGGCATGACCGCCGGCGTCTCGGCCATGGCCTCGATGACATCGTCGGTGAACGCGGCGGGGTGCGGGCTCGTGAAGCGGATGCGCTCGAGGCCCTCGATCCGGCCCGCGGCGCGGAGCAGCTTGCCGAATGCCTGGCGATCGCCGAACTCGACGCCGTAGGAGTTGACGTTCTGGCCGAGCAGGGTCACTTCGACAGCACCGTCGTCGACGAGTGCCTGGATCTCGGCGAGGATCTCGCCGGGTCGGCGATCCTTCTCCTTGCCCCGGAGCGCCGGCACGATGCAGAAGGTGCACGTGTTGTTGCAGCCGACGGAGATCGACACCCACCCGCTGTACGTCGAATCCCGCTTGGTGGGGAGCGTGGACGGGAACACCTCGAGGGCGTCGAGGATCTCGAGCTGCGCCTCGTCGTTGTGGCGTGCACGTTCGAGGAGGCTCGGCAGGGACCCCATGTTGTGGGTGCCGAAGACGACGTCGACCCACGGCGCCTTCTCGAGGATGACGTTCTTGTCCTTCTGGGCGAGGCAACCGCCGACGGCGATCTGCATGCCGGCGTGACGACGCTTGACGCCGGCGAGATGTCCGAGGTTGCCGTAGAGCTTGTTGTCGGCGTTCTCGCGCACGGCGCACGTGTTGATGACGACGATGTCGGGCTCGGCCCCATCGGCGGGCACGTACCCGGCTGCTTCCAGCGATCCGCTGAGGCGCTCGGAGTCGTGCACGTTCATCTGGCATCCGAAGGTGCGGACCTCGTAGGTCCGCGGCGTCGACGCCGGCTCAGTGGTCTCGATCGTCGAGGCCTCGCGAAGGGTGCTCATGATCGCACCAGTTTACGAGCCATCGGCGGCCAGCGCCGCCGTCACCGCCTCGCGGACGATGTCGCCCGGGTAGCCCCGACGCTGAAGGAAGGCGGAGAGCCGACGCTCCGCCGTCTGGTGGTCGAGCCCGGTGAGCTGCCTCGCACGCCGCTGCGCCACCTCGAGGGCGTTGCGACGTTCGACGTCGGGGTCGAGCTCGTCGACCGCGGCGCGAGCCGCGGAAGGGTCGACGCCGCGACGCGAGAGCTCCTGGAGGATCGCGCCGCTCCCCCGGCCGCGGCGGGCCCCGTTGACGTGCACGAGCTGCTCGGCGAGTCGTGCGTCGTCGAGGTAGCCGAACCGCTCGTAGCGCTCGATCCACTCCTCGATCTCCGCTTCGTCGAGGCCGTGTTCGGCGAGCACCGCTCGCACCTCGGCGACGGACAGCGCCGAACGGCGCAACCGAGACACGACCAGCCGGTCGATGCGGGCATCTCGCTCGGGCCCGGTCTCCTCGGGATCGTCGCTCACGACGGTGAAGCGACTGCGACGACGTTCGGCGCGCCGGGAGTCGCGATCGGAGTTCGGTGACGACCAACGACTGCCGCCCGAACCGCTCGTGCGGGGCTGCTCGGTCGCATTGACGACGTCATCGGCCGGGGCTGATCGACCGCGGCCACCGGCGTCCGCAGGCGCGCCGCGGACGCCGGTGTCGGCAGGCGCGCCGGCCGGTTCGGCAGTGCCGGGCGGCGTGGCCCACGGCAGGTACGAGACCGGGGCGAGGTGCTCGGTTGCGTCGCTCATCTCACTCCCCTCCCCGATCTCGTTCATCGTGCGACTCAGGCGCCCTTGCGCCCGAGCTTGCCCTCGATCGACTCCACGTTCGACGGCACGGCCGGCGCAGCACCTGCCGCACCGATGCCGAGCTTCGCGAGGATCTTCTTCTCGATGTCGGCGGCGATGTCGGGGTTCTGCAGGAGAAAGTTGCGCGCGTTCTCCTTGCCCTGTCCGAGCTGGTCGCCGTCGTAGGTGTACCAGGCACCGGACTTCTTCACGATGCCCTGATCGACGCCGTAGTCGATCAGCGAGCCCTCGCGCGAGATGCCCACGCCGTAGAGGATGTCGAACTCCGCCTGCTTGAAGGGCGGCGCCATCTTGTTCTTGACGACCTTGACGCGCGTGCGGTTGCCAACCGCCTCGGTGCCGTCCTTCAGCGTCTCGATGCGGCGGATGTCGAGTCGCACCGAGGCGTAGAACTTGAGCGCCTTGCCGCCCGCGGTGGTCTCGGGGCTGCCGAAGAACACGCCGATCTTCTCTCGCAGCTGGTTGATGAAGATCATCGTGGTGTTCGTCTGGTTGAGGCCACCGGTGAGCTTGCGGAGCGCCTGCGACATCAGGCGGGCCTGCAGGCCGACGTGCGAGTCGCCCATCTCGCCCTCGATCTCGGCGCGCGGCACGAGCGCCGCGACGGAGTCGATCACGATCAGGTCGATCGAGCCCGAGCGCACGAGCATGTCGGCGATCTCGAGCGCCTGCTCACCCGTGTCGGGCTGCGAGACGAGGAGCGAGTCGATGTCGACGCCCAGCTTCTTCGCGTACTCGGGGTCGAGCGCGTGCTCGGCGTCGACGAACGCCGCGATGCCGCCGGCACGCTGCGCGTTGGCGATCGCGTGCAGGGTGAGCGTGGTCTTTCCCGAGGACTCCGGGCCGTAGATCTCGATGATCCGGCCGCGGGGAAGGCCGCCGACGCCGAGCGCGACGTCGAGTGCGACCGAGCCCGTGGGGATCACCTCGACGGGAGCGCGGTCTTCGCTGCCGAGGCGCATCACCGACCCCTTGCCGAATTGGCGGTCGATCTGGGCGAGTGCGGTTTCGAGTGCTTTCTCGCGGTCTACGGGTGATGGCATGTGCTGGCTCCTCGTGCTCGTTGCGGCTGCCTCTAGGCTGTCGTTCCACGTTGCGGGCCGTGACCCGCGGCGTCTCGCGACAAGGCGTTTGCGGTGTGTTCCGACGCTTCGACCGTATGGCCGCCCACTGACATCCGGAGCCCCGTGAGGCGGGATGTGGAGGGACGCGACATTCCTCCTGCTGTCGAGGACGAGCCTAGTCGAGCAACCGAACGGATGTTCGAAGACACGCCCGCGTGTCGAACACGTCTTCGGGGCCCGCCGAAGGCGCTCGATGCCGTCAGGACGTGCGGCGCTGGCCTCGGCCCGGCTCACGCCGACCGACGCCGTGACGACGCTCGGGCGGGACATCCGTCGCCTCGCACAGGGCGACCCAGACCTCGCGCGGCGGAACGCCGGCCGCGAGTGCCTCGCGTGCGGTGCGGTCGCGGAGCCCCGGCAGCACGAGGTCGTTCACGACGACGCTGCCATACCCTGCGCCGAACTCCTCATCGACCGCGATCTGGAACTCGCTCAGCTTCATCGATGCTCCCGGACATGCCATCGGCCGGTCCGAAGACCGGCCGAGGCGTTGGATCGTGGGTGGGTCAGCGGACCATCATGTCCGCGTCGAACTCCGCGACGAGCTCGTCGGGCAGGCTGTCGGGCACGACGGCCAGGCCCTCGAGGACGGCGATGCGGTCGCCGACCTCGTGCATGATCACGGAGATGGGGGTGTCGAGCGCTTCAGCGACCGACGCGAGGATCTCGGAGGAGGCCTCCTTCTGGCCGCGCTCCACCTCGCTGAGGTAACCGAGAGCGACGCTGGCCTTCGACGCCACCTGACGAAGGGTGCGACCCTTCTGCAGACGGAAGTCCCTCAGCACGTCGCCGATCTCCTGTCGAACCAGAACCATCGGGGACCTCCTTCACTCTGCCATCGACTCCTCGGAGCCGGAAACGGGAGGGTCAGTCTACCCGACTCTCATGGCTTCCAACCTAGCGTCGCACACTTGGACTTTCGTGTGAACTCGTCACCTGTAACAGGTTGTTCACGAAGGTTATTCCGCCGGAACGCCGACGGAGTCGAGCTCCTCGACCGCGGCCGCGATGGCGGCGACGACCGCGGCTGCGCGCACCACGGCCCTGCCGCCGTCGAGCTCGAGCGCCACCGAGCGGATGCCCCGGGGCGAGGCGATCCCGACGTACACCGTTCCCGGGGCCCGGCCGTCCTGCCAGTCGGGCCCGGCCACGCCCGTGGTCGCGACGCCGAGGTCGGCGGCCCGGCCGTCGACGGCGCATGCGCGGCGTACGCCGTCGGCCATCTGCTGCACGACGTCGGGATCCACGGCCCCTCGCTCCGCGAGCAGCGCGGCGTCCACGCCGAGCACCGTGCGCTTCACGGGCGTCGCGTAGGCCACCACTCCCCCGTTGAATACGACGGACGCGCCCGGAATGCCCACGATCGCCGCGGCCAGGAGCCCGCCGGTCAACGACTCGGCGGTGGCGATCGTCAGGCGCAGGTCGGTGAGCCGGTGCACCAGCGCGCGGGCGTCGGGTGCACCCGGGGAATCGGTCGGCCGGGGCATCCGCTCGCCCTCAGTGCGACTCGCGCGCACCGCGTGCGAGTCGAACGGCGTCGCGCACGTACAGCAGGCCCGACCAGACCGTGAGGACGAGCGCCGCGGCCATCGCGGCCCAGTTGAGCCAGAAGATCCAGTCGCCGACGATCGTCCAGAGTGGCAGGAGCGCGAGCGAGATCGCGATCGACTGCGCCATCGTCTTCGCCTTGCCGCCGGATGACGCGGGGACGACGTTGCCTCGCCTGAGCTCGACGAACCGCCAGATCGTGATGCCGACTTCGCGCACGACGATGACGATCGTGACCCACCACCACAACTCGCCGAGGATCGAGAGGCAGACGAGCGCACCGCTCGTGAGCAGTTTGTCCGCGATGGGGTCGAGGATCTTGCCCAGATCGGTGACCAGGCCCCGCGAACGTGCGAGCCATCCGTCGACCCAGTCGGTGGAGATGGCGATGATGAAGAGGAGAGCGCTCCACCACCGCATGGGCCCGTCGGCACCCCCGTCGGCGAGCAGCAGCCAGAACACGAGCGGCGCCATGAGGATGCGCACGATCGTGATCGCGTTGGGGAGGTTCCAATTCGCCGATCGCTCGGGGCTTCCGGCGGAGGAGGTCATACGCACAGCCTAGCCGCGCGGTGCTTCCGCGGAGCGGGCGGCTCAGTCGCGGCCGGTGAGGCCCCAGGCGTCCTCGTCGGTGTCGCCCTCGACCTCGGGCAGCCCCTGGGTGGCACGACCGACGGGGTCGTCGTAGCGGGGGTCCGGGTCGTCGTAGCCGCCGGCGTCGGCGGGGACATCCGCCCGCGCCGCCGCCTGCCCGGCAGGGCCGCCCCCTCCTGCCGGCTCCTCGCCGCGGAGACGTGCCAGCACGCCGGGGAGTTGCTCGGCCGTCACCAGCACGTCACGGGCCTTCGACCCCTCGGACGGACCGACGACCTCACGGGACTCGAGCAGGTCCATGAGCCGCCCGGCCTTGGCGAACCCGACACGGAGCTTGCGCTGGAGCATCGAGGTCGAGCCGAACTGCGTCGAGACGACGAGCTCCGCCGCGGCGAGCAGCAGCTCGAGGTCGTCGCCGATGTCGGAGTCGATCTCCTTGCGTTCGACGGCGGCCGCGACATCCTGCCGGTACTCGGGCCGCGCCTGCCGCGTGACGTGCGTGACGACCTTCTCGATCTCGGACTCGCTGACCCACGCGCCCTGCACGCGGATCGCCTTCGACGCCCCCATCGGCAGGAAGAGCGCGTCACCCTGGCCGATGAGCTTGTCGGCCCCCGGCTGGTCGAGGATGACGCGCGAGTCGGTGACGCTCGTGACCGCGAAGGCGAGGCGCGAGGGCACGTTGGCCTTGATGAGGCCCGTGACGACGTCGACGGAGGGCCGCTGCGTCGCGAGCACGAGGTGGATGCCCGACGCGCGTGCGAGCTGCGTGATGCGCACGATCGAGTCCTCGACGTCACGCGGGGCGACCATCATGAGGTCGGCGAGCTCGTCGACGACGACGAGCAGGTAGGGGTAGGGCTTGAGCTTGCGCTCGCTGCCGGCGGGCAGCACGATCTCCTCGTTGACCACGGCCTTGTTGAAGTCGTCGATGTGGCGGAAGCCGAACGACGCGAGGTCGTCGTACCGCATGTCCATCTCCTTCACGACCCACTGCAGCGCCTCGGCGGCCTTCTTCGGGTTCGTGATGATGGGCGTGATGAGGTGCGGCACGCCCCCGTACGGCGCGAGCTCGACCCGCTTGGGATCGATGAGCACCATGCGCACGTCGGAGGGCTTCGCCCGCATGAGCAGCGACGTGATCATCGAGTTCACGAAGCTCGACTTGCCCGAGCCGGTCGAACCGGCCACCAGCAGGTGCGGCATCTTCGCGAGGTTGGCGACGACGTAGCCGCCCCCCACGTCCTTGCCCACGCCGATCGTCATCGGGTGCTTCGCGTTCACGGCCGCGCCCGACCGCAGCACGTCGCCGAGGGTCACGATCTCGCGGTCGGCGTTGGGGATCTCGATGCCGATCGCGCTCTTCCCGGGGATCGGCGAGAGGATGCGCACCTCGTTCGACGCGACCGCGTACGACAGGTTCTTCGACAGTGCGGTGACCCGCTCGACCTTCACGCCGGGCCCGAGCTCGATCTCGTACTGCGTCACGGTCGGGCCCCGCGAGAACCCGGTCACCTTGGCGTCGACCCCGAACTGCTCGAGCACGCCGGTGATCTGCCGCACGACCTCGTCGTTCACGTGCGAGCGCGTCTTCGCCGGCGCACCGGCCGCCAGGGTCGACGCCGCCGGCAGGTGGTACGGCCGATCGGGCACGGCGGCTTCGAGACTCGGTTCAGCGGATGCCGCGGCGCCGCCGATCGCGCCGGTCGCATCACCCTCCCCGTCGACGTCGAAGACCGCGAGCACGGCCGGTGACCCGGCGTCGTCGCCGCGGAGTCCGGTGCCGCCATGCGGGATGTCGCCGGTGAAGCGCTGGAGCGCCGCCTCCGCGCGGTCGAGGTCGCCCAGCA
Source organism: Agromyces sp. P2_B3 (assembly GCF_056404815.1). Lineage (NCBI taxonomy): Bacteria > Bacillati > Actinomycetota > Actinomycetes > Micrococcales > Microbacteriaceae > Agromyces > Agromyces sp. P2_B3. The sequence continues at coordinate 20,502 of NZ_JBFUDH010000014.1, read as the reverse complement.
CCTCGGTGTTGTACGAGCCGGCTCCGCCGACGCCCTCGAGCGGCGTCTCGAAGCTGCCGGCTGCCGACCCCGGACCGAACACCTCGGTGAGGCCGTCGACGCCGTTCGCCTCGAACGCGGGATCCTCCTCGCGGTTCGAGTCGTTGCGTCGCCACCAGGGCACGAGTCCGGTGGACTCGGAGTCGTCGTCGAGCGCGTCGATGCCGTCGAGTTCGGCCTGCGCCGTCTTGCGGGCCGCGCGGCGCGACGGCTTCGGCTCGGCCTCGGGACGCTCATCGGGCTCGGGCGCGCCGAACAGCCAGGCGTACAGCTCGCGGAACCGGGCCGGGATGCGGTTCGGCGGCGTCTTCGTCATGATCAGCAGCGACAGCACGAGGAGCAGCACGAGCACGACGGCGGCGCCGATCTCGGTGATCAGCAGGATCAGCGGCTGGGCCAGCATCCAGCCCAGGATGCCGCCGGCACGAGCCAGCACGGCCATGCCCTCGCTCGGCTCGGGCTGGCCGCCGAACAGGTGGCAGAGCCCCGACACGGTGAGGAGCAGCAGACCGAGGCCGATCCCGATGCGGGTGTTGTCGTGCACCGAGCTGGGATGCCGGAAGAGCCAGACGGCGAACAGCAGCATCACCACGGGCAGCGCGAAGGCGACCCGTCCGAACAGTCCGCCGAACGTCCACGAGTCGAACGCCTGGGCGACCGGCTCGTTGATGAAGAACCACTCGACGAGCGCGCCGGCGACGGCGAGCACCACGATGAAGAACGGCAGTCCGTCCCGGCGCTCCTCCTTCGCGAGGGTCTCGGGGCCGAGCGCGCGCGCCGCCCCACCCGTGACGTGCGCGAGCCCCATCCAGGCGCGGACGAGCAGCGGGGACCGGTCGGGCGTGGCCGGCTTGGCCTTCGCCGCCGCCGACCCGCGTGAGGTCGACGCCGGGAGCTTCTTCGTGGGCGCGGTCTTGGAGCCCGAGCCGCGTGCGGACGCGCCGGAGGCACGCCCGTTCGACCTGGTGCTCGTAGCCATGCGACCACGTTACGGCCGACCGGCGACGCAGGCCGACAGGACGCGGCGAGTGTCCGCGATCAGCGACCCGCTGCGCGGGTCGCTCTGGGGTTCAGCCGAGGACCCGCACCATGGTGTCGCGTCCACCGCGGGTGCCCACCACGGCGAACCCCTCCGAGCGGTAGAGCGCGTGTGCGAAGTTGCCGTGCTCCACGCTCAGCGTGATGCGGGCGTACCCGGCCGCGCGCGCGGCATCCGTCAGCGACCGCATCAGGGTGCGCCCGACGCCCTGTGCACGCCAGAGCGGCTGGACGCCGATGATGAGCTCGGGCACTCCCGCGGCGACGAAGCCGTGCGCAGGGGTGTCGGCCGCGAACAGGCGGTACCACGCCGCGCCGATCGGCTTGGCATCGCTGTCGAGGGCCACGAAGCCGGTGTCGGCCGGCCGCTGCCAACCGGCGATGTAGCCGCGCGAGACCGGGTCGGCGAACACCGTCGGCTTGGGCCGGGTCGCCCCGGCCCGCCAGTTCGCCGCCTCGACCACCATGTCGGCGAGGAACGCGCCGTCGCTCGGGATGGCCGGGCGGATCGTGTAGTCCGCCATGCGCGGATGCTACGCCCGCCGTGTTTCCGCGGTGTTTCCGTCGCCCGAAGGTGCCACTGAGCCCGGCTCCGGCTCGCGGAAGCCGCCCGGCAGCCGGACCTGCGCGCTACGCCTCGATGACGAGCGGCACCAGCATCGGACGGCGGCGGAGCCTGCGGTTGACCCAGGTGCCCACGGTGCGGCGCACGATCTGCTGCAGCGCGTGCTGGTCGCGCACGCCGTTCTGGGCGGCCTCGAGCAGTGCCGCCGAGATCTTCGGCTTGACCTCCTCGAACACGGCGTCGTCTTCCGCGAAACCGCGCGCGTGGATCTCGGGGCCGACGATGATGCGCCCGGTCGAGGCATCCACGACGATGATGACCGAGATGAAGCCCTCTTCACCGAGGATGCGGCGGTCCTTCAGGTCGGCGTCGGTGATCTCGCCGACCGTCGCGCCGTCGACGTAGACGAAGCCGAGGTCGAGTTGCCCCGCGACCTTCACGACGCCGTCGCGCAGGTCGTAGACCGTGCCGTTCTCGCCGATGAACGTGTTGCGCTCGGGGATTCCCGTGTCCTGCGCCAGCTTCGCGTTCGCGAAGAGGTGACGGTACTCGCCGTGGATCGGCAGCACGTTCTTCGGCTTCAGGATGTTGTAGCAGTAGAGGAGCTCGCCCGCGGCCGCGTGACCCGACACGTGCACCTTCGCGTTGCCCTTGTGCACCACGTTCGCGCCGAGCTTCGTGAGCCCATCGATGACCCGGTACACCGCGTTCTCGTTGCCGGGGATGAGGCTCGACGCGAGGATGACGGTGTCGCCCTCGCCGATCTCGATCTGGTGCTCGCGATTCGCCATGCGCGAGAGCACGGCCATGGGCTCGCCCTGCGACCCCGTCGACATGTAGACGATCTCGTCGTCGGGGATGTCGCCGGCCTTCTTGAAGTCGACGAGCACGCCGGCGGGCACCTTCAGGTAGCCGAGTTCGGCCGCGATGGTCATGTTGCGCACCATGCTGCGGCCGATGAGTGCGACCTTGCGGCCGTTGAAGTGCGCGGCGTCGAGCACCTGCTGCACCCGGTGCACATGGCTCGAGAAGCTCGCCACGATCACTCGGCGCGGCGAGCGCGCGATGACCTCGTCGAGCACGGGGCCGATCGAGCGCTCGAGGGGCGTGAAGCCCGGGACATCCGCGTTGGTGGAATCGACCATGAAGAGGTCGACGCCCTCCTCGCCCAGGCGGGCGAACTCGCGCAGGTCGGTGAGCCGGCCGTCGAGCGGCAGCTGGTCCATCTTGAAGTCGCCGGTGGCCAGCACGGTGCCGGCACTCGTCTTGATGGCGACGGCGAGCGCATCGGGAATCGAGTGGTTGACCGCGATGAACTCGAGGTCGAACGGTCCGATGCGCTCGTGCTCGCCCTCGCGCACCGTGAGGCTGTACGGCTGGATGCGGTGCTCCTTGAGCTTCGCCTCGACGAGGGCGAGCGTCAGCGTGGAGCCGATCAGGGGGATGTCGGCGCGCAGGCGCAGCAGGTAGGGCACGGAGCCGATGTGGTCCTCGTGCCCGTGCGTCAGCACCACGCCGACGATGTCGTCGAGTCGCTCGCGCAGGAAGCCGAAGTCGGGCAGGATCAGGTCGACCCCGGGCTGGTGCTCCTCGGGGAAGAGCACCCCGCAGTCGACGATGAGGATCTTCCCGTCGATCTCGTAGCTCGTCATGTTGCGGCCGACCTCGCCGAGGCCGCCGATGGGGATGACGCGGAGCGTCCCTGCCTCGAGCGGAGCGGGATCGATGACGACGTCGGGCATGTGCCCTCCTTACGTTGCGGTGTTCAGTTCACACGGCCGTTCCGGCGGATGCCTCGGCCGACGTTTCAGCGGGTGGTGCCCGCGACCTTGGGCAGCGCGCCGCCGGCGGCGGCGTTGCGGTCGGGACGGAAGCGGTGGAAGTCGACGCCGGGGATGCCCTGCACGAGGTCGATCTCGTCCTCGATGAGCGCGGCCTCCCACTCCTCGGGACCGACGAGCGGGAGTCGCACGCGGGGGCTGCCGATGCGGCCCAGGCCGTGCAGGATGTACTTCGCCGCGACCGTGCCCGGCACGTGGGTCATGACGGCGCGCACGAGCGGCTCGAGCCGCCGGTGCTCGGCGGTCGCCGCCGCGAGGTCGCCGCGGTTCACGGCGTCGACGATGGTGCGGTAGGGGGCGGGAGCGATGTTCGCGGTCACGCCGATGAGTCCCGTGGCACCGATGGCGAGGTGCGGCAGCACGTTCGCGTCGTCGCCCGAGAAGTACATGAGGTCGGTCTGGTTGAGCACGCGGCTCACTTCGGAGAAGTCGCCCTTGGCGTCTTTGATCGCCAGGATGTTCGGGTGCTTCGCGAGCCGCAGGATCGTCTCGTACTTGATGGGCACGCCGGTGCGGCCCGGGATGTCGTAGAGGATGACCGGCAGGTCGGTGGCGTCGGCCACGAGCCGGAAGTGCGTGAGGATGCCGGCCTGGGTCGGCTTGTTGTAGTACGGCGTGACGATCATGATGCCGTCGGCGCCCGCCTGCTCGGAGTGCTTGTAGAGCTCGATCGCGTGCGCGGTCTCGTTCGAGCCGCCGCCCGTGATGATCTTCGCGCGGCCCGCGGCGACGTCTTTGCCGACCTCGACGAGCCGGATCTTCTCGGGGTCGGTGAGCGTCGACGTCTCGCCGGTGGTGCCCGTGACGACGATGCCGTCGGCGCCCGCCGAGATCACGTCGTCGATGTGCTTCTCGACCCCGGCCCAATCGACCTCGCCGTCCGCCGTCATCGGCGTGACGAGCGCGACGAGCACCTGTCCGAAGGGGTTGTCTGCAGTCACGCCCCCAAGGCTATCGGGTCGAGCGGATGCCGCGCCGCGCCGCCTGCGGAACGCCCCCGCCGCGCCCGTCGCCCGCGCGACCCGGTGATGCCGATGATGCCGATGATGCCGATGGTCAGGCTTCGCGGATATACGATCCAGCAGTCCGGTCGGAAGTGCGGATCCGCGGCGCGCCGGATCGTATATCCGCCGATTGATGCACTGCGGATCGCCCGGCGGATCGATCGGCGTCAAGGAGAGCGAGGAGGCCGAGAGCCGTTCAGGCGAAGCGCACTCGTTCGGCCCACGGCTCGAGGTGAGCACCTCGGCGAGTCGTCTCGATGATCGCCTGCTCGACCACCGGCCAGTCGTGCATCACGAGCTCGTAGTCGAACCGGAGCGTCTGGAAGCCGTGTCCGGCCGCGACGGCATCGCGCAGTCGATCACGGTGTCGGCCATCGGGGCCGTCATGACCCACCCGACCATCGACCTCGAGGATGAGTCGATCTCCGAGCACGAAGTCGACCCGCCCGACACCGGGGATCTCGACTTGGGTTCGGAGCCCCAGTCCGAGTCGATGCAGGCGGAGCCGCAAGAGCGACTCGAGCCCGCTCTCCGCGTCGGTCCGCGCGAAATCCACCAGCCATCGAGCCGACTCGGTGATGCGGTTTCGTAGCTCTCCACGGGCGGCCGCACCCAGCCGCCCGAGGTGCAGGGCTGACTCGAGCGTGACGAAGAATGCGTCCTCCCCGAGGCATCCGCGGATCTGGAGCAGTGCGTCGACGAGCGGTACTTCGGTCGACGAGAACTGGAGTGCGTTCCAGTGCTGAACGCAATCGCATGCGGCATGGACCAGCGCATGTCCGTTCGCGGGAAGCGAGACATGCACGCGTTCGTCGAGGGGCAAGACCCAGAGTCCGTGCCGACGAGCGACCGACACGCAGGCGAGCACGCCGCCGTGCCGAAGCGCCACCATCGTCGGCCATGGAACATCGGGGCTGGCATACAGGCCGGATCGGATTCGGATCACCTCACCGCTGACGGTCGCCCGACGCAGCGAGCGCGCGTCGATGCCGAAGGCTCGGAGTTGGGAAGTCCGGGCGGCGCCGCCCAGCTCACGACAGAGTCTTCCCAGCTCACCGACGGCCCAACGCGATTGCATTCGACGATGCTGCGACCCCCGACCGCCGCCGCCTCCCGTCCAAGCTGCTGTCGTGCAAGAACCGTGATCGTCGGCATCGGTGGAGGACGAGTGCATTGCCGCACTCGCGGATATACGATCCGCCACGCCGCGCGATCGGCGGATCCGCCGGGGTGGCGGATCGTATATCCGCCGTTTGTGACACGTGCCGCGCGCGCGTGAGCGTGAGCGTGGGCGGGTCAGGCGCGGACGTAGCTGAGGAAGCGGTACTCGGGGCCGCCGCGTGAGGTGAGCCACGCGGGGTCGGATGGCTCGGCGTCGGCCCGCCGCCACACCGCCGGGTCCACCACGGGAGCAGGGGTGTCGCCCGCACGCGGTTCGATCACCGCGCCTCCGCCCGGCGCCCGGAGCTCGGTCACCTCGAGGCGGTCGGCGAGCGGCAGGGTCTGCCGGAACACCTCGGCTCCGCCGATGACCCACACGCGCGCGGGCTCCCGCGCCGCGGCGAGCGCGAGCGCCTCGTCGACGGATGCCGCGCGCTCCGCGCCCTCGGCGGCCCAGTCGGCACGACGCGTCACGACGACGTTCGCCCGCCCCGGCAGCGGCCGGAACCGCGGCGGCAGCGACTCCCACGTCTTGCGCCCCATGATCACGGGGTCGCCGAGCGTGAGCTCCTTGAAGTGCGCGAGGTCTTCGGGCACGTGCCAGGGCATGCCGCCGTCGCGGCCGATGACGCCCCCCGATTCGGCCCAGACGAGGCCGGTCGACGGACGCTGGGTCGCGGCATCCGTACCGCTCGTCATACCGCGACGGCCGCGCGGATGGCCGGGTGGTGCTCGTAGCCCTCGACGATGAAGTCGTCGTACTCGTAGTCGAAGATCGACGCCGGCGTGCGGGCGAACCGCAGGGTGGGCGGAGCGAACGGCGTGCGGGTGAGCTGCTCGGTGACCTGCTCGACGTGGTTGTCGTAGATGTGGCAGTCGCCGCCGGTCCACACGAAGTCGCCCACCTCGAGGCCCGCCTGCTGGGCGACCATGTGGGTGAGCAGGGCGTAGGAGGCGATGTTGAACGGCACCCCGAGGAACAGGTCGGCGCTGCGCTGGTAGAGCTGGCACGACAGCTTGCCGTCGGCCACGTAGAACTGGAACAGGGCGTGGCACGGGGCGAGCGCCATGTCGGGGATGTCGGCCGGGTTCCACGCCGAGACGATGAGGCGGCGGGAGTCGGGGTTCACGCGAATCTGCTCGATCACCTGCGAGATCTGGTCGATCGTCTCGCCGCCGGGCGTCGGCCACGAGCGCCACTGCACGCCGTAGACGGGACCCAGCTCGCCCGCGGCATCCGCCCACTCGTCCCAGATGGTGACGCCGTGCTCGCGGAGCCACCCGACGTTCGACGAGCCCTGCAGGAACCAGAGGAGTTCGTAGGCGATCGACTTGAAGTGCACGCGCTTCGTGGTGACGAGCGGGAACCCCTGCGAGAGGTCGAAGCGCAACTGGCGGCCGAACACGCTGCGCGTGCCGGTGCCCGTGCGATCGGTCTTGTGCGTGCCGTGCTCGAGCACGTCGCGCAGGAGGTCTTCATAGGGCGTGGGGATCGTCTCGGCCATCGCCTCGATGCTAACCCCGACGGCCGACGAGGGGGGCGGATGCCGCGGGCGAGCCGCCCGGCGTCCGCGTGACGCGGTGTCATCCTCCGTCACACGCCCCATGCCGCCGGGCGACCGCCATACCATCGCGACATGGACTGGTCGGTCGCGCTCGTCGCGGCCGTCGCGCTGCCCGCCGGGGCCACGGTGCTCGGGCTCTGGTGGCGATCACGGACGGGCCGCGTCGCCGCGGCATCCGACGTCTCGGCCCTCGACGACCTCGGACTCGCGCCGAGCGCCATCGGCAGTTCGGCGACGCTCGTGCAGTTCTCGACCGAGTACTGCAGTCGCTGCCCGTCGACGGCGCGGCGACTCGCCTCGATCGCCGCCGACTACCGGGGGGTGCGGCACGTCGAGCTCGACCTCACCCGCCGTCCCGACCTCGCCGACCGGTTCCGCGTGCTGCAGACGCCGACCGTCCTCATCCTCGACGCCGGCGGCACCGCGACCGCCCGCATCGGCGGCGTGCCCGACGCGCACGCCGTGCGCCGCCACCTCGACACCCTCACCGGGAGGTCCCGTGTCCCATCCTGAACCCGACGGCATCGATCCGCGGGGCCCGCGCTTCACCGCCGCGATCACCGCGGTGCTCCTGCTCGTCGTGGCCGTGCTCGGCTTCGGCGGCGCCGACCTCGCCGCGTGGATCCTGCTCGCCGCGCTGAGCGCGCTCTTCGCGTGGGGCGCGTTCGCCGGGGTCCGCCGGCACCCGTTCGCGCTCGTGTTCCGGCGGGTCGTGCGACCGCGACTGTCCCCGCCCGATGAGCTCGAGGATCCCCGACCGCCGACCTTCGCGCAGGGCGTCGGCTTCGCGGTGACCATCGTCGGCGTCATCCTGGGGGCGGCCGGCCTCGCCGCCGCGGTGCCGATCGCGGCATCCCTCGCGTTCGTCGCCGCGTTCCTCAACGCGGCGTTCGGCTACTGCCTCGGCTGCCAGCTGTACGTGCTGCTCGTGCGGGCACGAGTCATCCCCCGAACCTGACCGCTGGCGCATCCGCCCGGATAGGCTGGGAGCCCGTCTCGAGGAGGAGGATCCCACATGGCACTCACGAGTGAAGCGACCACCGTCTGGACCGGCACGCTGTTCGAAGGATCGGGCCAGGTGGCCCTCGACTCCTCGGGCCTCGCGACCTTCGACGTGAACTGGAAGGCGCGCAGCGAGGGCGTCGCGAACACCACGAACCCCGAGGAGATGCTCGCCGCAGCGCACTCGTCGTGCTTCTCGATGGCCCTGTCGCTCGCGCTCACCCAGGCCGGCAACCCGCCCGAGAGCATCCAGACCACGGCCGCCGTGACATTCGAGGCCGGCAAGGGGGTGCTCGGCAGCCACCTGCTCGTGAGCGCGCGCGTGCCCGGCCTCACCGAGGAGCAGTTCGAGGCCATCGCCCAGGACGCGAAGGCGAACTGCCCCATCTCGAAGGCCCTCTCGATCCCGATCACGATCGAAGCCGAGCTCGCCTAGCCCGTGCGCGTGCTCATCGCCGGTGCGTCCGGCTTCATCGGTACGGCCCTGATCGAGCGATTGCACGGCGACGGACACGAGATCGTGCGCCTGGTGCGACGCCGTGCGCAGGGCGACGACGAGGCGACCTGGTCGCCGGCCGCCGGCATCATCGACTTCACCGTCATGGATCGCGTCGACGCCGTCGTGAACCTGTCGGGTGCGTCACTCGCCCGGCTGCCGTGGACGAAGACGTACCGCGGTGAGATCAACGACTCCCGCGTGACGGCCACCCGCACGCTCGCCGACGCGATGCGGAAGGCGCGCCGGCCCCCGGCGGTGTTCCTGAGCGCCTCGGCCGTGGGCTTCTACGGCGATCGGCCCGGCGAGCTGCTCACCGAGTTCTCGAGCGCGGGCACCGGATTCCTCGCCGACGTCGTGTCGCGCTGGGAGAGCGCCGCGGCCCTCGCACCGCACGAGACCCGGTCGGTCGTCTTCCGTACGGGCATCGTCGTGGGTGAGGGCGGGGCCATGCAGCGGGTGGGCACCCTCACCCGATTCGGGCTCTCGGGGCGCCTGGGCACCGGAGGCCAGCACTGGCCGTGGATCGGCCTCGCCGACGAGGTGGGGGCGATCGTGCACCTGCTCGAGTCCCGGCTGTCGGGCGCGGTGAACCTCGTCGGCCCGACAGCGGCGACGGCCGACCGCGTGATGGCCGCGATGGCCGAGCGGATGCACCGGCCCTACACCTTCACCGTGCCGGAGCGCATGCTCGAGCTGGCGCTCGGCCGGGCCGCCGACGAACTGCTGCTGTCGAGCCAGAAGGTGCGCCCGCAGCGGCTCATCGACGACGGATACCGCTTCGAGCACGTCACGATCGAGTCGGCGCTCGACGCGATGCTCAGCGCTCCGCGCGCTCGAGCGTGATCGCACGCCGCACGGCGCCCCGCGCCCTGCGGCGGTCGCCGGCCGCATCGTAGGCGAGCCCCAGCCGGAGCCAGGCCCGCCAGGAGTCGGGCGCCGCCTCTGCGGCGTCGCGGAACGCCGGGAACGCGGCATCCGCTGCCGACCGCTCGGGTCGGCCGCTGGGCTTGACCGGGATCTCCAGCTCGAGCCCGCCCTCGTCCTCGAGCCGTCGCATGAGCGCCTGCGACCGCAGCCCGAACGAGATCTCCCGCCAGAGCGCCCATGCGGCGATGACCGGCAGCACGATGAGCGCCAGCCCGATGCCCACCGCGACGGGCTCCCCGGTGGCCATGAACTGCACGGCGCGCCAGCCCACGAGCACCACGTACAGCGCGAGGAGCACGGCCATCAGGATGGCGCCGGCCTTGCTCGTCATGAGGGGTCGGGCAGGCCGAGGTCGAGCAGCGCGTCGAGGCCGACGACGACTCCGGATGCCGCGGGCGCGCGCCGCAGCGCCAGCAGGATGCCCTGCTCGTAAGCCGAGGCCGACACCGTGGAATGGGCGATCGTCAGCGTCTCGCCCTCGCCGCCGAGCACCACCCGCTGCTCGGCGAGCACGCCCGACAGCCGGAGGCTGTGGACCGGGACCCCGGAGACGAGCTGGCCGCGGGCGCGCTGGTCGGCGTGGGGCGCGGCGACGGGGCCGACCTCGGCGCGCGCCCGGCCGATGAGCTCGGCCGTGCGCACGGCGGTACCCGACGGCGAGTCGACCTTGCCGGCGTGGTGCGCCTCGACGATCTCGATGGAGTCGAAGAAGCGGGCCGCGAGCGCCGCGAAGGCAGTGCCGAGGACGCTGCCGATCGAGAAGTTCGGGATGAAGAGCACGGCGCCCGCGTCGTCGTGGCCGCGCACGAACCGGCCGATCTCGGCGATGCGGTCGCTCGACCACCCCGAGGTGCCGACCACGATGGGGATGCCCGCGCCGGTCGCGAACTCGACGATCCCAGCGCTGGCGGCGGGGTGCGTGACGTCGAGGGCCACGTCGGCGCCGAGCATCTCGTCGAGGTCCGACCGCGAATCGAGCGCCGCGTGCAGTTCGAGGTCGTCGGATGCCTCGATGAGCTCGATCGCCAGACGCCCCATCTTGCCCGTGGCTCCGGCCACGGCGACCCGTATCGTCACCGCTTCACCCTACCAATCGCGTGGCGACGGGCTCGCGTGCGCGCCCGTCTAGGCTGGACGACATGCGGTTCCGAGCGGTCGACGTCACGGGCGCCGAGGCGCTCGCCCTGCTGGACGCGTACTTCGCGGAGCGCGCCGCGGGCTTCCCCGCCGAGCAGGGCGAATACCGTCCGACGTACCCGGTCGCCGAGCAGTTCACGCCGCCGGCCGGTGTGTTCCTGGTCGTCGAGGATGATCGCGACGACCGGGCCGAGGTGATCGGGTGCGGCGGCGTGCGGCGCATCGACTCCCGCCCCGGATCGGACGAGCCCCGCTTCGAGGTGAAGCACCTCTGGCTCGCGCCGGCCGCCCGTGGTCGTGGAGCGGGCCGGCGTCTCCTCGACGAGCTCGAGCGCCGCGCGGTGGCCTTCGGCGCGCGCGAACTGGTGCTCGACACGAACGCGAGCCTCGCGGCGGCCGGCGGTCTGTACCGGTCGAGCGGCTACGCCGAGGTCGAGCCGTACAACGCCAACCCGAACGCGACGCACTGGTACGGCAAGCACGTCGGCTGACCTGCGCCCGCCGACGGTGGCTCGGAGGGCGTACGGCCCAGAGGGCGTACGGCCCAGAGCGCGTAGGGCTCAGAGCGCGTAGGGCTCGGGGAGCCCGGAACGCAGCTCGAACGGCAGGTGCGCGAGGTCGTTGTGCACCAGCAGGTTCCACGGGCGGCCCGACTTCTGGGTGAGCACGGTCAGCCCGCAGTTGGCCTGGTGGATCGAGAGCCAGCGCCACTCGGGAGCACCGAGGGCCTCGCGCACGAGCCAGCCGATCACGAAGTTGTGCGTGATGAGGAGGTCGTGCCGGTCCTCGCGGTGCGACCGCAGGAACTCCGCTCCGGCATCCGCCATCTGGGCGCTGCCCGCCTCGATCTCCGCCTCGGTGACCGAGCCGAAGAACGGCTCGTAGACCTTGGGCGTCTCGGGGGCGGGTCCGGAGGGGATGCAGTCGAACAGCAGTGCCGAGGGCTCGGGCTTCAGCGCCGGCATCTTCGCCGCGATGATCTCGGCCGTCTCGGTGGCGCGCTGCAACGGCGAGTGCCAGGCGTTGTCGAACGGCACGCCGCCGAGCCGCTCGCCGAGCAGTTGCGCCTGCCGGCGCCCCCGCGGCGAGAGCGGACCGTCGGGCATGCCGTGCTCGGCGTCGAGCTGCTCGCCGTGGCGCACGAGGTAGAGATGGTGGGGCACTGTTCCGCTTTCGTCGGTACTGGTCGGAGGGGTTCGGACGTCAGGCGACGTCGGTGCTGGGCGCGATCTCGTCGACGGCGCCGCGGAACGCCGACTCGTCGGCCGCGCCCACCGCGACCAGCGAGAACGGCCGTGCGGCCAGGTCGGCGGCGAGCTCCTGCACGTCGTCGGCGGTGACGAGGGCGATGCGCCGCAGCGCCTCGTCGAGGTCGATGAACTCGCCCAGCGTCAGCTCGGCTCGGCCGAGCCGTGACATCCGGGTGTCGGAGTCCTCGAGCGCGAGCGCGGACGCTCCGCTCAGCTGACCGGCGGCGCGTCGCAGCTCATCGGCCGTGACGCCGTGCTCGGCCACCCGCTCGAGCTCGGTGCGCATCAGCGCGGCGACAGTGCCGGCCTTCGCCGGCGCGCAGCCGGCGTACATGCCGAACAGGCCGGCATCGGAGTATCCGGGCGCGAACGAGTAGACCGCGTAGGCCAGGCCTCGGCGCTCGCGCACCTGCTGGAACAGCCGGGACGACATGCCCGAGCCGAAGATCGCGTTCAGCACGCTCATCGTGGAGCGGCGCTCGTCGGTCGCGACGAGCCCGGGCACGCCGAGGAGCAGGTTGACCTGCTCGGTGGGCCGGGGCACGACCGTGAGGGCGGTGCCGGGCGCGAGCACCGCCGGCGCGATGCTGCGCCGCTCGACCGGCGCGCCTTCGGCGGTGAGGTCCCAGCCGTGCCGGGTGAGGGCGGCCTCGAGCTCGGCGACGAGCGCGTCGTGGTCGACCGCCCCGGCCACGGTGACCACCAGGTCTTGCGGGCGGTAGTTGGCGCGGTAGTGCTCCCACACCGCCTCGCGCGTCGCCGCGCGGATGGTCTCGGGGCTGCCGCCGATGGGGCGGCCGAGCGGATGCTCCCCGAGCACGGCCTCGAAGAAGCGCTCGTTCGCGACATCCCCCGGGTCGTCGCCCGCCATCGAGAGCTCCTCGAGGATGACACCCCGCTCGTTGTCGAACTCGACCGGGTCGAGCAGCGACGACGTGAACATGTCGGCGAGCACCTGCACCGCCATCGGCAGGTCGCGATCCTGCACCTTGGCGTAGTAGCAGGTGTACTCCTTCGCCGTGAGCGCGTTGTGCTCGCCGCCGACGGCATCGAAGGAGATGGCGATGTCGAGCGCCGTGCGGCTCGTGGTGCCCTTGAACAGCAGGTGCTCGAGGAAATGGGTCGACCCGTAGGTGGCGGGGTGCGCGGCATCCGCCTGCTGCTCGTCTCGCGAGCCGACCGCGACCCAGAAGCCGATGGTGACGCTGCGACTGCCCGGCACCTGCTCGCTGAGCACCCGAACTCCCGACGGGAGCACGCTGCGCCGAACTCGCGCGTCGCCTGCGGCTGTGAAGGAGAGTTCGGCCTGGCCGAGTGGGAGGTCGACAGCGCCGTTCATCCCGTCCAGCCTATGGCACCCGGACGTGCGGCGGTCGGATGCGTCGGCCCGCGGGCGCGGCGTCGGCCGAGCGGTCGCGCCGAGCGGTCGTGCGAGCGGGCAGCGCCGCTGCTAGGCCGACGCGCGATCGAGCTCGACGAGCTCGGAACGGTGCAGTTCGACGGATGCCGCGGCCATGAGCGCCTCGACCTGGTCGGGCTTCGTCGCGCTCACCACCGGCGCGGCCACGGTGGGCTTGGCCAGCAGCCAGGCCAGTGCGATGGTCGCGGGCTGCACGCCGTGGGCGAACGCGATCTCGTCGAGCGCGGTGAGGACGCGGTGGCCGCGTCGTCCGAGGTGGCGGGCGACGCGTTCGCCGCGTGCGTCGCGACGCACCTCGGAGCGGCGGCGCACCTGGCCGCCGAGGAACCCGTTCGCGAGCGCGAAGTACGGCAGCACGGCGAGGCCCTGGGCATGGGCGACGAGCTCGGTGGCACCCTCGAAGGGTCGACGGTCCATGAGGTTGTACTGGGCGGTGAGGAGCTCGAAGCGCGGCAGGCCGTTGGCGGCGAGGACACGCGCCTCGATGAGCCGCTCGGGCGAGAAGTCGGAGGCGCCGATGGCGAGCACCTTGCCCTCGGTGATGAGCGCGTCGACCGCGCCGAGGCTCTCCTCGAGGGGCGTCTCGGGGTCGTCTCCGTGGAAGAACAGCACGTCGATGCGATCGGTGCCGAGCCGGTCGAGGGACGCCTCGACCGCCGCTCTGAGGTCGACCGGAGCCAGCCCGTGGTGGTCGGGGTGGCGTCCGACCTTCGTCATGACGCGCATCCGATCGCGCGTGTGCCGGGTGCGCAGCCAGGAGCCGATGATCGTCTCGCTGCGGCCCGCCGCATAGCTGTCGGCCGTGTCGAGGAGGTCGCCGCCGGTGCCGGCGAAGCGGTCGAGCACCGCGTGGGAATCGTCGGCGCCGAGCGTCCACCCGAAGGTGCTGCCGCCCAGCGCGATGGGGTGTGCCAGGATGCCGGTCTCACCGAGGGTCGCGGGCATCGGCACCGTGATCGGGCCCGAGAGCGTGTTCGACTCGACGGTCTCGACGCGGAGCGCCGGCGTCGCCGACGCGGTGACGCTCAGGACGTCGTCGCGCCCCACATTCGCGAACTCCTCGATGACCGCCGAACCCGCGACGCTCGCCGCGTTGGCTCGGTAGGTATGCCGTCGTGCCACGCGCCCCTCCTCCCCAGGATTGACTCCGAGAATACGTCCTCGGGGTACGCGTCCCCCGCCAGACAGGGCGAAACGAGAGGAACCGTTACCGAATCGTTTGCGGTCCGTCCACTGGTGTCCCCCGAACGGGCGACGTCGGCGATGGAGGCGCGGGCCCGCAGCCACGCGGGCGTGCTTTCTGCGCGCCGGTCGACTAGCCGCGGCCGGAGCGGCGCACGACGGCCTCGGCCTGGCGGAGCACGGGCGCGTCCACCATCCCACCGCGGAACGCGAAGACGCCCGCACCGGCCCCGGCCGCTGCGGCCAGCACGGCACGGGCCCACTCGAGGCGCTCTGCGTCGGGTCGGTAGGCCGCACGGGCGACGTCGACCTGCGAGGGGTGGATGCACGCCGTGGCGGCGAATCCCACGGCGACGGCGTCCTCGGCCTCCTGCCGGAGGCCCTCGAGGTCGGCGATGTCGAGGTGCACGGTGTCGATGGCGGCGACGCCGTGGGCGCCCGCCGCGAGGAGCACCTGCGATCGGGCGTGCGTCGCGACGCTGCGGTAGGCGCCGTCGGCACGCCGGCTCGACGATCCGCCGAGTGAGGCCACGAGGTCCTCGGCGCCCCACATCAGCGCGGACACGTTGGGCAGGGCCGCGACCTCGGCCGCGGCGAGCACCCCCCGCGCCGTCTCGCAGAGCGCGATGACCTCGTGGTCCTCGAGGCCGACCAGGTCGGCGGTGCCCTCGCACTTGGCGAGCATCACCGTGCGGTAGGGCGTCGCGGCGAGGGCGGCGAGGTCGTCGGCGAAGTGCGGGGTCGACGCGGGGTTGACGCGCACGATGACCCGCTCGGGGTCGAGCGTGGAGGCGACGAGGGCGACCCGCGCGGCCCGCTTCGCGTCGTCGGCGACCGCGTCCTCCAGGTCGAGGATCACCGCGTCCGCCCGTTCGCCCGCCTTCCGGTAGCGATCGGGCCGGTCGGCCGGGCAGAAGAGCAGGGCCGGGCCGAAGCGGAACGGCGGATGCGTCATCCGCGGGCCGCCTCGTCGGTGGAGGGGTCGGCACCGCTCGCTGCACGCCCCGCGGACGACTGGCGCTCCCCCGCCTCGCGGGTCCACACGAGCATGGTGCGGGAGGCGGTCGCCACGACGACGCCGTCCTGGTTGCGCGCCGTGTGCTCGAGTACCACGACGCCCTGGCCCGGGCGCGACGCCGACTCCCGCTTGGACGCGACGATGCTCTCGCCGTAGAGCGTGTCGCCGACGAACACGGGCGCGGGGAACGCCACCGCACCGAAGCCCAGGTTCGCGACGAGGGTGCCCTGGGTGAGCTGGCCCACCGACTGCCCCACCAGCGTGGAGAGGGTGAACAGCGAGTTGACGAGCCGTTGGCCGAACGGCTGCTCGGCCGACCAGGCCGCGTCGAGGTGCAGCGGCTGCGGGTTCATCGTCAACGTCGTGAACAGCACGTTGTCGGCTTCCGTCACCGTTCGCCCCGGTCGGTGCAGGTAGCGCACGCCCTCCTCGAACTCCTCGAACCAGAGCCCGCGCTGCACGACCTCGCGCATCGGGACATCCGTCATGGCGACCTCCTAGCCGATGCCCAGCTCGCGTGCGATGACCATGAGCTGCACCTCGTTCGTGCCCTCGCCGATCTCGAGGATCTTCGAGTCACGGTAGTGCCTCGCCACGAGGCTCTCGTTCATGAAGCCCATGCCGCCGAAGACCTGGGTGGCGTCGCGTGAGTTGAGCATCGCCGCGTCGCTCGAGACGAGCTTCGCCATCGCGGCCTCCTTCTTGAACGGGAGGCCCGCGTCGAGGCGCCGGGCGGCGTCGTGCCAGGCGAGGCGCGCGGTGTAGACGCGAGCCTGCATCTGGGCGATGGTGAACGCGACGTACTGGTGCGAGGCGATCGGCACGCCGAAGACGTTGCGGGTCTTGGCATAGCTGAGCGCCTCGTCGAGGCAGCCCTGCGCGACGCCGGTCGCCAGGGCGGCGATCGCGATGCGGCCCTCGTCGAGGGTGCGCAGGAAGTTGGCGAAGCCGCGGCCGCGTTCGCCGAGCAGGTTCGCGGCGGGCACGCGCACGTCGTCGAACGTCAGCGGGTGCGTGTCGGAGGCGCGCCAGCCCGACTTGTCGTACCCGGGGGCGACCGTGAAGCCCGGAGTGCCGTTCGGCACGATGATCGTCGAGAGCTCCTTCGAGACCGAGCCGTCGGGACGCGTGCGCTCGCCCGTCACGGCGGTGACCGTCACGAACCGGGTGATCGGCGTGCCCGAGTTGGTGATGAACTGCTTCGACCCGTTGATGACCCACTCGTCACCGTCGAGCACGGCGGTCGTGCGCGTCGCTCCGGCGTCGGAGCCGGCTTCGGACTCGGTGAGGCCGAAGCCGCCGAGCGCGCGCCCGGCGACGAGGTCGGGCAGGTACTCGGCCTTCTGCTCCTCGGTGCCGTGCCGGTAGATGGGCATGGCGCCGAGGCCCACGGCGGCTTCGAGCGTGATCGCGATCGACTGGTCGACGCGGGCGAGCGCCTCGATCGCGAGGCACAGCGCCATGTAGTCGCCGCCCTGTCCACCGACCTCCTCGGGGAACGGGAGGCCGAACAGGCCGAGCTCGCCCATCTGGGCGACGACGTCCATCGAGAGCGTGTGCGTGCGGTCGGCCTCGTACGACTGCGGGGCGACCACCGTGTCCGCGAATTCGCAGACCATGTCGTAGAGCTGCTGTTCCTCGTCGTTCAGGTCGGGCATGGTGTTCCTCATTCCTGGTGGGATGCGTCGGGAGCGGCGCCCTCGTGAGGGTCGCTCGAAGACTGGGGGTCGGATGCCGCGGGGTGCGGCTCGATGCGGGCGACCACCTGGTCGCGCGAGACGAGATCGCCGGTCGCTGCGGCGAGGCGGACGAGGCCGGCGAGCGTGGCGAGCACGCGGTGCTCCATCTTCATGGCCTCGATCGCGACGACGGCGTCGCCCGCTTCGACGGAGGCGCCGTCGGCGACGAGCACGGCGGTGACCGTGCCGGGCATCGGGGCGCGCAGTTCGGGCGCGGCGGCGAGCCCCCCGCGTTCGGCTGCGCGTCGGCGGGCCGCGGCCCGCGCGCGGCGGTCGAGCACGGTGAAGGCGGCGGTCTCGCCGTCGCGGTGCACCCAGACCGTGCCGTCGTCATCGCGCCGCACGAGCACGCCGTCGACCTCCGCTGAGGTGTCGGTGGCGGTGTCGTCGTCGTCCGCCGCCACCTCGCGCACGTCGTCGACCGCGTCGCGCGGAGCGAGGAGCACGACCGGGGCGCGGTGCGGCCCGGGACGCCACCCGGTGGAATCCAGCCACGCACGCGGGCCTGCGGCATCCGTCGCCCCATCGTGCTCGACGCGGGCGTGTGCTGCGACGAGGTCGGCGGCCGCGGCGAGGAGCCCGGGCGAGGGCTCGGCTGCGGTGGGCTCGGGCAGCCGATCGATGAGTCCGGTGTCGAGGTCGCCCGCGCGCACCGCGGGGTCGGCGATGAGCCGGCGCAGGAAGGCGAGGTTCGTGTCGACGCCGAGCACGACCGTGTCGGCCAGCGCGCGATCGAGGCGATCGAGTGCCTCGGCGCGATCGTCGCCGTAGGCGATGACCTTGGCGAGCATCGGGTCGTAGTGCGCCGTGATCTCCTGGCCGTCGACGATCCCCCCGTCGACGCGCACGCCGGGGCCCGCGGGCTCGCGCCATGCAATCACGCGACCCGTCGAAGGGAGGAAGCCGCGTTCGGGCGCCTCCGCATAGACCCGCGCCTCGATGGCGTGGCCGGTCAGGCGCACCTCCTCCTGGGTGATCGCGAGGGGCTCATCCGCGGCGATGCGCAACTGCTGCTCGACGAGGTCGACCCCCGTGACGAGCTCGGTCACGGGATGCTCGACCTGGAGCCGGGTGTTCATCTCGATGAAGAAGAACTCGTCGGGTGCGGCATCCGACACCAGGAACTCGACCGTGCCGGCGCCGAGGTAGCCGACGCTCCGGGCCGCGTCGCAGGCGGCTGCGCCGATGCGCGCCCGGGTCGCCTCGTCGAGCAGCGGCGACGGCGCCTCCTCGATGACCTTCTGGTGGCGGCGCTGCAGGGAGCACTCGCGCTCACCGAGGTGGATCACGGTGCCGGCGGCGTCGGCGAGCACCTGCACCTCGATGTGGCGCGGCCGCTCGATCAGGCGCTCGATCAGCAGGGTGTCGTCGCCGAACGCGGCGAGCGCGATGCGGCGGGCCGCCGGGAGGGCCGCGGCGAGCTCGTCGGCATCGCGCGCGATCTGCATGCCCTTGCCGCCGCCACCCGCCGACGGCTTCACGAGCAGCGGGAATCCGACGGTGGCGGATGCGGCGAGGAGAGCCGCGTCGTCGAGCGCGGGGTCGGCGATGCCGGGCACGGTCGGCACACCGGATGCCTCGACGTGCCGCTTCGCGCGGATCTTGTCGCCCATCACCTCGAGCGCCTCGATGCCCGGGCCGACGAAGACGAGGCCCGCATCGCGGCACGCCTCGGCGAAGCCGGCGTGCTCCGAGAGGAAGCCGTAGCCCGGATGGATCGCCTGCGCGCCCGACTCGAGCGCTGCGGCGACGATGCGTTCAGGGACCAGGTAGCTCTCACTCGCGGACGCAGGGCCGATGCGCACGGCTTCGTCGGCGAGCCGCACGTGCGGCGCGCCCGCGTCGGCGTCGGAGTAGACGGCGATGGAGCGGATGCCGAGGCGGCGCAGCGTGCGGATGATGCGAACGGCGATCTCGCCGCGGTTGGCGACGAGCACCCGGTCGAAGGGGCGCGGCGATCGGGAGCGCGGCCTCGGCTCCGATCCATGATCGGGCGGGCTCATGAGCGTGACCATCCGCGCCTCTCTGCACGTCGTTCGCGCGCCATCCAGTTAGCGCGCACTAACTGGACTCGATGTTAGCGGCCATTAACTGGAATGACAAGCGGCCGCGTCGGGTCGCGGATGCTCGCCATGGAGATCTGCGAGTACTACCGACCGACCTTGCCGAACACTCCCGCGATCGGCGCCAGCACCGACGGACGTGCCGCGATCCACGCGGCGGCGATGACCACCAGGGAGGCGACGAAGATCCAGAAGCCCAGCCAGCCGTCGGCGTCCTGTGCGGCGTACATGTGGTTGAGGTTGCGGAGCGCCCCGGTCAGGAAGACGAGCGTGACGTGCACCACGATGAATCCGACGAAGTACAGCATCACGGGGAAGTGCACGGCACGCGCCCACTCCACCGGATAGCGGCGGTTGAGGGCCGCGGCGTCCTTCGGCCACGCCCCCGACATGCGCACTCCCGTCAGCACGGCGAGGGGCGCCGCGACGAAGATCGTGACGAAGTAGGCGAGCACCTGGAGGCTGTTGTAGTTGACCCACCCGTTCTCGAGCGGCCAGTCCAGCGACAGGTACTGCAGCCCCGCCGAGACGGCGTTCGGGATGATGTCCCAACTCGTCGGTACGACCCGCATCCACTGGCCGGTCGCGAAGAGCAGCACGACGAAGACGACGCCGTTCACCAGCCACAGGACGTCGAGCGACTGGTGGAACCACAGGTTCAGGCTGATCTTCCGGCCGAGCCGGGACCACCGCGGCGTCCAGAACGCCGCCGGTCGCTTCTCGGTGCGCACCTGCAGGCCCGAGCGGATGATGAGCACGATGAGGAAGACGTTGAAGAAGTGCTGCCAGCCCAGCCACGCCGGCAGTCCCACCGGTGCGCCGTCGGGCAACGGCGTCTCGCCGGGATAGGTCGCGACGAAGTCCTCCATGAACTCGAGCCCCAGGAACCAGCGCGTGAGCTGCACGACGATGGTTGCGGCGCCGATGATCGCGAGGATGCCGACGACGGATGCCCCGGCCCACTGTCGGCCGGTCAGGGGGCCGAACCGCGAGGCGACCGACGGCGGCGGCGCCACGCGTGCCGCCGCAGGCGCCGCGAGCGGCTCGGCGGG
>NZ_JBFUDH010000013.1:0-85899 GCF_056404815.1 Agromyces sp. P2_B3 | reverse complement strand
ACTCGGGGCTCGCCGCGGCGGCGCAGGTGGCCCGCCTGGCCGAGCCCGGCGAGCGCGTGGCGGTCGTCGGCGCCGGCATGGCGGGGCTCGCCGCCGCAGCCGAGCTCGTCGATGCGGGCTTCGAGGTCGTGGTCCTCGAGGCGCGCACGCGGGTCGGCGGGCGGGTGTGGTCGGTCGACGCCGACGGGTTCGACCGCTCGGTCGAGCTCGGGCCGGTGCTGCTGCCCGACGACGAGCCGCTCACCGAGGCGCTGGCCGCGGCATCCGTCGACGTCGTGCCCTTCGACGCCGTGGTGCAGGCACGCACCGCCGCGGGCCAGGCCGTGCCGATCCCCGCCACCGGCGACGACGCGATCGAGGCGGCGCGCACCTGGGCCGAGGCACAGCCCGATCCCGGCGGCGTCTCGCTCGCCGCCGCGCTCGTCGGCTCGGGCACCGTGCCGATGTCGGCCGTGCCCGGCGACGACGGCGTGAGCCCCGCCGACTGGCTCTCGCACACGATCACGAGCGGGGTCGAGCCGGCCGCAGGGGCGCCGACGAGCCGCATCGCCGCGCCGACGGCGCCCGCCTCGCCCTTCCCGTCCGGCCCGCGGCTGGTGACCGGCCGACTCTCCGACCTGCTCGACGCGCTCGCCGACAGGGTCGACCTCGCCGTCTCGAGCGTCGTCACCCGCATCGCCTACGACGACCGCCGCGTCAGCCTACGCCTCGACTCGGGTGAGTCGCTCACCGCCGACCGCGCCATCGTGACGGTGCCCCTCGGGGTGCTGAAGTCCGACGCCCTGCGGTTCTCCCCCGCCCTGCCCTATGCCCACCAGCACGCCATCTCGACGCTGCAGACGGGCGTCGTCGACGTGGTGTGGCTGCGCTTCGACGAGGCGTTCTGGCGCACGGGCTCGGCGGAGGGGCAGGTGCCGTCGGCGGTCGACGCCCACCCCGGCGTGCTGACCGTGGTGGGCGAGCACTCGAGCGTGGCCTACTGGCTCGACCTCGTCGACGCCTCGGGCGAGGCGATCCTCGTCGGCGTCATCGCATCGACGCAGGCGCTTCGACTGGAGCCGCTCGACGATCAGGCGTTCCTGACGGCCGTGCTCGACGACCTCGCGCCCTACGCCACAGCGCCCGGTTGACGGCCACGAGCCCCGCCGTCACGGCGACGAAGATCGCGACCACGAGCAGGCAGTAGGCGGCGACGCCGAGCGCACCGCCCACCTGCGCCTCGTCGAGGAAGAAGTAGGGGTACCAGCCCACGTCGGCGCCGCGCACGAGCGTGTAGGGCAGCCACAGCGTCGGATACACCAGCACCCAGCCCACGGTCGACCAGGGCACCGGCGGGTTCACCGCCATGATGCTGTCGGCCGTCCAGGCGATCACGGCGAGCGCGGGCACCACGAAGTGCAGCAGCGTGTCCGACCACGGAACGTCGATGCGGTAGTCGCGGGTCGACGCCTGGCTCACGATGAGCCCGAACACGATGCCCGAGACGAGCAGGTACACGGTGACCATCGTGCGGAGGATGCCGAGCCAGGGCGGGTCGCTCGGCGCCCTGAGCGCGTACCACGCGGCGATGCCCAGCGTGACGACCGCGATCATGGCCGACTGGATCGTGAAGTAGCTGAAGAAGTTCGCGGTGGCGAAGAAGCGGAAGCCCAGCACGTACTGGAAGTTGCCGATGATCGCGACGACCTCGAGCACCGCCACGAGCACCCGGAACACCCCGAGGGAACGACGCGCCCGCATGCCCGGAGCGAGGACTCCGTGGGTGCGGGCTGCCATGCGTCAACGCTACGCCCCGCCGCCGGGCGGCCCGTGCGGGCGGGCGGGCTAGTCCATCGGCCGCAGGATCCGGTCGAGGAACCGGCGCGTGCGCTCCTCGGTCGGCTTCGTGAAGATGTCGCCGGGGGCACCGCGCTCGACCACCACGCCGCCGTCCATGAACAGCACCTCGTCGGCGGCCTGCCGCGCGAAGCCGAGCTCGTGCGTCACCACCACCATGGTCCAGCCCTCGTCGGCGAGCTCCTTGATGACCGACAGCACCTCGCCGACCAGCTCGGGGTCGAGGGCGCTGGTGGGCTCGTCGAAGAGCAGGAGGTCGGGCTTCAGGGCGAGCGCCCGCACGATGCCGACCCGCTGCTGCTGGCCGCCCGACAACTCGAACGGGTACGCGTCGCGCTTCTCGGCGAGGCCGACGCGGTCGAGCAGGGCGGATGCCTCGGCGATCGCCTGCGCCTTCGGCACGCGCTGCACCCGGATTGGACCCTCGACCACGTTCTGCAGCACCGTCATGTGCGGGAACAGGTTGTGCTGCTGGAACACCATCGCCGACCGGTCGCGCAGGGCGAACCGCGCGCCCTTCGGGAGCGGCTTCGCGAAGTCGAGCTCGGGGCCGCCGGTGAACGCGATCGTACCGCCGTCGGGCGTCTCGAGCCCGTTCAGCGAGCGCAGCACGGTGGTCTTTCCCGACCCGCTGGGGCCGATGAGCACGACCACCTCTCCGCGTCGCACATCGAGGTCGATCGAGCGCAGCACCTCGTTGTCGCCGAACGACTTGCGGATGCCGCGTGCCGTCAGCAGCGGCGAGTCGTCGGGCGCGGCCTTCGGAGCGAGCGGATCGTTCGGCGCGAGCGGCTCGCCCGCGGCATCCGGACCCTGCTGCAGCGGGTCGTCACCGGGCGACATAGCGGTCGAGCCTCCTCTCGAGGGCGTTCTGGCCGCTGGAGAGGGCGAGGCAGAACAGCCAGTAGATGAGCGCCGCCTCGAGGTAGAGCAGCATGAAGTCCTGCGTGAACGCGGCGATCTCCTGGGAGACGCGGAACAGCTCGGTCACGAGGATCAACGACGCGAGCGACGTGTCCTTCACGAGCGAGATGAACGTGTTCGACAGCGGGGGCACCGAGACCCGCGCGGCCTGCGGCAGGATGATGCGGCGCAGCGTGGTCGCGTTCGACATGCCGATCGTGTAGCCGGCCTCCCACTGCCCCTTGGGCACCGAGAGGATCGCCGCCCGGATGATCTCGGCGGCGTACCCGCCCACGTTGAGCGAGAACGCGGCGATGGCGCTCGGCCACGGATCGATGACGATGCCCACGGCCGGAAGCCCGTAGAAGATCACGAACAGCTGCACGAGCAGCGGCGTGCCGCGGATCACCGACACGTAGAACCGGCCGATGGCCGAGAGCACGCGGTTCTTCGAGAGCCGGGCGAGCGCCACCGCGAGCGCGATGACGAGTCCGATCACGAACGAGGCGAGCGCGAGCGGGATGGTGCCGCTCAGCCCGCCCCACACGATCGGCCAGAACGATTCCAGGAACAGCTGCCAGCCGGATGCCACGGCGACACCCCCTTCGAGACGACGGGCGCGAGCCTACTCCACCTGCCCCCTACTGGGAGACGTCGGCCCCGAAGTACTTCTCGCCGAGCTCGGCGAGCACGCCCTCCTCGCGGAGCTGCGCGAGCGCGTCGTCGATCGCGGCCTGCAGTGCGGTCTTGTCCTTGGTGAGCGCGATGGCGCTGAGCGAGGGGTCGTCGGTCTCGGCGGCCACCTCGATGCCCGACTTCCCGTTGGTCTTCACGTAGTCGAGGTAGGTGAGCTTGTCGTTGATGGTGGCGTCGACGCGACCCTGCTCGAGCAGGGCGACGGCCTGCGCCCAGCCCTCGACGGCCTCGACGTTC
The DNA here is from genome assembly GCF_056404815.1 of Agromyces sp. P2_B3. Classification (NCBI taxonomy): domain Bacteria; kingdom Bacillati; phylum Actinomycetota; class Actinomycetes; order Micrococcales; family Microbacteriaceae; genus Agromyces; species Agromyces sp. P2_B3. The sequence goes on along the minus strand of NZ_JBFUDH010000013.1, from coordinate 82,227 downwards.
GCGCCCGACTCCTGGGCGAGCTCGTACCAGTTGCTCGTCAGCGACTGCGCGGTGGTCTTGCCGGCGAGGTCGTCGAAGCTCGAGATGGAGGTGTCGCCCTCCTTGACCACGATCACGCCGGGCGAGACGGTGTAGGGCTCGCTGAAGAGGTACTGCTCCTCGCGCTCGGGGTTGATCGACACCTGGTTCGCGATGGCGTCGAAGCGGCCGGCGTCGAGGCCCGCGAAGATCGCGTCCCACTGGGTCTCCTCGAACTGCACCTCGAGCCCGAGCTTGTCGGCGACCGCCTCGGCGACCTCGACGTCGTAGCCGGTCAGGTCGCCGTTGCCGTCCTCGTGGAAGCTGAAGGGGCGGTAGGTGCCCTCGGTCGCGACGGTCAGCGTGCCGGCCTTCACCAGTCCGTACTCGTTGTCGGATGCGGCGTCGCTCGAGGCCGGGGCGCCCGAGGAGCAGGCGGCGAGGGCGAGGGCGGCGGCGGATGCGGCGACGAGGCCGAGCAGGGTGCGGGCGCGTGACATGCGGTGGTGCTCCGTTCGTGACGTTCGTGACGTTGGCGTGATGCCGGATGCTTCGTTCGGTCGCTCCGGCGGAACGAGTCCAGCACGCCGGCGACCCCCGGGTGAAACCGCATGACGCCGCGTTGCATTCCGGATCCGGCGGGAATCGGGACGGATGTCACGGGGACGCGCCGGAGAATGCACATGCTGCGCATGGCATACACGCCGGGAGGTGTCGTGCGCAACCCTCGCCGCCCATCTCCGCCGGTCGATAGAGTGACGGGCGTCGTGGGAGTCCCCTCCCACGTCGCGGTGCCCCCCACACCAACCGAAGGAATTCCATGATCACGCTGTCCTGGCTCCTCATCCTCGCCCTCGTCGGTGGCGCGCTCGCCCTCGTCGACGGCATCTGGCGACTCCGTGCACGCGGTGGCTCGACGATCGTCGGCGTCATCGAGGTCATCGTCGCAGCGCTGTTCCTGCTGTCGCTGTTCATCCCGGGCATCCCCTGGGGTCCGATCGTCCTCGGCGTCGCGACGCTCATCGCGCTCGTCGTCGCCCTGTTCGCGGGCGGGCGCACCGGCCGCGGCGTGACGATCGCCGCGATCGTCGTGATCGCGATCTGGCTCGTGCTCGTGAACCACTGGCTGGTCATCCCCGGCGTCAACTGAGCGCCGGCACACGTCGAGGCGGCCGTCCCCTGGTGGGGGCGGCCGCCTCGTTCGTCGTCGTGGCGCGACTAGCCGAGGGCCTCGTCGGCGCAGGCCCAGGCCAGCGCGTCGACCGCCTCCATGCCGAGCTCGGGGTGCCGCGAGCGGAACTCCGCCGAGCCGGCGGAGTAGTCCGCCTCGAGCCGGCGGGCCGCCTTGGCGAGCGCCGGTCCGGCCGCATGGCCGAATCGCGCGATGACGCGGGCGTCGTCGCGGGCGGGCTCGGGGGTGGTGCCCCATCCGGTCCACTCCACGACGGCTCGGGTGAGACGAGGCTCCGTTGCCTTCATCGGGTTCTCCTTGGTTCGTTTCCCGGCTTCGTCGCCGGGCCTGTCATTTCTACCCCGTCTTCCGCCTGGTTCCGAATCCGGCGGTTCCGGATCCGGCGGCGGACGATGCCCGCCTAGAACGCGGCGAGTCCGGTCAGGGCCCGGCCCAGCACGAGCTGGTGGATCTCGTCGGTGCCCTCGTAGGTGCGCACGGATTCGAGGTTCGCGGCGTGCCGCATCACGGGGAAGGCATCGGTGATGCCGTCGCCCGCGAGGATCGACCTGGCCTGGTGGGCGATCTCGAGGGCCTCGCGCACGCTGTTCAGCTTGCCGACGCTGATCTGCGCCGGCAAGAGCGCGCCGCGCTCCTTGAGCCGGCCGAGGTGCAGGGCGAGCAGGATGCCCTTCTCGATCTCGACGAACATGTCGGCGAGCTTCGCCTGGGTCAGCTGGTTCGCGCCGATCGGCCGGCCGAACACCTCACGGCTCACCGACCGCTGGAGTGCCGCCTCGAGGCAGGACCGTGCGGCGCCCATCGCGCCCCAGACGATGCCATAGCGCGCCTCGTTGAGGCATCCGAACGGCCCCGAGAGTCCGGATGCCCCGGGCAGCATGGCGTCCGCCGGCAGCCGCACCCCGTCGAGCACCACGTCGCACTGCACCGAGGCGCGCATCGAGAGCTTGCCGTCGATGGGCGTGGCGGTGAACCCCGCGGTGGACGTCGGCACGAGGAATCCGCGGACGGCGCCCGCCCCCGCGCCGAACTCGCCGGACGGGTCCTCGACGCGCGCCCACACCACCGCGACGTCGGCGAGCGACGCGAGCCCGATCCAGCGCTTCGCGCCGTCGAGCACCCATCCGTCGCCGTCGCGCCGCGCGACCGTGGTCATGGCGGCGGGATCGCTGCCGCCCTGCGGCTCGGTCAGCGCGAAGCATCCCACCAGCTCGCCCACGGCCATGCCGGGCAGCCAGCGCTCCTTCTGCGCCTCGGAGCCGTACTTGTGGATGGCGCTCATCGCCAGCGAGCCCTGCACCGACACGAACGTGCGCCAGCCGCTGTCGGCGGCCTCGAGCTCGAGGCACACGAGGCCGTAGGCCACGGCGCCCGCCCCGGCGCATCCGTAGCCCGTGAGGTGCATCCCGAGGAAGCCGAGCTCGCCGAGCTCGCGCACGAGCTCCTGCCGGAAGTGCTTGGCCTCGAAGTCCGCCTCGATCACGGGCAGGATGCGCTCCTGGGCGAACGCGCGGGCACGGTCGCGCCAGGCCAGCTCGTCGTCGGTGAGCAGCGCGTCGAGGTCGAACACGGCGTCGATGCGCGGGGCGGTCGGGGTCATGCGGGGTCCTTCGTTCGGTCGTGGGCGTCGAGCCAGTCGGCGCCGTCATGGGCCCCGAGTGCGGGCGGTGGGGTGAGGTATCGAGGAGCGGATGCGGCGAGGCCGATGGGATTCGCGACCGAGCGGTGCGCGGCATCCGGTTCGCCGATGGACGCGACGGCCTCGAGCCCGAGCGATTCCGCGAACGTGAAGGCCTCGGCGACGTCGTTCACGAGCCCGGCGGGCACGCCGGCGCTGCGGCAGCGCTCCACCCACTCGGTGGCCGGAGCCGTGGCGAGCACGGCCTCGAGCTCGGCGTGCAGGTGGTCGCGGTGCGCCACGCGGGCGGAGTTCTCGGCGTACCGGGGGTCGTCGGCGAGGGCGGGGGTGCCGAGCAGCCACGCGAGGGCGCGGAACTGCCGATCGTTGCCGACGGCGATCACGAGGTCGCGGTCGGCGGCGGGGAACACGGCGTAGGGGGCGATGCTCGGGTGGCGGTTGCCGAGCCGCTGGGGCGGCAGTCCGGTCGCGAGCGTCGACCCGGCCTGGTTCACGAGTCCGGCGAGCAGGCTCTGGAGGAGGTTCACCTCGACGTGCTGGCCGAGCCCGGTGCGATCGCGCTCGCGGAGGGCGAGCAGGATGCCGGCGACCGCGTTCTGCCCGGTGAGCACGTCGACGACGGCGACGCCGACCTTCGCGGGCTCGCCGTCGGGCTCTCCGGTGAGGCTCATGAGTCCGCCGAGCGCCTGCACGAGCAGGTCGTAGCCGGCGAGCGCGGCGCCGTCGCCCGTGCCGAACCCCGTGATCGAGCAGTACACGACTCGGGGATTCGTGGCGCGGACGTCGTCGTAGCCGAGGCCGAACCGGTCCATCACGCCGGGGCGGAAGTTCTCCACCACGACGTCGGCGGTCGTGGCGAGCCGGCGCGCCTCGGCGAGGCCCACGGCATCCGTCAGGTCGAGCACCACCGATCGCTTGTTGCGGTTCACGCTGCCGAAGTAGGTCGAACGCCCCTGGGCGTCGACGGGCGGATGCCAGTGCCGGGTCTCGTCGCCCGCCGGCGGCTCGACCTTGACGACGTCGGCTCCGAAGTCGGCGAGCGTCATGGTGGCGTACGGGCCGGCGAGGACGCGGGAGAAGTCGGCGACGCGAACGCCGCCGAGCACGCCGTGTGCCATGTCGCCCTCCTCGGCTCGACCACCGGCCACGATACCCAGCGGCGGATGCGCGGGGGCTGTACACGCCGTCCAGCGGATGCCGCGGATCCGCCATCGCGTCGATTCCCACCCGGTGCAGCGCGACATAGGCTTGTCGCAGGTGTGCACCGTCGTCGCCGACCGGTTGGCGTGTCCCCGTGCACCATCGACAGAGGAGTCCCATGAGTTACGCCGTGGTCAATCCGGCAACCGGTGAGACGGTCAGGTCCTTCCCGACGATCACCGATGCCGAGCTCGAGTCCGCCATCGCCGCTGCCGACGAGGCGCACCGAACGTGGTCGAAGTCCACGTCGGTCGCCGACCGTGCCGCCCTCGTGCGCCGGGTCGGCGAGCTGCACGTCGAACGCCGCCAGGAGCTCGGCGAGATCGCCGTGCGCGAGATGGGCAAGCCCATCGAGCAGGCCCTCGCCGAGGTCGACTTCGCAGGTGCGATCTACGAGTACTACGCCGACCACTCCGGCGAGTTCCTGAAGGACGAGCCCGTGCAGCTGCTGGCCGGCGAGGGCTCGGCGATCATCCGCCGCTCGTCGCTGGGCGTGCTGCTCGGCATCATGCCGTGGAACTTCCCCTACTACCAGGTGGCCCGCTTCGCCGGCCCCAACCTCATCATCGGCAACACGATCGTGCTGAAGCACGCCGAGCAGTGCCCCGAGTCCGCCGCGGCGATCGAGCAGATCTTCCGCGACGCGGGCTTCCCGGCCGGCGCCTATGTGAACGTCTACGCCTCCCACGACCAGATCGAGCAGGTCATCGCCGATCCCCGCGTGCAGGGCGTCTCGCTCACCGGCTCCGAGCGCGCGGGTGCCGCGGTCGCCGAGATCGCGGGCCGGCACCTGAAGAAGGTCGTGCTCGAGCTCGGCGGCTCCGACCCCTTCATCCTGCTGTCGACCGACGACCTCGACGCGACCGTGCAGAACGCGGTCGACGCCCGTCTCGACAACAACGGCCAGTCGTGCAACGCCGCCAAGCGCTTCATCGTGGCCGACGAGCTCTACGAGCCGTTCCTCGAGAAGTTCACGGCCAAGCTCGCCGAGGTCGAGACCGGCGACCCGACCTCGTCCGAGACCGCGCTCGGCCCGCTCTCGTCGCTGAAGGCCGCCGAGGGCCTCGACGAGCAGGTGCAGCGCGCGGTCGAGCACGGGGCGACGCTCGTGCACGGCGGCACCCGAGACGGCGCCTTCTTCCAGACGACGGTGCTGACGGATGTCACGTCCGACAACCCCGCGTCGAAGGAGGAGTTCTTCGGCCCGGTCGCGCAGGTGTATCGCGCGAAGGACGAGGACGAGGCCGTGCGCATCGCGAACGACATCCCGTTCGGCCTGGGCTCCTACGTCTACACGACCGACCAGGAGCAGGCGCTGCGCGTCGCCGACGGCATCGAGGCCGGCATGGTCTTCGTCAATGTCGTGCTCGCCGACGGCGCCGAGCTGCCGTTCGGCGGCGTCAAGCGCTCGGGCACCGGCCGCGAGATGGGCCGCCTCGGCGCCGACGAGTTCGTCAACAAGAAGCTGATCCGCATCGGCTGACCCCGGGCGAATGCAGCGGATGCCCCGTGGCCGGCCGACCGCGGGGCATCCGTCGTTCTGGCGCTCTGCTCGGGTGCTGGCGCCGGCGCTGCGCTCGGCGCTCAGCGCTTCTTCGCGGCGTCGATCTCGTCGCGTCGCAGCAGGATGACCCGGTCGACGAGCGAGTCGGGCAGCGGGTGCTCGGGCGTGAACCGGATCGTGCCCTTCGACCACGAGTACCCGTCGAGCTCGCCCGAGACCGCCGTCACGACCGCCGGGCTGAAGGGGTAGAGCCCGATGTGGCCCTTGGCCGACATCACGCTCACGAGCGGCGAGTCGCGGTATCGCAGGGCGGGCATGCCGTAGCTGACGCCCTCGGCGGCTTCGGGCACCAGCGACATGGCCCGCGCCCGGATGCGCTCGATGAGGTCGCGGTCGGGCGCCTCGAGTCCTGCGATGTAGTCGCTCAGCTCCCCCATGGCGGCCATGCTACGCCCGGGCATGCGACCGCATGGCGAGGTGCGGGCTGCGCGGGTTCAGTTGGAGCGCGCGCCGATCGCGCTGACCACGTCGGCGAGATTGCGGAGGAGCCCGGCCAGCGTCGTGCCGTCGCTCGACGTGAGCACGCCGCCGTCGGCCACGTGCGCGGCCCAGGCCTGTGCGCTCGCGATGAGACGTGCCTGCTCCTGGCGCTCCTGCTCGGTGAACTCGCGCGGGGCGCCGTCGATCTCGGCGTCGATCGCCGCGCAGACGGTGGCGAGCCGGCGATAGGGCGCCGCGGCGATCACCCCGTGCTCGAAGCCGGTGCCCTCCAGCGCCGCGACGACACGTTCGAGTGTGGTGCCCTGCATCACGCAAGCCCCTTTCGCTGGATCCCGCTGCACTGATCATTCCAGACGCGGGAACACCCGGCGTACGCTGGGCGGATGTTGCGTCGGCGCGTCGTGGTGCACGGGAGCGTGCAGGGCGTCGGGTTCCGGTACTCGGCGCGGCTCGAGGCGGAACGCCGCGGTGTCGCGGGCTGGATCCGCAACCGGCCCGACGGGTCCGTCGAAGCCGAGGTCGAGGGTGACGAGGCATCCGTGCAGGCCATGCTCGACTGGCTCGCGACCGGACCGCGCGGCGCGCGAGTCGAGCGGATCGATGTCGCCGACGCCGAGCCGCTCGGCGAGCCCGGGTTCCGGGTCATCGGCTGAGGCGCACCCTGTCAATGCCTTCACTCGGCACGCGTCGACGCGTTGACTTGAAGCGACGGATGCCGCGGGCACGCGGCGAGGGAGGAGCATCATGACCGACCGCAACGAGGGATTCGGCCTCGACGACGACCTCGGCATCGAGGAGCGGGAGCTCGCGCAGGAGACCGTCGTGAACGACGCCGTCGCGGGCGAGACGGTCTGGCCGGGTGCCGGCGACGGCAACGACGGACCCACCGGCGGTTCGCCGCACGAGCAGGAGCCGATCTACGCCGAGAACGACCTGGCCGGCGAGGAGATCGACCTCGGCGACGAGCCCGACTGACCGCGAGCGCGAACGACGAAGGGCCCGCCGGACGCACCGGCGGGCCCTTCGTGTCCAACGATCTTGACCGGGCGGTCAATCAGTTCTACCGTTGAGATGACCCCCGGATCGGGAGCCACCGTCTCCGAGGAGGTTGGTTGCCATGAAGAAATGGACGCGATGGGAAGACTGGGTGGCCATCGCCGCCGGTCTCGTCGCCGCGCTGTCGACGATGTTCGTGCCGGCCATGGGCGCTTCGGTCGCGATGATGGTCACGCTCGGCGTGCTGCTCATCATCTCGGGCGTCGTGAACCTCGCCTACCCGGGCCTCGTCGCAATGGAGTACGTGCAGGGCGCTCTGGGCCTTCTGCTGATCATCTCACCGTGGATCGGCGGCTACGCCGACGCGACGACGTTCGGCGCCGCGTGGTTGTCGTGGATCTGTGGAGCTGTCGCCGTGGTGGCCGCAGCACTCGCCATCAGGCCGAGCATGCAGGCGCACCACGACGCGATCCCCCATTGACCCGCTCGACCCCCGGGGGCGGCGGCCGATCCCGCCGTCCCCCCTACCCGTTCGGAGTCCGCGGGTGAACGCGCATCACGGGGCCCGTGTCCGCATCCTCGACGCCGCCGAGGGGCTGTTCGCCGAGCGCGGCTTCGACGCCACGCCCACCTCGAGCATCGCCGAGCTCGCCGCGGTCCCGAAGGGGCTGCTCTTCTACTACTTCCCCTCCAAGCCCGACCTGTTGCGGGCGCTCGTGGCGGAGCGGCTCGACCCCGAGCCGCTCGATCCCGACGCGCTGATCGAGCCGGGCGACCCGGTGGGAGCCCTGCTCAACCTGGCGGACCGGCTCAGCGAGATCCAGGCCGAATCGCCGGTGCTGCGCGTCATCATCTGGCGCGAGCACCGCACCCACCCCGAGGTCGGGGCCGGCCTGCGGGAGCACCACGGGCAGGTCCAGGCTGTCGTCGAACGCGTGTTGCGCGGCAGCATGCACCGCCCGATCGCGGCTCGCCGGCTGCGTGCGGCGGCCGCGGCCTGGGTGGCCATCCTCACGAACCGGGTGCTGGCCGGCCACCTGGATCCGACTGAAGCCGAAGCCGCGACCGAAGCCGAGGAGCCTCGCGCGGACGAGCCGGGGATCGACCTCCGGGCGCTCGCCGAGCTGATCTGCGCCGGACTCGGATCCCCGGCCCTCGCCTGATCGCTGGATCGACCCGAGCGGATCAGCGCGAACGACGAAGGGCCCGCCGGATGCACCGGCGGGCCCTTCGTGATGAGTCAGGCGACTCAGATGGCGTTGACGTCCAGCGGGATGCCGGGGCCGAACGTGGTCGACACGGCGCCCTTCTGGATGTAGCGGCCCTTGGCGCTCGACGGCTTGAGGCGCACGACCTCTTCGAGGGCGGCCTTGGCGTTCTCCTCGAGCTGCTCGTTCGAGAACGAGGCCTTGCCCACGACGAAGTGCACGTTGGCGTGCTTGTCGACGCGGAACTCGATCTTGCCGCCCTTGATCTCCTCGACCGCCTTCGCGGGGTTGGGGGTCACGGTGCCGGTCTTCGGGTTGGGCATGAGGCCACGGGGGCCGAGCACCTTGCCGAGACGGCCGACCTGGCCCATGAGCTCGGGCGTCGAGACGGCCGCGTCGAACGACGTGTAGCCGCCGGCGACCTTCTCGATGAGCTCGGCGCCGCCGACCTCGTCGGCGCCCGCCGCGATCGCAGCCTCGGCCGCGGGGCCGGTCGCGAACACGATGACGCGGGCGGTCTTGCCGGTGCCGTGCGGGAGGATGACGGTGCCGCGCACCATCTGGTCGGCCTTGCGGGGGTCGACGCCGAGCTTCAGCGCGACCTCGACGGTCGAGTCGAACTTCGCCGAGCCGGTCTCCTTCGCGAGGGCGACGGCCTCGGTCGGGGTGTAGAACTTGCCGGCCTCGATCTTGTCGGCCGCGGCCCGGTAGGCCTTGGACTTCTGTGCCATGTTGCTTCTCCTTGAGAGAGTGTGGTCATCTGCGCCTGGCGGGCGCTGCCACGAATGAGAGTTCTGGGTGAGCGGATGCCGCGGCATCCGTTCGGGGCCCGTGACGCACGACGGCGTCGGGTGGGCCCGAGGCGATTACTCGACCGTGATGCCCATCGAACGGGCGGTGCCCGCGATGATCTTCGACGCGGCGTCGAGGTCGTTCGCGTTGAGGTCGACCATCTTCGCCTCGGCGATCTCGCGCACCTGCGCCGTGGTCAGCTTGCCGACCTTGGTGGTGTGCGGGACGCCGGAGCCCTTGGCGACGCCGGCGGCCTTCTTGATGAGCTCCGCGGCGGGCGGGGTCTTCAGGACGAAGGTGAACGAGCGGTCCTCGTAGACGGTGATCTCGACGGGGATCACGTTGCCGCGCTGCGACTCGGTCTGCGCGTTGTACGCCTTGCAGAACTCCATGATGTTCACGCCGTGCTGACCCAGGGCCGGGCCGATGGGCGGGGCCGGGTTCGCGGCGCCGGCCTTGATCTGAAGCTTGATCAGACCAGTGACCTTCTTCTTCGGTGCCATGATTTCTCTCTTTCTGATCGAACGCCCCGATCGGGGCACTCTCCCGCAGGCCCGGCGGATCCGGGTTGCGGTGGTCGGTGTGCTGGACGCAGCACAACCCCCCGATGATACCGGAGGGCCGCTGCGCGCTGGCTGTGAGTGGTTAGAGCTTGGTGACCTGGTCGAAGCTGAGCTCGACCGGGGTCTCGCGCTCGAACAGCGACACGAGCACCGTGAGCTTGCCGCTCTCGGGCTTGATCTCGCTGATCGTGCCGGGAAGGCCGGCGAACGAGCCGTCCTTGATGGTGATGGTCTCGCCGACCTCGAAGTCGACCTCGGCGGGGATGGCGCGCGCCGCACCGGCGGCCGCACCGGCCTTCGCGCCCTTGACGGGTGCGACGTCCTTGATCTCGACGAGGCTCTTCAGCATGCCGAAGGCCTCCTCGAAGCGGAGGGGGGTCGGGTTGTGGGCGTTGCCCACGAAGCCCGTGACGCCGGGAGTGTGGCGGATGACCGACCAGCTCTCCTCGTTGAGGTCCATGCGCACCAGCACGTAGCCGGGGATGCGCACGCGGGTGACCATCTTGCGCTGGCCGTTCTTGATCTCGACGACGTCTTCCATCGGGACCTCGACCTGGTAGATGTAGTCCGCCATGGCCATCGACTCGCGTCGCTGCTCGATGTTCGCCTTCACGCGGCGCTCGAAGCCCGCGTAGGAGTGGATGACGTACCACTTGCCCGGAAGGAACCGCAGCTCGGCGCGGAACTCCTCGTAGGGGTCGGCGACCTCGTCGGCCTCCTCCTGGGTGGCCTCGGCGGCGGCGAGCGCCTCGTCCTCGGAGTCGATGTCGAGGGCGTCGTCGATCACGGCGTCGGCCTCGGGGTCGCTGGCCTCGGCCATCGCGTCGAGCACGGCGTCGAGGTCGATGTCGTTGCCCTCGTCGTCGACGATGTGCACCGCGCGGTGCTCGGCGGGCTCCACCGACTCCTCGTCGTGCTCGGCCGTGTCGCCCTCCTGGGCCTCCTCGACCTCTGAGGACTGCTCGGCAGCGGTGGCCCAGTCGACGTCGTCGCGCTCAGTCTTCGACACTTCTTGCTTCCTTTGCTTCGTTCCGCCCTCGGGGCGGCCGGATGTTCGGGCCAGGAGCCCGATCAGGCTCCCGGTGTTCCGAAGACGTACAGCACGAGCCAGCCGAAGATCTGGTCGAGGCCCCACACGAGCGCCATCATGATGATGACGAACACGAGCACCACGACGGTGAAGCTGACGAGCTCCTTGCGAGTCGGCGTGACGACCTTCTTGAGCTCGGCGATCACCTGCCGGATGAACAGCGCGATCCTCGCGAAGGGGTTCCGACGCGCTGCGCGGTCGCGCTTCGCGTTGGCGACGACGTCCTCGCTGGGTTCGTCGATGATCTTGCGTGCCACCTCGTACACCTTTCGTGGGCCGGCAGTCACTGCCGGCTCGCAGGGCGGACAGGACTCGAACCTGCAACCTGCGGTTTTGGAGACCGCTGCTCTACCAATTGAGCCACCGCCCTATGGAGGCATCGACCTCCGTGGGATCGCTTCTGCGGCCGCGCTTCACCCGTAAACAGGCATGGGGAAGCTTGGCCGATATCCGCAACCTCAGCAAGTTTAGGCGACGGATGCCCCACGGCCAAACCGTGCCCGGATCGGTTCATTCGATCCGCATGATGCCGTGGCATCCACGCGCGCCATACCGTGGCGGCACACCGCGCCGGCGTGCCGCGCGCATCCATGCACGGAAGGAGTGGTTCCCATGAGTGACACACAGGTGACCGGCTGGGTCGGATGGGGCTGGTTCGCCGGCATCATGCTGATCATCGCCGGCGTGATCGACGCGATCTACGGCTTCATCGCCGTGTTCCTGCCCAGCAGCTCGTACTTCGTGCTCGGCGAGGGCGGCCTCGTGCTCCTCGACGTGCAGGGCTGGGGGTGGTGGCACGTGATCATCGGCGCCGCGCTGATCCTCGTGGGCCTCGCGCTCTTCACCGGTGCCGGATGGGCCCGCGTGACGGCGATCGTGCTCGCCGCGATCAACGGCGTCAGCCAGCTCTTCCTGCTGCCCGTGCAGCCGTGGTGGTCGCTGATCGTGCTCGCCCTCGACATCCTCGTGATCTACGCGCTGACGGTGCACGGACGCGAGCTGAAGGTCGCCCACTCGCGGTAGCAGTCGCCCGTCACGCCGATCGGGGTTTCACCCGATCGGCGTGATGCCGCGGCATCCGGAGCGGCCCTACGGTGGGCGGAGCAGCACCGCGCCGCCGCGGATGCCCCGGCGCATCATCCCATCGAAAGGGTGTGGTTCCCATGGCTGACAACGAGGTCACCGGCTGGGTCGGCTGGGGCTGGTTCGCCGGCATCCTCCTGCTCGTCGCCGGCGTGTTCAGCGCCCTGCACGGGCTGACAGCCCTGCTGGCGCCGTCGAGCGCCTACTTCCTGCGCATCGAGGGCGGCCTCGTCGTGTTCGACGTGCAGGGCTGGGGCTGGTGGCACCTGATCACGGGCATCGCGCTGATCCTCGTCGCGGGCGCGCTCTTCTCGGGCGCCACGTGGGCCCGGGTGGTGGCGGTCATCTTCGTCGCCTTCAACGGCATCGGGCAGCTGTTCACCATCCCGACGCAGCCGTGGTGGTCGCTCATCGTGCTGACCATCGACATCCTCGTGATCTACGCACTCACCGTGCACGGCCGCGAGCTGAAGACCAGCGCGCGCTGAGGCCCGCTTAGATTGAGGGCATGACAGCAGAGCGGGCAGCGCGCCGGATCGTCGAGCCGCGGAGCATCGTCGAGGTCACGGGCGAGCACTCGCAGTTCCGGCTCGACCTCGAGCGCATCCGCTTCTCGCCGTACTTCTCCCGGCTGTCGGCGGTCACCCAGGTGATCGCGCAGCCGGGAGCGGGCCCGCTCATCCACAACCGGCTCACCCACTCGATCAAGGTGACGGCGGTCTCGCGGGCGATCGCGGTGGCGTTGTCGGATGCCGCGTCGCCGGCGTATCCGCTCGCCGTCGAGCACGGCTGCGACGCCGTGGTCGTGCAGGCCGCGGCGAGCGCGCACGACCTCGGCCACCCGCCGTTCGGACACCTCGGCGAACGCGTGCTCGACCGGCTCGCCCGCGAGACGCTCGGCCTCGCCGACGGGTTCGAGGGCAACGCGCAGACCTACCGCATCATCGCGACGCTCGACGTGACCGAGTCGTCGCCCCACGGGCTCAACCTCACCGCGGCGGTGCGCGCCGCCGTCGCGAAGTACCCGTGGACCCGCTTCGTCGACGCGCGCGGCCTCGGCACGGGTCCACTCCCCCGCGGGATGCGTCGGGTCGACGGCGGCGTCGACGTGGCGAAGTTCTCGGCGTACGACCTCGACGCCGTCGACCTCGTCGAGGCGCGCCGTGGACTGCCCGCGCTGGCGCAGTCGCTCGAGTGCTCGATCATGGACCTCGCCGACGACATCGCGTACTCCATCCACGACGTCGACGACTTCTACCGGGCGGGCCTGCTCAGCCAGGGCGCCGTGGCGCGCGAGTTCCGGGGCTGGATCGAGGGATGGTCCGACCTGCGCGAGCTCGACGACGAGGCGCTCGCGCTCCGCTCGGCGCCGCCGGGCGCGGCGATCGAGGGACTGCGCCGCAAGCTGCACCGCAGTGACGCGTGGGTGGCCGACGATGACGCGTTCGCCGAGGCCGTCGACGTCGTCGCCGACGACCTGGTCGACGGGCTGCTCGCCATCCCGTTCGACGGGTCGATCGCGTCGGAGCGGGCGCTCTCGTCGTTCACGAACCGCTGGATCACCCACCTGCAGACCTCGGTGGTGCCGGCGCCGGCAGCCGAGGCCCGCACCGGGCTGGTCACCCTCGACCGACTCGCCTGGCACGAGGTGGAGGTGCTGAAGTTCGTGCACCGGCACTTCATCCTCGACCGCGCCGACATCGCGATGTACCAGCGCGGCCTGAGCCGGGTGCTCACGCGTGCCGTGAAGGGCCTCACGGCGTGGGTGACCGACGACTTCGACCGGCACCGCGTGCCGCAGCGCCTCAAGGAGCTCGTCGAGCTCGCCACCGACGGCTACGCGCGCGTCCGCGCCGCGCGGCCCGACGGCGTGCCGATCCCCGACGCGAGCGAGGTCATGCAGCTCGGCGTCGGGCGCGGTGTGGTCGATTACGTGGCGTCGCTCTCCGACGACCAGGCGCTCGCGGTGTCGGAGGCCATCGACGGCCGTCCCGACCGGCTCTGGGACATCGGCCAGAACCTCTGACGTGCCGGTCGCCGGGTCCGATCAGGCAGGCGATCCCGCGACCCGTGCGCGGCGACGGCGCCCCCCGAGGAGCACGAGGAGCACGCCGACGACCACGAGCACGCCGCCCGCGATCGCGGCCCACCAGGCCGTGTCGGCCGGGATGTCGAGGTAGACGCTGATGCCGAGGATGCGCGAGAGGCCCCATGGCAGCAGGCCCATCTCGTCGTTCCACGCGGTGAGGGCCACCTCGAGTCCGATGAGGCCGATGAGGCTGCCGAACGCCGCCAGCACGGCCCCCGCTCCGGCCACGACCGCGCCCACGGCACGCAGCGCGCCGACCTGGGTGGCGAGCGCCCATGCGCCGGCCACCAGTACCCAGCCGAACGCGGCGAACGCGACCGTGATGTAGGCGTTGCGCGCATCGGGGTCGGTCCAGAAGCCGAACCAGTAGCCGCCGGGACCGGTGGGCGCGAGCACCACGAGCAGCAGCACGACCCTGAGGATCGCCGCGCCGCCGACGGCCGCGAGCACGGGCCACGCCGAGCGCCGCCGCAGCACCGCGAGCAGGACGAGCACGAAGACCAGCCACGCGCCGAGCGTCACGAGCAGGTGCGACGGTGCGAGGAACCAGGTCTGGATGCCCCGGCTCAACGCCAGGGCGAGGGCGGGCACCGCGACCACGAGCACGCGCTCCAGGCGACCGAGCCCTTCGGTGACCTCGGCTGCACGCCACGGCCGCGTCGCCGCGACCCACAGTGCGCGGGCCGCGCGGGCGCCAGGCCAGCGCACCCGTCCGGATCCCGCCGCGATCCCGTAGCCGAGCCACGCGGCGAGCAGGATGACGAGCACCCGCGCGGCCCAGGCCATGGGCAGGTCGCGCTCCGCGCGCTGCACGCCGAGCTCCGCGGCCGTGAGGTTGTACGCCGGGTAGTACGGGTCGCCGGCGTAGGCGGCCTCATGGGCTGCGGCGGATGCCTCGAACGCCTGCCGCGCGGCATCCCACCGCTCGTACGCTCCCTGATCGCCGGTGTCGTGCCACTGCGCCTGGCGCAGGAACATCTCGCGGTCGTCGCCGAGCATCTCGTAGGTCGACGCCTGGTAGTCGAGGGTGTCGAGGAACGCGGCGCGCAGTTCGGGGTCACGCCAGGTCGCGGCATCCGTCGCCTCGATCGAATCGTGCATGCGCTGCACGGCCGCGAGGGCCCGGTCGCCGCCCGCGATCGCCTCGTCGAGCTCGTCGCGGCTGATCTCGTAGATGACGTCGAGCACCGCGCTGTCGCCCGTGACGATGTCCCACTCGAAGATCCACATCATGGGCGGCGGCTCGAGCCCGATGGCGAAGACGCGGCGGTCGGCGAACGGGCCGATGTACAACCCGTCGGTGATCGCCTCACGTGAGGAGGCCATCGCCTCGCCGATCGCCCGCACGGTCGCGGGGTCGTCGGAGAACCAGCGCCTCGCCCAGTCGGCGGTGATCGCCGCGGGGTCGGCATCGGGATCGCGGGCGAGGCGCCCGGCCAGCTCGGTGTTGAGCTCGTAGAGCTGCCAGAATCCGGCCTTCAGCTCGAGGGAGAGCGGCCCGGCGCGCCACGGCCCGCCGTCCTGCGTCCAGGTCCAGATGCCCTCGACGCGCGGGTTCGCGGCGATGAACCGTTGCAGCGCCTCCTGGTAGAGCACGCCGAGGTCGTTCGGGAACGCGCCGAAGTTCTCGAACTCGCGCCGGCTCTGGAACTCGACGATGCGGCGCTGCTCCCCGATCTCGAGGGTGTGGTTCAGCGGCAGGTGGCTGTAGAAGTCGCCCAGCGTGTACTTGGTCGAGACGATGAGCGCGTCGGAGTCGATGCCGCCGAGCACCGCCTCGTACGACGCGTCGTTCGTGTGCATGTCGCCGACGGCGCCGACGCCCACGCTCCACGTGCGGAAGATCACCTCGCGGTCGACGCGCTCGGCCTGCTCGGTCAGCGCCGTGAGCATCGCGCGCACGGAGTCGACGCTCGTGACGGCGAGCTCGGAGTAGTAGTCCCAGCCGGGCAGGTCGTAGACCCGGCCGGCCTCGCCGATGCGGATGAGCACGCCGTCGAGGTAGGGCATCGCGGCGTAGAGCTCGTCGAGTCCTGCGGCGTAGACGTCCCAGAACCCGGGGTCGTCGGTGGCGAGGCTGCCGAACCGGTCGACGAGGTACTCCTCGAGCGGCGTGGTGAGCGTGAGCATGTCGGTGCGGAAGTACACCGCGAGCCCGGCGTCGTGCGCGTACTCCCACATCGGGCCGAACGCCTCCTGCATCGCCTCGGCCCGCGCCACGTGGGTGTCGTCGGCGTCGTAGACCTCGGTGCCGTCGCCGACGCCCGAGAAGGTGAGGTACTCGATGAAGCCCGGGATCGCGATGGCGTTGTAGCCCTCGGCGAGCGCGTGGCGCACGTACGTCTCGAACTCCTCGCGGGCGACGTCGAGCGCCGCCTCGTCGATGTAGGGCGCGTCCGCGAGGATGACGTCGGCGAACGCCTTCGAGTTGTGCGAGTAGTCGTCCCCGGCGGCCCACGCCGGTTCGTCGACGGCCACGCCGACCGCGCCGAGGTCGACCATGCGGAATCCGAGGCGCGAGTCGACCGCCTCGCCGAGGTGCTCGGTCACGCTGCGACGGTCGCGCACGGCGGCGGCGAGGTCGTAGACACCGAGCGTCGCGCCGGCCTCGGATGCCGCGAAGAGGCGCAGCTCCCCCGGTGCCCCCTCGAGCCGGTAGGTCTCGTCGTCGTCATCGCCGTCGCCCACGACGACGTCGAGTGTCGAGGTGCCGTCGGTCGTTCCCGCGTCGGCGACCGCATCGCGGAGTTCGTCGACGGCCAGCCCCATGCGCACCGTCGCGGGCGCGGTGATGTCGGTGAAGGCCGGCGGGGTGACGGTGGGCGTCTCCGGCGCGGCCACGAGCGTCTCGGAGGGGACGTCCGACGGCTCGCTGCGGATGCCGAGCTCGTCGCCGAGCACGACTGCGACGCCGGCGCCCAGCGCCACGAGGACCGTGAGCGCGACGCCGGCGAGGAGACCCCGTCGGGTTCGCGCCATCACGGGGAGCAGCGTACATGAACTGGGACGATCGTCCCAGTCTTTTCTCCTCCGGGCGCTGCCCGGCGCATCGTAGGCTTGCTCCCGTGACCGAACGCGCCCGTCTCTCCGCCCGCATCGCCGCCATCGCCGAGTCCGCGACCCTGAAGGTCGACGCGAAGGCCAAGGCCCTCCAGGCCGAGGGGCGCCCCGTCATCTCCTACGCGGCGGGCGAGCCCGACTTCGCCACGCCCGAGTCGATCGTCGAGGCCGCGCTGGCCGCGACGCGCGACCCGAAGAACTACCGCTACACGCCCGCGGCCGGCCTCCCCGAGCTGCGGGAGGCCATCGCGGCGAAGACGCTGCGCGACTCGGGCCTCCAGGTCGGCGCGAGCCAGGTCGTCGTCACGAACGGCGGCAAGCAGGCCGTGTACCAGGCGTTCCAGGTGCTGCTCGACGAGGGCGACGAGGTCCTCGTGCCGACCCCCTACTGGACCACCTATCCCGAGGCGATCAAGCTCGCGGGCGGACGGCAGGTCGACGTGTTCGCCGGCGCCGACCAGGGCTACCTCGTCACGGTCGAGCAGCTCGAGGCCGCGCGCACCGAGCGCACGAAGGTGCTGCTCTTCGTCTCGCCGTCGAACCCGACGGGCGCGGTGTACGCGCCCGAGCAGGTGCGGGCGATCGGCGAGTGGGCGCTCGAGCACGGCATCTGGGTCGTGTCCGACGAGATCTACCAGAACCTCACCTACGCCGACGACGTCGACGGCGTGCCGCCGCGTGCCGTCTCGATCGTCGAGGCCGTGCCCGAGCTGGCCGACCGCACGATCCTCGTGAACGGCGTCGCCAAGACCTACGCCATGACCGGCTGGCGCCTCGGCTGGATGGTCGGCCCCGCCGACGTCATCAAGGGCGCCGCCAACCTGCAGTCCCACCTCACGTCGAACGTGTCCAACATCTCGCAGCGCGCGGCGATCGCCGCCCTCACCGGCCCGCAGGACACGGTCGAGGAGATGCGACGCGCCTTCGACCGCCGCCGGCGCACGATCGTCGCGGAGCTGTCGAAGATCGACGGCATCACCGTGCCGGTGCCGCAGGGCGCGTTCTACGTCTATCCCGACGTCACGGGCCTGCTCGGCCGCGAGTGGGGCGGGGTCACGCCGACCACGTCGCTCGAACTCGCCGACCTCATGCTCGAGCGGGCCGACGTCGCGGCGGTGCCGGGCGAGGCGTTCGGCCCGAGCGGCTACCTGCGCTTCAGCTACGCGCTCGGCGACGCCCCGCTGCTCGAGGGCATCCAGCGGCTGCAGCGCCTCTTCGGCTGACACGGCGGACGCCCGCGCCCCGACCTCGAGGGTCGGTGACGCGGGCGTCCAGGCGACTGCGGTTGCCCGCAGGTCGTCAGCGGTCGTCGCGGAAGGCGTCCTTCACGTCCTCGGCGGTGTTCTTCATGTCCGCCTTGGCCTGGTCCATCTTGCCCTCGGCCTCGAGTCGCTCGTTGTCCGTGACCTTGCCTGCGGCCTCCTTGGTCTTGCCCTTGAGGTCTTCAGCAGTGTTCTCAATGCGGTCGTCGACACCCATCGTCGAACTCCTTCCCGAGCGGTGGCGGTCTGCCGCGCTCTGAGAACCAGTCAACGCCGCGAGGCCTGTGAAGTCACGGGGTTGCACAGGCGCAGCGCAGGCGCTAGACCCGCTCGCGCCTACTCGTCCGGGGCTCCGAGCGGCCAGGCGCGACGCACCTCGATCCGGCCGAATCGGGCCATCGGATGCTTCGACGCGATCTCGATGGCCTCGTCGAGGTCAGCGCACTCGATGACGTCGTAGCCGGCGATCCACTCCTTCGACTCGGTGAACGGGCCGTCGGTCACGATCGCGTCCTCGCCACGCACGCGCACGGTGCGTGCATGCTCGGGCGGGCGGAGACGATCACCCGTGATCGAGACCCGGCGACGAGTCATCTCGTCGACCCACTCGTCGATGGTGAGCCCACCGGTCTCGCTGTACGGTTCGGCTTCGGGATCGGTCGCGATGAAGAACAGGAACTCCACGTCAGTCCTCCGATCCGAGCGGCCAGACGGGACGCAGCTCGAGCGCGCCGAAGCGGGCGAGCAGGTCGCCGGCCGCGATGGCCTCCGCTTCGGCGAGGTCGGCGACCTCGAGCAGGCAGTAGCCGGCGATCCACTCCTTGGACTCGGTGAACGGGCCGTCGGTCACGATCACCTCGCCGCCCCGCACGCGCACCGTCTTCGCCTCGTCGGCCGGCCGCAGCCGCATGGCGCGCTTCAGCACGCCGCGCTCGGCCATCACCCGATCCCACTCGGCCACCGCCTCCTGGTCGACCTCGCCGCCGTCGATCCCGGGGTCGGCGACCACGAACATCATGATCTCCATCTCGCACTCCATTCCTCGTCCATCCTGCTGGTACGACGCACGGCGTGCGGCGATTTCGACCTCAACGGCGAAGTGCGGTCTGCGCCTCCGCCGCGAGGGCCTCCGCTATCGCATCGAGCAGGGTCGAGCGGAGGTTCCACTGCTGCCAGTACAGGGGTACGTCGATCGGGTCGCCCGCGAGCGCCACGAGCTCCCCGCGCTCCAGCTCGGCGTCGGACTGGAAGGCGGGCAGCATGCCCCAGCCGAGGCCGAGCTTCACGGCGATCGCGAAGTCGTTCGACGCGGGCACATAGTGGCGCGGCGGCGCATCGGGGTCGACGCCGCTCGCGGTCAGGTGGTCGCGCTGCAGGTCGTCACGCCGGTCGAAGTCGACCACGGGGGCGGCGGCGAGCGCGTCGGCGAGCCCGTGCCCGCGCGGTTGCCGTTCCCCGGCGCCGCCGACGAGCTGCAGCGACCATCGAGCCGCGAAGGCCGGCGTCGCCACGGCGGTGTACCGCATGACCCCGAGGGGCCGCACGAGGCATCCGGCGACCGGCGTCGCCTGCGAGGTGACCGCTCCCATCACGGTGCCCGACTCGAGCAGCCCGGCGGTGAAGTCCTGGTCGTCGCGGTGCAGGTCGAAGACCACCGGATGCCGCTCGGTGACGCGTGCCAGCGCCGGGAGGAACCAGGTGCCGAGCGAGTCGGCGTTCACCGCGAGCGCGACCGAGACCGGCCGCTGCGGCTCGACCTCGACCCCGAACACGGCGAGCGCGTCATGCTCGAGCAGCCCGATCTGACGTGAGAGGCGCACCACGGCCGCCCCCGCCTCGGTGGCCCGGGCGGGCTTCGAACGCACGACGAGCACCCGGCCGAGCTGCTGCTCCAGGCTCTTCACGCGCTGGGAGACGGCCGAGGGGGTCAGGCGCAGGCGGCGCGCGGCCGCGTCGAAGGTGCCCTCGTCGATGACGACGGCGAGGGTGCGCGCGAGGTCGAGCGGGATCTCCATCTGAAGCGATGCTAATGGTTCTGAAGAATCCTGAGCTGGATTCTCGCTCCGACCCGCCGTAGCGTCGACGTCGTGCCCATCTCCTCCGTGCTCGCCGGCCTCGGCCTCGGCTTCTCGCTGATCATCGCGATCGGCGCGCAGAACCTCTTCGTGCTGCGACAGGGCATCCGACGCGAGCACGTGTTCGCGGTCGCCGCGATCTGCGCGCTCAGCGACCTCGCGCTCATCATCGTGGGCGTCTCGGGGATCGGCGCCGTCCTGACCGCGGTGCCGTGGCTCGTCGAGGTCGTGCGGTGGGCGGGCGCCGCGTTCCTCGTGGTGTACGGCTGCCTGGCGGCGCGACGGGCGATCCGGCCGAGTGGCGAGGTGCTCGTCGCCGGTGACGGAGTGGCGGATGCCGCTGCGGCGACGGATGCCGCGGAGCGATCGGATGCCGGGGCCGGGACACCCGCGGCATCCGGTCGCTCAGCCGTCGTGACCGATGCACCCTCGGCGACGAGACGGACGCCGACCTCGACCGTGCGTCGCACCGGACTCGCCGCGGCCGTGCTGACCTGCCTCGCGCTGACCTGGCTCAACCCCCACGTCTACCTCGACACCGTGTTCCTGCTGGGCTCGGTCGCGAACACGCACGGCGACGGGCGATGGGCGTTCGCCCTCGGCGCGAGCCTCGCGAGCATCGCCTGGTTCTTCGGCCTGGCCTACGGCGCGCGGCTCCTCGGCGGGGTGCTCGGCAGCCCGCGCGCGTGGCGGGTGCTCGACGGGGTCATCGCCGTCGTCATGATCGCCCTCGGCGTCTCGCTGGTGCTGCCGCACTGACTGCGATCGAGCAGATTCCCGAGATTCGCCCCGCGGGTGTCGAAACGGCCTTCCCCTGTTCGTCGCGCATGCATACCGTGTGAAACAGCGATCTGAGGAGTGCACATGCGATACATGATGTTCGTGGCCGTCGACCCCGACGCCGAACCGTTCGACCCGGCGGGTGACAACATCGGCGAGTGGGCGGCCGACGTCGATGCCCGAGGAGTCCGCGTGCTCGGCGACCGGCTTCGGCCCGTCGATGATGCGACCCTCGTGCGGGTGCGTGGCGGGGAGCTCATCGTGACCGACGGCCCGTTCACCGAGTCCAAGGAGTGGATCGCCGGATTCGACATCCTCGACTGCAGCGACCTCGACGAGGCGATCGAGATCGCCGGGCGGCATCCGATGGCCCGATTCGGACGCATCGAGCTCCGGCCGTTCTGGCCGTTCGACGTCGACGAGGACCCCGTCGCCCGCGAGGAGCGCGAGGCCGACGAGCGCGGCCGGAGGAGCGAACCCGCGGTCGGCGTATGAGCGCCGGCGACGACGCGCCCCATGCACCTGACGTGCTCGACCCTCCGCATGCGCGCGCCGCGGCCGAGGCACTCGCGTGGGCGTATCGCGAGGAGTGGACGCGCGTCGTCGCCACGCTCATCAGGGCCACGGCCGACTGGGACGTGGCCGAGGACGCCGCGGCGGACGCGTTCGAGCGCGCCGCTCGTCGGTGGCCCACCGAGGGCGTGCCCGACAACCCGGGTGCGTGGCTCACGACCGTTGGCAGGAACCGGGCGCTCGACGTGCTGCGGCGACGCGCGGTCGAAGCCGGCAAGGTGAAGGAGTGGCTGGTGATGGATGAGCTGGTGGGCGGCGGGGCATCCGACGATCCGGCCGACCTCGCGGCGGCCGCACCCGACTGGGACGACCGGCTTCGTCTCGTCTTCACCTGCGCGCACCCCGCGCTGCCGATGGACGCACGCGTCGCCCTGACGCTGCGAACGGTCGGCGGCCTCGACACCGCCGAGATCGCGCGCGCGTTCTTCGTTCCCGAGTCGACCATGGGCCAGCGGATCGTGCGCGCCAAGCGGAAGATCAAGCACGCGGGCATCCCCTATCGCGTGCCGTCGCCCGACCAGCTGCCCGAGCGACTCGCCGGCGTGCTCGCCGTGCTGTTCCTGGTGCACAACGAGGGCTACCTCGCCAGCTCGGGCGACCGGCTGCTGCGGCTCGACCTGCAGCAGGAGGCGATCCGGCTCACGCGGCTGCTCGTCGAGCTGCTGCCCGAGGCCGACGAGGCCCGCGCCCTGCTCGCGCTCCTGCTGCTGCAGCACGCACGGTCCGCCGCGCGGGTCGACGACGCCGGCGACCTCGTGCCGCTCGACACCCAGGACCGCACGCGGTGGAACGCCGCCGAGGTGGCCGAGGGCCTCGCACTGCTCAGCGGGCCCCGGCCGGCCGAGGTCGGGCCGTACCGGGTGCAGGCCGAGATCCAGGCGGTGCACGCGCGGGCGCGGACCGCCGACGACACCGATTGGCCGGCGATCGTGGCGTGGTACGACGCCCTGCTCGCGGCGACGCCGTCTCCCGTCATCGAGCTCAACCGCGCCGTGGCGCACGGCCTGGCCGGCCACGTCGAGCAGGCGCTCGACGTGCTCGGGGAGCTCGAGGCATCCGGTCGCCTGCAGGGGTACCACCTGCTGCCGGCGGCGCAGGCCGATCTGCTGCGCCGGAGCGGCCGGCCGGCCGAGGCCGCAGGGCGCTACCGGGCTGCGATCGACCTCGCGCCGACGGCACCCGAGCGCCGGTTCCTCGAGCGGCGGCTCGCGGAGGTCGGCGCGGGGTGATCGGCATCCACCGATCGGTGGATGCCCGAGTCGACCATCCCACGGCTTCCGGGAGCGGCGCGGACGCGGCAGGCTCTGAGCATGGACACGACAGCGCCCGGACCGGGCACCAACGCCGGCGAACTGCCCTCGGGCACGGATGTCGCGGTGCGGATCCGCGGGCTCAGGAAGGTGTACGGCGGGGTCGCCGCCGTCGACGGCCTCGACCTCGACATCGCCCGCGGTGAGACGTTCGCCCTGCTCGGGCCGAACGGCGCCGGCAAGTCGACGACCGTGGAGATCCTCGAGGGCTACCGGCTCCGCACGGAGGGCGAGGTGCGGGTGCTCGGCGTGGACCCCGCTCGCGGCGACCTCGACTGGAGGGCGCGGCTCGGCATCGTGCTGCAGTCGGCGACCGAGTCGGGCGTGCACACCGTGCGCGAGCAGCTCACGCACTTCGCCGGCTTCTACCCCGCCCCCCGCGACGTCGACGAGGTCATCGCCGCCGTCGGCCTCGAGGCGAAGGCCCGCACCCGGGTCTCACGGCTGTCGGGCGGGCAACGCCGCCGGGTCGACGTGGCGCTCGGCATCATCGGGCGGCCCGAGCTGCTGTTCCTCGACGAGCCGACCACCGGCTTCGACCCAGAGGTCCGCCGCGAGTTCTGGAAGCTCATCCGGTCGATGAAGGCCGAGGGCACCACGATCCTGCTCACCACCCACTACCTCGATGAGGCCGCGCAGCTCGGCGATCGCGCTGGCGTCATCCTCGGCGGACGACTCGTCGACGTCGGCCGGGTCGACGAACTCGGCGGCCCCGAGGCGCGAATTCCCATCGTGCGGTGGCGGGAGCCCGACGGCACGCCCCGCGAGGTGCGCACCGAGCGACCGGCCGAGCTCGTGGCATCCGTCGTCGCCGAGCACGGCGGCGAGCCCGACGCACTCGAGGTCATCCGTCCGAGCCTCGAGGACATCTACCTGCGACTGGTGCACGCGGCCGGCGCCGACGCGCACGACGACGAGGAGGCCCTCGCATGAGCGGCACCACGACCACCCCGGCCACCGACGGTCGCTCGCCGGCACACGCGGAGGCACGCGGGATCCGCTCGCCTCGCACCGATCGCGGCCTGACCAGGCCGGGCCTGCTGCGCCTCGGCACCTCGCGCATCGGCTACGAGACCAAGGGCTACTTCCGATCGCCGGATGCCGTGTTCTTCACGTTCCTCTTCCCGCTGATCATGCTCGGCATCTTCACCGCCGCCTTCAGCGCCTCGGGCGACATCGTGCCCGGTCCGGGGATGGAGGGCATCTCGGTGGGCGCCTATTACCTGCCGGGGATGCTCGCCGCGGGCATGCTGCTCTCGGGGGTGCAGAACCTCGCGGTCGACATCGCCACCGAGAAGAGCGACGGCACCCTGAAGCGGCTCGGGGGCACGCCGCTCTCACCGGTGTCGTACTTCCTCGGCAAAATCGGGCAGGTCTTCGTGACCGCGGTGCTGCAGGCGGGCCTGCTGCTGCTCGTGGCCGGCACCCTGTTCGGCATCGCCCTGCCGACGACGAGCCAGGCGTGGCTCACGTTCGCCTGGGTGTTCGTGCTCGGCGTCGCCACGTCGGCGCTCTGCGGCATCGCCCTCTCGGCGGTTCCGCGCAGCGGCAAGAGCGCCACGGCGGTCGTGATCCCCATCGTGCTCGTGCTGCAGTTCATCTCCGGGGTGTACCTGCAGTTCTCGCAACTGCCCGAGTGGATGCAGAACATCGCGAGCATCTTCCCGCTGAAGTGGATGGCGCAGGGCATGCGCGCGGTGTTCCTCCCCGAGGACTTCGAGACCCTCGAGCAGCACGGTTCCTGGGACCTGGGCTGGGTCGCCGTCGCCCTCCTCGCCTGGCTCGTCATCGGGCTCGTGGTCAGCCGGCTCACGTTCCGGTGGATCCGCCGCGACGCGTGAGGCACGAGGCGCGACGCGTGAGGCCGGTCGGCCGTCGGACGGCACCTGCCGTCGGACGGGCACTCGTGAGAGGGTGACCTCATGTTCACCGTGCGATGGTGGGACCTCGCCGCGATCGTCGTGGCGAGCGTCACGGTGGTGCTGTCGCTCATCGACCCGCCCTACGGCGCGCCCGACTACGGCACCTGGGCGACGGTCGCCGCGTTCCTCGTCGTCTGGTTCGCGTACGCCCGCCGATTCGTGGAGGGCGCCACCCTCGGCCACCACCTCGCCATCGCGTTCCTGCTCGCCTGCATCATCGCAGTGGGCACGGCGTTCGAGCCGTCGTTCGCGATCCTGCAGGCGTTCGTCTACCCGTTCGTCTGGGTCACCGCGCCGGGCCTCAAGAGCGCCCTGGCAGCGAACATCATGGTGGCCGTCGGCATCGTCGTCGGCTACACCGTGCACGGTGGCCCGACCGGGATCATCACGGGCTTCGGCGTGGCGATCCTGTCGGTCGGCTTCAGCATCGCCCTCGGGCTCTGGATCACGCGGATCGCCGAGGTCGGCGCCGAGCGGGCACGGCTCTTCGACGAGCTGCAGGCCGCCCAGGGCCAGCTCGCCGCCATGCACCGCGACGCCGGCGTCACCGATGAGCGGGCACGACTCGCACGCGAGATCCACGACACCATCGCGCAGAGCCTCACCGGCCTCGTGATGGTGGCGCAGCGGGCGGGCAACCGCCTCGAGCCGGTCGAGGGCGAGCCCGCGGCATCCGTGCGCGGCGACATCGACCTCATGGAGCAGATGGCCCGCGAGGCGCTCACCGAGGCGCGGGGGCTCGTGGCGTCGCTCACGCCCGTCGGCACCGACGCCGGCCTCGCCGATGCGCTGGTGCGGCTGGCGACGTCCTTCCAGCGCGAGACCGGCGTGGTCGTCACGGTGACGGCGGATGCCGCGGGGCTCGACCGCGAGCTCGAGGTGGTGCTGCTCCGCTCCGCCCAGGAGGCGCTCGCGAACGTGCGCAAGCACGCGGGAGCCCGGCACGCCGCGATCTCCGTGGTCGCCGACGGCGAGGACGTCGTGCTGACGGTGACCGACGACGGCACCGGCCCGGGCGACGCGCAGCCGGGCGAGCGAGGCTTCGGGCTTGCCGGCATCCGCGACCGCGCCGCGCTGGTCGGTGGGTCGTTCGAGTTCGGCCCCGGCGCGGGCGGGGGCGCGCGCCTGCGTGTCGTCGTGCCGCGGTCCTCCCCCGCCCAGACGGAGCCGACGCGGCTGAACCCGACGACCCGTCCGAACCCGACGACCCGCCCGAACCCGACCACGCCCATGGGAGGCGCCGCATGAGCAGGCCCATCCGCATCGTCGTCGCCGACGACCATCCCATCGTGCGCGCCGGCATCGTGGGACTGCTCGAGCAGGCACAGGGCATCGAGGTCGTCGGCGAGGCGGCCGACGGATCGGAAGCCGTCGAGCTCGCGGCATCCGAGCGCCCCGATCTCGTGCTCATGGACCTGCGCATGCCCGGCGTCGACGGGGCGAGTGCGACGGCGAGCATCGTCGCGGCGGGCGACGGCACGCGCGTGCTCGTGCTCACCACGTACGAGACCGACGACCACATCCTCGCCGCGATCGAGGCGGGCGCCAGCGGCTACCTGCTCAAGGCGGCGCCGCAGGCGGAGATCCTCGCCGGGATCCGGGCCGTGGCCGCCGGCGAGACCGTGCTCGCCCCGTCGATCGCCGCGAAGCTCGTGTCCCGGGTGCGCGCCGACGCGGCATCCGCTGCTCCGCCCGCGCTCTCGCCGCGGGAACTGCAGGTGCTGACCCTCGTCGCCGACGGGTGCTCGAACCCCGAGATCGCGCGCGAGCTGTACATCGGCGAGGCCACGGTGAAGACGCACCTGCTGCACGCGTTCGAGAAGCTCGGCGTGAACGACCGCACCCGGGCGGTCACCCGCGCGATGGAGCTCGGCCTGCTCTGAGCGCCGCGCCGCCACGTCGCACCGCGCGCGTACCGGCTTCCACCCCGGCGCGCAACGGCATGACACGTGCGACCCCTCGCCCTACGCTGAGCGGCGTGACAGCTCCAAGCGTCCGCGTGGCGATCAAGCGCACCCGCATCCTCCCGAAATGGGTCAGGCGAGCGGATGCCGCGGCCGGCCGCGCCGTGAACCGGCGCCACACCCATCCGAACGTCGACCGCTTCTGGACGCAGCTCACGAGCTTCGCCGACAAGGGCGTGCTGTGGTGGACCCTCGCGGGCGTGCTCGCCGTCACCGGCCGACGGCGCGCCGCCGTGCGCGGGCTGCTCTCGCTGCTCGGCGCCAGCGCCCTCACGAACCTCATCGCCAAGGAGGTGTTCGGCGGCGACCGGCCGGTGCTCGCCGACGTGCCCATCGGCCGTCGCCTGCCGAAGCATCCGGCCACGCCGTCGTTCCCGTCGGGCCATTCGGCGAGCGCCGCGGCGTTCGCGGCCGGCGTCGCCCTCGAACGACCGGCGATCGGCGCGGCCATCGCCCCTGTCGCGCTCGGCGTCGGCTACTCGCGGCTGCACACCGGGGCGCACTGGCTCTCGGACGTGGTGGGCGGCCTCGCCATCGGGGTGGGCATCGCGGGGGTCGGCGCGCTCCTGGTACCGCCTCGCCCGGATGGGCCCGAGCCCGAGGGCTCGACCGGCGAGGACTGCGAGCTGCCGGCCTCGCCCGACGGCGAGGGCGTCTTCCTCGTCGTGAATCGCTCGTCGGGAACGAGCGTCGTGCGCGCCGACCCGCTGCGCGTGATCCGCGACCGCCTCCCCGCCGCCGAGGTGCACGAGCTCGCCGACGGCGAGTCGCCCCGCGACGCCGTCCGGGAGGCACTCGCCCGGCGGCATCCGCCCCGCATCCTCGGTGCGTGCGGCGGCGACGGCACGGTCTCGGCCGTCGCCCACGAGGCCGTCGGCGCCGAACTGCCCATGCTCGTCGTGCCCGGCGGCACCTTCAACCACTTCGCGCGGGCCGCGGGGGCGGCATCCGTCGACCTGGCCGTCGACGCCCTGCAACGCGGCGAAGGCGTGCGAGCGGATGTCGCCGAGCTCCGGTTCGGCGACGAGGAGCCGGTGACGGTGCTGAACACGGCGTCGGTGGGCGTCTACCCCGACTTCGTGACCGTGCGCGAGCAGCTGCAGGACCGATGGGGCAAGTGGCCGGCCGCCATGATCGCGGCGGTTCGGGTGCTTCGGCACGCCTCGCCCGTGACGGTCGTGGTGAACGGCCGGCGCGCACGCGTGTGGACGTTGTTCGTCGGCGTCGACGACAACGACCCCGGCACGGTCGCGCCGCTGCAACGACGCCGGCTGGACGGAGGCGTGCTCGACGTGCGGATCCTGCACGCCGGGTCGCGCGTGGGCGCCGCCGCCTCGCTCGCGTTCGGTCGTCGCACGAGCGCCGTGTTCCGTCGCCTGCGCCTGCTTCCCAGCCGCATCGAGGCCTACCCGACCGAGTCGCTCGACGTGGTCGTGCGACCGCGGGAGGGGCAGCCTCCCGGGTTCGCCCACGACGGCGAGGTCGCGATCGCGGCGCCCGCGGAGGCCGCCGCGGCCTACGCCGCGCCCGGCTACCTCACGACCGTGCGGGTCATCCCCGAGGCGCTCGAGGTCTACCGCCCTGCGGGCGATCGCGCCTCCCAGCCCTGAGGCGAGGTCAGAGCTCGAGGCCGACGAGCACCGGCTCGGGGTGCAGCACGATGCCGAACTCCGCCTGCACCCGGCTCTGCACGAACCGGGCGAGCTGGGCGACCTCCTCGGCCGACGCGCCGCCGCGATTCGTCAGGGCGAGCGTGTGCTTCGACGACACGGCCGCGCGCGATCCGGGCAGCGCGAACCCGCGACGGATACCCGACCGCTCGATGAGCCACGCGGCCGAGAGCTTCACGAGCGGCTCGGCCGGTGCGGCATCCGTCATCGTGCCCACCGCCTCGAGCGACGCCTGGTGGGCGAGGAACTGGTCGAGCGGGGACTCCTCGGCGACGCCGCCCGCGAGCGGGGTGACCTCATCGGCCGCCTCCTCCTCGAGGTACCACCGCGGCGCGTCGCCCGGCAGGGTGCGCGCGACGCGCTCGGTGACGATGGGGTTCGTGAAGAACGAGCCGGCGCTGACCGAGTCGGGGTCGGCCGCGTCGAGCACCATGCCCTTCGACGCGCGCAGGCCCAGCACGGTCTCGCGGACCCGGGCGATCGGCACACGGTCGCCGAGGTTCACGTGCAGCGCGTCGGCGAGCTGCGCGTAGGCGATGGGCTGGCCGAGCGCCTCACCGAGCACCGCGCGCTCGGCGGCCGTGTCGTGCAGGTCGAACTCGGCCGAGACCACGATGCCCCGCAGGCCGCGCTTCAGCACCGACGTGCGGTAGCCGAGCTCGAGCTCCGCCGCCGTCATGCGGTGCGGGCGCTCGGCGCCCTCCTCGAGGAACTCGATCGCGACGAGCGTGGACTCCAGCTCCTGGCCGTACGCGCCGATGTTCTGCACGGGCGCCGCCCCCACCGAGCCCGGGATGCCCGAGAGCGCCTCGAACCCCGAGAAACCCTGCTCGACCGTCCAGGCGACGAGGTCGTCCCACGTCTCCCCGGCCTGCACGCGAAGGCGCACGGATGCCGCGTCCTCGTCGCGCGCGAACACCTCGATGCCCTTCGTGGCGACCCGGATCACGGTGCCGTCGAAACCCTCGTCGCCGACGAGGAGGTTGGAGCCGCCGCCGAGCACCAGCCACGGCTCGCGCTCCGACCACGCCTCGACCGCGAGGTCGACGAGGTCGCGCTGCGTCGCGGCCGTCACGAGGTTCGCGGCCGGTCCGCCGACCTGCAGCGTGGTGAGCTCGGAGAACGGGATGTCGTGCGCCATGTCAGCCGAGGGAGACCCGCGCCTGCGCCTTGCCGAGCACCGTCTCGTCGCCGACCTTCACCGTGAGGTCGATGCGGGCCACGCCGGCCTCGGCGTCGAGCTGCCCGACCTTGGCGATGACCGAGACGACGGCGCCGAGCTGCGGGTCGACGACGACGGGGCGGGTGAACCGCACCTGGTAGTCGACGACACGGCCGGGATCGCCGGCCCAGTCGACGACCGGCTGCACGGCGAAGCCCATCGTGAGCATGCCGTGCGCGAGCACGCCGGGCAGCCCGACCTCGCGAGCGACGTCGTCGCGGTAGTGGATCGCGTTGAAGTCGCCCGAGGCGCCGGCGTAGCGCACCAGCGAGTCGCGGGTGAGGGCGAACGAGTGCTCGGCGACGATGTCGCCGACGGAGAGGCCGTCGAAGGCGGGACCGGCGGCCATCACTCGTCCCCTCGCACGACGAGGGTGGAGATCGCGGTCACGACGTGGGCGCCCGTGGCATCCGTGATCGACGACTCGGCCGTGACCATGGAGTGCGGGCCGAGCGTCTTCACGCTCGACACCGTGAGCGTCGCCGTGAGCAGGTCGCCCGCCACGATCGGACGAGTCGACGTGAATCGCTGGTCGCCGTGCACGACCCGCGTGAAGTCGATGCCCGCGTCGGGCTCGGCGAGCAGCTGGGCGAGCGTGTGCTCCTGCACGACCACGGCGAACGTGGGCGGTGCGACCACGTCGTCGTAGCCGGCGGCCCGCGCCGCCTCGGGGTCGAGGTTGATCGCATTGGTCGCGAAGACGGCGCGCGCGAACTCGCGCACCTTCTCACGCCCGACGAGATAGGGCTCGGTGGACGGGAAGACCCGCCCCTGCAGCTCGGGGTTCACTGGCACCCCGCCAGTCTATGCGGGGGTCCGTGAGGGCCTGACGGCCGCCGTTGTTCGTCAGCGCTTGCCGCCGCCCAGGAGGCCGCCCAGCAGGTCGCCGAGACCGCCGCCCGAGCCGCCGGAGCCCGAGCCGCCCGATCCGCTGCCGCCACCGAGGAGTCCGCCGAGCACGTCGCCCAGTCCGCCGCCGCCGGCGCCCGACCCGGAGCCGCCGGAGCCGCCGCCACCGAGCAGCCCGCCCAGCACGTCGCCGATACCGCCGCCCGACGACTCGCCCGCGGCATCCGACGAATCGGACTTCTTCGAGAACTGCTTCGCCAGGAATGCGAGCACGATGGGCGCGAGGATCGGCAGCAGCTTGCCGATGAGGTCGCCGGTGCCGCCGCCCTTCGACTCCTTGGCGTCGAGCGCCCGCACGACCTGGTCGGTGTTGGTGCCGAACACGTTGTGCACGATCTTCTTCCCGTCGTCCTCGTCGACGTCGGCGAGGTTCACGCCGCCCTCGACGAGGGCCGGATCGTGCGACTTCACCGCCTTCTCGAGCGAGGCGGCACCGGCCGGGTCGGTCGCGTTCGCCCCCATGCCGGCGAGCAGGGCCGGAAGGGCATCGTCGACGGCCTTCCTCGCGGTCGCCTCATCGACGCCCAGCTTCGCGGCGATGTCGCCGATCGGCAGGCCGGCCTTGATCTCGTCGAGCGACGCCATGCTGATCCCCGTTCCTGCGTCCGCCGTCGGACGCTCCCGATTCACGCTAGCCCCGCGGATGCCGCGGCGGAAGGGCGTGCGGCCGGAGCGGCGAGCTCAGTCGAGCTCGGTGCGGGCGAGGCGGAGTCGCAGTCCGTCGAGCAGCATCTCGAGTCCCGACTCGAACGCGCGATCGCTGCGCTGCGCTCCGCGCGGCGAGGAGCCGACGAGCCGGCCGAGGGTCGTCGTCGGCGTCTCGGGCCGCCAGATCTCGTCGGGCGACGCGAGGTCGAGGCCGAAGCCGATCGAGAAGGCGTCGAGGATCGCGACGACCTCGAGCACGTCGTCGTCGGGGAATCCCGCGCCCGCCAGCGCGCGGGCGAGCAGGTCGTAGCTCGCGATGACGGTCGGGTCGGTGATGGTCTTGCCCACGATGAGCGGGATGAGGAACGGATGCTCGGCGTACATGCGGCGCTCGGCGCGGAGCATCTCCTCGACGACGACGTCCCATGTGCCGTCGATGGCGAGGGGCATGTACTGCTCGCCGAGGCGGCCGCGCATGAGCTCGATGATCTCGTCGCGTCCGCTGACGTGGTTGTAGAGCGACGACGGCGTGACGCCGAGCCGCCGCGCGATGGCGTTGACGCCGAAGGGCGAACCCTCGTCGACGAGTTCCATGGCGGCATCCGCGATGCGTTCGGTCGACAGCAGCGGGGTCCTCGGCCTGGGCATCGGCGCCTCCTTCGTCCACGTCAGCCTACGGGTCGGGAAATTGCCTCTTCCCGAATCGGCCTCACCTCTGCATAATAAACGAACACTATTCGTTTGCCTCGTGCACACCGCCGTGCCGACACCCCGGAGGTCCCCTGTGTCCCACCCCCTCCCATCCGTCCGCGTGCCCCTGCGGCTGCCCACCGCCGTCGCCACTTTCGGGATCGGCATCGCCGGCTACCTCGGCGTGAATCTCTCGCCGTACATGATCTCGGCCCTCCAGTCGGCGCTCGGCGCCGACGTGCTCACCGCCAGCTGGATCGTGACCGGCGCGCTGCTGCTCACGGCGATCGCCGGACTCGCGACCGCGAAGCTCTCCGCCGGACGCCGTCGGCGGCTCGTCGCCCGCGTCGGCCTGGCCCTCTCCGTGGTCGGGTTCGGCGCGGCCGCGCTCCTCCCGGCGCCGGGCGTCGTCGTGGCCGGCCTGCTCATCGGCGGCCTCGGCGCCGGCGGCGCGGTGTCGTCATCGGGCGCGGCCATCGCGGCGTTCCTCAACCCCGACCGCGTCGCGGGCATCAACGGCCTCGCCAACCGCGCGGTCGTCACCGTGATCCTCGCCGTCGTGCCGCTCGTCGGGCTCGCGCCGATCAACGTCTTCGGCACGCTCGCGCTGTTCGCCCTCATCGTGCTGTTCACGTCGGCGTGGCTGCCCGCGGCGCCCGCGGTCGACCACGTCGCGGCGACGGTGGCGTCGGATGACGCGCCGCACGCCGCATCCGGCCCGCACGCGGCATCCGGAGCACCCGCCGTTCGCCGGCCCCGCCGCATCGAGACCATCGCGGGCTTCGTGCTGCTGATCACGTTCGCGCTGTGGGCCGCCAGCGAGGACTCGCTCTGGGCGATGGCCGGCGTCATGGGCGCCGAGCAGGCCGCGCTCACGCCCGAGGGACTCGGCCTCGCCCTCAGCGGCGCGACCGCCGGCGGCCTCGTCGGCGCGGTGCTGCTCATGATCGTCGGCGACCGGCTCGGCCGCGCGGTGCCGCTCGCGATCCTCCTCGTGGCCGGCGGCATCCTGAAGATCGTCGAGGGCTTCGTGGCCGACCCGACCTCGTTCATCGTGGTGTTCATCGTGTGGAACACCGTCTACGCGATCGCGTTCATGTACTTCGTCGCCACGTCGGCCGGCCTCGACGCCGACGGCCGCTGGTCGGGCCCGCTGCTCGCCGTCTACCTCGTCGGGTCGAGCCTCACGCCCGTGATCGGCGCCGCCCTCGTCGAGGCGTTCGGCTACCAGGGCTTCACCGTGGTGCTCGGCATCGCGAGCTTCGTGCTGGCCGTGCCCGCCTTCCTCGTCGCCCGCATCTCCAGCCGCCTGCAGCGCACCGAGGAAGCGGCGGCGGCAGACGCGGGGGCCGCCGCCGGGCCTGACGCCGCCCCCGCATCCGCTACCACCACCACGACCGAGGAGGTCTCCGCATGAGCCGCACCATCCACCTGAACGGCCGCATCTTCACCGCCGACGAGCCGGCCTGGGCCGAGGCGATGGTCGTCGACGGCGGACGCCTCGCGTACGTCGGCTCCGACGACGGGGCACGCGCCGCAGGCGGGCCGGATGCCGCGACGGTCGACCTCGGCGGCCGCGTCGTGCTCCCCGGCTTCATCGACGCGCACACGCACCTCGTCATGATGGGCGAGGCGCTCGGCAAGGTCGGCCTCACCGACGCACGCACCCTCGCCGAGATCCAGGAGCGGCTGCGCGCCGCCCGCGCCGTGGACCCCTCCGCGCCGCGGCTCCTCGGTCGCGGCTGGCTCTTCGACTCCGTGCCGGGCGGCACGCCGACCGCCGCGATGCTCGACGCCGTCATCGACGACGTGCCCGTGTACCTCGACGCGAACGACTACCACTCGGTGTGGGTGAACACGGCCGCGCTGCGCGAGCTCGGCATCGACCGGGACACTCCCGACCCCATCGGCGGACGCATCGGACGAGACGCAGCGGGCGAGCCCGACGGCATGCTGTTCGAGACGGCGGCGCAGCAGCACGTATGGACCCTGCTCGCCGACGTCGCCACCGACGCCGACCGCGACGCGGCCGTCGAGCGCACCATCGCCGCCTACCTCGCGACGGGCGTCACGGGCGTGGTCGACATGGCGTTCGACGAGCTCGGCCTCGCCGCGTTCGGCCGCGCGGCCGCGCGTCGCGGCGGCACCCTGCCCATCCGGGTGCTCGCGCACTGGTTCATCGCCAACACCGGCGACGAGGCCGAGAACCTCGCACAGGTCGCCCGCGCGGTCGAGCTCGCCGGCGAGCACCGCCCGCGACTCAGGGTGGTGGGCATCAAGCTCGTGCTCGACGGCGTGATCGACGCGTGCACGGCCGCGATGCGGCATCCGTACGCCGACGGCTCGAACGCCGAGCCCATCTGGCCGCTCGAGGCGCTGAAGCCCGTCGTGGCCGCCGCCGACGCCGCCGGCCTGCAGATCGCGCTCCACGCCATCGGCGACCTGGCCAGCGACGTCGCGCTCGACGCCCTCGAGCACGCCAACGCCGTGAACGGCGAGCGGCCGCGACGCCACCGGATCGAGCACCTCGAGTACGCCGCCCCCGAGACGGCGGCCCGCATGGCCGCGCTCGGGGTCACCGCGTCGATGCAGCCGGTGCACGCCGACCCGGCGATCTGGTCGAACTGGGCCGCGATGCTGGGCGACGAGCGGGCCGACCGCGGGTTCGCCTGGACGGAGTTCCGCGACGCGGGCGCGCTCCTGGCCTTCTCGACGGATGCCCCGACCGCGCCGCACGAGGCCCTGCCCAACCTCTACATCGCCACCACGCGCCGGTCCGCGCTCGACGGGTCGTTCCCGGCGAACCACCCCGAGTACGCGCTGCCGCTCGAGGAGGCCATCGCCCATGCCACGCGCGACGCCGCGGCGAGCTGCCTCGAGGAGCACGAGCGCGGGCGCATCGCGGTCGGCCTCGCGGCGGACTTCGCGGTGGTCGACCGCGACCCGTTCACCGAGGGCGCCGACGTGCTGCTCGAGGCGCGCGTCGTGCGAACGGTGGTGGCGGGGCAGCCGGTGTACGAGGCAGCCGGCGCGGTCGAGGCCGAGCCCGAGGCATCCGTCGCCTGAAGCCTGCTCGGCCGGGCGTCAGTCGGCGGACGCCCGGGAGAGCACCTCGCCGCGGAAGAAGGCGGGCCGCTTCCACGCCTGCCAGAGCATGACCGCGACGCCCGAGAGCAGCACGACCATGCCCAGCACGAACACGAGGCCCACGCCGAACACGTTCGAGCCGCTGCCGTAGTCGGGGTTCATGCTGTCGATGAGCGTCGTGAAGAAGAGGGTCGCGAGGATGACGCCGCCGATGAGCGGGAACAGCAGCGTGAAGCAGACGTTCCGCACCGACCGCCACCACACCCTGCGGAAGAACCACACGCACGCGAACGCCGTGATGCCGTAGTAGAAGCAGATCATCATGCCGAGCGCCGTGATCGTGTCCCACAGCACGTCCTCGCTGAGGAAGCGCATGACCGCGTAGAAGGCCGCGGCCACCACGGCCGAGACGATCGTCGCGTAGCCCGGGGTGAAGAACCGCGGGCTCACCGACGCGAACTTCTCGGGCAGCGCGCCGTAGTGGCCCATCGCGAGCAGCGTGCGCGCGGGCGACACGAACGTCGACTGCAGGCTCGACGCCGAGCTGGTGAGCACGGCGAGCGAGACGAGCACGGCGAGCGGGCCGAGGATCGGCCCGGCGAGGTGGAAGAAGACGTTGTCCTGGATGTCGGGGTTGCCCAGCCCGTACTCGCCGGTGCCGACGCCCGCGTAGGCGATGAGCGCCACCGCGATGAGCAGGTAGAGCACGACGATCGTGACGACGGTGATGGTCGCCGCGCGGCCCGGGGTCTTGTGCGAGCCGCGCGTCTCCTCGTTCATCGTGAGCGTGACGTCCCAGCCCCAGAAGATGAAGATCGAGAGCGAGAGGCCCGCCGCGAACGACGAGAACGACTCGACCGCGAACGGGTTGAACCAGCTGAGGTCGATGGCCGTGGCGTCGAAGGCGTTCCCGTTCGCGACCTCGATGAGCGCGGCGACGGCGAACAGCACGAGCACGACGACCTGGAAGCCGACGAGCCAGTACTGCAGCTTCTGCGTCGTCTGCATGTCCCGGTACGACACCCACGTGGCACCGAGCACGAACAGCAGGCACACCCCGACGTTGATGAACGGGTTCGTCGCGAGGTCGGCGATCTCGGGATTGCCCGCGACCTGCGAGATGAGCAGGAAGAGGAAGTCGACGGCGATGCCCGCGAGGTTCGAGAGCACGAGGATCGTCGCCGCCACGAGGCCCCAGCCGGCCATCCAGCCGATCCACGGGCCGAACGCACGCGTCGCCCACGTGAACGAGGTCCCCGAGTCGGGCATCCGCGTGTTGAGCTCCCGGTAGCCGAAGGCCACGAGCAGCATCGGGATGAACCCGACGAGGATGATCGCCGGCACCTGCACGCCGACCTCCGACACCGTCGGGCCGAGGGCCGCGGTGAGGGTGTAGGCCGGGGCAATGCACGAGATGCCGATCACGATCGCGCCGATGAGGCCGACTGACCCGGCCGACAGGCCCTTCTTCGAGATGCCCTGCGTGGAGCCGTCGACGGCGGCGGTCGCCTCCGTGAGGGGTGCGGCGGGCGGTTGGGCGTGGTGCGTCATGGCGATCTCTCTCAGGAGGTGGTCGTGCGCGGGACCACGATCATGGGCACCGGCAGTTCGCGCAGCATCTTCGCCGCGGTCGATCCGAGGAACAGGTGGTGGGGCCGCGCGAGGCGGCTCGACGCGACGAGCACGATCTCGCCGTCGTGCCAGTCGAGGGACCGAACCGCCTCCTCGACGGTGGCGGCGGTGGTCGCGCTCGCCGTGGCGTCGAGCGTGCGCGGCAGCTCGCGACGAGCCGCGGCGAGCACCTCGTCGGCGTGCACGGTGCTCGTGAGCTCGGCGAGGCCCTCGTCCATGCCCGCCGGCAGGTCGACGGAGACGAGCGACACGAGCCGCAGCGGCGCGTGCACGGCGGTCGCGAGGGCGACGGATGCCTCGAGCAGCGCGTCGGCGCCGGGCCGCGTGCCGATCGCCGCCGTCACCCGGGTCACGCCGACCGGCACGGGGATCTCGCGGGAGCCCGACGGCGCCAGGGCCACCGGCACATCGGACGAGTGCAGCAGCTCGTTCGCGACCGAGCCGATGCGCGACCGGCCGAACAGCCCGCCCCGGGCGGCGCCCACGACGATGAGGTTCGCGCCGAACTCGTGCGCCGCGGCGATGAGGCCCTCGGCGAACGACTCGGCGTAGCGGATGTGCAGCAGCTGGGCGACGTCGTCATCCTCGTCGTCATCGAGCGACTCGGATGCCTCGGCGAGCCACTCCCGCGACTGCTCCTTGAGGTACCGCTCGTATCCGGGATCGGTCGGCACGGTGCTCGAACGCGCCTCGCTGGGCAGCACCATCACGATGTCGAGCAGCGCTTCGCTCGCGCGGGCGAGCCGGGTCGCGAGGGCGAGCGCGTCGGCGCCCGAGTCGTTCGCGGTGTAGCCGACGACGATGCGCCGGGCAGCGGCATCCGCGGTGCCGCC
This sequence comes from Agromyces sp. P2_B3, assembly GCF_056404815.1. Taxonomy (NCBI): domain Bacteria; kingdom Bacillati; phylum Actinomycetota; class Actinomycetes; order Micrococcales; family Microbacteriaceae; genus Agromyces; species Agromyces sp. P2_B3. The sequence continues at coordinate 44,715 of NZ_JBFUDH010000013.1, read as the reverse complement.
CGTCGCAGCATCCGTCACCGCAGTCACGACGCGGCGAGGATCTCGGCTGCGACCTCCCGGCCGACGCGGATGGCGCCGTCGACGTGCTGGTAGCCCTTGCCCGCCATGTCGGAGCACGAGAAGTGGATGGGGCCCACCGGCGTGCGCAGGTCGGCGCCGTAGCGCGCGAGGCCGCCCATGTCGAAGCTCGCGGCGTACGCGCCGCGCGTCCACTCCTCGGAGCCCCAGTCGCTCTCGTAGTAGACGACCGGGTGCTTGGCCCGCTCGCCGTAGTAGTGCGACAGCGACTCGAGGATGCGCGCCTTGCGCTCCTCGGCGCTCAGCGAGAAGACGCCGTCGGCCTCCTCGTCGGCGACGAAGCCGACCAGGGTGCCGCGGGGGTCCTCATGGTTCGTGTTGTCGTAGGCCTCGTGCACGAGCTCGTACGGGCTGAAGGCGGTGCCCGAGAGACCCTGCTCCCGCCAGAACGGCGTCTCGTAGACGGCGTGCACCTTGATGACGAAGCCCATCGAGAGGTGCTGGTGCAGCTGCTGCTGCCGGCGGGGCAGCGGCGGCTCGTACGAGATGCGGCTGATGAGGATGGGCGGCACGGCCAGCACGACGTGCTTGGCGTGCACCTCGAGGTCGTCGGTCACGGCCACGACGCCCCGCTCGGGAGCTTCCGGGTGCCAGCGCAGCGTGCGCACCGCCTGCCCGAGGCGCACGGCACCGCCGAGCCGCTCCGCGAGCAGCAGTGGCACCTGCTGCAGGCCGCCGACGACGCGCCGGTCGAGGATGAAGTCGGCGTCGACGAGGTTCGAGAACGAGCCCGCGGAGGCCGCCATGAGCAGTGCCTGCAACGCCGAGAACGCGTGCGCTGGCTTGGTGAGCATGGCGCCGGCGATGAACATGCCGATGTTCTCGCGCGCCTCGAGGTCGTCGGTCTGCGTCTCGAGCCAGCGCGAGAACGAGATCTCGTCCAGGTCCTTCGCCTGCGGGTGCTCCCACGGACGGTCGGGGTCGATCTCGGCGACGAGCGCGTCGAGCTTCTCGATGAGGGTGAGGATCTCCTGCTCGGTCGCCGGCGGCACCGGGAAGATCTCGCCCTCGAACCGCTTCTGCTCGCCGTCGGGGCCGATGTAGATGTTCACGCCCTCGCGGTAGCGCGGGTACGTCTCGAGGCCGAGGTCGTCGAGGGTCTCGATGAGCGCGTCCTGGTCGGGCGAGACCCACTGGCCGCCGATCTCGAGCATCGCGCCGTCGATGTCGTCGGTCCAGAGCCGCCCGCCCGCACGGTCGCGCGCCTCGAGGACGACGACCGTGCGGCCGGCCTCCTTCAGTCGGGTGGCGGCGGTGAGGCCGGATGCCCCGGCGCCCACGATGACGACGTCGCAGTCGATGCGTTCCATGGTTCCTGTCTGACTTTCCTGGGGTGCGTGCTCGGTGAGGCGAGCGGATGCCGCGGCGCGCGGCCGCGGCATCCGCTCGCTGCTCAGCTCACCGGGATGAGCGTGTACTTCGTGTCGAGGTACTCGTGGATGCCCTCGAGGCCGCCCTCGCGGCCGATGCCCGACTGCTTGACGCCGCCGAACGGCGCGGCCGCGTTCGAGACGAGGCCCGTGTTCAGACCCATCATGCCGGTGGCCATGCGCTCGATGAGGCGGTGGCCCCGTGCGAGGTCCTGCGTGAACACGTACGAGACGAGCCCGTACTCGGTGCCGTTCGCCAGGCGCACCGCTTCGTCTTCATCGGAGAACGTCGTGATGCCGAGCACCGGACCGAAGATCTCCTCGCTGAGCAGGCGGCTGCCCGCGGCCACGCCGGCGAGCACGGTCGGAGCGTAGAACGTGCCGTCGCCGTCGATTCGCGTGCCGCCCGTGAGCACGGTCGCGCCCTTCGAGACGGCGTCCTGCACGAGCTCGTCGGTGGAGTCGACGGCCTTCTCGTCGATCAAGGGGCCGATGTTGACGCCGTCCTCGGTGCCGCGGCCGACCTTCATGGCCTTGACCCGGTCGGCGACCCGCTTCGCGAACTCGTCGGCGACCGACTCGTGCACGATGAATCGGTTCGCGGCGGTGCACGCCTGCCCGATGTTGCGGAACTTGGCGATCATCGCTCCGTCGACCGCCTTGTCGAGGTCGGCGTCCTCGAAGATGACGAACGGCGCGTTGCCGCCGAGCTCCATCGACGTGCGGAGGATGCCCTGCGCGGCCTGCTGCATGAGCGTGCGGCCCACCTCGGTCGAGCCCGTGAACGAGAGCTTGCGCAGGCGCGGGTCGGCGATGATCGGGGCGGACACCTTCGACGACGTCGACGTGGGCACCACGTTCACGACGCCCTTCGGCAGGCCGACCTCCTCGAGCAGCTGCACGAACGCGATGGTCGTGAGCGGCGTGAGCGCCGGCGGCTTGATGACCACCGTGCAGCCCGCGGCGAGCGCGGGGGCGATCTTGCGGGTCGCCATCGCCAGCGGGAAGTTCCACGGGGTGATGAAGAACGACGGGCCGACGGGACGCTGCGACACGATCATGCGGCCGGTGCCCTCGGGGTTCAGCCCGTAGCGGCCCGAGATGCGCACGGCCTCCTCGCTGAACCAGCGGAGGAACTCGCCGCCGTAGGCGACCTCGCCGCGCGCCTCGGCGAGCGGCTTGCCCATCTCGAGCGTCATGAGGAGGGCGAAGTCCTCCTTGCGCTCCTGGAGCAGGTCGAACGCCCGGCGCAGCAGCTCGCCGCGCTCCCGGGGCGCAGTCGCGGCCCACGCGTCCTGCGCGGCCACGGCGGCGTCGAGCGCGCGGATGCCGTCGGCCGGCGAGGCATCCGCGATCTCCTTGATCGTCTCGCCCGTCGACGGGTCGGAGACGGCGAGGGTCTTGCCGCCCTCGGCGTCGACCCACTCGCCGCCGATGAACAGGCGGTCGGCGACCCGGTCGAGGACCGTGGTCTCGGCGGTGTGCTGCATGGTGTCGGTCATTGGTGCGATCCGTTTCGTGTCGGTCGGCCGGTTGGGATGGTGCCCGATCAGGGGTAGAGGCCGCGGAGGCGGTGCGCCTCGGCGACGCGCTCGACGGCGAGCGCGGTGGCGGCGGTGCGGAGCGAGAGGTCGCGCGCCTCGGCATAGCCGAGCACGTGCTGCCAGGCGCTGAGCATCCGCTCCTCCAGTCTGGACTCGACCTCGTCGGCGCGCCACCAGTAGGCCTGGTTCGCCTGCACCCACTCGAAGTACGAAACGATCACGCCGCCGGCGTTGGCGAGGATGTCGGGCACGACGAGGATGCCGCGCTCGCGGAGGATGCGGTCGGCCGCCGGGGTCGTGGGGCCATTGGCGCCCTCGACGATCACGCGGGCGAGCACGTCGCCGGCGTTGCCGTCGTGCAGCACGCCCTCGACGGCGGCGGGCACGAGCAGGTCGACGTCCCGGGTGAGCAGGTCGGCGCCGTCGAGCGCGTCGCCGCCGGCGAAGCCGACGACCGAGCCCGTCGCCCGGACGTGCTCGGAGAGCGCCTCGATGTCGAGTCCGCCCGTGTTGAGGATGGCGCCGTACTGGTCGCTCACCGCGGTGACCCGCACGCCGGCCTCGGACAGGAAGCGCGCGGCATCCGCACCCACCTTGCCGAAGCCCTGCACGGCCGCCGTCGAGCGGGCCGGGTCGAGCCCGACGTGACGGAGCGCCGCGAGCGCGATGTGCGTGACGCCGCGGCTGGTCGCACTGGCCCGGCCCTGCGAGCCGCCGAGCGCGATGGGCTTGCCGGTCACGATGCCGGGCACCGTGTAGCCGCTGTTCACCGAGTAGGTGTCCATGATCCAGGCCATGGTCTGCTCGTCGGTGCCGATGTCGGGCGCCGGGATGTCGCGCTCGGGGCCGATGATCGGCAGGATCTCGCTCGTGTAGCGGCGGGTCACGCGCTCGAGCTCGGCCATGGAGTGCTCGCGGGGGTCGATCGCGAGTCCGCCCTTCGCGCCGCCGTAGGGCACATCGAGCAGGGCGCACTTCCAGGTCATCCACATGGCGAGCGCCCGCACCTCGTCGAGGTTCACGTTCGGCGCGTAGCGCAGGCCGCCCTTGGCCGGGCCGCGCGAGAAGTTGTGCTGCACGCGGTGGCCGATGTAGAGCCGGCTCTCACCCGAGTCGAGTCGCAGCGGCACGGCGACCGTGAGCTCACGGCGCGGGGTGGCGAGCATCTGGTGCAGGCCGTTCTCGTAGCCGAGCAGCCCGATCGCCTCGGCGAGCTGGGCCCGCGCGTCGGTGAGCGGGGTCGCGACGTGGTCGACGGTGTGCGCCGAGCCGGGCGCCGCCGCGGCATCCGTTGCGGTCGACATCGTCGTCGCCGCGAGCAGGTCGGTCATGCGTTCTTCAGTCCTTCCGCGACGACCGAGAGGCCGTCGATGAGCAGTTCGTCGGAGATGGTGAGCGGGGGCAGGAAGCGGATGACGTTGCCGTACGTGCCGCAGGTGAGCAGCACGACGCCGTTCGCGTGCGCGTACTTGGCGATCGCGGTGGTGAGCGCCGCGTCGGGCGCGCCGGTGGCGGGGTCGACGAGCTCGATCGCGACCATGGCGCCGCGGCCGCGGACGTCGCCGATGCGGGGGTCGGCGGTGCGCAGGGCGTTGAGGCGGCCGAAGAGCACGGCGCCGATCTCGCGGGCGCGCTCGATGAGGCCGTCCTGCTCGTACGTCTCGATGGTGGCCAGTGCGGCGGCGCAGGCGATCGGGCTGCCGGCGTAGGTGCCGCCGAGGCCGCCGGCCATCGCGGAGTCCATGATCTCGGCACGCCCGGTGACGGCCGAGAGCGGCAGGCCGCCGGCGATGCCCTTGGCCGCGACGACGAGGTCGGGCACGATGCCCTCGTGCTCGCTCGCGAACCAGGCGCCGGTGCGGGCGAAGCCGGTCTGCACCTCGTCGGCGATGAAGACGACGTCGTTCGCGCGGCACCACTCGACGAGCGCGGGGAGGAAGCCCTGCGCGGGCACGATGAAGCCGCCCTCGCCCTGGATGGGCTCGATGATGATCGCGGCGAGGTTCTCGGCGCCGACCTGCTTCTCGATGACCGAGATCGCGCGGGCCGCGGCCTCGGCGCCGGTGAGTCCGCCGTCGCGGAACGGGTAGCTGAGCGGCGCGCGGTAGACCTCGGAGGCGAACGGGCCGAACCCGCTCTTGTACGGGATGTTCTTCGCGGTGAGGCCCATGGTGAGGTTCGTGCGGCCGTGGTAGGCGTGGTCGAACGCGACGACGGCCTGCTTCTTGGTGTAGTGGCGCGCGATCTTCACGGCGTTCTCGACGGCCTCGGCGCCCGAGTTGAAGAGCGCCGAGCGCTTGGCGTGGTCGCCGGGGGTGAGCGCGTTGAGCTTCTCGGCCACGGCGACGTAGCCCTCGTAGGGCGCCACGGTGAAGCACGTGTGCGTGAAGGCGTTGAGCTGGGCGGTCACGGCCTCGACCACGCGGGGGTGGGCATTGCCGACGCCGGTGACGGCGATGCCCGAGCCGAGGTCGATGAGCGAGTTGCCGTCGGCGTCGACGATGACGCCGCCGCCCGCGGCGACGACCGAGACGGGCACGGTGTGGCCCACGCCGGCGGCGACGGCCTCGGCCTTGCGGGCGAGCAGCTCCTGCGAGCGCGGGCCCGGGATGGCGGTGACGAGGCGGCGCTCCTGCGCGAGCGTCGGTCCTCCGGTGACGGTGGCCGTGGTGTCGACGAGGGTCATGGTCTGCTCCGATGCAAGTGACGACGGTGGCGGATGCCCGCAATGCTAGGTCGGCGTCGATGGATGCCGCAGCGCCCGCGTGTACACTCAGGTGCATCTTGTTGGACATCGCGTACAGGCGCCGCGTCGCGGCATCCGTCGCTCGAATCCCCCGCGGAGCACCAGTGCAGCCGACCGTGCAGACCCTGCTCGACCGATCCGAGCTCGCCCTCACGCTGCTCACTCCGGCGGGCGACCTGCCGGCCGGTGCGCTCGACGCCCCGGTGCTGTGGGCGCACACGTCCGACCTCGTCGACCCGACCCCGTTCCTCGACGCGGGGCACATGCTGCTCACGACCGGGACGCAGTTCGAGGCGGGCGGCGCCGGCGCGGGCGCCGTCGACGCGGGCGGCGCCGACGGCGTCGGGCAGGCCGACTTCGCCGAGGCGTACGTGCGGCGCCTGCGCGAGGCCGGCATCGCCGCGCTCGGCTTCGGCGCCGAAGTGGTGCGCGCCGGCACGCCCGAGGTGCTCGTCGAGGCGTGCGCGCGGCAGGGCCTGCCGCTCGTCGAGGTGCCCTACCGGGTGCCGTTCATCGCGATCGCGCGGCTCGTGGCCGACCTGCTCGCCGAGGACGCGTACGCCCGCCAGGCCTGGGCGCTCGCCGCACAGCGCGCCATCTCGCTCGCAGCGCTGCGCCCCGACGGGCTCTCGGCCACGCTCGCCGAGCTGTCGCACCGCCTCGGGGCGTGGGTCGGCCTGGTCGACGCATCGGGGTCGCTCGACCGCGAGGCGCCGTCCGACGGACTGGGACAGCCGGCGCTCGGCGAGGTCGTCGGCGAGGCGCGCTCGATGCTGCGCCGCGGGCAGCGAGCCAGCCGCACCCTGGTCGCGGGCGACGCCGTGGGCGAGCCGCAGCGCCTCACCCTGCAGACCCTGGGCGCAGGCGGCGCCCTGCGCGGGGTGCTCGCCATCGGCGACTCCCCCCAGCTCGACGCGGCGGGCCGCGAGGTGGTCAACGCCGTCATCGCCCTCGCCGGGCTGGCGCTCGAGCAGAACCGCACGCTCGACCGTGCGCGAGGGCACCTGCGAACCGGCCTGCTGCGCGGCATCCTCGCCGGCGACACCGAGCTCGCCGCGCGCGTGGCCGTCGAGATGTGGGGCCCGCTTCCCGCTGCGCCGTTGCGGGTCGCGGTGACGGATGCCGCTGCCGCCCACGTCGATCGCCTCACCGACCTGCTCGAGCTGCGGGTCGAGGAGCGCGGCGGGCGGCTCTTCTTCGGCCGCGACGAGGACACCGTGGTGCTCGTGCTCGAGGAGGCCGACGCCGGCCTCGCCGACGAGCTCGCGACCGAGTTCGGCCTGCCCGTGGGTGTCTCCGACGCGGTCGCCGCCGACGGCACGGCCATGGCGCACGAGCAGGCGCTGCGTGCGCTGGAGCGTGCCCGCGAGACCGGCTCGGGCGTCGTGGCGTTCGACGAGATCAGCCGCCAGGGCGTGCTCGCGTTCCTCGCCCGCACCGACGCGCGAGCGGTCGCGTTCGCCACGCTCGCGCCGCTGACCTCGCACGACGAGGCGAACGGCACCGCCCTCGTCGCCACGATGCGCGCCTGGCTCGAGCACGGCGGCCAGTTCGACGCCACCGCGCAGGCGCTGGGCGTGCACCGGCACACCGTGCGCAGCCGGGTCGCCCTCGCCGAGCGGCTGCTCGGGCGCGACCTCTCGGGGTTCCACGCCCGCGCCGACCTCTGGGCGGCACTGCTCGCCGTCGGCTGAGGGTGTCGGCGCGTCGCGGAGCCCACGACACGCCTCCCCATCCGCCGAGTGGTCGCGAATGGCGCCTTCGGCGGCGCCCGAAGCAGCCGTTCGCGACCACTCGATGCACTTCGGAGCGCGCTGTGCGTGCCGCCGAACCCGAGAGGACGCTTTTGGTGGGTTGGGCGATGCCGGGACCCGCGAATCCTGTCCTCTCGAGGGGGACCGGCTCCACGCGACGGCACGGGGGCGGGAGCGGATGCGTCGGGGGCTGGATGCGGCGGCGGCGGCTGGTCAGCGGGCTGGCGGCGGGGGCAGCTCGTCGAGGTCGTCGGGCCAGGCCAGCTCGCCCGACTCGAGCTCGGCGAGGAGCCCGGCCGTCCAGTCGCGCTCGGCGGCGAGGCGTGCGCGCTCGTACTCCGCCTCGACGAGGAGGATCCGCGGCACGCCGGCCGCCTCGGCCAGGTCGCCGTCGAGCCGGGCGCGCTGCAGGTCGAGCCCGGCGATTCGGGCGCGCAGCGCAGCCAGCGCCTCCTTGCCCCCGAGCACGCCCATGAACGAGAGCGCGGCGTAGAACAGCGTCGCGTCGGGCTCTGGTGTGGCGAGCAGCAACGACACCCGTCGACGCAGCTCGGCGGTGCCCGCCTCGGTCAGCGCGTACCGCACGCGTTCGGGCCGACCCGACGACTGCTCGGTGCCGGCCTGCACGACGAATCCCGCACGTTCGAGCTTGTCGACCGCGTGGTAGAGGCTGCGCGGCAGGCCGACCACGAAGTCCTTGCGGGTGTCGACCATGAACCGGTGCATGTCATAGGTGTGGCGCGGCCCGCGGGTCAGCAGGGCCAGCACCGCGAGCGCAGGCAGGTCGCGGTCGGCGCGCTGCAACTGGGTTCCGGAGGTCACCGGCTCAGTCTACGGCGCAGTCTGCATTAGTGCAGGTTGCACTAATGCAGACTGCATGCCACGATGGAGGCATGAACGAGACCACCGAACCCCTGGGCCCCGCAACGCAGACCGGCCAGACCGGCCGCGACGCGGCATCCGACCGCTCTGCCGTGCTCGCCGCGCTCGACCGCGTGCGCGCCGCCTGGGACGCGGGCGACGCGACCGCCCTCGCCGCAGAGTTCACCGACGACGCGTCCTACGTGATCTTCGTCGGCCTGCACTACCTGGGCCGCGACGCGATCCGCCGTTCCCACCTGCCCGTCTTCGAGAAATGGCAGCGCGGCAGCCGCATGTCGATGCGGGTGCTCGACCTGCGCTTCCCGACGCCCGACGTCGCCGTCGTGCTCACCGAGGGCGGCATCGGCACGCGTGCCCGCATCCCGCACGACAAGGTGCAGACCTTCGTCATGGTGCGCGACGGCGACGTGTGGCGCTGCACCGCGTTCCAGAACACGAAGAAGCAGCGGCTGTTCATGGCGGTCAACCGGCTCGCCGACCGCGGCGACCGCTGATCCAGGCAGCCCGACATCCTGGCGGCACCGCGATTCGCCGGGCGCGACGGGAGGCGAATCACTCGACGGGAGGTCCGCCGAAGGAGTGCCCTCCTCCCGTGGCGCAGATCTCCTCCCCCCGTCGCGGCATCCGCCACCCCTACCCGCCCCGCGGGCCCCGGCGTACGCTGGAACGAGCGCGGGAGGGAGACCCCATGCAAGCGGTCAAGGGCGATCGACTGGTCATCCACGGCAAGCAGGTCGGGCAGGCCGACCGGCACGGCCAGGTGCTCGAGGTGCGCGGTGCCGACGGCGGCCCGCCCTACCTCGTGCGGTTCGACGACGGGCACGAGACGCTGCTCTACCCGGGCGCCGACTGCGTCCTCGAGCAGGAGCACCAGGCGCACTGATCCGGCCTGGCATCCACCCCCACGGCGGGTGGATGCCGCGGTGCCGCGCGCTACCGTTGAACCCATGTTCCACTCCTATGCGGCCATCGGCGACAGCTTCACCGAGGGCGTCGGCGACGAGCTTCCCGACGGATCGGTGCGCGGCTGGGCCGACTTCGTGGCGATGGGCCTCGCGCTCGCGGCGCAGGAGCCGATCGGCTACGCCAACCTCGCGATCCGCGGGCGCAAGCTCGGGCCGATCGTCGACGAGCAGCTCGAGGCGGCGATCACCCTCCGCCCCGAGGTGATCAGCTTCAACGGCGGCGGCAACGACATGCTCCGCCCGCGCATGCCCGAGGAGCGGGTCGCCGGCCGATTCCGCCAGGCCGTGCACCGCATCCGCGACGAGGGCATCCACGTGCTCATGCTGAGCGGCGCGAACCCCACCGAGCACCTGCCGCTCGGCAAGGTGTTCGACGCCCGTGGCGTGCGCCTCACGGCCGCGCTCCAGGACCTCGCCGAGCTGCCCGGCGTGACCTTCGTCGACAACTTCAACGATCGCGGGCTGCGCGACATCCGCTACTGGTCGGCCGACAAGCTGCACCTCAACTCGCTCGGGCACGCGCGCGTGGCGAGCAACGTGCTCACGGCGATCGGTGTTCCCGTCCCCGAGGAGTGGGGCGTCGCCGAGGTCGCGGCCGCCCCGCCCGGCGCCCGCAGCCGCAACACGGCCGCGTACTACCGCGAGTTCGTGCTGCCGTGGATCGGTCGGCGACTGACCGGCCGCTCGTCGGGTGACGGTCGCACCGCGAAGCGCGCCACGCTCGAGCCGCTGACCCCGGATGCCGCGCGCTGACGCGCGCCACCGGCATCCGTCGCCCGACCTGGCACCCGAGTCATCCGTCGCCGTGACCGGCCCTACGCGGTGCTGAGCACGTCGGCCACGAACGCGCGGGTGCGACGGGCGAGCCCCTCGATGCGCTCGAGCTCCTGCACGCTCGGCAGCACCTCCGAGGGCGCGGCCGGACGCCCGAGCCGCACGGTCTCCTGGCACGCGAGGTCGCTGCACATGTAGGTGCCGACGCTGTCGCCCCGCTCCCCCGCGGCACCCGCCCGGCGCGCCGAGAACATCACGACCTGGTCGGCGGGCTGCTGCGTGTGGCAGAGGTTGCAGATCGCGGCGCGGTGGTGCGAGCCGTTCGCGACGGCGACCCGCAGCACGATGCCGCGCGCCGCCCCGTCGAGCTCCGTGACGAGGTAACCGCGGGCCGCGATGCGAGGGTCACGCCACGCGAACGCGTCGAGGTGCGCCCATTCCGTGAGCACGAAGTCGTGCGGCAGCGAGAGCTGCGCCAGCTCCGCGTCGCTCGCATTGCCGAACGACTCGCGGATGTCGCTCTCGACCAGCGCCTGCATGCGTCCCCTCCCGTGCGTGACCTCCAGTCTACGAACGGGCGCTCAGCGTTCCACCGTCCACTCCAGGTCGATGGACTCGGGCCCCCACGTCATGACGACCACGTCGCCCGGGCCGATGCGCCTCGGCCGCGCCCCGTCGCGGATGTCGTCGGCGACGATGCGACGGCTCAGCCCGTGCTCGGCGAACCCGTCGACCGAGGTGCAGCTCGTCATCCACGAGAAGAAGAACTGGCGCCGCACGAGCAGGCAGACCCGGTCGTCGTCGCGGAACGCCCAGAAGTCGTGGCCGAACGCTCTCCCGAGGGTGCGCAGGCTGGCCGCCTCCGACGGCTGGAGCTCGGCGGCGGTGGCGATCTCGTCGGTGCGCCCGCGTTCCTCGGGGGTCTGCGCGCGCTCGAAGACGGCGAGGCCGCGCGGCGGCGACAGCGCCTCGCGGGCGGGCGCGAGCACGGCGAGCACGATCGCGACGAGCGCGAGGATCCCGACGGCGGCCGCGATCGCGCGGCCCCTGCCGAGGGGTCGGCGACCGGATGCCGCGACGGGGGCCGGAGGTCCGGATCCGTCGCTCGGGCCGTCGGCCGACGGATCGGCGGACGGGTGCCCGGCGTCGGCTGGCGCGGCGTCCGCCGGCCCGAGCCGCTCGGCGAGTTCCGCTTCCACCGCGGCGAGCTCGGCCGCCGCATCGCCGGGCGCCCCCTCGGGCGTGCCGTAGACGAGCCGCAGCAGTTCCTCGTGGCGGCGCTCCAGCCGGTCGCCCACATGCGGTTCCATGGGTGTCGACATCGATCCCATGCGCCCAGTGTGCGCCTCTTCCGCCGCAGACGGAATGGGGTCGCGGACGCGTGCCGTGGCGGCGCACGGCGCCGCGGGTCACGACGCCCCGGGGCACGGCGCAGCGCGCCGACGCACAGGGCACGCGCAGCGCGCCGACGCGCTGGTCAGCCGATGACGGGCAGCGGTCGGTCGTCGACCCGCGGACACCACCCGGCGGGCGTGCGCTCGTACGCGTGCGCGGGTCCGTCGGCCACGAGCCCGGCCAGCGCCGAGAGGAACCGGTCGACGTCGTCGGCCGAGGATCCGGCCCCGAGGCTCGCGCGCAACCCGTTCGCCCGCGACGCGACGCGGTCGAAGAACGGGTGCGCGCAGAAGCGCCCGGCGCGCACCGAGATGCCGTGCTCCGCGGCGAGCGCGGCGGCGATGAGTCCGACCGATCCGCGCTCGAGCTCGATCGTGGCGATCCCGAGCCGGTCGTCGGCGTCGTCGAAGCCGCGGATGACCCGGATGCCCGGGATGGCCGCGAGCCCCTCGTGCAGCCGTGCAGTGAGCGCCGCCTCGTGCTCACGGCGAGCGGCGTCGCCCAGCCGGTCGAGTTCGTCGAGCGCGCGGGCGAGCGCCGCGATGCCGATCACGTTGGGAGTGCCGGCCTCGTGCCGGTCGGCGCCGGTCTTCCACTCGACATCGTCGAGGCGCACGGCTTCGACGGCCCCGCCGCCCGCGAGGTGCGCGGGCGCGGCGTCCAGCCAGTCGGCGCGCCCGACGAGCGCGCCCGCTCCGAACGGCGCGTAGGCCTTGTGCCCCGAGAAGGCGAGGTAGTCGATGCCGGATGCCGCGAGGTCGACGCGCCGGTGCGGCAGCAGCTGCGCGGCATCCACGGCCAGGCGCGCCCCGTGCTCGTGGGCGAGCGCGGCCAGCTCGGCGATCGGCAGCACCTCGCCGGTGACGTTCGAGGCGCCGGTCACGGAGACGAGCGCGGCGGGCGACGCGGCGAGCTCGTCGCGGAGCGCGTCGATGGTCTCGGCGATCGTCGACCGGCCGACGACGACGCGGCGCGACCGCCAGGGCAGCAGGTTGGCGTGGTGCTCGAGGTCGAGCACCACGGTGTCGCCGGGCACGGCCGACGCGAGCAGGTTGAGCGCATCGGTCGTGTTGCGCGTGAAGATCACGAGGTCGTCGTCGCGGGCGCCGACATGGCGCGCCACCGTGACGCGAGCACCCTCGACGAGGGCCGTGCTCGCCTGCGACGCGTACCCGCTGCCCCGATGCACGCTCGAGTAGTAGGGGATGACTCGGGCCACGTGCTGCACCACCGCATCAAGGGCGGGCGCGGATGCCGCGACGTCGAGGTTCACGTGCCGCACCGTGCCGCCGCCGAGCACAGGCACCCGGAGGTCGGCGTCGGCGAGGGCCGCGAGTGATGCGGGGCCGGATGACGCAGGGCCGGTCGCCGCGGCATCCGCTCGCTCGCCCGCGACAGCGCGCACGCGCGTCGGCGAGGTGCGCAGGTCGGTGGCGATCACGGGGACTCCTCGGATGGGTTGGCGTCGAACCTACGGCCGACCGCCGAACGCCTCAACCATCGCCGTCGCACGGTGTCACGTCGCGCAACATCGGGTAACGGAGCTCAGCGCAGCAGCCGCTCCTCCAGCCGTGCCCGATCGGCCGTGTGCACGTTGGCGGGGCGCTCGAGGCCGAGGTGGTCGCGGAGCGTCTCGCCCTCGTACTCGAGCGGGAAGACCCCGAGCCGCTGGAGCTCGGGCACCACGCCGAGCGCGAACGCCTCGAACTGGGCGGGCTGCACGGCCGAGAGCACGTTGAATCCGTCGACGGCGCCCGAGTCGCCCCACGCGGCGAACTCGGCGGCGATCTCGGCGGCGGTGCCGACGACGATCGACGCGTTGACGGATGCCGCGACGACGAGGTGCCGCAGGGTCGGCGGCCGGTCGCCCGACGGGGCCCGGCCGGTGCGCTCGGCGACGATCTCGACGAGCAGCTGGCCCGCGTCGGAGAACGAGGACGCGAGCGTCGGCGTCACCGCACGGTCGGGCGAGAGGCCGGTCAGGTCGACGCCGACGAGGGTCGAGAGCTGCGCGAGCGAGCGAGCGGCTGGGAACGCAGGCGGCGCGCCACCCGGCCAGTCCTCGGCGATCTGCACGAGCTCGCTCAACTCGTCGGCGATGGCCTGTGCGTGCTCGCGGGTCTCGCCGATGATCGGCAGCACCGGGGCGATGACCTTCAGCGTGCGGTCGTCGCGGCCCGACTCGAACGCCAGCGAGCGCAGCTCCTCGCGCACCGCGATCGCCTGGTCGTGGCCCGACACGGCGACGAGCGCGAGGTCGGCGTGCTGCGCCGCGAAGAGCTTCGAGCTCGGCGAGAGGCCCGCGTGCAGGACGGGCAGGTGCCCCTGCACGGGACGCACCGCGTTCAGCGGCCCGGCGACGCGGAGGTGCTCGCCGTGGAAGGCCGTGGCGTGCAGGCGGTCGGGGTCGAGGAACACGCCCGACGCGGCATCCGCCACGATCGCGTCGTCGTCGAACGAGTCCCAGAGCCGGCGCAGCACCTCCTGGAACTCCACTGCGCGGTCGTACCGAACGGTGCTGGCGTGCGTGAAGTCGACGCCGTGGTTCGCCGCCGAGCGGGCGTCGGACCCGGTGACGAGGTTGAGCGCCGCGCGCCCGCCCGAGAGCAGGTCGGCCGAGGCGCTCGCCCGTGCGACCGTGAAGGGATCCGCGTAGGTGGTGTTCACCGTGGCCACGAGCCCGATGCGCTCGGTCACGCCGGCGAGGTAGGTGATGGCGCTCAGCGGATCCACACGGGCGACGAGGTGCGGGTCGCGGTACTCGAGGTCGTGCCCGGTGGCGAGCCAGTCGCCGAAGAACAGGAAGTCCAGGCGCGCCCGCTCGGCCACCTCGGCGGCGCGGCGCAGCACGGCCGCGTCGCCGCGCGGGTCCCGATGCGCCCCCGGATACCGCCAGCCCGACGGGTACGCGCCGATCGCCCGCACCATGGCGCCGATGATGAGTCTCGTCATGCGTCCACCTCCCGGATGCGACGTTAGGCAGGCCGCGCGGATGCCGCGAGGGGTGCCGTCACACGGCGGAACGGGGTGCCACACGCCGCAACCCGGCGTCATCGGGGGTCATCGGATGCCGCGAGCGGGCGGGATGCCGCTGGCGGGCGTGATGCCGCGGGGGGCCACGCGGCATCCGTCACGCGGCATGCAGGACGCGGCATCCGCTCAGATGCTCGCCCGCTGCTCGACGAGCGGGCACATGAACGGATCGCGCTCGCCGAGCCCGACGCGGTTGATGTAGCGCAGCACGATCGCGTAGGACTGCCAGAGCCCGGTCTGCGTGTAGGGCACGCCGTGCTCGCGGCAGTACGCGGCGATCATGGGCGCGGCCCGGCGCAGGTGGGGCCGTGCCATCGACGGGAAGAGGTGGTGCTCGATCTGGTAGTTGAGCCCGCCCATCATGAAGTCGAGGAACGGGGTGCCTCGGATGTCGCGGCTCATGAGCACCTGGCGGCGCAGGAAGTCGAGCCGCAGGGCCTTCGGCACGAGCGGCATGCCCTTGTGGTTCGGCGCGAACGAGGCACCCATGTAGAGGCCGAAGAGCCCGAGCTGCACGGCGAGGAACACGGCCGCGATGCCGGGCGAGAGCACGAGGAAGACGAGCGCGAGGAACCCGACGAGCCGCACCGCGAGCACCGCGATCTCGGCGGGGCGGTGTGCGAGATGCTCGCGCATGACGACGCGATGCACGCTCGACGCGTGCAGCGAGAGCCCCTCGAGCAGGAGGATCGGGAAGAAGAAGGCGCCCTGATGCGCCATCACCCAGCGCATGAACGGCGACCGGTGCCGTCCGGCCTGCTCGGGCGTGAACGCGACCACCGGCAGGTCGATGTCGGGGTCGACGCCGAGCTGGTTCGGGTTCGCGTGATGCCGGGTGTGCTTGTGCTGCCACCAGCCGTAGCTCATGCCGACGAACCCGCCGAGCACGAGGCTGGTCCAGTCGTTCCACCGGCCCGAGCGGAAGATCTGCCGGTGCGCGGCGTCGTGCCCGAGGAACGCGGTCTGCGTGAACAGGAACGCGAACCACACGGCCATGAAGACCTGCCACCACGAGTCGCCGATCCGGATGAACGCGACGACGGTGGCCGCGAAGAGCACCGGCACGAGCGCGAGCTTCGTCCAGTAATAGCCGTAGCGGCGCCGCATGAGGCCCGCCTCACGCACCTGACGGGCGAGTTCGGTGAAGTCGCTGGCTGGTGCCGTGTGCGTGGTCATGGCGACTCGCTCTCGAGGTCGCCGCACGCGGGGTCCCGGCACGCGGAATGGTTCATTCGAGGCTACGCCTGCGGCGGGGCATCCGCCATCCGTCAAGCCGTGGGATCCCGCGCCCGCACTCGATAGAATCGTTTCGATCCCCGCGCGAATTCCTGCGCGATCCCCCGACCCCTGGAGGCCACCCTTCCGTGACGAGTTCCCACCGCGATCGACCTGCCGACCCGCACCAGCACGACGGGCATGCGTTCGCCAGGAAGGAACCGTCGGCAGCGCCGCCGATGCGGCTCTCGGATGCCTCGGAGCTGGTGCTGGTGGCGTCGGCCCCGCGCACCGCGCGGTTCGATCGTGACGACCTCGTCGTGCGCAAGGGCCAGTACGCGCTGCGCAACGGCCACGCGACCCCGCAGGAGTCGATGGTGGAGGACCTGCTCGCCGTGCGCGACGCGCTCGACGAGGCGGGCATCTCGTACCTGCTCGTACGCGGCAACGACGACCGCCTCGTGCTCGCCGTCGATCGGGCCGACCGCAAGGCCGTGGCGAACGCCTTCGCCGAGGCCTTCGGGAACGAGCCGTTCTACGCGGCGACCCTCGCGCCCGAGCGGGCCGCCGACTCGCACCCCGTGCTCCTCGCCGACGGACGACTGTCGGGCCACCGCAAGGCCACCGTGCTGCGCCTCTACCGCCCCCGCGTCGAGCCCGTCGGACGCCTGCGCTACGGCAGCGAGACCGCCGTGCAGCTGGAGTTCTGGCGGTTCGGCGAGGACACGATCGAGGCGCCCGTCGAGAACGCGCTGATGCGCCGCACGCTGCCGCGCTCCGAGGCGATCGACGACACGGTGCACCTGCACGGCCGCGACTGGCCGACCCTCGAGCACATGTTCGCGCCGCTCGCGAGCGACGTCGACTTCGACATCGACATGGTGTTCTCGTGGGTCGACGGCTCCAGCGACGAGTTCGTGCGCGAGCGCGCCAAGCGCATGCAGAGCTACGTGGTCGGCGAGGGCGACGACTCCGAGGCCCGCTACCGGCAGATCGACGAGCTGAAGTACGCGCTGCGGTCGGTCTACCTGTTCGCGCCCTGGGTGCGGCGCATCTTCATCGCGACCGACTCCCCGGCGCCGGCGTGGCTGGCGAAGCATCCGAAGGTCACCATCGTGCGCAGCGAGGAGATGTTCGCCGACACGTCAGTGCTGCCCACGCACAACTCGCACGCCGTCGAGAGCCAGCTGCACCACATCGACGGCCTCGCCGAGCACTTCCTCTACTCGAACGACGACATGTTCTTCGGCCGGGCGGTGAGCCCCTCGCTGTTCTTCTCCCCCGGCGGCATCACGAAGTTCGTCGAGGCGTCGACGCGCATCGGCCTCGGCGACACGCACCCGGGTCGCAGCGGGTTCGAGAACGCCGCGCGCGTGAACCGGGCGCTCCTGCGCGAGCGGTACGGGAAGGTCACGACGCGCCACCTCGAGCACTGCGCGGCGCCGCTCCGCAAGAGCGTGATGGCCGACCTCGAGGCGGCGTTCCCCGAGGAGTTCCGCCGCACGGCCGCGAGCCGCTTCCGCTCGGCGACCGACATCTCGGTGACGAACTCGCTGTACCACTACTACGCGCTGCTCACGGGCCGCGCCGTGGTGCAGACCGACGCCAAGGTGAAGTACGTCGAGACGACGCTGCGCAAGGCGCTGCCCGCCATGAAGCAGCTGCTGAAGCGCCGCGACCACGACATGTTCTGCCTCAACGACGGCAGCTTCCCCGAGATCTCGGTCGAGCAGCGCACGGCGGCGGTCATCGAGTTCCTCGACCGCTACTTCCCGTTCCCGGCACCGTGGGAGAAGGCGACGGATGCCGCGGCCGACCTGCCTGCGGCGGCGGCTGCTGCTGGCGCCGGCACCCCCGACCTCACGGCGTAGCCGCAGGCGCGGCCTCGCGGGCGGCGGCTGCCGTCAGGCGAGCACCGGGATCGGCATGGTGAACGGGGGCTCCTTCGGCACACGCGGCGTCGCGGCATCCGCGATGCTGATGCCCGACTCGCCGAGGCGGCGCGCGCTCTCGTCGGCGGGGATGAAGTCGAGCGCCGGGAACGAGCCGAGCGGCACGACCGAGTGCAGCACGGTCGAGGGATACACGTGCACGAGGTTGAACGCGCGGGCGCCGTCGCGACCGCGGGTGCCACCGACGGGCACGTTGAGGTCCTGGGTGTAGCAGCTCGCCGACGCGACCGACACGGGCACGCCCGCGAACGTCGCCGTCGACGAGTAGTGCAGGTGCCCGGCGATGATCGAGCGGATGTCGCTGCCGTCGACGACCTCGGCGAGGCCCGACTGGTCGCGCAGCTCCACCGACACCGCGAGGTCGAGCACGCTCGGCACCGGCGGGTGATGCATGGCGAGGATCGTGCCGTGCGGCGCGGGGATCGAGAGCTCCTCGGCGAGCCAGTCGAGCTGGCCGGGCGTCACTTCGCCGTGGTGGTGGCCTGGCACCGTGGAGTCGAGGGTGATGACGCGCAGCCCGTTCACATCGTCGACGCGGTCGACCGGGCGGGACCCGCCGAGCCGCTCGCCGAGCAGGCCGCGGCGGAACGCCCCGCGGTCGTCGTGGTTGCCCATGACCCAGATGACCTGCGCGCTCAGCCGCTCGGCCACGGGGTCGACGATCTGGCGGATGCGGTCGTAGGCGTCGGCCTCGCCGCGGTCGGCCAGGTCGCCCGTGAAGACGATCGCCTCTGGCCGGGCACCGGATGCCTCGAACTCGTCGAACAGCGTCCGCAGGTGCTGTTCGCTCGACACCCGGTCGTAGAGCTTGCCGCCACCAGCGAGCAGGTGCGTGTCGCTGATGTGGAGCAGGAAGTGATCCGGCCTGGGGTACTCGGCCGTTCGAATGGTCACTGGGGGTTCCCATCGGTTCGGTGGTGGCGCGCGGCGGTGGGCGTCGCGCTCAACCTAGCCGACCATGCGAATCTGAACGCTGAATGAATCCGGAATGTGACGAACCCGAACGCACCGACACGGATTCCGGCGAACCGCGTCACGATCCGGCATGCGTGGCGTCTCTCTGGTGAGGGAGGTCGATCATGGCGTGGTGGGGGCGGACGAAGTCGGCGGAGTTCGTCGAGCACGTGGAGTTCGTTCGGCTCGAGCTCTCGGTGATCGCGGTGCCATGCGCCTGCCCCAGGGATCACGACCACCCGCGGCCGACGTCGGTGGTGCTGCACGACGCGCACGCGCTGGCGGCCTGACCGCCGGTCCGCCCCTGAACCTGCACGCCCGCCCGCGACTCACGACGGCCCGGCCGACCTGGCCAACGCCGCCGCCGCCCCGGCGCCCTCGCGCCAGACGGGACCGTGACCGGGCAGGAGCACGGATGCGCGGGTCTCTGCGAGCGCCGTCAGCGAGGCCAGCGCCTGCTCGCTGTCGGCTGTCGCAGCGCCTGACACGATCTGCGGTCCGTCACCGCCCGTGTACGGGTTGAAGGTGACGAGCGCGTCGCCGCTCAACACCGCGTCCGATTCGGGCAGGTGCAGCGCGCAGTGCCCGAACGTGTGTCCGGGCGTGAACACCACCCGCGGACGCCCCGGCACGTCGAGCACCTCGTCCGCGGCGAGGAATGTCAGCCCCGACACCCCCTTCACCCGCAGTGCGCCGGCGCGCACCATCGCGAAGAGCGGCGGCACCGCCCGAGGGTGCGCGATCGGGTAGGCGGCCCGCGGATTCTCGTGCGCGTAGCGGTAGGGATGCGCCGCGAGGTACTCCTCCTCGGGGTGGGCGATGATCGGCACGCCCCACTCCTGCTGCGCGCGCAGGGCGAAGCCGAGGTGGTCGAAGTGCGCGTGGGTGAGCACGCACGCTCGCACGTCACGAGGCTCGCGGCCGAGGGCGCGGATGGCGTGTCCGATGACCGGCCAGGTCGCCGGGTGCGCCGTGTCGACGATCGTGAGCGCGCCGCCCTGCTCGAGGAGGTAGCAGTTCACGTAGGCGTGCTCGAGGCGATGCACCCCGGGGACCACGTTGCAGGTGAACCGGGGTCTCCGGCTGAGTCGCGACGGGGCGGATGCCTCGTGTCCCGGCGCTCGCGCCTCGCGCCGTTCGTCGGTGATGTGTCGATCCTGCACGGCAGCCGCCTTCCGTCGGACCACCGCCTCCCAGGGTGCATCCACGTTCGGCCATGCCGGAACGCCGGACAACCCCCTTGACCCGGCCGGGGGACGGATGCGCCGACACGCGGACTCAGCGCCGGGGCGCGGCATCCGCGGTTCGTCGCTCGACCCGCTCGGCCAGTCGCACGAGCTCGCGCGCCACCGCGTCGGGCGCCGTGCGGGGCACCACGTGGCGCCTCCCGGGCACGCTCACGGCCTCGGCGTGTCCGCCGCTCGCGGCCGCAAGGAGTTCGCACCACGCTTCGCGGGCGATGGGGTCGCGTTCGCCGCGGATCACGACGGTGTCCGCGACGCACTCCGCGATGCGCTCGAGCATCGGGTACCGCATCATCGCCCCGAGCTCCTTCAGGTACCACCGGATGCCGCCGCGGAAGTAGTCGCGCAGCACCAGTGCGTTCACGGAAGGCGGTTCGCCCAGGGTGTCCCTGGCGAGGTCGAGCGCCTGCTGGCGCACGGTGCCCCGCGCCGGATCGACCACCGGCCCGATGAGCGCGATGCCGAGCACGTCCCGCGGCCGGATCCTCGCGAGCTCGACGGTGAACTGCGTGCCCATGGAGTGCCCGGCCACGATCGCCGGCCACGCGCCCCGCCGACCGAGGACCTCGGCGAGGTCGCGCCCGTACTCCTCCACGCTGAGCCCGTGTCGCGGCGCGGGGTTGGGCCCGAAGCCCGCGAGGTCGATGTTCAGCACCCGCCGGGTCGCGGGCATCGTCTCCTGCACCTTCGCGAGCGATCGGTGCGTCATGCCGATGCCGTGCAGCAGCACCGTCGTGACGTCGCCGGCGCGGGCGATGCCCGTCTCGTGCGCTCGATAGCGGTGCGCACCCACGACGACTTCGCTCACGGTCTCCATGCGCGGGAACCTATCGGCTGGGCGGCGCGTGCGCAGCCCCTTGCGCTGCTCGGGATTCCCGGGTGCCGGGTCAGCCGCCGGGCTTGTCGGGCTTCTTCGTCTGACCCGGGGCGGTGTCGCGACCGTTGCCGTCGGGCGCGGTCGTCGGTTCGGGCTCGGGCGACGGCGCGCTGTCGGTCGGCGTGGCGTCGGCGGCGTCGGGGTCCGCGGTCTCGGGGAGCGGCGGCAGCGTGGTCGGCGCGCCGGGCGACGGCAGGATCGGGCCGAACGTGCTGGGCTCCTCGCGCTCGGTGGAGGTCGGCCGCACGGTGTTCACCGCCGGGGCGGCGTCGTCGGCCTGGTGCGGCGGCGCGGTGGACTGCAGCACGGCGATGGTTCCCCCGAGCATCGCCACCGTCGCGAACGTGGCGGCGACCACGAACACGGGCAGCCGCCGCTTGGAGACCCAGGCGACCGCCGTGGCGCGACGCGGCTCGAGCCACGCGGCAGCCCGCGCGAACCCCGTTCGGAGGCCGGCCGTGAGGCCGCCGACCGCCGGCGTCGAGTCGGCCGGTGCGGCGTGGCGTCCCCGGCGTCGCCCGGACCGGCCCGCGGACTCGTCGTGCTCGGACATCGCCGTCGTCACCTCCGCCTGCTCGCTCCGCCGGCACCCCCGAATGGGGCGCACGATCCGTATCGAGGATAGGCGGTGTGAGGATGCCTCGCACACACGGGCAGGGATGCACCGTGCGTCGGCGACGCCCTGCGGCATCCGCCGACCGACCCACGCGCAACCCCCTTGCCTCACCGAAGGGCGGATGGTTTCGTGGCCGGCCTGGGTGCGCGACCGATCACGAGGAGCAGGAACCCATGAAGGCCATGGTGTACCGCGGACCGTACAAGGTGCGCGTCGAGGAGAAGGACATCCCCAGGATCGAGCATCCGAACGATGCGATCGTGCGCGTGCGACTCGCGGCGATCTGCGGATCCGACCTGCACCTGTACCACGGCATGATGCCCGACACCAGGGTGGGCCACACGTTCGGGCACGAGTTCGTGGGCGAAGTCGTCGAGGTCGGGTCATCCGTCGAGCGGCTCACGGTGGGCGATCGGGTGATGGTGCCCTTCAACATCTACTGCGGGTCGTGCTACTTCTGTTCGCGCGGCCTCTACTCGAACTGCCACAACGTCAACCCGAACGCGACCGCGGTGGGCGGCATCTACGGCTACTCGCACACCTGCGGCGGCTACGACGGCGCGCAGTCCGAGTACGTGCGCGTGCCGTTCGCCGACGTCGGCCCCGGCGTGATCCCCGACTGGCTCGACGAGGAGGACGCGCTGCTCATGACCGACGCCCTGTCGACGGGGTACTTCGGCGCGCAGCTCGGCGACATCGAGGAGGGCGACACCGTCGTGGTCTTCGGCGCGGGCCCCGTCGGCCTCTTCGCGGCGAAGTCGTCGTGGCTCATGGGGGCCGGGCGCGTGATCGTGGTCGACCACCTCGAGTACCGGCTCGCGAAGGCCCGTGACTTCGCGGACGCCGAGACGGTGAACTTCGCCGAGGTCGACGACGTGGTCGTGCACCTGAAGAAGCTCACCGATGGCCTGGGCGCGGATGTCGGGATCGACGCCGTGGGCGCGGAGGCCGACGGCAACTTCACCCAGCACGTCACGTCGGCCAAGCTCAAGCTCCAGGGCGGCTCCCCCATCGCGCTCAACTGGGCGATCGACTCCGTGCGCAAGGGCGCCACCGTCTCGGTCATGGGCGCCTACGGACCCATGTTCAGCGCCGTGAAGTTCGGCGATGCCATGAACAAGGGGCTCACGCTCCGGATGAACCAGTGCCCCGTCAAACGGCAGTGGCCACGGCTGCTCGAGCACATCCGCAACGGCTACCTGAAGCCGAGCGACATCGTCACCCACCGCATCCCACTCGAGCACATCGCCGAGAGGTACCACATGTTCTCGGCCAAGCTCGATGACTGCATCAAGCCGATCATCGTGCCGAGCGCCGCCTGAGGAGGAGATCACCATGCCGTACACGCCGACCCAGCACGACTACCACGTCGACCGCGAAGCCCTGCGCGCCCGCATCGCCGGATGGGGCGCCGACCTCGACCCCGCCGACCGCCCGGCCGTGCCGCGCGAGTGGCACGACCCCGACGGCACCGGTGCGCACTGGACCTTCCCCGACCGCCAGCCCGAGCACGGCAGCCGCGAGCGCTCCATCGAGCACCAGCAGTTGACCCCCGTCTTCGGCACCGCGCAGCCGCTGCACGGCGTATCGGGCGCGATCCGCCGGTACGCCTACGACCGGTACAGCGAGGGACGCGCCGCGCACTGGCTGCTGCTCATCCTCGGCGACCGCGTCGACTCCGTCGGCGCCCACGTGCGGTCGTTCGCGTCGCTGCGCCCCGACAACCCGATCACCGAGACGGGCGTGCTGAGCGAGTTCCGCCGGCACGGCCTGCGCTCGAGGTTCGGCGTCACCCGCGTCGACCGGTCGCACACCTGGATCGACCCGATCCTCATCGTCGGCCCGTGGGTGCTGGCCGCCGTGGGCGCCGTCACGATCGTGCGGGGGGCCGTTCGGGCGCTCCGCTGACACGTCGATCGACGGATGCCGCGGCGGACCGCCGCGGCATCCGCGTCAGTCGGTCGTGGCGGCCCCGGCCGTCTTGTGCCGCGGCTTGCGGGCGGGTGCATCGTCACCGCCGTGCTCGGATGACGCGTCACCGCCTGCGCTGCGTTCGCGGCTCTCGCGGTCGTCCCAGCGCGGACGCGCGTCGCGGGTGTCGCGACGCGGGCGGCTGCTTCGGTCTCCGCGATCGCCACGGTCGTCGCGACGGCGGGGCCCGCCGGTGTCGGGTCGCAGCTCGATGAGCCGTCCCGAGATGCGCGTGCCCGTGAGCCGGTCGAGGGTGTCGGGCGACAGGTCGGCGGGAAGCTCGACGAGCGAGAACTCGGGCCGGATCTGGATGGCGCCGAAGTCGTCGCGCTGCAGGCCGCCCTCGTTCGCGAGCGCCCCGACGATCTGGCGCGGCTCGACCTTGTGACGCCGGCCCACGGCGATGCGGTACGTGGTCATCGGCTTCGCGCCGGGACGCGGTCGCCGCTCGGGGCGGTCGCCCTCGCCCCGGTACCGCTCGGCGCCACGGCCGTCGCCGCGCTCGCCGCGTCCGGGGCGGTCGCGGTCGTCGCGGTCGAACCGCTGCGGCGGGCGCACGGGCTCGGGCTCGAGCAGCAGCGGCGAGTCGCCCTGCGCGACGACGGCGAGCGCGGCAGCGACATCCGCCTCGGGCACGTCGTGGTTGCGCACGTAGTGGGCGATGATGTCGCGGAACCCGTCGATGCGCTCGGCCTGGCCGAGTGCCGCGCTGATGCGGTCGTCGAAGCGGGCCAGGCGGGTGACGTTGACGTCGTCGACGCTCGGCAGCTGCATCTGCGTGATGGGCTGCTTGGTCGCCTTCTCGATGCGGGTGAGCAGGCCGCGCTCGCGCGGGGTCACGAAGCTGATCGCGTCGCCGGTGCGGCCCGCGCGGCCGGTGCGGCCGATGCGGTGCACGTAGGGCTCGCTGTCGCTCGGGATGTCGAAGTTCACCACGTGGCTGATGCGCTCGACGTCGAGGCCGCGCGCCGCGACATCCGTCGCCACCAGGATGTCGAGCTTGCCCGACTTCAACTGGTTCACCGTGCGCTCGCGCTGCACCTGGGCGATGTCGCCGTTGATCGCCGCGGCCGAGTAGCCGCGGGCACGCAGCTTCTCGGCGAGCTCCTCGGTGACGCTCTTCGTGCGCACGAACACGATCATGCCCTCGAAGTTCTCGACCTCGAGGATGCGCGTGAGGGCGTCGATCTTCTGCTGGTACGACACGACGAGGTAGCGCTGCGTGATGTTCGCCGAGGTCTGGGTCTTGGTCTTGACCGTGATCTCCTCGGGGTCGTGCAGGTACTGCTTCGACATGCGCCGGATCGCGGCGGGCATGGTCGCGGAGAACAACGCGACCTGCTTGTCGTCGGGGGTGTCGGCGAGGATCGTCTCGACGTCCTCGGCGAAGCCCATCTTCAGCATCTCGTCGGCCTCGTCGAGCACGAGGTACTTGAGCTCCGACAGGTCGAGGGTGCGCTTGTCGAGGTGGTCCATGATGCGGCCCGGCGTGCCGACGATGATGTGCACGCCGCGTCGCAGCGCCGAGAGCTGCACCCCGTACCCCTGGCCGCCGTAGACCGGGAGGATGTGCACGCCCTTGAGGTGCGCCGCGTAGCGCTCGAACGCCTCGCAGACCTGCAGGGCGAGCTCGCGGGTGGGCGCCAGCACGAGCGCCTGCGGGGTCTTCTGGTGCAGGTCGAGGCGCGCCAGGATCGGCAGCGCGAACGCCGCCGTCTTGCCCGTGCCGGTCTGCGCGAGGCCGACGACGTCGCGGCCCGCGAGCAGGGTGGGAATGGTCGCCGCCTGGATCGCCGACGGGGTCTCGTAGCCCACGTCGTCGAGCGCCTTGAGCACCGGCCCGTCGAGGCCGAGGTCGGCGAACGTGATCGCGGCGGGCTCGTCAGGAGCCTCGACCTCGACCGGAGCATCGCTGGAAGTCACGCTTCAGGGTAGACCGTCGGGCTGTGAGGCGGTGGGATGCCGCGGGACGGCCGGAAGGGCCGGCCCATGCGGACCGACCCTTCCTTCGCTTCACCCCGAGCGCGTCAGTGCCCGGAGCGCTGCCGTCACTCGACCAGCGTGAACGTCACCGTGGTGACGTTGCCCGCGACGTCGAACACCTGCAGCTCGTTGGCACCGAGCCGAGCGCCGTGGGTGCCCGGCCTGAGGTTGTTCACGTTGGCGTGGGTGCGGTCGGACAGGTCCTGCTCCACGCCGTTCACGGTGACCCGGTCGATCTTGCCCGCGTCGAAGATCGTGAACGAGACCTTGGTGTAGACCCCGTCCTTCCCCTTCGAATCGGGCTTCACCGAGACATCCGGAGCCGTCGTGTCAGGTGCGGCCGGCACGGCGATGTCGGTCCGCATCGCGGGCAGCTCCGCCTCGTCGCCGAGGTAGAAGCTCGCGAACCCGACCTGGTCGTAGCCGGTGTTCTTGTTGGCCACGCCGTTGCGGTACATCGGGTCGTGCATCAGCGTGCGGATGCCGTACTCGGTCGGTGCCAGCGACGTGACGATGCCGAGGCGGTTGCCGCTCGCCCGCAGCACGAGCTCCTCGCGCCAGTCGCCGAGCAGGTCGGCCTTGAGGGTCGGCGTGCTCTTGTTGCCGGTCGACGTCAGGCCGGTCGCGAGGTACGAGGACGCCGCGAACGTCAGGTCGTCGATGCGGTTGACCGTCGAGCCGTTGACCGCCATGTGCGTCAGGCCGCCCCCGAACCAGATCGCGTTCTGGCCCTGCGCGATGCCCCGAGGGCTCGCCGTGGTCGTCAGGATCTCGCCCGTGACCATGCTGCGCACCTCGTTCGTGGCACCCGCCGAACCGGCCTGGGCGCCGGGCCAGCGGTTGGAGTAATTGCCCGCCACGCTGCCCTCGTCGTCGCTCGCCGCGTACACGCCATAGATCAGCGAGTTCTCGACCACGACGTCGCCGTGCTCGTCGAGCCGCTTGCCCTTCATCGGGTCGTAGCCGGCGGGACCCGGGAGCCAGCCCGTGTGCACGCCGGTGCGCAGGTCGTCGAGGAGGTGCTCCTCCATGCCCGACCACTCCCTGATGTGGTTCTCCTTGTCGACCGGCAGCAGTGCGCTGCGATCGCCGTGCCGGAGCGGAGCCCACACGTTCTCGGGGTTGTTCCGCACGTCGTCGGTCGCGAACTGGAACGCGCCGGGGACCGGCGGGACGCCGTCCTGCCCCTCGATCGTGGGCATGACGTCGCCGTTCAGCACCTTCGGCAGGATCTTGGTCTTGTCGGCGTTCAGGCCGAGGACCATCGCCTTCAGCACCACCTCGTCCCAGCCGTCGCCGTCGAGGTCGGCCGAGGTGGTGAAGTGGTTGCCGCGGTTCTGGTAGTCGTAGGCGCTGCCGCCCAGCGACCAGTACTGCGGGTCGGCCGAGTCGAAGCTCGCCTGCAGGTTCACCTGTCCGTCGACGAGGTTGAAGGCGGCGAGGGTGGTGCGGTGGTAGTAGCCGCGTTGCGACACGGCGTACTTGTTCACGCCGTCGAGCGCCGCGACGACGCCGACGTAGCGGTTGGCGCGGTTGCCCTGCGCGTCACCGAACGAAGCGGCCTTCCACGGATGCTGCAGCCAGTACGCCTCGCTCTCGGCCATGATCTGCGCCTTGTAGTCGTTCGCCGACGTGCCCGCGCCGGGGCCCGGGAATGCCAGGTACGAGTAGTTGCCGCGCTGGGTGGCCGGGGTCATCGCCCAGTTCTCGCCGTCGACGCTCGCCCGGTAGGGAAACGGGTAGGTCTCGCTGTCGACGAGCTCGCCCTGCCCGGCGTCGGCGTTCCACTCGAAGGCGGAGAAGAACTCCTGGTCGTCCTTCGCGGGGCCGATCGGGCCGACGTGGTACGTCTTGATCCATCGCTTGATGTTCGGATCGTTGGGTCCGTCGTTCCCGCCTCCCGCCGTCGGGCTCCGGTACGAGATGCTGAAGCTGTTGAGGAGCGACCAGTAGGTGTCGAGCGCCTGCTCGTCGCCGGTGGCGAAGTACTCCTTGAACTTCTCGGTCGTGGAGTTCAGGCCGTCCTCGCCGCCGACGACGCCCGAGTCGGGGTAGACGACGGACTGCGAGGCCTCGTCCCAGTTGCCGATGCGCGTGCCCAGTGCGGTCTTCAGCATGAGCTCGGACTTGCCGTCGCCGTCGAAGTCCTCGGCGAACAGGGTGGTCTCGTGGTCGTTGGCCGCCCGCACGTTGTAGCCCATGTCCACGCGGAACAGCAGGGTGCCGTCCTGCTTGTACACATCGATGTACTCGGGTGCCGTCGTGGTGTTCGCGCCGCCGAAGATCGGCTCGGAGTACATCGGGTCGACCTGGGTGCTCCGCCACTTCACGACGATCTCGTACTCGCCGTCGCCGTCGAAGTCGCCCACGGTCATGTCGTGGGTCGAGTAGGCGCCGCTCTGCGACGTCTCGATGGCGCCCGTCGCGGTCTCGGCGTAGGGAAGCGAGATGCCCGAGTCGAGGTTCTCGACGTAGGCGATGAACTCGCCCTCGAGCTCGTCGTAGAGCGCCTTCGTGACCTTGCCGTCGACGAGGGCGTTCGTCAGCGGCCGGGGAGCGGCGTAGGTCGCCACGCCGAGCGCGTTCGGGGTGGTGTTGTGCGCGTTGAGCGCGGCGACCCACCCGTCGAGCTGCTCCTGCGTCACCGTCGCCTGTTCCTCGTACGCCACGCGGAAACCCTTGAGCAGGTCCATGTCGACGACGTACCAGTTCTGGCCGCCGGTGCCGGGGATGACCATGCCGGCGGCGTTCAGGTTGACGTTCGGGCCGCCGAACCGGTTGCCGGAGCCGCGGTAGGTGAAGTGCGCGAGGGGCACGGGCGCCGGCGCGGGCTTCAGCGGGATGTAGTGCACCGCACCGCGATCGGCCTGGCCCGACCCGCCCGGGAGCGCCGAGAGCATGGGCACGCTCATGCCCTGCCGTGCGCCCTCGACGCCGTCGACCACGGGGGCGACCTCGTAGACGGACGTGAGCGCGCCGTCGGGGTCGGTGTAGTTCGACGGGGTGACGTCCTCCTTCACGACCCCGGGGTTCGTGTCGTAGTCGCTCTCGGGCTGCACGTCGCGCGGCGCGATGGTGGTGATCTTCGCGAATTCGGCGTCACCGTCCTTGCGGTAGACGTTCCACGACAGGCCGTCGGGCTCGTCGCCGAGGAAGCGCCAGCTGAGGAAGATGCCTCCGGCTGTCTGGGCGCCGACCAGCCCCCGGGTGAGGTATTCGACGGGACGGAGGTCGGATTTCGGCGCAGCGGTCGCGGCGCCCGCGGCTCCTGGGAGCAGGGCGCCGCCGGCGACCAGGGCCGCGGCCGTCGCGACGGCCACGAGCGGGCGCGACCAGCGGGAGACGCGCAAAGGGGTGGGTGATTCGAGAGCGGGACCGCGCGGTGAGCGCGCCGAACTGCGTGGTGAGATGGACGAGACCATGCCTGCCTTCTTCGTTGAAAGGGTCTGACGAGGCTTCCGTGCCCAGCGCGTTCCCGGCATGGTCGATCGCCCGTCGTGCGGGTCGTGCCGACCGTCGCTCGCCGTCGAGGACTTGCTGAGGAATACGCTTTCCACCCTCCACGCTATGCCGCGGTTTCCGGGTCTGTCAAGGATTCATCGAATCGATTCATCCGGTGCGGCGCGGTGAGTTCACCGCGCCTTCGTCCGGTATTCACGCTGCGGACGACCGGGGCTGGTGCGCTGGCTGCGGTCGCCCGATCGACCGGCCTTCCGGCCATCAACCCCACTCCCAGGAGGAACCGAATGCCCTTCCGTGTCACCAAGCTGCGGGCCGCGTCGGCCGCTGCCGCGCTCCTCGGCGCCGGCGCGATCGTCGCCGCGTCGAGCCTCTCCGCGACCGCCGCGCCGGAGCCGTCGCCCGACCAGCCCGGCGGCGCCATCCGCCACAGCGCGTCGGGCTTCGGCGACGCTGCCGCGCTCGCCCGCTCGCTGCTGCCCACTCCCGCACGCAACGTCATCCTCCTCATCGGCGACGGCATGGGGGACAGCGAGATCACGATCGCCCGCGACTACCTCTACGGCGCGGGCGGCGAGCTCCCGGGCATCGACGCCCTGCCCGTGACCGGCCAGTACACCACCTACTCGCTCTACAAGGACGGCGACCCGCTCGCGGGCAAGCCCGACTACACGCCCGACTCCGCGTCGACCGGCACCGGCTGGGCGACCGGCACGAAGACGTACGACAACGCGGTCTCGGTCGACATCCACGGCACCGCGCAGAAGACGCTGCTCGAGCTCGCGAAGGCGAACGGCCTGCGCACGGGCGACGTGACCACCTCGGAGATCCAGGACGCGACGCCCGCCGTGCAGGTCGCGCACGTGGCGGCCCGCAGCTGCTACGGACCCGACAGCCCCAGCTGCGGTGCGGACGCCCTGTCGAACGGCGGCGCCGGTTCGATCTCGGAGCAGCTGCTCGACACGCGCCCCGACGTGACACTCGGCGGCGGCGCGGCGACGTTCGCGCAGACCGCCAAGGCCGGCGAATGGGCGGGCATGTCCCTGCTCGACCAAGCCGAGGACCGCGGCTACGAGGTCGTCACCGACGGCGCCGGCCTCGCGGGGCTGTCGAAGGCGAATCAGGATGCCCCGGTGCTGGGGCTGTTCGCCGGCGGCAACCTCCCCACCCGCTTCGCCCCGAATGTGGCCACCGTCGGCGGCTCGGGCGCGGCCACGGGCGTGGAGTGCCAGCCGAACCCCGACTACCTCGGGGCATCCGGTGTCACGCTGAAGGCGATGACCGAGAAGTCGATCCAGCTCCTCAACGACAAGAAGGCCAAGAAGGGCTTCTTCCTGCAGGTCGAGGGCGCCTCCATCGACAAGCGCGACCACGCCGCCGACGCCTGCGGACAGATCGGCGAGACGCAGGACTTCGACGAGGCGGTGCAGGCCGCGCTCGCGTTCGCCAAGGCCGACAAGAACACCCTCGTGATCGTCACGGCCGACCACGCGCACTCCTCGCAGATCGTCGACGGCCCCACTCCCGGTCTCGGCACGACGCTCACGACGGTCGAGCAGTCCCCTCTGCGGATCTCGTACGGCACCTCCGCCGAGGGCGGTTCGCAGCAGCACACGGGTTCGCAGCTGCGCATCGCGGCCTACGGCCCGAGTGCGATCGGCGTCCTGGGCCTCACCGACCAGACCGACACGTTCTTCACCATCGCGAACGCGCTGAAGCTGAACACGGGCGTGAAGGTGAGCTGGCCGCTGCCGAAGGGCCCGCAGGCCACCAAGCCGTGGGACACGCGCCGCGCCGGGTGAGCGCGAGCACGTGAGGGAGCGAGTGCCCCGTCTGCCGAGGCAGGCGGGGCACTCCGCTGTCGCGGCCGCTGTGCGCCGGCATCCGCAGTGCGTGTCAGCGCCTCGTCTCGTACCGGTTCATCACCACCCCGCCGGGAAACGTTCGCGTTTCCAGGAGGTACAGGTTCACCCAGCTGTCCAGCGCGGCGAAGAACGGCCTGCCGCCCCCCACGAGGACCGGATGGGTCACGATCGTGTACTCGTCGACCAGCCCGGCCCGCATCGCCGCCGCGGCGAGCGTGGCCCCACCGACCCGCATCGGCTCGCCGTCCTCGGCCTTCAGACGGGTGATCTCGGCGACCGCGTCGCCCTTGACGAGGCGGGCGTTCCAGTCGACCTTGTCGATCGTCGAGGAGAACACCAGCTTGGGTGTGTCCCGCCAGTTCCGCGCGAACTCGATCTGCGCAGGGGTGGCGTCGGGCTGCTGGTCGCCAGTCGGCCAGTGGGAACTCATCGTCTCCCACAGCCTGCGCCCGTACATCAGCA
The DNA here is from genome assembly GCF_056404815.1 of Agromyces sp. P2_B3. NCBI lineage: Bacteria > Bacillati > Actinomycetota > Actinomycetes > Micrococcales > Microbacteriaceae > Agromyces > Agromyces sp. P2_B3. The sequence goes on along the minus strand of NZ_JBFUDH010000013.1, from coordinate 13,576 downwards.
GCCCGATCGCCACCTCCTGGTCGAGCCACCACTGGAACAGCTCGTCGCTCGGCGCGCCCCAGCCGATGTCGTCCCCGGCCGCGGCGACGTAGCCGTCCAGCGTCACGTTCATGCCGTAGATCACTTTGCGCATGGCGCCAGCCTGCCGTCATTCGGCCCCCACCGTAAAGACCGAGCGGCCGAGGGATGTCGCCGGCCGGACGGACGGTTACCGAACGGCGGTCTCGGCCACGTTGGCGAGGAGTTGGAGGCGTTCGTGGGTCGGCGAACCTGGTTCGGCTGAGAAGACGACCATCTGGAGTCCCCGGTCGGACGCGAGGTCCATCGCCTGGAAGGTGAGGTCGAGGTCGCCGACGACCGGATGGTGGACGAGCTTGAGGCCGGTGCGGTGTTCGCGGACGTCGTGAGCTCCCCAGAGCTTTCGGAACAGGTCGCTGCGGGTGGAGAGTTCGCCGACGAGGTCGGTCAGCTGACGGTCGTAGGGCGAGCGGCCGGCTTCGGCGCGAAGGACGGCCACGATCTGGCGGGTCTGCGCGTCCCATTCCCGGTAGAAGACCTGGGCGCGCGGTTCGAGGAAGATGAATCGGGCGGCGTTGGCCGGCGGTCGGACGCCGTCGAGCATCTCTGAGAAGAGGGCCGCCCCGAGCCGGTTGGTGGCGATGGCGTCAAGACGGCCGTTCTGTATGAAGACCGGCACCGTCGACATGGCGTCGATGGTCTGCCTCATGCCGGACGTGAGCTGCGTCTTGCGGGTGGTCCGGGCTCGTTGCTGCGGGTGAGCCCCGGCATTGGCGGCGCGGACCAGGTCATACAGATGGGCGTGTTCGGCGTCGTCGAGTTGCAGGGCACGGCTCACCCCGTCGATGACGGCTTCGGAGACCCCGGCCGCGTTGCCCCGCTCGAGGCGTTTGTAGTACTCCGCGCTCATTCCGGCCACCAGCGCGACCTCTTCCCGACGGAGCCCCGGAACCCGGCGTCGACCGCCGAAGTCGGGCAGCCCCACCTGCGACGGCGTGAGCTTCGCGCGCCGCGTGGTGAGGAACTCGCTGATCCCGTCGGAGGTGTCCATGCCATCGAAGCTACGCCGACTCAGGGCGCGCATGGGGGTCCCTGCCGGGGCACCCATGGGTAGGGCCACGCTCACTCCAGCGGACTCGCGTTGACTCGACCAGGCCTGACCCACACACGAACAGAAGGACATCACCATGAAGAACGCACACCTCGGAAGCCTTGAGGTCTCCCGCATCGGCCTCGGCGCCATGACGATGGCCGGCACCTACACGACGGGTGGAGGTCTCGACCACGACGAGTCCATCCGCACCATCCACCGCGCCCTCGACTTGGGTGTCACCCACATCGACACCGCCGAAGTGTACGGCCCCTACCTCAGTGAGGAGATCGTCGGCCAGGCCATCCGCGGCCGCCGCGACCAGGTGAAGGTCGCCACCAAGTTCGGGCTCGTCTCCCACTCCGGCGGCGGACCGGGTGTGATCGACAGCGCACCTGCGAACGTGAAGGCCGCCGTCGAGGGCTCCCTGCGGCGCCTCGGCACCGACCACATCGACCTCTACTACCAGCACCGCGTGGACCCGAACACGCCCATCGAGGACACCGCGGGCGCGGTCGCCGACCTGATCGCCGAGGGCAAGGTGCTCCACCTCGGCCTGTCCGAGGCGTCCGCACGGACCATTCGCCGGGCACACGCCGTGCATCCGGTCTCGGCGCTGCAGACCGAGTACTCGCTGTGGACGCGCGACGTGGAAGCGGAGATCCTGCCCCTGCTCCGCGAGCTCGGCATCGGCTTCGTCCCCTACTCCCCCCTCGGCCACGGGCTCCTGACCGGGCAGATCCGCTCCGCGGCCGACATCCCCGACGATGACTGGCGGAAGACCAACCCGCGGTTCGTGGGCGAGAACTTCGACCGCAACCTGCGTCTCGTCGACGAGGTCCGTGCGATCGGCGCCGAGATCGGAGCAACCCCCGCGCAGACGGCACTGGCATGGATCCTCACGCGCGGCGAGGACATCGCCCCGATCCCGGGCACACGCCGGGTAGCGCGAGTGGAGGAGAACACCGCAGCCGACGCGGTCGAACTCACGGCGGACCAGGCCGCCCGCCTGACCGCGCTCGAGCCGGCCGCCGGTGAACGACACGACGAAGCCAACATGGTCTCGATCGACACGTGAGTGTGTCGCGGCAGCGACAGCGCGTCGACGACCGAAGAAAACGAACCCGCGATCGCGGAGTTCTGCTGTTGTAGCGAGGGCGGGACTCGAACCCGCGACACCACGATTATGAGCCGTGTGCTCTAACCACCTGAGCTACCCCGCCGGGTAGGCCTCGTCGGTCGAACCGAAGAGAACCAGAGCCCCGAGTCAGGATTGAACTGACGACCCCTTCCTTACCATGGAAGTGCTCTACCACTGAGCTATCGGGGCGTGTGCCGCAATCGGCAACCGTACGAGGATATCACCTCGGAGGGCGTGGTCCGAACCGCGGCGGCGACGTCCGCGGCGGCCACGCCGAAGGGGCTTCGGCGGCACTGCATCGCACCTCGCTGCACCCCCGTATTGGGGTGCGGGGTGGGCGTGCCATCCGTGCTGACCCTCATGCGGCGCGGCAGGGGCGAGCGTAGCGTGAGCGCGTTCGGGTGGGTTCGACCGTCTTGGGGTGACGGGTCATGGGGTGCAGTTGGGGGTCGACGGCGTCGTCAGCCGGGGGCGTCCGGCGCGTGCGCCTGCACGCCAGGCTCCAGGCGCCGGTCGTCTTCGTCATCGGCGCGACGGGCGCGGGGAAGTCGACCCTCGTGCGTCACGCACTGGACGAGGACGGGGCATCCGCACGCATCGTCACGGCTGGGCGCGACTGGCAACGGCCGGAGGTCGCCGCCCGGATGCTGGCCGAGGCGACGCGGGGCCGGCCCGCATCGCTGGCGATCGACGACGCCCACCACCTGATCGGCTCGGCATCGGAACGCGTGCTCGAGGGCTTCCTCGCCGAGGGCCGAGTGCCGCGGGTCGTCGTCGCCTCGCGCACCATGCCGTCGTTCGAGGTCAAGGGCGACGCGCTCGTCAGCGCACCCGAGCTGGCCTTCCGGCTCGACGAGGTGGTCGCCCTGGTGCGCGCCCACGGCGGCCCGCGGATCGAGCTCGAGACGGCCTCGCGCCTCCGGGCCGAGACGGCGGGGTGGGCCGAGCCGATCCGCCTGCTCGCGCGTGTGGCCGAGCGCGTCGATCCGGACTCGCTCGACCGCGAGATGGCCGCGACGCTCGGCGGCGACTTCGCCGCGGTGTGGCTCGAGCGGGTGCTCGCCGAGCTCCAGCCGCGCGTGGAGGCCGCGCTCGCGGCCTCGAGCGGGCTGCCCTCCCTCGACCTCGCCCGGTGCTCTCGACTGCTCGACGAGACGGACGGCGCCGCCCTGATCCGCGCGCTCGACGACGGCGAGGTCATGCACGGCCGCGCGCAGGGCGGCCGGCGTGCGCTGCCGCCGGTGCTCCGACGGCACCTCCTCGCACGGATGTCCCCGTCGGCACGCGTCGCGGCCGGGGAGGCCGCCGCGCGGGTGCTCCTGGAGGACCAGGCGATGACGGATGCCGCGGACGCGCTCACGCACGGCGGCGCCTGGCCGTCGCTCGGGCAGCTGCTCGAGGCCGAGCCGGCGGCGGGGCGCTCCCCCGGACGATGGTCGGCACGGGTGCCCGCGCACGTGGGGCAGCGCACCCCGGCGATCGGCGACGCGGTCGAGCGTGCGCGTGCCGGGGAACGGCTGGCGCTCGTCGGCACTCGGTCGCGCCGCGCCGCGCTCACCTCGCGGGCGCCGATCCCCACTGCGACGCTCGACCGCGGATCCGAGCTGCTGGCCTCCGCCGCCGCCTGCTTGCGGCGGGGCGACGCGACCGGCGCCGTGCCGCTGCTGCGCCGCGCGCTCCGAGCCGCCGAGGCGCCCGAGGAGTCCGTCGCCGCCCGGCTCGCGCTCGCGGTGCTCCGCGTTCCGCTTGCCTCGACGGCGACGACTATGCAGGCGCTCTGCGCCCTGGAGGCGGACGCCGTCGACCTCGGGCTCCCCGGCCTGGCCCGGGTCATCCGCGGGGCCATTGCGGCGAACTGCCTCGATGCGCCGAGACGCGCGGTGCGCGAGGTCGTCGAACGGTGCGAGCTCTACGACGACGACCTGGGCGCCGCGATCGTCGAGGGCATCGATGTGCTGGCTCAACTGCGGCGCGGCGTGGTCGACGTCGCCCAGGCCATCGACTTCGCGGAACGCTGCGATCGGCTCGGGGAAGCCGAAGCCGCCGCCTGGGCTCGCGCCGCAGCGGTGCTCGGAGCCGCGGCGGCGCGCTCGCCCAGGTTGCCCGACCTCGTGACCACCGCCGAGGCCTCCGCCGTCGCGACCGGCCTCGAGGGCCCGCGTGCGCTGCTCGCCGCAGCGGCCGCGCTCACGTGCGGCGGCGAGGACGCGGTGCGGCACGCGGCATCCGCTCATCGGATCGCCCGGCTGTCGGGACTTCCGCGCGTGCCACTCGTGCCGTCGCTGGTGCCGCGCGTGCCCACCGACGTCGTCATCGCACGACCGGCGATGCAGGAACGGCCGCACGACCCGGCGCTCGCGGTGTCGTGCTTCGGCGGGTTCCGCGTGCGCATCGACGGCGCCGACGCCGACCTGCGGGGGCTCCGGCCCCAGGCGCGCAGCCTGCTGCGGATGCTCGCGCTGAACGCGGGCGCCCCATTGCACCGCGAGCTCATCGCCGACGCGCTCTGGGGCGAGCTCGGCACGGAATCGGCGCTGCATGCCCTGCACGTCAGCATCTCGAGCCTGCGCCGGGTGCTGCCGCTCGACGACGGCTCGTCGCGCTTCGTCGTCGAGCGTGACGGGGAGGCCTACCGACTCGGCATCGCCGACCGGGGACACTGCGACCTGTCGGACTTCGACGACCACCTCGCCGCCGCCGCGACCGCGAAGTCGCGTGGCGACCTCGCCTCGGCGGCGTCGGGCCTGCGGCACGCGCTCGGCCTCTACACCGGCGACGTGCTGCCCGAGGACGGCCCCGCGGAGTGGGCGATCGGCGCCCGCGAGCGGTACCGGCTCCGGGCGGCGGAGGCCGCGAACTCGCTCTCGCACCTCGAGGCGCACCTCGGCGACACGCGAGCCGCCGTGGCCGCGGCGAGCCGTGCGGTCGAGATCGACCCGTGGCTCGACGAATCGTGGCGCACGCTCGTTCGGATGCACCGGCACGCGGGCGACGATGTCGCCGCCCTGCGCGCGCACGACGGATACCACCGCATGCGCGAGGCGCTCGGCATCGAGTGAGCCCGGTCGGCCGCGGGGGCAGCGGCTCGCGGAGCCCGCGTCACCGCCCGAGGAACTCGACCTCGGCGACCGCCACGTGCGTGGCGTCGGTCGCGCCGTGGGCGCCCTCGAGGGTCAGGCGCACGGCGGTCACGTCGTCGATCCCGAGCTCGAAGCGCTGCGGCCCCGGCTCGTCGGCGAGGGTGAGGTCGACCTCGTGCGGCACCCCGGCGGAGTCGATCGCCGTCACGCCGAGCACGGCCGGGCGCCCCTCGGCGAGGAAGACGGCCTGGTCGGCGGATGCCCCTGGCGACACCTGCACCGCCACGAGCCGGAACGGCTGGGCGAAGCTGGCCTCGAGGTACTCGCCGTTCGCGGGGCCGGTGGGCGCGGGCGCCCAGGAGCGGTCTGCGAAGCCGTCGTGCGCGAGCTCGGCGCCGCGTCCGTCGGCGGCACTCGACGCGACGATGGCGACGGGATTCTGCGCGCTCGAGTCCACCACCCGGTCGCCGATCGCCGCCACGAACCCGGCGATGGGCCCCCTGGCGAACCAGGCGACAGCGCCGAGCACGACGATGATCGCCGGCACCACGATCCAAGCGGGGCGGATGCGGCGCCGATTCGTCTTGGGCCGTGTTCCGGCGGCAGCCTGCTGCGACCTCGGCTGCGTGCGATTCGCGGTCGCACCGAGCGGCGCCGCGCAGTGGCGGCAGAAGTGCCGGCCCGGGGCGTTGCCCGTTCCGCAGCGCCAGCAGACGATGTCGCCCGGCTTGACCGTCTCGCCGACGGGTCGTGGCGCCCGCTTCGGAGCCCGTTGCGGCACCGCGGCGGGCTTGCGTGCGGCGGGTGCGGTCGGCGCGACCGGGCCCGGCACGGCGGCTGCAGGCGCTGCGGGTGCAGGCGCTGCGGGTGCTGGCGCTGCAGGGGCGGGCGGAGTGGCAACGGGCTCCGCTGGGGTCGGCGCCGCCACCGCCGCCGCCGACGGTGTCGCGAGGTGCGGAGTGGCCAGCATCGCCTCGAGCCGCGGGTCGGGCCGAGGCTCGGGCTCGGGCTCGCGCTCGGGGTCGGGCGCGGGCTCAGGTTCCAGCGCCGGCTCAGGCGCGGGCTCGGGCGCCGTCTCCGCTTGCGGCTCCGGTTCCGGCTTCGGGTCCCCCACGGGCTCGGGATCGAACGCGAGCGCGGGCTCGGGCTCGGGCTCCGCCTCGGGCTCGCGGAGCGCGGCATCCGCCTCGTCGACCGGCTGCGTCGCGGCATCCGTCGCCCCACCGCGATCCCAGGCCAGGTACGAGCCGCACTGCCCGCAGAAGTCGTCGCCGTCGTCGTTCATCGCGCCGCACTCGGCGCAGCGGATGCCGCTCACGTCGCACCCCCGCCCGTGACCTCGATGACCGTGCGGATGTGCGCGGGCACCACCCGGCGCGCGGCCCGCTCGAGCCGCCGCCGCGCTTCGGCCTCATCGCCCGAGGCGAGCTTGACCGCGATGCGCACCTCGGCCGCGGGCGTGCCGGGGAGGGCGCCGTGCGGCGTGCCCGACCACGCCGACGCACCCGACTCGGTGACGACGACCTCGGCCTCGGGGCCGGCGGCGAGCAGCATCGCGTCGCGGATCCCGGCGGCGGTTCCCGCACGTCGGTGCAGGGCCGCCGCCCCCGCGACGATGCGGCGCCGATGCTCGACCGACCACGCGGCATCCAGCTCGACGTCGACCCAGCCGGCGAGCCAGTCGAGGAAGTCGGGAGGAGTGGTCTGCGGGCGCAGGTAGGAGTCGAGGTTGTCGAGCACGGCGAAGACCGGCGCGAGCGAGGTGTCGAACGCGCCCAGGAAGCGCTGGAGGAACTCGTCCTCCTGCAGCACCGCAGGCAGCCGGTCGATGACGGGAACCGGGCTGTCGAGACCGCCGATGACGCCGCGCACCTCACACCCCCGCCGTCACGCGCACGCGGTGCTCGAACCCGAAGACGAGTGCATCGGGGTCGAGGTCGATGCGCTGGGTGGGCTCGCCGCGCTTGCCGGTCACCGGGTCGGCGCCGAAGAGCAGCACCTCGTCGACGAGCTCGGTGCCGGGCAACGACTGCAGCACCGAGTAGACCTCGCCGGCGAGCACCGGCCGCCCGAAGGGCCAGCCGCCGCCGTCGGCTCCACCTCGGGCGGCGTCGAAGTACCGGTAGAGGGTCGCGAGGGCCTGCTCGCGCAGCGGCTCGACCGCCACCCGCGGTCGGGCGATCAGCTTCGCGACCACGGTGATGCCCTGGTAGAGCGGCGGTTCGATCGAGAGGCGGGCACCGACGGTGCGCCGGGGCTCGAGGTCGTCGGCGATGACCTGCAGCACCTCGTCGGCGGGGATGAGGTCGGCGAACTCCACCCGTCCGTCGGGCCCGATCGCCGCGGCCGGCACCACCAGGAGCCGCACGCCCTGCCCCTCGCCGTCGCCCTTCGCGGCGACGGCACGCACCCTGGCCACGCCGGGCGCCGCACGCCGCGCCAGCTGCTCGTAGTCGTCGAGCGTCACCGCCCGGTCGAGGGTGCGCAGGGTGAGGGGTCCGCGCGCCTTCGCCTCCTCGATGCGCTCGCCGTCGACGCCGTCGTGCGCCGCCCCGCGATTGACCACGCCCCGCACGAACGGAACCGTGGTGCGCAGCACCGAGAGCGTGCCCGGCGCCACGTTGCCGCGGGCTCCCCCGCCCACGCGATACCGGCGCACGCGCAGGGGCGCGCCCTTCGGCGGCACCGCACCGAAGTGGCGCAGCGACCCGTCGGGCTCGCGCACGGCGGGCGGGAACGACACGACCCCGCGGGTGCGATCCACCCGCACGACCTTCGCATCGGACGCCTGGTCGGCGAAGTCGTCGACCTCGGTCCACTCGTCCCATCCGCCGCCGGCGCCCACGTCCACGGTGAACGGCGCGCCGTCGTCGACGATGGGCCGTACGGCGAGCGTGAACTCCTGCCCGGGCACGCCCTCCGACAGTCCGAGGATCTCGTCGTCGACGGTCGACGCGTGGATGGCGGCGGCGACCCCGCCGACCGTCCGCGCCTCCGCCGCCCGCACGACGGGCGACGCGCTGTACGTCGGCACGTCGGGGTCGCGCTCGACGAGCCGGGTGCGTATCCATCCGGCGCGTACGTCGGCGATGACGGATGCCACATGCCCCCGCGGCACGATGAGCACGACCTCCCCGGGCTTGTTGAGGCCGCCGGTGCCGTCGGCGACCACGTCGCAGGCCTGCCAGCCCGAGGCCGTCCTCGCCTCCCAGACGATGGGCGGGTCGTCGGGGTCGACGCCGACGCCCCGCACGGCGCAGTCGAGTCGCAGCGACACGGCGAGCGCGCCCGACGCGTCGTCGAGCCCGAACAGGAGCGCGTCGCCGGGCGTCGGCGATGACGCGAACGCGTCGATCGTCTCGTCGCCGAGGCGTGCGTCGCCGACCCAGGGCTCGCCGCCCTCGGGGTGCGTGCCCACGGCGATGAGCGAGCGCGGCGGGATCGCGAGCTCTTCGATCGTGGTGAAGATGATCGGCTCGGCGAGCTCAGTGCGCGGCGTGCCCGCGTCGCTCCTCGCGGGCACGATCACCGTCTCGGGGCGGGGGGCGGCGAGCCAGAAGACGAGGTCGACGGTCGCGCTCGTCGGCGGGAACAGCGACACCCCGAGCAGGTCGAGGAAGGCGAGGTACATGCGGTCGGGCACGCGGTTCAGCCGGTAGAGCAGCTCGTCGGTCATGAACGCGAACGCCTCGATGAGCGTGACCCCGGGATCGGAGACGTTGTGGTCGGTCCATTCGGGGCAGCGCAGGGCGACGAGCCGCTTGGCGTCGTCGACGAGGTCCTGGAAGCGACGGTCGTCGAGGTTCGGGGCAGGCAGGGTCATGAGGGCTCCCGGGGGATGACGTAGAAGGGGAACACGAGGTTCCTGGGATCGTTCGTGCCGAGGATCGAGTACCCGACGTCGATGTACAGCACGCCGTCGCCGGCACCCTCGAGCGAGACGGTCACGTCGCCGACCTCGATGCGCGGCTCCCAGTAGCGCAGGGCCGCCCGCACCGCGGCGCCGATCGCCCCGGCCGTCGAGGCGTCGGCGGGCGCGAAGACGTACTCGTGCACCGCGCAGCCGAACTCGGGACGCATCGGCCGCTCGCCGGGTGCGGTGGCGAGGATGAGCCGGATGCTCTCCTCGATCTCGCGATCGTCGGAGGTGAGCGCGATGCGGCCGGTCGCATCGGCGTGCACGGGGAACGCCCAGCCGTGCCCGACGAACTCACGAGACATCCGTGCACCCCCTCTGCACTCAGTTGATCTTCACGACGGCACCCTTGACCGTCGTGACGCCACCGGCCGAGAGTTCGGCGGTGCCCTGCCCCTTGAGGCTGAGCGTCGCGCCCTCGACCTCGGTCGACCCCGTGCCCTTCAGGGCGAGCGAGGCGCCCTCGATCTTCACGCCGCCGGTCGCCTTCACCTCGACGGTCGACCCCGAGAGCTTCAGCGTTCCGTTGTCGGCCGACACCGTGGCATCCTGCTTCGCCGTGATCGTCACCGGCCCCTCGGCGATGATCTCGATGCCCTTCTGCGACGTCTGCGTCAGCGTGACCCGCTGCGCCCCGCCGTTCGTCGACAGCTCGAGGGTCTCGGTGCCCGACTTCTCGGTGAACCGCACCGCCATGCCCGTGCGAGAGGTGAACGAGCGGTGCACGACCTCGCCGTTCTCGACCACGCCCGCCCACGGCTCGGCCGGCTCGTCGACCCCGTTGTAGAGCCCGCCGACCACGAACGGCCGATCGAAGCGCCCGCCCTCGAACGCGACGAGCACCTCGTCTCCCACCTCCGGCAGCACCAGGCTGCCGCGCTTGCCGCCGGCCCCGAGCTGCACGGTGCGAGCCCAGCCGCTGACATAGTCGGGTGAGAGGAAGGGGAAGGCGAGCTTGACCCGGCCGCGAGCCTCGGGGTCGCCGTTGTCGCTCACGAGGGCGGGCACCACGCCGGCCATGCGCGCGTCCTCCCCCGCCGACCACCCGCCGTTCGCCACGCCGTAGAGCGAGCGGTCGGAGGCGTTGCTCACGACCGCGGTGGTGACGTAGCCCTGGTCGGACGAGAACTCGTGCGTCGCCTCGGTGACCGTGTAGCGGCCGTCGAACGGCGACCCGAAGCCCTTCAACGTGACCGCGGTGCCCGAGTGGATGTGCGAATTGCCCCGGATCCGCGCCTCGACCTCGGCGAAGCCCCCCGCGATGCGGTCGGCCACGGACGTCGCGAGCTTGTCCTGTGCCGTCGCGACGCCGTCGCCGTCGGAGCTGACGTACTTCGGGCTCGTGAACGCCTGCGCCACCTTCGCCGGCTGCACGTTCGGCAGCTCGACCGAGCGGGTCTTCGGCGGCGCGGTGGACACGACCGCCTCCTTGCGCACGGGATCCCATCCGCGGACCTCGACCTCGGGCACCTGGCTCGCCGAGGTCACCGTGGCCTGCAGCGACAGCGTGTTCATGCCGTGCTCGATGACGACGGGGTCGTCGCGCGCGCTCTCAGCGCCGGCGGGCGCCTCGTCGGCCTTCGAGGGCGGGCCGAACACGAGGCCGCCCTGCACGACGGAGAACGTCGAGCCCGTGGCATCCGCGAGCCGCTTCAGGAACACCCAGTCGCTGACGTTGTCCTGGGTGACGTGCTTCATGACGCTGCCGGCGACCTGGATGCGCGTGATCGGCACGCTCGCGCGCCCGGCCACGGTGCGCACGATGTCGGCCGGCGTCGAGTCGAGGTACGCGGCGACGCGACGACCGCGGAACAGGCGGTGCGACCTGTCGAGCCCTCGTACCCGCGTGAGGAGCGCTCCGGCCACGTCCTCACGGTCGATCGCGGTGACCTCGCCGTCGAGCAGCCGCACGGGGCCCTGCGGGCCGTTCTCCGAGACGGTGAGCACGACGGACGCGCCGATCGTGAAGTGCCCGTCGGCGAGCACGGTGCCCGCGGTGTCGGTGAACTCCAGCTCGAAGCCGTCGGGGAGGTTCGCGGTGTCGGTGATGCGTCCGGTCAGGAGCTGCCTCGCCACCTGCGTCGGCAGGGGGCTGCCGTCGACCGCGACGAGCAGGAGGCTCGTGTAGGTGTCAACCGACGACACGGGCCACCTCCTGCCGCACCACGTCGCGCTTCGACGGCCCGGAGAGCTCCTCGGCCGCGGGAAGGAAGACGCTGCGCCCGGGCACCAGCCGCATCGGGTCGTCGATGCCGTTCACGTCGGCCACCTGCCGCCAGAGCGCCGCGTTCCCGTACTCGCGGTAGGCGATGGCGGCGAGGGTGTCGCCCTCGCGGATGGTGTGCACGCGCCGCGGCCGCAAGCCGCCCGAGGTGGGGTTCTGCTTGCCCGGGTCCGCGGCGATCTCCTCGAGGGCGACCGTGCAGACCGCGCGCAGGGGCGTGCCGCTCGGCGAGAACAGCGTGTACTTCGCCGAGACCGACTTGATGTAGCCCACGAACCCGACGAGCACGCCCCACTTGAACTGCACCCACGGGGCTGACGGGGTGTCGCCCCGTTGCGAGTCCTTGGTCGGCGCGCAGGCCGTGAAGAGCTTCTCGACGCGGGTGACGACCGAGTCGCCGCCGCCCCCGCGCGTGTCGTCGAAGAACATCTCGACGCTGAGCTTCTGCGCCTCGGGGCCCTGGTAGGTCGCGGGCGGAGCGGAGGTCGCCTTCTTCTGCTTCTCCGACTTCCAGCTCGCGGTCTTCGTCATCGTGAGCTCTTTGGGGTTGAGCTGGAACGCGATCGTGCCGATGGGGGCGCCCGGCACGCCGGGGGTCTTCCCAGGCTCGCGCAGCTCGAGCTCCGCGTGCGTGAGGGTTTCGCTCGCGGCCTCGGTCTTGGTGACGGGCATGTCGGCTCCTTCAGTTCCCGGGCGGGTCGGCCTTGATGCCGTGGTGGGCGAGCTCGAGGGTCTCGGTGAGCACCTTGGGCTGGTCGTTCGTGAGGGAGGGGCCGGTCCAGCGCACCGGGATGACCTGCTCGAGGTGCCAGGTGGCGATGGGCTTGCCCTCGGCGTTGCGCGCCTGGATCTCGGCCTGGCTGGGCGCGATCCGCGGCGCCTTCGCGATCCACCCGAGGATCGGCTGCGAGCTGCCCTTGCCGAGCGGCCGCGACAGCTTCACGTTCGAGAACTTGAGCCGGGTGGGCAGTTGCCAGACGTAGGCGTTGTTGCCGCCCTCCTCGCGCGACTCGAGCACGACCTCGACGCCGAGCCCGTCGCAGCTCGAGAACTCGCCGAGCGACTCCCCGTCGATCTTCACGACGTAGCTCACCCCGACGGCGATATCGGTGTCCTCGATCATCGCTCCCCCTTCCGTCTAGATTCCGTCGATCCGGATGCCGCGGCGTTCCCGATCGAGCAGCAGCTCGGCCTTCAGTCGTCGCACGAGTGGGCCGTAGAGCCGTTGTGCGAGCTTCTCGATCGCCTCCGGCGATGACGCGTCGACGGATGCTGCGCCGCCGGCGGCGGGCGGTGCGGTGACGGATGCCGCGGCCGTGCCGTTGCCGGCAGGACCATCGGATGCCGCGGGGCCGGCGTCGGACGGCGACGCCGGGACGTCGGGCGCCTCGTCGACGACCTCGGCGCGCTGCACGACGGCGTCGGTGGGCGGAGCGGGTGGCGGAGCGGCGACCGGCATCGGCGACGGCGAGGCCGCGCGAGCGGGCGCGATGAGCACTGGCATCGCGCCCGCGGCGCCCGGTGTGCCCGGTGCGTCGTGGGCACGTTGGGGAGTCGATCGCTGCAGGACGGTCGTGGCGGTGGTGGTGGCGCCGAGGGCGCTCGTGCTCCCGGTGGATCCGGAGGCCGTACGCACGGAGGCGGGTGGCGCCGGGAATCGCATCGCGCTCGACGACGCGAGCCCTGACGGTGCGAGCCCCGACGGTGCGGACGCGACGCGGGCGACGACCGGGAGCCCGGCCACGGAGTTCCCGCCGGATGCGGCCCCCGTCGCCGCGCCGAGCGCGGACGCCGCGCCGGCTTGGGGCTCGGGCAGCGCGCCCGCTTCGGTCCCGGTGGCAGGCGTCTCGCCGCCGTCGGCCGAGTCGCCGAAGCCGGGTCCGGCGCCGGGACCGACGAGGCCGAGCGTGCCGGCCGGCTCCCGCGAGACACCGGGCGCGAAGAGTCGCTGCAGCCAGCCGCGACGCGGGATGCCCTCCGACGCGGCCGAGGCGACGGCGGCCCCAGTTGCGCCCGTGGTCGCGGCCGCGGCCGAGGTCGAGCCCGCTGTCGGGGCGGCTGCGGTGCCGGCCCACGCGGGCGGAGCGCCGGCGGTGGTGCGCTGCAC
>NZ_JBFUDH010000012.1:0-86582 GCF_056404815.1 Agromyces sp. P2_B3 | reverse complement strand
GCCGCGCCCGCTCCCGCGGCCGCGCCCGCCACGAACGGCACCGTCGGCAGCTCGGATGCCGCGGCATCCGCTGTGCCCTCGTGCATGGCCGCCAGGCGGGCGGCGACCGTCTTCATGCTCGGCCGGCGCCGCGGGTCGGACGCGAGCATGGTGCGCAGCAGCGGATCGAGGGCGCCCGCCCGCTGCGGGGGAGGGAAGTCCCCGCGGGCGACCCGGTGCAGGAGCGCGAGCGGGTTGCGGTCGGCGCCGAACGGCGGCCGGCCCTCGAGCATCGTGTACATCGAGGATCCGAGCGAGAACACGTCGGACGCGAAGCTCGAGGGCTTGCCCTGCGCCACCTCGGGCGCCAGATAGGCCGGAGTACCGTGCACCATGCCGGTGGCCGTGATGGTGGTGTCGCCGAGGGCGTGCGAGATGCCGAAGTCGCTGATCATCGCCGAGCCGTCCTCGGTGATGAGGATGTTGCCCGGCTTCACGTCGCGGTGCACGATGCGCAGCTTGTGGGCCGCCGCGAGGGCCGACCCGACCTCGGCGCCGATCCGGGCCGTCTCGCGCGGGGTCATGGTGCCGCGCTCCCGGAGCAGGGCCGACAGGGGCGTCGACTCGACGAGCTGCATCACGAGGCACGGCTGGCCCTCGTGTTCGACGACGTCGAACACGGTGACCGCGTGCGGATGGTGCAGCCCGGCCGTGATGCGGGCCTCCCGCATCGCCCGGTCGGTCGCGGCCTCGCGCTCGCGGTCGCTGAGGTCGGGCTGGGTGCGCAGCATCTTGAGCGCGACGTCGCGGTGCAGTCGCTCATCCCAGGCATGCCACACGACGCCCATGCCGCCCGAGCCGATCAGCTTGACCAGCCGGTAGCGGTCGGCGACGAGGGTCGTCGGACTGCTCATTGAGCTCGCTCCTTCGGGTTGGCACGACGCTACGCCGGACGGGCGGTTTGATCACGGGCCTTGCGGCGGTGGCTCCGGTGTGGAAGGAGCGTCACCGAACTGCAACCCGGGGGTTGCAGAGTGGGCCATGTTGTGCAACCCTGAAGTTGCAGACAGTAGAACTGGAGAAGCGAATGCACCCCACTCGAGACAGCAGGACCCGGCCGGGCGCGGTGCTCGGCGTGCTCTTCGCCGGGGCGTTCGTCATGGGCTGCGCCGAGATGCTCGTCGTCGGCATGATCGACCTCATCGCCGCCGATCTCGCCGTCTCGGTGCCGGCGGCCGGCGTACTCGTGACCGCCAATGCGCTCGGGCTCGCGATCGGCGGCCCCCTGCTGACCTTCCTCACCACGCGATTCGATCGCCGCCCCGTGCTGATCGCGGCGACCGCCGTGTTCGTCGTCGCCAACCTGCTTCCGGCCCTCTTCGCCGACTATCCGCTGTTCGTCGCAGCACGCGTCGTCATCGGCGCCGTGCAGGGGCTGTTCATCGCGGCCGCTATGGTGACCGCGACCTCGGTCGTGCCGAAGGAGCGCACCGGCCGCGCGATGGCCGTCATCATCTCGGGCTTCGCCCTGTCGAGCGCGCTCGGGTTGCCGATCGGCACCCTGCTCGGCCAGGCGGTCGGCTGGCGGGCGTCCTTCGCCGCCGTCGTGTCGGCTGGTGCGGTCGTGCTCGTGTTCGCGATCGTCGTGCTGCCGTCGGTGCCCACGCCGCGGGGTCACGGGGCGGTCGGCCAGGCCCGCCACGCCTTCGCGCCGCGCGTGCTGGCCGTGCTCTCGGTGAGCTTCCTCACGTTCGCCGCCATGCTCGCGGCCATCACCTACCTCGTCCCGTTCCTCGATCGGGTGACGGATGTCTCAGGGCCGGTCGTCTCCGCGTTCCTGCTCGTCTACGGGGTCGCCACCGCGGTCGGCTCGTTCGGCGGCGGGCGCTTCGCCGACGCGGACGCGGCTCGCACCCTCGTCGTCGGCGCCATCGGCGTGACGATCTCGCTCGTCGCCCTGCTCGTGTTCGGGGCGAACCCGTGGCTCGCCGCCCTCGCCGTGGCGGGAATCGGGCTCTTCGGCATGGGCACAGGGCCGTCGATCCAGCACCGGGTGGTCGCCCTCGCCGGCCCGGGCGCCCCGCTCGCGTCCTCGCTGCCCGCGTCGGCCGTCAACGCGGGCATCGCGTTCGGCTCGTTCGCGGGCGGCGTGGCGATCAGCGGCGGGGGAGTGGCCCTCGCGGTCGCAGCCGGCATCGGCATCGCCGTCGTCGCGGTGGCGGCCGCCTGGGCGACGAGCTTCCTCACCGCGCCCGTCGCGGCATCCGTGCCCGACCCCGAATCCCTCACGACCCGCTGACTGCGGAACCCCGCAGCGGAAACCCCACGAAAGGAACCATCATGGAGCACATGACCAGCAACCCGGCATCCGTCGTCGACGAGGGCCAGTTCACCGTGCGACGCACGATCCAGATCGCGGCGCCCATCGAGAAGGTGTGGTCGGCGGTCACGCAGCCCGAGCACATCTCGCAGTGGTTCGGCACGGCCGTCATCCACGGCGCCGGCGTCGGCGCGCGTGGAACCCTCACCTTCGAGGGCTACGGCGCGGTGCCGCTGCGCATCGAGGCGTTCGACGCGCCGCGACTCGTGTCGTACCGGTGGGGCAACGACGACGCGAGCGGCGTCATGCCCGACGACGTCGACGAGCACTCCACCGTCTTCACCTTCACCCTCGAGCCCACCGCCGACGGAACGCAGCTCACCGTGGTCGAGACCGGATTCGAGGCCACCTCCGACCCCGCCGCGAACATGGAGAGCCACCGCGGCGGCTGGAACGACGAGCTCGACAAGCTCGTCGCCCTGCTCGAGCGCGGCGCATGACCATGCAGGCGCTGGTCCCCGTGTTCGCCGCACTCGGCGACGAGACCCGGTGGAGCATCCTGGCGGCACTCGGCGAGGGCGACGCGTCGGCGTCGGCCCTCGCCGGGCGCCTGCCCGTCACCCGCCAGGCGATCGCGAAGCACCTCGCCGTGCTGCAGGAGGTCGGCCTGGTCGAGCCGGTGCGGGTCGGGCGCGAGGTGCGCTATCGCGTGATCGGGTCGGAGCTCGCCGCGACCGCGCGACGCCTCGACGCGATCGGCGCCGAGTGGGACCGCCGCCTCGCCGCGATCAAGGAGATCGCCGAGGGGCTCTGAGCACGGTCGCCTTGCGCAGCCGCCACGGCGGCGCAAGCCCGTGGCCGCGGCATCCGGCCGTTCGTACGATCGACGCATGTTCCTGTTCATCGGGGTGTCCCCCCGCGAGCGGCAACTCGCCACGTTGCGCTTCATCTGCGAGTACTGCCGGATGCCGGCGCCGCAGCGGGTCGTCGAGGTCGGCAGCCGGCTGTGGCTGTTCTTCATCCCGACCTTCACGTTCGCGCGTCAGTACGCCGTCGTCTGCTCGAACTGCGGCGGCGCCACCGAGCTCACGCGTGAGCAGGCGCGACACCCGGAGGACTGGGCCGCCGCCAGCCGGCTGCCCGGTTGAGGCGAGGCGCCCGGCCGCCGGCCGGTCGGTCCCCGGCCGGCTCAGGCGTCCTCGAGCTCGGCGATGACGATCTTCTTCTGCCGCATCATCACCTGGATCTGCTCGGGCCGGCGCGTCAGCTCGCCCATGTTCGCGGGGACGACCTGCCAGCTCAGGCCGAACCGGTCCTTGCACCAGCCGCACTGCTCCGACTCGGGGTCGTGCGACAGCTTCGACCAGTAGTCGTCGATCTCGGCCTGGTCGGCGCACGCCACGACGAACGAGATCGACTCGTTGAACCGGAAGACCGGTCCGCCGTCGAGGCAGGTGAACGCCACCCCGTTGAGGGTGAACCGCCCGCTCAGCACCCTGCCGGTCATGCCGGCGAAATGCTCGTCGAGGGACTCGTCGGGATACTCTTCGATGGAGTCGATGCGGGAGTTCGGGAACACGCTGACGTAGTACTCCATCGCCTCGCGGGCCTGGTGGTCGAACCACAGGCACGGCTGGATGGGTGAGAGCTCGGCCATCGGTGACTCCCTTGTTCGGCCCCCCGCTTCGCCGCCAAGGGTACGCGCGTGCCGAAGGCTCGGCGAGGCCCGCGTTCGGGGCGGCGCGCCGCCGAGCCGGCCGCGTGATCGGGGAATCAGGCCGGATCGATCCGCAGCACCGTGGGTGCGTCGCCGATCATGAGGTCGTCGACGACGCGGATGCCGCGGGCGAGCGCGTCGACGTCGCCGATGACGGTGCCGAACCGCTCCCGGTCGCTGCACACGGCCGTCACGCTGACGAGGTGCGGCCCGAGGTCCCAGGTGTAGGTGGCGAACGGCGGGGTGCGTCCGTCGGCGGGCAGCGCCACGGTCACCTTCTCGCCGCGTCCCAGGTACGTCCCTTGGAAGGCCTCCGTGTCCTCGGGCCGCTTCGGCATCGCGGAACGCGCGAGCCGCACCTGCGGTGTCGCCTGCTGCACCTGCGCGACCACGACGACGAGCTCGGGATCGGCCCGCCATACCCACGCGAGCACGCGCCCCGCCGCCCGCCGCATGAGGAACGGCACGGCCTGGCTCATCGCCCAGGCGCTCACGCCGCCGCCGGGCAGCGACGGCGCACCGAGCGCGCCCGTCGCCTGCTGCAGCAGCATGCCGATCGCGACCCGGCGATGCCGGCGGCCCCGGAGCCCGAGGGACTCCGTGATCGGCACCCACCGGGAGCGATCGGCGTCCGCCTGCAACCGGGGCATGCTCCCAGCCTACGAGCGGTCGCCGGCGGCGCGCGATGACCCGGCACGGCGATCGACTGCTCCTACAGTGAAGGGATGGATGCCTGCGCCGCGCTCGCCGAGTCGATCGACCGCCTCGCGGCGCTCGGCCACTCGAACCGGCGATTCCTGAAGGAGCTCGGGCGGGTCGGCGGCGTGCGGCGCGGCCCGCTCTGGCTGACGGATGCCGCGAGCGGCGGGAGCAACCGGCTGCGCGGCCGTGGCTTCCGGTCGTCGCTCGACGACGCGACCGATGGCCAGGCGCGGCACTTCGCCGGCACGGTCGCCGTGGCGACGCGCGTCGGCGGCGGGATGACCCGCTGGCTCTCCACCGTGGTGCTGCGGGACGCGCCCGACACGGCCGACGGGCGCCTCAGCGACGAGGCGATCGAGTTCGTGCGCCTGGTGCGCTCGGGCGAGCTGGCGCAGGCGGATGCCGCGGCCTGGGTGCGTCGCCGCCTCTGCGGCGCGTAGCTCAGCCGGCGGCCAGCACCGCGTCGAGGCTCTCGCGCACGATGGCAAGGCCACGGCCCAGCTCGTCCTCGGTGATCGTGAGCGACGGGAGGAACTTCAGCACCTCGTCGTGGGCGCCCGACGTCTCGATCACGAGGCCGCGCGTGAACGCCTCCTTCGAGATGCGGCCGGCCAGGGTGCGGTCGCCGTCGCAGGCGAGGCCGTACATCAGGCCGCGGCCGCGCACGACGAACGCCTGGGCGGGGTGATCGGCGGCGATGGCCTCGAGCTCGGCGCGCAGCATCCGGGACTTGGCGGCGATGGCGTCGGTGAACGCGGCGTCCGCCCAGTAGGTCTCGAGCGCGACGCGCGCGGAGACGAAGGCGAGGTTGTTGCCGCGGAAGGTGCCGGTGTGCTGGCCGGGCTTCCACACGTCGACCTCGGGGCGCAGGAGCACGAGCGACATGGGCAGTCCCGAGCCCGAGATGGACTTCGAGATCGTCACGATGTCGGGCACGATGCCCGACTCCTCGAACGCGAAGAACGCGCCGGTGCGGCCGACGCCGGCCTGGATCTCGTCGAGGATGAGCAGGATGCCGCGCTCGGCCGTGATCGCGCGCAGGCGCTGCAGCCACGCGGCGCTCGCCACGTTGATACCGCCCTCGCCCTGCACCGCCTCGACGATGACCGCCGCCGGCAGGTCGAGGCCCGAGCCCGGGTCGTCGAGCATCTTCTCGAACAGGTCGAGCGTGTCGACGTCGGCGCCGAGGTAGCCGTCGTAGGGCAGGCGCGCGATGTCGTCGAGCCCGGTGCCCGCAGCGCCGCGGTAGTGGCTGTTGCCCGTCGCGGCGAGCGCGCCGAGGCTGAGGCCGTGGAACGCGTTCGTGAACGCGACCACCGTGGAGCGCCCGGTCGCCTGGCGTGCGACCTTGAGCGCGGCCTCGACGGCGTTGGCGCCGGTCGGCCCCGTGAACTGCAGCTTGTGGTCGAGTCCGCGGGGCGCGAGCACGAGCTGTTCGAACGCCTCGATGAACGCGCGCTTCGCCGAGGTGGCCATGTCGAGCCCGTGGATGATGCCGTCGCGCTCGAGGTACTCGATGAGCGCCCGCGTGAACGCCGGGTTGTTGTGCCCGTAGTTGAGCACGCCGGCGCCCGCGAAGAAGTCGAGGTACTCGCGGCCGTCGGCGTCGACGAGGGTGGAGCCGGTGGCGCGGTCGAACACGGTCGGGAATGCGCGGACGTACCCGCGCACCTCGGACTCGCGACGGTCGAAGACGTCAAGGGCGGTTTCGCTGCTGATGGCGCTGCTCATGGCAGGCGGCTCCTCTCGAGAGGCGACGATGGCGGTGCATCGACCCTACGTCCTCCCGATGGGCGTCCGGTGCATGCCGGTGGGCGTGCGGTCGCCGGCATCCAGCGAGGCAGCGGATGTCGCCCGGTAAAGTTGGCCGTTCGCGTCATCCGCACCCGCACCACACCCCCTCCTCCGAACGCAAGGACCTTCCGTGAGCCTGATCCGCCTGAACGACGTGAGCATGGAGTTCGACGGGCGGCCGGTGCTTCGGGAGGCCTTCCTGAAGCTGCGGGCGGGCGACCGCATCGGCCTCATCGGCAAGAACGGCACGGGCAAGACGACATTCCTCGAGCTCGTGCTCGGGCGGCGCGAGCCCACCAGCGGCACCGTCGACGTGACGCTGGGCACCACGATCGGGTACTTCTCGCAGTTCTCCGAACTCGACGGCGAGCAGTCGACGTACGAGACCCTCAGCGCCCACTTCACGGCGGTGCACGAGACGCAGGCGCGCCTCGACGAGATCGGCCTGCAGCTGGCCGAGCCGATGACGGATGCCGCGATGACGGCGTTGCTCGTCGAGCAGGGCGAGCTGTTCGAGCGCATGGACCACGTCGGCGGCTGGACGTACGAGAACACGATCGACACCGTGCTCACGAGCCTCGGATTCGACGAGGAGCGGCGGCACCTCCCCGTCGACCGGCTGTCTGGCGGGTGGCGCAACCGCGCCGCGCTCGCGCAGATCCTCGTGCAGGCGCCCGACGTGCTGCTGCTCGACGAGCCGACCAACTTCCTCGACCTCTACGGCGTGCGCTGGATCGAGGGCTGGCTCGGCGGCTTCGCGGGCGCCGTGCTCGTGGTCTCCCACGACCGGCAGTTCCTCGACGGCGTCGTCGACCGCATCGTCGAGATCGAGAACCACCGACTTCAGGAATATGAAGGAAACTACTCCGCGTACGTGCACGCCAAGCAGTCGCGGCTGAAGATGCTCGAGCGCCAGTTCGCGCACGAGGAGGAGCTGCTCGCCTACGAGCAGGCCGCCTCCACCGCCCGCCGCGAGGCCGCGCGCAACCCGTCGAACGCGGTCGCGCGCCGGCTCGCCGACATCAAGAAGCGGCAGGCGCCCCGCCCGATCGACCAGATCATCACCTCGATCTACGACGGCCTGCGGGTCAGCAACGACCTGCTCACGGTGACCGGCCTGTCGAAGGGCTTCAACGGCACGCCGCTGTTCGAGGGCCTGTCGTTCGACCTGCAGCGCGGCGACCGCGTTGCGGTGCTCGGCTCGAACGGGTCGGGCAAGTCGACGCTGCTCGACGTGCTCACCGGCGAGACCGAAGCGGATGCCGGCACCGTGCGCTGGGCGAAGGGCGCCCGGTTCGTGTCGTACAACGCGGTGTACGCCGCGCTCGACCTCGACGACACGGTCGGCCACGCGGTCAACGCCTATCCCGACTCGCTGGCGTTCACGGCGACGAAGAAGAGCGTCAACCGATTCCTGGCGATGCTGCAGTTCTCCGAGGCCGACCTGCAGCAGAAGATCGGCACCCTCTCGGGCGGCCAGCGCGCCCGTGTCGCGATCGCCCAGTGCCTGCTCTCGGGGGCGGCGGTGATCGTGCTCGACGAGCCGACGAACCACCTCGACATCACGTCGACCCAGGTGATGGAGCGCGCGCTGACGCACTTCCCGGGCGCCGTCATCGTCGTGTCGCACGACCGCTTCTTCGTCGACAAGCTCGCCGACCGGCTGCTCGTGTTCGACGGCACCCCCCGCGTGCGCGAGACGGCGGCGACCGGCGCGCTCTGACGCGCCCGCTGCGCCCTGCGGATGCGGCCGCGCCGCGGCATCCGTCGGTCGCCGTCGAATTCCCAGGATGAGCGGCGACTGAGCCGCGATCCGGCGGGTACGCGGGCGCTCATCCTGCGAACTCCGCCCGCTGGGTCGCGGCATCCGCTGCACCGCGATTCCGCATGAGAATCCGACCGATGGCCGCCCCACGGCAGCCATCCACCGGATCGTCATGCGTTGGCCGACCTGTACCCACCGACATGAAAACCTTCCTTGACAAATAAACTTGTCGGTAGGATCATTGAAACGTGAGCAGGACTCGGAGACATCCCTTCGGCGCAGGCTCACCCCGACACGGAGGTCGATCATGCGAACGGTGACCCTCGGAATGAACGTGTCCCTCGACGGATACGTCGCCACCGACGACGGAGGGCTCGACTGGGTCTTCCCGAACTTCAGCCCCGAGCTCATGGCGTCGACGCAGCAGCTGCTCGGCGGGCTCGAAACGATGCTCATGGGCCGCAAGAACTACGAGGGCCAGGCCGAGACCTGGGCCAACGCCGAGGGTCCCATCGCCGAGGTGATGAACTCGGTCCACAAGGTCGTCTTCTCCACCACGCTCACGCAGGCCGAGTGGAGCAACTCGACGGTCGCGACGGCCGCCCCCGAGGAGGAGATCCCGCGGCTGAAGTCGCTGCCCGGCGGGCCGATCGGCACGGCGGGTGGCGCGGCATTCGCGCAGTACCTCTCGTCGCACGGGCTCATCGACGAGTATCGCCTCACCGTGCACCCGGTCGTGCTCGGCAGCGGCCTGCCGCTCTTCACGACGCGCATCGCGTTCGACCTGGTCGACTCGGTCGACTACCCGAACGGCGTCGTCGTGCGCACGCTGCGACCCAAGCCCGCCGCAGCGTGACCATGGCCGCCGCGCCCACGTCGCCCACGTCGCCCACAGTGCCCGCGGCACCTGCCGCACCCGTCGAGGTGATCGCCATCGAAGACGCGGATGCCGCGATCGCCTCGCTCGATCCGATCCGCTCGCGGCTCCTCGCCGAGCTGGCCGAGCCCAACTCGGCGACGACCCTCGGCGCCATCCTCGGCCTGCCCCGGCAGAAGGTGAACTACCACCTCCGCACCCTCGAGGAACGAGGACTCATCGAGCTCGTCGAGGAGCGCAAGAAGGGCAACGTCGTCGAGCGCGTGATGCAGGCGACCGCGACGTCATACGTCATCAGCCCCGCCGCGCTCGCGGCCGTGCGGCCCGATCCGTCGCGCTCGCCCGACCGGCTCTCGGCGCGGTGGCTGCTGTCGCTCGCCGCCCGGCTCGTGCAGGACGTCGGGGCACTCATCACCGGGGCCACGCGCGAGCAGAAGACGCTCGCCACGTTCGCCCTCGATGGCGAGATCCGATTCGCCTCGGCATCCGCCCGCGCGGCATTCGCCGAGGAGCTCGCCGGCGTCGCCCTGGCGCTCGTGAGCAAGTACCACGACGAGTCCGCCGCGCGTGGGCGCGACTACCGTCTGGTGGTGGCGCTGCATCCGAGCACCGAGCCGCGCAGCGCAGTGGGAGCCGAACCGACCAGGAAGGACGGCTGACGGATGCCGCACCGCTTCGAAGAGCCCGCCGAGTACGAGTTCGACCTCGCCCCGGAGACCGTGTGGGAGGCGATCGCCACCGGCCCGGGCCTCAGCTCGTGGTTCATGGGCGCGACCGAGGTCGACCGCGAGCAGGGCGTGGTGCGCACGACCATGGGCAGCTACGCCCAGGAGTCCTCGATCGTGGCCGACGAGCCGGGCCGGCGCTTCGCGTTCCGCGGCGCCGAGAGCCCTGACGGCCGGTTCTTCGCGATGGAGTTCCTCGTCGAGGCGCGCACGTCGGGCAGCACAGTGCTGCGCATCATGTCGAGCGGGTTCCTGCCCGGCGACGACTGGGAGGACGAGTACGAGGCGATGCTCGCGGGCGGGCGGATGTACTGCCACACGCTCGTCGAGTACCTCACCCACTTCACGGGCCGCCCGGGAGTCGCCGTGACGGCGTCCGCGCCCTTCGGCGACAACGACCGCCGCTGGGCGGCGATGCTGGCCGACCTCGGCGTCGATCACGGCGTCGGCCGTGACCTCGGCGGCGAGGCATCCGCCCTCGATCTCGCACCCGGCGACGCCGTGACGCTCACGCCATCGGGGCTCTCGTCGATCGACGGCGAGGTCGATTCTGTCACGTGGGAGACCCTGGGCGTCCGCACCGCGGACGGCCTCTACCGCTTCTACCGCGGCCACCATGCGGTGGGCGTCGGCCACCATCTCTTCGCCGAGCCGGATGCCGCGGGCGCGACCCGCCGGTGGCAGGCCTGGCTCGACGCCGTGGCCCTCTGAGGCCACGGGTTCAGGCGTCGCGCCCCACGTCGACGAGCCCGCGCCCGAACGCGTCGAAGCGGCCCCACCGGCCCGGGATGTCGAGCAGCTCGATGCGGCCGATGCCCATGGGCACGGCCGGGTCGACCATGAGGTGCCCGTCCAGGGGCTCCAGGCCGAGCATGGTGCGGAGCAGGAGCAGCGGTGCTCCGGTCGACCACGCCTGGGGGCTGCACGCGGTGGGGTACTGCACCGGATACCGCGTCAGCTCGCGCTCGTAGCCGCCGAACGCCTCGGGCAGCCGGCCCGCGAAGAACTGGGCGGCCTCGAGGATGCCGGCGGCGATGCGCGCGGCCTCGGCCTTGAAGCCGTATCGGCGCAGGCCCCACGCGATGAACGAGTTGTCGAAGGGCCACACCGTGCCGACGTGGTAGCCGATCGGGTTGTACCGCGCCTCGCCCTCCGCGAGCGTGCGCACGCCCCACCCCGAGAACAGCCGCGGCCCGAGCAGGTGCCCGGCGATCGCGGGCGCCTTGTCGTCGTCGACGATGCCGCTCCACAGCAGGTGCCCGATGTTCGACGACAGCACGTCGACCTGCGCGCCGTCGGCGTCGAGCGCGAGCGCGAAGTACTGCCCGTCCTCGACCCAGAAGTCGCGGTTGAAGCGCGACTTCAGCGCAGCGGCATCCGCTTCGAGCTCGTCGGCGAAGTCGGGGTCGTTCCAGAACCGCCGGGCCAGGCGCGCCGCCCGCCGCTTGGCGTCGTAGGCGTAGCCCTGCAGCTCGCAGGTCGCGCGCGGGAATCCGGGCAGCCGGCCGTCGTGGTACGAGATCGAGTCCCAGGAGTCCTTCCAGCACTGGTTCTCGAGGCCGGTCTCGACGTTGCGCCGCTGGTAGGCGATGTAGCCGTTGCCCTGCAGGTCGGCGTAGGTGTCGATCCAGGCGAGCGCGGCGCGCGCCTCCTGCTCGAGGTCGCGCACGAGCTGGGCGTCGCCGGTCCACCGTTCGTACTCGTCGAGGAGCACGACGAAGAGCGGCGTGGCATCCGCGCTGCCGAAGCAGGGGGAGTGCGGGCGCTCCTCGAAGGCGGTCATCTCGCCGTAGCGCATCTCGTGCAGGATGCGACCCGGGTCCTCGTCGCGGAAGTCGTCGACGCGCGTGCCCTGCCACGTGCCGAGCACTCGCAGGGTCGTGGCCGCCAGGTCGGACTCGAAGGGCAGGGTCTGCAGGCTCGTGAGGATGCTGTCGCGGCCGAACATGGTCATGAACCAGGGGAGGCCGGCCGCAGGGAGGCTGCGCGAGCCGGCGATGATCGGCGAGAACCGCAGCGCCGCGAGGTCGACGAGGCTGCGGTGGTACGTCGCGGTGAGCGAGTCGTTGTCGGACACCAGCCGCGGAGCGCGCCCGATCCAGTCGTCGAGGTCCTGCAGCATGTTCCGCAGGGGCGGTGCGCCGCGCGCCGGCCGGGGGACGATCGGCAGCCCGTCGGGTCCGAGCAGGGTCGGCACGACGCGCAGCTCGGTGCTCCACGTGCCGTGCGGTTCGATCCGCACCGTGAAGCTGAGGCCCTGTTCGTCGACCTCCGCCGGCTCGGTCGACGAGATGGTCGTGGTGCGCAGGAACGTGTCGCGCTGGTACGCCAGCACGAGGCGTCCGTCGTCGACCCGCGACCCGGTCGTGCCCTTCTTCTGCAGCGCGTCCTTCACCTCGAACAGGTCGGCGAAGTCGCTGCCCGCGTCGAGGCGCACCGCGAGCTCGACCGCGTGCTCGTCGTGGTTCAGCAGCGTCAGCTGCTCGCGGAATCCGCCCTCGACGACGCGCTGGCGGATGACCGTGAGGTTCGCGTCGACGTACACCGTGCCCGTGCCGGGCACGAGGAAGAACTTCGCCTCGAAGTAGTGCAGGTCGTCCGTCGACAGCGACGTCAGCCGCTCGCCGCCGACGGTGAGCACCCACCGCGAGAGGAACCGCGTGTCGAACGAGAAGAACCCCGTCGGGTCGGTGGGCGACGCCTCGATGTCGCCGCGCCCGTCGCTGACCACGAACGTGTTGCCGTCGAGGATGCGCACGAGATCGTCGGTCATGGCGGTGCTCCTCCGGTTCCGGATGCCTCGCGGCCCGCGATGTCGGCGCTGGCCCGGTCGACCTCGCCCAGGTCGGCGGCCTCAGCGCTCGTCACGCGCGCCGACCGCGCCGTACCCCTCGGGTGCCCCGGGAAGAGCCGCTGCACGAGCACGAGCACCTCGGGGTCGCCCTCGACGATGAGCGCCCCGCGCAGGAACGCCGCCATCGCCCCTGTTCGACCGCCCACGATCTCCTCGAAGAGGTCCTCGCCGAGGATGACCACGCAGTCCGCGGCGACCTCGCCGTCCTCGGTCGTGACGCGCAGGTCGCCGCGGTCGACGTGCAGCAGCCGATGCTCGACGGATGCCCCGTCGCCGATGTCGAACCGCACGGTGGCACGCACCCGCTCCAGCAGGGGCTCATGCCCCCGCCGGCCCAGCTCGTCGAAGAACGCAACGGTCGATGGCTTCATCGGGATCCTCAGGCGTCATCCTACGGTCGCCGACGCCGCTGGTCACGGGGTTGCGCGCTCGGCGCGGCCGCGGCCGCGGTCTCCTAGGCCGACGGCCTCGCGGTCACGCGGAGGCGACCGCGGACGAACGGCAGCGCCGGTGCGCGGTATCGGAGCGCCGGCGGGTCGGTCGGGGCCAGCCGGATCTCGGCGCGACCGAAGCGCCACATGCGGTTGAACAGGTACACCCCGATCGTCACGTTCTCGTCGGCCGGTACCTGCCACGTGCCGATGCCCCACTGGGCCGGCTGGCCGAGTCCGGCGATGACGAGGGTGGGCCGGATGCCGCCGTAGAGCGCGAACCACGGCTTGTGCAGCGTCAGCTCGATGCGACGGGTCGACCGGTCGTCGGTCTCAGCCGGCATCAGCGGCGCTCGACCGGTTGGAACGTCACGTGCGTCTCCCGACTGCTGGCGGCACGGGCAGGGCGCGCCTGAAGCCTGATCAGCGTAACCCGGCGAACGGGTCATCGCCCCGGGAGGCCGTGAGGGTGATACCGGTCTGATACCACTGCGGTAGGATCGTCCCGAACGTGAAGGAGCAGCCATGGCCATGACCCTGCGGCTCGATGAGGAACACGACCGCCTGCTCCAGGCACTCGCCACGAGGTACGGGCGCTCGAAGACCGAGGTCGTCGAGATCGCGCTCGAGGAGCTCGCGGTCCGCGCCGACAAGTCGGCACGGACGAAGGCGGCATTCGAACGCGTTCGCACTCGTGACGCCGACCTGCTCGATCGCCTGGCCCGGTGACCGAGTACCTCGATCCCGAGGATGTGGAGGCGCTCCTCCACGAAGAGGGCTTCCACTACAAGGACGGCGCCCGCGGCCGCAACCTGCTGCTCTCGGCGCTCGCCACGCCCATGCCCGTCTTCGGCGAGGAGGTGCATCCCACGCTCGAGGAGAAGGCCGCGACGCTTCTTCTGGCGGTGAATCGAAATCACGCGCTCGCCGACGGCAACAAGCGACTGGCTTGGTTCGTGGCAGTCGCGTTCCTCGAGCTGAACGGCGTCGACCTCGTGGTCGATGACGTCGACGCAACCGACCGGTTCCTGCGCGCGGTCGCTGCAGGCGAAGTCGAGATGGACGACCTCGTGGACTGGGTTCGCGAACGGATTCGTACGCTCGAGTAGCGCAAGACGGTTCGACGACGATCTCGGTCGATGACATTTCGGGCGCGAGGGAGCATGCTTTTCCACAGGTCCGTTGTTCACCTGGGACGGAAGAGCGAACATGCCCCCTGAGTTCCCGAGCGCCCCCGAGCCCGTCACGTTCGCCGGGGGAGTGCTCGACCCGTACCGGCACGTGTGTGCATTCGTGGACGCGCCCTGGCAGGATCCCGTCTTCGACCCGTTCATCTCCGACGGCGTGGACCGGGGCGATCGCCTGCTCTACCTCGTCGACCCCGCGGCATCCGCTGCGCCGGTCAATCGGTTGCGTCGGCTCGGCTTCGACGCCGGCGCCCTGCTCGAGGACCACCGTGCGGAGGTGCGCACCTGGACCGAGACCTACCTGAAGGGCGGCAGCTTCGATCAGGCGGCGATGCTCGACGTGCTCGACGAGGTGCTCGTCGCCCAGCGGTCGCCGCGCATCCGCATGCTGTGCGACATGGGCTGGGCCGCGGGCCGCGCCGACCTCGACGACCTCATCGAGTTCGAGGCGAAGGCGAACTTCATCCACGCCCAGCACGACCATCTCGTGATCTGCTCGTACGAGGCGACGAAGTTCGACGGCGCCTTCGTCGTCGACATCCTGCGCACCCACCCCATGGTGCTGATCGGCGGGATGCTGCAGGAGAACCCGTTCTTCGTCCCGCCGTCCGAGTTCCTGGGAGAGCGCGACGCACGAGCGGCGAGCTGAGCGGCGCCGCCGACATGAATGCCGCGTCCGCACGTTCGGCTGACGAGATCCGGCCTGCGCCGGCGGGGCCGCCCACCCAGGACGGCCCGGCCGTCGACACCCGGCGCTGGCTCCGCGACCTGGGTGCGCTTCTCGCCCTGCCCGCGATGTGGGTCGACCACGAACCGCCCGAGATCGCGACGGGCCTGCTCAGCGTGCTCTTCGGGATCCTGCAGCTCGACGGCGCGTATGCGCGATTCGACGACGCGCAGGATGACGGTCGGCCGCTGGAGTCGTGGCGGCCGACGGGCGGGCGGTTGCCGGTCGAGCTGCGGTCCGTGCTCGAGGCCGACCCGGCTCCGACGCCGGGCCTGACGGCGACGGACGTCCCGGTGGACGAGGTCGGCACGCTGCGGGTCGTGAGCCTGCCGATCGTGCTGCCGTGGGAGACCGGGCTCGTGCTCGTGTCGGCTCGCCGCGCCGACTTCCCGAACGAGATGGAGACGCACCTCCTTCGCGTGGCCGTGAGCCAGGCCGCCATCGCCGTGCACACCGCGCGGCGGATCCGCCGGGAGCATGCCGCGCGCCTCGAGGCGGAGGCGGCGCTGTCGCGCCAGCACGAGGTGCTCCGTGTGCTCGTCGAGGACGCCGAACCGTCGCTCGCGGCGATCTCCCGTCGGATCGCGGATGCCTCGCGGTTGGTCGCCGAGGTCGACGCCGGACTCCAGTCGTCGCGGCGTCGTGCCGGCACGACCGCGTCGCCCGCGGCATCCGACCGGCACGGAAATGGAAACGGAACCGGGAACGGCAACGGCGTCGATCCCTCGCCGCAGCCGTCGTTGACCCGCCGCGAGATGGAGGTGCTGGGGCTGCTCGCGCAGGGCCTCAGCAACAAGGAGATCGCCGGCGTGATGTGGCTGAGCGACCGCACCGTCGAGCGCCACATCACGAGCCTCTATCGCAAGATCGGCGTGGCCCGCCGCAGCGAGGCGACCGCCTTCGCCCTCCGGAACGGCATGGGGTAGGTCCTGCGACGGCGGCCGATTCCCGCGATGGCGGTATGAGGGGTTCCCCTCAAGTCCTGCCTTGAGCCGCCCCGAATTGGCGAGGCCTACGGACGCCCTCGCAATCGCGCCGCGGGAGTCTCGAAGTGCGGCACCGGCCGCCACCATCGCCGAAGGAGCACGTACATCATGACCGTCACCGAACCCCGCTCCGACGCGGAGCACCGCGAGGACGACACCTCGATCCGCCCGTTCACCGTCGCATTCCCCGACTCCGACCTCGAGGACCTGCGCCGCCGCATCCACGAGACCCGCTGGCCCGACCGGGAGATCGTGAGCGACACCTCGCAGGGCGTGCAGCTCGACGTCATGACCGAGCTCGCCCGGCGCTGGGAGGCGTACGACTGGCGCACCGCTGAGGCCCGCCTCAACGAGCTGCCCCAGTTCATCACCGAGATCGACGGCGTCGACATCCACTTCATCCACGTGCGCTCGCAGCATCCGGGCGCCCTGCCGATGATCGTGACCCATGGATGGCCGGGGTCGATCATCGAGCAGCTGAAGATCGTCGGCCCGCTCACCGACCCCACCGCCCACGGCGCCAGCGCCGAGGACGCGTTCGACCTCGTCATCCCGTCGCTGCCCGGGCACGGCTTCTCCGGCAAGCCCACCGAGACCGGCTGGGACCCGATCCGCATCGCACGCGCCTGGATCGAGCTCATGCGACGCCTCGGCTACGACCGCTACGTCGCCCAGGGCGGCGACTGGGGCAACGCCGTGACCGAGCAGATGGCCCTGCTCGAGCCCGAGGGGCTCGTCGGCATCCACACCAACATGCCCGCGACCATTCCCGACGCGATCCAGACCGCGCTGACGAATGGCGAAGCGCCGCCCGAGGACCTCTCGGCCGAGGAGCGCGGCGCTTGGGACCAGCTCGCGTTCTTCTACGCGCACGGCCTCGCCTACGCGCAGGAGATGGGCAACCGTCCGCAGACCCTCTACGGGATCGCGGACTCGCCGGTGGGCCTCGCCGCGTGGATGCTCGATCACGACGCCCGCAGTTACGACCTGATCGCGCGGGTGTTCGACGGGGCATCCGAGGGGCTGACCGCCGATGACATCCTCGACAACGTGACCCTCTACTGGCTCACGAACACCGCAGTGTCGTCGGCGCGGCTGTACTGGGAGAGCAAGCTCCCCTTCTTCGCGCCCAAGGGCGTCAAGCTGCCGGTCGCGGTGAGCGTGTTCCCTGACGAGATCTACGCCGCTCCCCGCAGTTGGGCGACGCAGGCGTACCCGAACCTCATCCACTTCAACCGCCTCGAGCGCGGCGGCCACTTCGCGGCGTGGGAGCAGCCCGAGCTGTTCTCGCAGGAGATGCGCGCCGCGTTCCGGTCGCTGCGGTGATCCGGCATGGCTGACACGGGATCGTTCGCGAGCATCCGGCAGGTGGACGCCGGTGCCCTGAGCGTCGGCTACGCCGAGGTGGGCCCGTCGGACGGCCCAGCGGTGCTGCTGCTGCACGGATGGCCGTATGACATCCACAGCTACCTGGATGCCTCGGGGCTGCTCGCCGCGCAGGGTTTCCGCGTGATCGTGCCGCACCTCAGGGGGTACGGCTCCACACGGTTCCTCGATGACGACGCACCCAGGAACGGCCAGCAGGCGGCCTTGGCGTTCGACGCCGTCGCCCTGCTCGACGCGCTCGGCATCGACCAGGCGGTCGTCGGCGGCTTCGACTGGGGTGCGCGATCGGCGGACATCGTGGCGGCGCTCTGGCCCGAGCGGACCCGTGCGCTCGTGGCGGTGAGCGGCTACCTGATCGGCGACCCGGCGGTCAACCGCCGGCCGCTCCCACCGGCGGCCGAGCTCTCGTGGTGGTACCAGTTCTACTTCGCCACCGAGCGCGGACGCGACGGCTACGAGCAGTACCGCGACGACTTCGCGCGCCTCATCTGGCACACGGCCTCACCGCGGTGGAGCTTCGACGACGCCACGTTCGCGCGCAGCGCGGCATCCTTCGACAATCCCGACCACGTGGCGATCGTCGTGCACAACTATCGCTGGCGGCTCGGACTCGCCGAGGGCGAGTCGCGCTACGACGACGTCGAACGACAGCTGGCCGCCACGCCGTCGATCGCCGTGCCGACCATCACGATGGAGGGCGACGCGAACGGTGCGCCGCATCCGCAACCCGAGTCGTACGCCGGCCGGTTCACCGGGCCGTTCGAGCACAGACTCATCACCGGGGGTGTCGGGCACAACCTGCCGCAGGAGGCGCCCGAGGCGTTCGCCACGGCGATCGCGGATGCGGCGGGGATGGCTGACGCGAGCATGGCCACCGTGCCTCAGACGACTGGAGGAACAGATGTCCGATCACATCGAGAATGAGGAGGCGGTCGCCGCGACCGTCATGAGGGAGGGCCGCGGCGGCCTGTTCCGCTCGCTCGCGCACCGGCTCGCGGGGGATCAGGAGGTGCTCCCCGACGAGGGGCGCCTGCCGTCGTTCGACCGGGCGACGAGCTGGCTGAACTCCGAGCCGCTGACGCCGGCGGCCCTGCGCGGCCGCGTGGTGCTCGTCGACTTCTGGACGTACACGTGCATCAACTGGCTGCGCACCTTCCCGTACCTGAAGGCATGGGCGGAGAAGTACGCGGATGTCGGGCTGACGATCGTCGGCGTGCACACGCCCGAGTTCGGTTTCGAGCACGAACTGCGCAACGTCATCGCGCAGTCGGGCGCGCTCGGCGTGCAGTATCCGATCGCGGTCGACAGTGACTACGGCGTCTGGAACGAGTTCGCGAACCACTACTGGCCCGCGGTCTACGTCGCCGATGCCGAGGGGCGTCTGCGTTACCACCACTTCGGCGAGGGGGAGTATGCCCGGACCGAGATGGTGATCCAGCAGCTCCTCGTCGAGGCCGGCGCGCAGGGCGTCGACATGGACCTGGTCATGGTCGACCCCCAGGGGCTCGAGGTCGCCGCCGACTGGCGTTCGCTGCGGTCGCCCGAGACCTACCTCGGGTACGGCCAGAGCAGCGGATTCCTCGCGGAGGACGCCGCGCTCTACGACCGCCCGCACGACTACGAGGGGGCCGGCGGCCTGCCGCTCAACTCGTGGACCCTCACGGGCGTCTGGACGCAGGCCCAGCACGCCGCGGTGCTGAACCAGGCGGGCGGACGCATCTCCTTCGCCTTCCAGGCGCGCGACGTGAACCTGGTGATGGGACCGGCGACGGTGGGCGCGTCGATCCCGTTCCGGGTGCGGCTCGACGGGCGGGAGCTCGACGGCGCCAACGGCACCGACGTGGATGCCGACGGGCGGGGCGTGGTGCGGGACCAGAACACGTACCAGCTGGTGCGGCAGCCGGGCGAGGTCGAGGGGCGGGTCTTCGAGATCGAGTTCCTCGAGGCCGGAGCGGAGGCGTACTGCTTCACGTTCGGGTGAGCGGCGGTCAAGGTGACGTGCTGGGCGATACCGTCGTGGTGGTCACACCACGGCCGGCCGGCCGGTCAGTGCTCATGACCGGTTCGGCCGGGCCGGGAGCAGTGCGAGGCGACAGGAGAACCCCATGAGCACAGGAGATGCGTCCGAGCGGTTCGAGTACCCCGATTCGGCGGGATACCCCGACGGCACCGGATTCCTCGACGAGGGCACCGAGCAGCTGGTCGACGAGGTGACCGCCGACGCCGTTCGTGCGGTGGACCGGCCGTCGGCCGACGCGGCATCCGAGGTCGAGGTGCACCGTCGTGACGACGAGCACGCGTACGTCGCCGTGCTCGACGGCGTCGAGGTCGCGAGCATCCGCTACGACGAGGTCGACGGCCGGATCGTCGTGCAGACGACGACGGTCGAGCCCGAGTTCCGAGGGCGCGGCATCGCCACCGACCTGATCGCCGATGCGCTCGACGACCTGCGCGAACGCCGGATGCCGGTCACGGTGCGCTGCCCGGTCGTGGCGGCGTTCATCGCGGGGAACCCGCAGTACGCCGACCTGCTGGACGCGCAGCATCCGGAGCCGCCCTCGCCGTAGCCGTCGTGGTTCCGCGAGAATGGAAGGAGACGTGAAGGGGCCTGACATCATGAGCGAGTCGACGACGGACGCGACGACGGATGCTGCAGTGACGGATGCTGCGGCGACGACCCTGCCCGGCCGCGGCGCGACGACCACCCCGCACGGCCCCGGCCACCACGCGATCGGCTGCCCCGAGTGCTTCGAGGAGCTGCAGCGCAACCGCGACTGGTGGAAGGCTCGGCCCGAGGGCTCGCGGCTCGTCGGGCTGGTGGTCGCTCGCGACGACATGCCGTCGGTCGTGCAGCAGCGCAACGACCTCGCCGCGTTCGGCGTGGCGATCCTCGACTTCAAGCACCCCGCGCCCGAGGGCACGATGACGTGGGAGCAGCGGTTCGGCCTGCTGTTCGAGACGCTCCGCGCCGGCGACGTGCTCGTCGTGGCGAACGAGCGTGCGCTCGGCAGCACGTCCGAGGAGGTCGCGCGTACCATCCGCACCCTGCAGCGGCACAACCTCGTCGTCAAGGTGCTGAGCCACGGCGCCCCGCATCTCGAGACGGCGTCGCTCTAGGCTCCCGCACGCGCGTCTCCCGCCCACTCGGCGCGAGGACATTCCTCACGCCGAACCGGTGACATTCGACCCTGCCGAGCGAGCCGCATGGTTCGTAGCGTCGAGGGCATGAACGAGACGACCAAGCAGAGCTCCACCTCCGTCACCACGGCGGGCCTCGGCCGAGCGGATGCCTCCGGCACCGGCCGCCGCCGCCTCCTCAGGGCGGCAACCGTCGCACTGGCGATCGTGCTGCCACTGCTCGTGTGGGCGATCGCGGTGCCGCTCGCCGGCCTCGAGCTCGTCGCAGGGTCGGGTCCGACGGCGCAGGCCGTCGGGCCCGCCTCGATCGTGTCCGCGGTGCTCGTCGCCGGCCTCGCCGCGTGGGGCGTGCTCGCCCTGCTCGAGCGGTTCACGACGCGCAGCGGCCGCACGTTCGCCATCGTCGGCTGGACGGTGCTCGCGCTCTCGCTGCTCGGCCCCGTCCTGACGGGCGCGGCCGGCGCCGTGCTCGTCGTGCTCCTCTCGATGCACCTTGTGACGGGCGCCACCCTGGTGATCGGGCTTCCGCTCGCGGCACGTCGTCGGCAGCGGGTCCGCGAGGGTGGTGAGTAGATTGGCGAGCGGAGCGGACCCCGACCGGGGCCACGGCCCGGGGACGAGTGACACGATGACGATGAGCGGCACCCTCGACGACGCCGAGCTGCGAAGGACGGCGACCTGGCTCGCGTACCGGCCGGGCCCATGGCTGGCGCTGGTCGCGGCGCCGGTGCTCCTCGTCGCCCCGCTCGTGACGGCCGTCGCGGCCGGGGAGTGGGCACGCATCGGGTACGTGGTGCTGCTCGGCGCCGTCTTCGGGGTCACCGTGTCGCTGCCCTTCGGCTCGCGGCGCCGGCCCAGCGCGGTGAGCGAGATCGTGTTCGTCGCACTGCTCCTGCTCTGCACCGGATACCTCGTGCTGTGGCCCACGGGCCAGGCGCTGCTGTTCCCGCTCCTCGCCGTGGCCGCGTCGATCGCCATCCGCCGGCGATGGGCCATGGGCATGGTCGGCGCCATCGCCGTCAGCGGCGCCCTCGCCGTGGGCTTCGAGACGTGGTCGCTCGAGGCGGCGGTGCTCGTGGGATTCGCCGCGTTCGCGGGCGGGGCGGGCAACTACCTCGTGCAGTACTACGTCGCGCTGACGCGTGAGCTCGACCGCACGAGGGAACGCCTCGCGGTCGTCGCCGTCGGCGAGGAGCGCCTGCGCTTCTCACGCGACCTGCACGACCTGCTCGGCCACTCCCTTTCGGTCATCGCGGTGAAGTCCGAGGCGGCCCGCCGACTCATGTCGCGAGAGCCGGATGCCGCGACGGCGCACATCGCGGAGGTCGAGACCGTTGCCCGCGACGCGCTCGCCGAGGTGCGATCGGTCGTGGCCGGCTCGCGGTCGGTCAGCCTCGCAGAGGAGCTCTCGAATGCACGGCGCACCCTCGAGGATGCCGGCGTCGCGACCTCCGTCGTCGGGTCCCACCGGGTGCTGCCCATCACCGTGGACGCCGTCCTCGGCTGGGTGGTGCGCGAGGGTGCCACCAACGTGCTGCGCCATTCGGCCGCGCGTCGCTGCACGATCGAGGTCGCCGTGACCGAGCAGGGTGCCCGCGTCGAGATCTCCGACGATGGGCCGAACCACGGGCCTGGAGGCATGGCGCGTCCGGGTGCCGCGACGGGGAGCGGGCTGGACGGCCTGCGCGAACGCGTCGAGGCAGTCGGCGGCGAGTTCGGCGTGGAATCGTCGGCCTCGGGATTCCGCCTCAGTGCGATCGTTCCGCTGTCCGAGGAGGCGCATCGGTGAGCGAACCGACGACGATCCTCATCGCCGAGGACCAGCGCATGATGCGCTCGGCGCTCACCACCCTGCTCGACCTCGAGGACGACCTCACGGTCGTCGGCGGGGTCGGACGCGGCGACGAGGTGATCCCCGCGGCGCAGCGTCTGAAGCCCGACATCGTGCTCCTCGACATCGAGCTGCCGGGGCGCAGCGGCCTCGACGTGATCGCGCCGCTGCTCGAGGCGGTGCCCGGCTGCGCCGTGGTGGTGGTGACGACGTTCGGCCGACCGGGCTACCTCGGGCGGGCGCTCGCCGCGGGTGCGCGGGGGTTCCTCGTCAAGGATGACCCGGTCGAGCAGCTCGCGGCCGCGATCCGCCGGGTGTGCGCGGGGGAGCGGGTCGTCGACCCGCAACTGGCCGCCGAGGCGCTCGGCGTCAGCGGCACCACGCTCACCGCGCGGGAGGCCGATGTGCTGCGGGCCTCGGCGACCGGCGCCGCGGTCGTCGACATCGCGCGGCAGCTCTCGCTCTCGCCGAGCACGGTGCGCAACTACCTCTCCAACGCGATCGGCAAGCTGGGCGCGCGGAACCGCATCGAAGCGCTCACGATGGCCCGTGACCGAGGCTGGCTCTGATCGCTACGCTGCACACGTGATCACCGACCGCGACATCGCCCGGTGGCGGCTGCACTCGCAGCTGCTCGCCGCACCTTCCGAGGGGGCCGAGGAGGTGGTGCGCTCGTTGCTGGCGGTGCAGGCCGAGAACCCGTCGCAGTCCGCGTGGGCGGTGGCGACCCGCACCACGTCGCCGCGCCAGGACGACCTCGCCGACGCCCTCGCCGACGGGCGCGTCCTGCGCATCCACGTGCTGCGCTCGACCTGGCACTACGTGCACGCCGACGACGCACAGTGGCTGCAGGAGCTCACCGCGCCGCGGGTGATGCCGGTCTTCGCGCAGCAGCTGCAACCGCTGGCCGATCGGCTGCCCGCACTCGACGACGCCGTCGAGGCGATGCTCGCCGAGTCGCCCGACCGCACACGAAGCGATCTGGCGGCCGCCCTGGCCGAGCGCGGCGACGAGCTCACCGGCCAGCAGCTCATGCTGCTGCTCGGACGCCTCGAGGTGCTCAGCCTCGTGTGCAGCGGAGTGCCGCGCGACGGCGAGCACACGTACGCGCTCTTCGCCGATCGGGTGCCGACACCGAGGCGCCTCGACCGCGACGACGCGCTCGCCGAGATCGCCCTGCGCTACTTCACCTCGCACGGGCCGGCGACCGAGCGCGACCTCGCGTACTGGGCCACGCTCACCGTGACCGACGTCCGTCGCGGGATCGCCGCGGCATCCGACCGGCTCGCCTCGTTCGAGCACGACGGGCGCACGTTCTGGCACGCGCCAGGTGACGCCCCCGCATCCGCGTCGCCGGCCGGCCACCTGCTGCAGGTGCTCGACGAGATGTACCGCGGCTACCAGGACACGCGCTGGGTGCTCGACGCCGATGGGGTCGTGCCGCGGGCCCGCGAAGCCGCGATCGGCATGGCGCTCGTCGACGGGCAGCTCGTCGCCGGCATGAAGCGCACGGTCACCGCGAAGGCGGTCACGTTCTCGTTGCGCCCGCATCGGGTGTTGGGCGGTCGGGATGCGAAGGCGATCGAGGATGCCGCCGAGCGCTACGGCGACTTCCTCGGCCTCGAGGCGCGGGTGGTGTTCGACGATGTCGGGAGCTGACGTGCGAGCGGTGCGGGTCGGCCGTCCCGACGGCGCCACGCTCGCGGCCGAGGCGATCGGCGAGCCGAGGGATCCGGTCGTGCTCCTCGTCGCCGGGGGAGAATCGTCGATGGACTGGTGGCGGCCCGAGTTCTGCGAGCTCATCGCCGATCGCGGGTTCCGCGTGGTGCGGTACGACCAGCGCGGCATAGGGGAGACGAAGCTCGGCCCGCCCGGCACGTGGCGCGACGGACTGCCGGTCGCCGTCGAGGATGCCGTCGCGGTGCTCGACGCGCTCGCGGTGCTCGACGGCGTCGCGGCGCCCGACGCGCACTGGGTGGGGTTCTCGGCGGGCGGGTGGGTCGCGCAACTGGCTGCGCTCGATCACCCCGATCGGGTGCGCGGGCTGACACTCGTGTCCACGAGCCCGACGATGTTCGAGGCCGATCCCGACCTGCCCGGCGCCACCGCTCGCATGCGGGAGGCGTGGGCGAACCCGCTGCCGGAGCCCGACTGGAGCGACCCCGACGCGGTGATCCAGCACCACGTCGACGTCGACCGCGACTACGCCGGCGTCGAGTTCGATGAGGCGCATGACCGCGCGATCTGGACCGACACGGTGCGGCGGTCGCCCGGCATGCACCGCGACGAGGGCGGGGCGGACGTCGTCGAGGACGCTCCGCGCTGGAGGGAGCGCCTGGGCGAGGTCCGGGTGCCCACGACGGTGGTGCACGGCACCGCCGACCCCGTGTTCCCGCCCGGCAACGGGGAGGCGCTGGCGCGCGACATCCGCGGGTCCCGCCTGGTCACGATCCCCGGCGGCGGGCACGAGCTGCCCCCGGCGGCGTGGCGCGCGGTGGTCGACGCGATCACCGGCGCCCCGTGACATCCGGGGCCGAACGGGGCAGGCTGGAGCGCATGGGAACCGTGACGATCTCATTCGAAATGACGCTCGACGGGGTCTTCGACCAGATGGAGCAGTGGTTCGACGAGAACGACCCGGGGCTGCAGCGAGCCTCCGACGAGCTCGTCTTCGGCGCCGACGCGGTGCTGCTCGGCCGCGAGAGCTACGAGTTCTTCCGCGAGTACTGGCCGAAGCAGACCGACGACCGAGGCTTCGCGGCGCACTACAACGCCCTGCCCAAGTACGTCGCGTCGACGACGCTGACCGGTCCGCTCGACTGGAACGCGACGCTCATCGAGGGTGACGTCGCCGAGGCGGTGCGCGGGCTGCGCGAGCAGTACGGGTCGATCATCTCGCATGGCTACGGCGGGCTGGCCGCCACGCTCGTCGACGCCGGCCTGGTCGACGAGATCCGCGCCGGCATCCACCCGTTCATGGTCGGCACCGACGGGCAGCGGCTGACCACGCCGCATCCCGTCGGTCTGCGACTGCTCGGCGTGGATGCGACGGAGTCGGGCATCATCGCCGCGAGGTACGCGCCGGCGTCGTAGCCGGATCGCGCGGCGGGAGCCCGCGCGCGTTGCGGGCGCGTATGAGCCGCGTTCGGGGGAACGCGGCGTCGGGGCATCGGGCGTACCCTGCGTGTGTCGGCCCACCCGAGGGTCGTCGGACGGAGTCCACGATCATGCGACGCGCCCACATATCCCGACTCGGTGTCACCGTTGGCGTCGCCGTGGCGGCCATCCTCGCCCTGGCCGTTTCGGCGCCCGCCCACGCCGAGCAGGTCGTCACGAGTGACGACGTCGCGTTCCGCCTTGTCGTGGCGGGCGAGGCGGGCGTGGCGGGCGAAGGCGACGCCGACGGCGACGGCGTATCCGACGCATCCGATGTGTGCGCCGACACCACGTTCACAGCGGGTCCGGCCGACCTCGAGCTCAAGGGCGACTCCGCCAAGGACAAGGCCAAGGGCAAGGCCGAGGCCGAGGCCGAGGCCGAGCCCAACGATCACCCGGCCAAGCCGAAGCACAACCAGAACCGGGGCGAGCTGAAGCCCAACCACTCCTGGTCGAGCAGCGAGGCCGGCTTCGTCGACGCGACCGGCGCGGTCAGGTACACGCTCGACGAGACGGGCGGATGCTCCGCCGAGCAGATCATCGCCGCCGCAGGCCTCGGCAAGGGGCACATGAAGCACGGGATCTCGGCCGGTGCGATGAGGAAGTGGATCGCGTCGCTCGAGAAGTGACGTGCACCTAGCATGAGCGGGTGGACTTCTCACTCGCCTTCACCCCCGATCTCATCGCCGTCTTCGTCACGCTGTTCGTGCTCGAGATCGTGCTCGGCGTCGACAACGTCATCTTCATCTCGATCCTCGCGTCGAAGCTGCCGAAGGAGCAGCAGGCCCGGGCCCGCAACCTCGGCCTGACCCTGGCGATGGTCATCCGCGTGGTGCTCGTGTTCTTCGCGGGCTGGATCATCACCCTGAAGGAGGACGTCGTCGTCTGGTTCGGGATGGGCTTCTCGATCAAGGACTTCATCCTCATCGCGGGTGGCCTCTTCCTCGTCTACAAGGCGGTCACCGAGATCCACCACAAGCTCGAGGGCGCCGAGGAGGAGCATGGCGGCGCCGCGCCGAAGCGCATCACGTTCGGCTCGGTCCTCACCCAGATCCTGCTGCTCGACATCGTCTTCTCGCTCGACTCGGTCATCACCGCGGTCGGCATGACCGAGAACCTCCTCATCATCATCACGGTCGTCGTGCTGTCGTTCGGGATCATGCTGTTCGCGTCGCGCTTCATCTTCACGTTCGTGAACCGCCACCCCACGGTGAAGATGCTCGCGTTGTCTTTCCTGCTGCTCATCGGCGTGTTCCTCATCGCCGAGGGCTTCGGCATCAAGATCGACAAGGCGCTCATCTACGCGCCGATGGCGTTCGCGATCCTCGTCGAGGCGCTGAACCTCGTCGCGTCCTCGCGCAAGGCGAAGCGCGAGCAGCGTCGCCAGCACGCGGTGCAGCTGCGTCCGCAGTACCCCGACGTCGACGAGTCGGTCGCGGTGTCGGCGGCGCTGTCCGAGCGCACGCCGGGCGCCGGCTCCGTCGGGCTGTCGCGACAGCCGGTCGCGGGTGTGACGGATGCCTCGGAGGAGCGCGCCGGGCTCGGCTGAGCCTCAGCCGACTCGGGCGAGGAACTCGAGCACCCGCTGCGTGAGGAGCTGCGCGGCCGCCGCGTCGTAGCTCGGCAGGCTGGAGTCGGCGAAGTAGTGCTGGTCGCCGGGATACAGGAAGAGCTCGGCGTCGTCGGCGGATGCCACGAGCTCCCGCGCCGCGTCGACGTCGCCCTCGTCCATGAAGATCGGGTCGGCATCCGCCCCGTGGATCTGCGCGGGGAGGCCGGCCGGCCAGCCGCCGAACTCCGACGGCGGCAGGCAGGAGTAGAAGAACAGGGCGCCCTTCGCGCCGTCGCGGGTCTGGGCGAGCTGCTGCGCTGGAACGACTCCGAGCGAGAAGCCGCCGTAGACGAGCTCGTTCGTGAGCGACCCGGCCGCACGCTGGCCGCGGGCCATGATCTCGTCCCAGCCGACCTCCTTGGCGTAGCCGACGCCCGCCTCGATCGAGTCGAAGGTGCGTCCGTCGAAGAGGTCGGGCGTGTGCACGGTGTGGCCGGCCTGACGGAGGTCGTCGGCGAAGGCATGCAGGCCCTCGGTGGGACCCAGTGCGTGATGGAAGAGCAGAACCTCGGCCATCGTGATACTCCTGTCTGGCGGTCGAACGACTCGGTCGCTCGCACGGTACTCGCTCGCGCGACGGCTGTCGACGAGCGCTCACTCGAGCAGTTCGGCGACCTCGCCGGGGCGTCCGTGCTCGAGCAGGTACAGCACCCGATCCGCGACCTCCTGCGGCGGGATGAGCCGCCCAGCCGCACGCTGCTGCTCGGGTGCGAGGGCGGCGAATTGGGCATGAGCGCGATCGAGGCCGATCCAGCCGGGCACAACGGCCATGACGCGAACGTCGGCCCGACCGCCGAGCGAGCTCGTGAAGCGGCGGAGGCCGGCCTTCGCGGCGCCGTACTCGGGTGACCCGTAGGGTTCGTCACCCTCGCCGCCGCTCGACCCGATGTTCACGACCGCGCCGCTCGCCCCGACGCCGCCGCTCGCCCCGACCACGCCGCCCGCTCCGCCGACCGTCGCGAGCCGCGGCCACAGCCGCTGCGCGAGCAGCATCGGCGCGACCAGGTCGAGCGTCAGCGCGCCGAGCCATGCGTCGGGTTCGGCGTCGGGGTACTGCGGGCCCGGCGACCAGCCTCCCGCATTGTTCACGAGCGCCGTGACGCCGGAGACCCCGGCGAGCGCGTCGGCCGCCGCGTTGATGCCGTGGATCGTCGACAGGTCGGCGGCGACGACCGCCACGGGCGACCCGTGCCGCGCCTCGAGGTCGCTCGCCGTCAGCGTCGCCGCCGCCAGGTCGCGGTCGATGAGGAGCACGCCGTGACCGTGCGCGAGCAGCGTCTCGGCGATGACGGCGCCCAGCCCGGCGGCGCCACCCGTGACCACGACGGTTCCATGCATGCCGCCATCCTGCTCGGGGGCACCGACACTGGACCGCGACACGAACCGCGGTGAGTGCGCTGCGGTGAGTGGCAAGCTGGGTCGGATGCCACTCCATTCCGACGAGCTGCCGATCGACGTCGGTCTCGCCTCCGCCCTCATCGCTCGCGAGCGACCGGAGTGGGCCGGCCTGCCGGTGACCCTCGCCGGTGGCGGCACCGACAACGTGATGTTCCGGCTTGGCGACGACCTCTTGATGCGGATGCCGCGCACGGCGGGAGGGGTGCCCTCGCTGCGCAAGGAGCGCACGTGGCTTCCCCGCCTGGCGCCCGCCCTGCCGGTTCGCATCCCCGAACCGGTGCACGATGGCTCCCCGTCGCACGCGTACCCGCTGGAGTGGTCGGTGTACCGGTGGATCGACGGCGCCCCACCGGCATCCGACACCGTGACGGACTGGCGACGGTTCGGCGACGACCTCGCCGCCTTCGTGCGCGACCTGCACCGCATCGACCTCATGGGCCAGCGACGGTCGGGCGACCTGAGCTGGTATCGGGGCGGCAGCCTCCGCGAGCCCGAGCCGGGGGTTGCGCAGGCCTTCGACGAGGCTCGCCCGCTCGTGGGTGACGACCTCGACCTCGACCGGCTCGAGCAGTGGTGGCGCGACGGGCTGGACCTGCCCGACTCGCGGGCGCCGCACGTGTGGCTGCACGGCGACCTGCGCCCGGGCAACCTCCTCGTCGCCGCGGGCCGGCTTCACGCGGTCATCGACTTCGGGGCGCTCTCGGTCGGCGCGCCCGATGCCGAGCATGCCGCCGTCTGGGACCTGCCGCAGGCCGCCCGCGACGCCTACTGGAACGCGCTGCACCTCGACCAGGCGACCTGGCGGCGCGCCCGGGCCTGGGCGATCGCGGTCGCGATCCTCGGCATCCCGTACTACTGGCGCACCCTTCCCGAGTTCGTCGCGGAGTGCCGGGCGCGGCTCGGGGCGATCCTCGCCGGCAGCTAGTGACGACGGGGGAGCGGCAGCCGCACTGGCGCCGCGCGCGTGCCGAGGCCCGCTAGTGCTCCGCCTCGAAGAAGATCGCCCGCAGGTCGTCGGGCCAGTCGGTCGCGCGCCGTGTCGTCGCGTCGACGTGCGCCACGATCATGAGGCACGTGGCGACTGTCGTACCCGCGGCATCCGCCATCGTGCACTCGATGATCGCGTCGGGCCCGTGGAACTCGCGCACGAACGACGTGATCGTGATCTCCTGGTCGGCGTTCACCGGTCGGCGGAAGCTGATCTCCATGCGCCGGATCCACGTCATGAAGCCGAGCGTGTCGAGGGTGGGGAGATCCCACCCGGCGTACTTCGCGAGCGCCTCCATGCGGTGGTCGGTAAAGTACCTGGCGTAGTTGCC
This sequence comes from Agromyces sp. P2_B3, assembly GCF_056404815.1. Lineage (NCBI taxonomy): Bacteria > Bacillati > Actinomycetota > Actinomycetes > Micrococcales > Microbacteriaceae > Agromyces > Agromyces sp. P2_B3. Next base: position 56,678 of record NZ_JBFUDH010000012.1, on the reverse strand, counting down.
GGTGCTCAGGTGCTGGAACGGATCGAGCTCCGAGAAGGCGACTCGGTGCGTGGTCTCGTACACGATCGGCTGCTTCGCCATGCCCCCAAGTTACGCCGATGCCGGCCCGTGCATTGGGTTCCGGCCGGTGAGGTCGGTTCCGGCCGGTGCAGTCGGTTCCGGATGCCGCGTCAGCGCGCTCCGCCGGCGGCGAGCCGCATCAGGTCGGTGGCGAAGTCGACGTCCGCGACCGAGCGCTCGGCGGCGGTCGCGTTGCCGGCGAACTGGTGCTGGTAGACCGACCAGTTGCTGTCGGCGATGGAGGCGCCCACGCCGCTGCGCAGGAACAGCGTGAGCTCCGTGGCCGCTCGGGCGATGCGGTCGCCGAGCGTCGTCGATCCCCAGTCGTCGGGCGCCGCGAAGAGCGACGTGGGCATGGGCATCGCCCGGAGGAACGCGAACAGCGGGCGCAGCTGCTCGTCGACGACCATCGCGTGACGGGGCGTGCCCGCCGTTGCCGCGAGGATGACCGGCTTGGCGATTAGCAGGTCGTTGTCGAGCACGTCGGCGAACGACTTGAACAGCCCGCTGATGCCCGCCTTGTAGACCGGGGTGCTCGCGATGACGGCGTCCGCTCCGGCGAGGAGCTCGATCGCGGCCTGCAGGCGCACGCCGGGGAATCCGGCCACGATGGCCTGCGCGATCTCGACGGCGAGCCCGCTCAGCTCGATCACGTTCACGGTCGCGGGCATCCCGGCCTCGCCGAGCAGGTCGATCGTCTTCTGCGCGGCCCGGTCGGCGAGCAGTCGTGTGGTGGACGGGTCGCTCACGCCCGCGCTGACGACGACGAGCCGCAGGGGCCGGCTCGCGGCATCCGTTGCGAGCTGATCGGGAGTGTGGGTTGGAGTGCTGGTCATGAGAGGTTCCTTCGCATGGCGAGTTGCTGCACCTCGGCCGAGGGGCCCGAGGCGCCGGCGAGCAGGGCGAGGCTGAGGTCGCGCAGCATCACGATCTGGTCGTGATCGAGGGCGCGGCCGAGCGCCTCGGTGACGTGCCGGGCGACCCCGGCGCCGACGCGGCGCTGGGTGGCCAGTCCGTCTGGCGTGAGACGGATGCGACGTGCCCGGCCGTCGGCGGCGTCGTCGACCCGTTCGACGAGACCTCGTGCCTCGAGGCGCACGATGAGGCGAGACATGCCCGGCTGGGTGATGAGCACGTCGTCGCCCAGCTCGGTGATCCTGAGCCCGTCGGGCTCCGACGAGAGGGCGAAGAGCACCGCGTACTCACGGGTGAGCAGCCCCTCCCAGATGTCGGCGTCGGTGAGCTCGCGGGCGATCGTGGCCTGGGCGCGGTAGTACGCCTCCCAGGCCTCGTTCGCGAGCCGCGCCTCGTGCGCCACGGTCACGCCGCCAGGGGGAAGCGAGCCGGAGCGTTCGGGTCGCTGTCCTGGTAGGGCGAGGCGCCCGACAGGTTGTCGCCGCGGTTCGGGTTCGGTCGCGGCTGGCGGGGCTCCGCGTCGCCGTACTTGGCCCTGACGAGACTCGCGTGCTTCGGGGCATCCGGAACCCCAGGTGCGCGCCGCGCCGCCATCTCCTTGCGCAGCACGGGCACCACCTCGGTGCCGAGCAGCTCGACCTGCTCGAGCGCGACCTCGACGGGAAGCGCCAGGCCGTCGAGCGACCACAGCTGGCGCTGGTAGTCGCCGAACCCCTCCTGGAACGTGAGGGTCTTGTCGATGACCTCCTGCGGGCTGCCCACGCTGAGCGGCGTGCGGGCCATGAAGTCGTCGAGCGAGCTGCCCTTGAAGAGCGGGTACTCCTCGAAGTACGGCCGGAACGCGGCGACGGCGTCCTGCGAGCGCTTCGCGATGAACGCCTGTCCGCCGAGGCCGACGATCGCCTGGTCGCGAGTGCCGTGACCGTAGTGCTCGAACCGGTCGCGGTAGAAGTCGACGAGCGGCTTGAAGTGGAAGTTCGGGGCGAGCACGTTGTTCGCGAAGTAGCCGTTGCCGTAGAAGGCGGCCTGCTCGGCGATCTCGGGAGTGCGGATAGAGCCGTGCCACACGAACGGCGGGACGTCGTCGAGCGGGCGCGGGGTCGACGTGAAGCCCTGCAGCGGTGTGCGGAAGCTGCCCTCCCAGTCGACGACGTCCTCACGCCAGAGCCGGTGCAGCAGGTTGTAGTTCTCGAGCGCCAGCGCGACGCCCTGGCGGATGTCCTTGCCGAACCACGGGTACACGGGGACCGTGTTGCCGCGACCGACCATGAGGTCAAGGCGCCCCTTCGCCACGTGCTGGAGCATGGCGTAGTCCTCGGCGAGCTTCACCGGGTCGTTGGTGGTGATCAGGGTGACCGACGTGCTCAGCACGATCTGCTCGGTGAGCGCCGCGATGTGCGCGAGCAGCGTGGGCGGCGACGACGGCACGAACGGGGGATTGTGGTGCTCGCCGAGTGCGAACACGTCGAGGCCCACCTCGTCGGCCCGCTGCGCGACGCGCACGAGGTTGCTGATGCGCTCCGCCTCGCTCTGGGTGGTTCCGGTGGTGGGGTCGGGGGCGATGTCGCCGACGCTGAAGATGCCGAACTGCATGGGGTCCGCCTTTCTGCGGTCGTTCGAGAAAGGTAAACAACATGACTGAGCATGTATTCCCCGGATGCCGCAGGCGGCGCCTCACCCCTCCGGGCGGGACGGACTCATGCCGAGCAGCATGTTCAGCCCCCAGCCCGCGATGATGACGAACGCGAGGGCCGACGCCATCGAGAGGATGCCGATCGGGTCGGCGATCACGCCGAGGCTGATGATCATCGTGGTGGCTCCGGCGGGCGGATGCGGCAGCTTCAGGGCGCTCAGCACGAACGCCGTGACGGCCACGGAGAACGCAGCTGCCAGGAGGTATCCCGGTGTGAGGCCCTGGTCGGGCGCCGACGGCTGGCCGTCCATGCCGAAGACGATCAGGCAGAGCACGCCGGCGCCGATGCCGACCCCGTGCCCGACCGCGGCGTTCAGCGGTCGCGACGACGGATCCTTGGCGGCGCCGAAAATCAGCATGACCGTCGGGCCGAGGCTCGGGAACAGCCACGGCGTGCGCAGGGCGAGGCCGATGGCGCCGGATGCCGCGAGCACGACGAGGCTGAGCACGCCCACGTATGCTCCGGTGCCGGGGGAGCCGGCCGCCTTCGTCAACCGGTCGAGCACCGGCCGGCGGGTCGAATCGTCTACGGTCATCGCAGTCTCCATCCCGGTCTGTTGGGGTGGAAGCTACGCGCGGGTTCGACGGGTGCACAACGGGCTTGCGTTCACGCGAACGCGGACTCGCGGGGCGCTCGCGCCGAGCCCCCTACGGCGAGCGGATGACGCGGCGCGCGACGTTCTCGGATGCGTCGGCCGGCACCGCCTCGGTGATCCACGGGCCGGTGCCCTCGCTGCGGTCGAGGATCCCGTGCTCGAGCCACTCGTACGCGCCGTCGAGCACCCGTTCCGAGAGGCGCTCGTCAGCGGCATCCGTGTTGTGCCAGAGCCCGTCGAGCAGTCGTTCGGTGCGAAGACGGGACTGCTCGGCGAACGTGTCGGCGAGCTGGTAGGCCGCCTTGCCGTGCTCGGGGGTGTCGGCGGCGATCATCATGGCGCGAACGCACGAGGCCGAGACGGCGAACAGCTCAGCGCCGATGTCGACGACCCGTCCCAGGAACCCCTGCTTGCGCTCGAGCGCGCCCTGCCAGCGCGTCATCCCGTAGAAGGTCGCTCGGGCGAGCTTGCGGCTGGTGCGCTCGACGTAGCGGAGGTGCGCGGCGAGCGGGCCGAACTCGTCGAAGGAGGTCGGCAGGTCGCCCTTGCCGGCCACGAGCTGCGGCAGCCAGCGGGCGTAGAACCCGCTGGCGGATGCGGCGGCCTTGAGCTTGCGGGCGAGTTCGAGGTGCGGGTCGATGAGGTCTCCGGCAGCGGTGAGATGTGCGTCGACGGCCTCCCGGGCGATGAGCAGCCGCATGATCTCGGTCGAGCCCTCGAAGATGCGGTTGATCCGCATGTCGCGCAGCACCTGCTCGGCCCCGACGGCGCGCTCGCCGCGGGCGGCCAGCGACGCCGCGGTCTCGAACCCGCGGCCGCCGCGGATCTGTACGAGCTCGTCGGCGATGCGCCACCCCATCTCGGACGCCCACATCTTCGCGAGCGCCGCCTCGATGCGGATGTCCTTGCGGTCCTCGTCGGCGAGCACGCCCGACAGGTCGACCACGGCCTCGAGCGCGAACGTCGTCGCGGCGATGAATGCGACCTTGTGCGCGACCGCGGCGTGCTCGCCGACGGGTCGGCCCCACTGCACCCGCTCGCGCGACCACTCGCGGGCGATCTTGAGGCTCCACTTGCCCGCGCCCGCGCAGATCGCCGGGATCGCCAGTCGCCCGGCGTTCAGGGTGGTCAGCGCGATCTTCAGGCCCTGGCCCTCGCGGCCGATGAGGTTCTCGCGAGGAACCCGCACGTCGTGGAGCGAGGTCAGCCCGTTCTCGATGCCGCGCAGACCCATGAAGGCGTTGCGGCGGTGCACGGTGATGCCGGGGGCGCGCGCCTCGACGATGAACGCGCTGATCCCGCCGGGGTGCCCGTCGGACTTCGGCACGCGCGCCATCACGACGAGCAGCTCGGCGACGACCCCGTTGGTGGTCCACAGCTTGGTGCCGTTGAGCACGTACTCCGCGCCGTCGTCGGTCGGCACCGCGGTGGCCCGCAGCCGGGCGGGATCGGAGCCCACCTCGGGCTCGGTGAGCAGGAAGGCGCTGATCGCACCCGCCGCGCACCGCGGCAGGTACTCGCGCTTCTGCTCCTCGGTGCCGGCGAGCACGAGCGGCTCGGGCAGGCCGACCGACTGGTGCGCCGAGAGCAGCGCGCCGAGGCTGGCGTTCACCGACCCGATCATCACGAGCGCGCGGTTGTAGTACCACTGCCCGAGGCCCAGACCGCCGTACTCGACCGGGATCTTCATGCCGAACGCCCCGATGTCGGCGAGCGCCTGGAAGGTCTCGTCGGGGATGCGCGCCTCCCGCTCGATGCGGGCGATGTCCACGTCGCGCAGCACCGTCTCGAGCGCCGCGAGGAACGCCTCGCCGCGCTCGCGGCGGGCCGGATCGGGTCGGGGATGCGGATGGATCAGCGACAGGTCGAACTGCCCCAGGTACAGGCCCTTGGCGAAGCTCGGCTTGCGCCAGTCCTGTTCGCGGGCGGCTTCGGCGACGGCGCGCGACTGCTGCGCGTCGACCTCGGGAGCTGATCCGGCGGCGACGGCCCCCTCGGCGCTGGTGGCGGTGGAAGTGCTGGACTCACGAACGGTGCTCACGCGAACCTCCTCGTTCGTGCCCAAATCTACGCTCAGCGGGGTGAGAGCATCACTCCGACCTGCTCGCGGATGACCCCGACGACCTCAGCGTCGGTCAGGCCGCGGTAGAGGGTGGCGGTGATGCTGATGAACATGACGGCCGAGATCGCGCGGGCGAGCGCCGCGGCATCCGCTGCACTGATGCGCTCGTCGCGCCGCAGCACGTCGACGAACGCCGCCTCGACGCGGGCGCTGAGGACGAGTCCCTCGCGGTGGTGCGGCTCCTCGGGGTCGCCGAAGACGAGCTCGCGCAGGTAGGTGCGCCCGTTCTCGATCTGCACGCGGTTGCACTCGACGATCGGGCTCACGATGGCCATGAGGGCATCGAGCCGGTCGGTGGTTCCGGATGCCGCGGCCTCGCCGCGCTCGATCGCGTCGGCGAACTTGACGTTGTGCACGAGCAGCAGCAGCTCGGCCTTGGACTTCGCGTAGAGGAAGACCGTGCCGGCACCGACGTCGGCGCGGTCGGCGATCTGCTGCGTCGTGACCTCGTCGACGCCGTGCTCGCTGAACAGCTCGGTCGCGGCGGCCGTGATGCGCTCGAGCTTCTGCTGCTTGTTGCGCTCACGGCGGCCGATGGGCGGTGCGTCATGCTGCACGTGTCCGGTCCTTCCCGCTCACCACCACCTTCCCACGGATGCCTCCGCGCTCGAGCGCGGCCAGCGCCTCGGGCGTCTCGGCGAACGGGAAGACCCGGCCGACCTGCGGGCGGATGATGCCGGCGTCGACGAGCTCGGTGATGCGCTCGAGCTGGGCGCCGTCGGCGCGCATGAACAGGAACGAGTACTCGACCCCGCGGCGCCGCGCCCGGCGCCGCACCCCGCTGCTGAGGGCCCGCATCGCGAGGCGCAGCGGCGGGCTCGCTCCGAGCTCGTGTGCGAAGCCGGGATCGGGCGGACCGGCGATGCCGATGACCCGGCCGCCGGGCCGTGCGACGCGGATGGACTTCTCGAGGGTCTCGCCGCCCTGGCTGTCGAGCACCAGGTCGATGTCGACGTCGTGCAGCTCGTACTCGAAGTCCTGGTTTCGGTGGTCGATGACGATATCGGCGCCGAGGCCGCGCACGTAGTCGGCATTCGAGGCGCCGGCCGTCGTCGCGACGATCGCGCCGAGGTGCTTGGCGAGCTGGATGGCGATCGACCCGACGCCTCCGGCGCCGCCGTGGATCAGCACGGTCTGTCCGGGCCGCAAGTCGGCCCGCTCGACGAGCGCCTGCCACGCGGTCAACGCCACGAGGGGCAGGGATGCCGCCTCCTCGACGGTGGTCGACGCGGGCGCGGGCGCGAGGTCGCGCTGATCGACGGCGAGCTCCTCGGCGAACGTGCCGATGCGGTCCTTGCGGGGTCGCCCGTAGACCTCGTCGCCCGGAGCGAACCGGTCGACCTTCGCGCCGACCTGCACCACCGTGCCGGCGAGGTCGTTGCCGAGGACCTGCGGCAGCCGGTACGGCAGGATCTGGCGGAACCGGCCGTCCCGGATACCGGCGTCGAGTTGGTTGACGCCGGCGGCCTGTACGCGAACGAGCACGTCGTGGTCGCCGACGGTCGGTCTCGGGACCTCCGCCTCGTGCATCGGCTGCCCGTAGGCGTCGATGACGAAAGCTGTCATGGTCTGCGCGCTCGCCGGCGGGGTGGGTGGCGTCTGGGGCGTCTGGGGCGTGCCGGGGGTCTGCGGGCTCATCTGCGCGCTCATCGGGCCAGGAATTCGAGCGCCATGGCCACGAACTGCCGGTGGTACTGGAAGATGCCGGCGTGCCCGGCGTCGGGGTAGAGCACGAGTTCGGCGTCGGGCAGGCGCCGGCTCAGGTCGATCGAGTTCTCGGTCGGGATCATCGCGTCGTGCTCGCCGTTGGCGACGAGCACGGGCTGGGTGATCTTCGACAGGTCGGCGGCGGGCCGGGTCGCCCAGTCGTGCACCGCGGCGAGCTGGGCGCGGTAGGCCCGCGTCGTGATCTTGGCATCGCGGTCGACGGTGCGCTCGGCGATGCGTGCGAGGAACTCGCGGGCGGCGCGCTTGCCGTTCGCGGTGCGCGTGAAGAAGAGGGTGGTCTTCGGGTCGCTGAACGTCATGATGCCGCGGAGCACCGCCGCGTTCGAGACCCAGGTGATGCGGTCGATGCCGATGCCGCCGGCGGGGCCCGTGCCCGCGAGGATCAGCTTGCGCACGAGCGCCGGGTCGGTGACGGCGAGGACCTGGGCGATCATGCCGCCCATCGAGAGCCCGAGCAGGTCGACCCGGTCGAAGCCGAGCGCTCGGATGAACGCCACGGCGTCGCGCGCCATGCCCTCGATCGTGGACGCGGGAGTGCCCGTGGTCGCCCCGACGCCGCGGTTGTCGAAGGCGATGACGCGCCGGCCGGCGGCGAGGCCGTCGACGACGCGCGGGTCCCAGTTGTCGAGCGTCGCGGCGAGGTGCGTGAGGAGGACCAGCGGAACGCCGGTGGAGGGGCCGAGCTCGCGGTAGGCGAAGTCGACGCCGGCCGCGCTGATGGTGCGAGTGGGCACGGTCGCGAACGAGAGCGCGGTGCCGGGGTGGGTCGTGGTGTGCATGGCCGTAACCGTACTCCTAAAACTGAGCCAACTCAAGAATGAATTGAATCAGAAACCGCGAAGACGCGGCGGCAAGGTGGTCGTGCGCGTCATCCGGCATGCTAAGTTGGAAATACCAACTCAGGATGCCGCGATCTCGCGGCGCCCCGCCGGCATCACCGAAAGGCCACATCATGACTTCACTGCAGGGAGCCGTCGTGCTCGTCACCGGAGCGAACGGGGGGCTCGGCACCGAGTTCGTGCAGCAGGCGCTCGAGCGCGGCGCCGCGAAGGTCTACGCGACCGCCCGCACCCCGCGCGAGTGGAGCGACGACCGCGTCGTCGCCCTTCAGCTCGACGTCACGGATGCCGCGTCGATCGCCGCGGTCGCCGCACGCGCCGGCGACACCACCGTCGTCGTGAACAACGCCGGCGCCTCGGCTCCTTCGACGATGCTCGACGCCGACCTCGACGACGTGCGCGCCCTCTTCGAGACCAACGTCTTCGGACCGCTCGCCGTCGCCCAGGCGTTCGCGCCGGTGCTCACCGCGAACGGCGGCGGCGCGCTCGTCGACATCCACTCGGCGCTCAGCTGGTATGCCGCGGGCAACGCCTACAGCGCGTCGAAGGCCGCCTTCTGGTCGATCACGAACTCGCTGCGCCTCGAGCTGGCGCCCCGCGGCACCCAGGTCGTGGGCGTGCACCTCGGCTACACCGACACCCCGATGATCGCCGACCTCGACGTGCCGAAGGGCCGCGCCGACGACATCGTGCGACGCGTGTACGAGGGCGTCGAGGCGGGGGAGCACGAGATCCTCGCCGACGACACCGCCGTCTGGGCCAAGAGCACGCTGTCGCGCACGGTGCTCGAGCAGTACCCGCAGCTCACCGCCGTGAGCTGACCGGCCCGATCAGTCGCGCGGCGGCCCCGGCGGCACGGTCGGCCGATCGCTCGGCGGGCCCGGCGGGATGGTCGGCCGCTCGCTGGGCGGGATGGTCGGCCGTTCCCCGCCGCCGGGCACGCCGCGCGGTGCCGGCAGGATGTCGATGTGCGGGCCGCTCGCCTCGCCGATCGAGCTCGCGACGTTGGCGACGCCCTTGCAGGCGCCGCTCACGTCGTTCGACAGTGCGCCGCGGGTGTCGATGTCGCGCTGCCCGTCGATCACCACGTCGATGTCGCTCTTCGTGCCGGTTCCCTTGCCCGGGGGCAGGTCGGTCTCGACGGCCCGGCCCATTCCGCGGCCTCGGCTGCCGGTGACCTGCAGCCTCGTCTGGTGCTTGTTCGCGATGCCCTGCAACTCGGCGAGCTCCGCCGCGGTCAGCGTCTGCGGGCCCGGAACCCGCATGTCGGGGGTCACCGGGTCGACGACGGGCGGCTTCTCCTCGGGCACGGGGGGCTTGTCCTCCGGGGGCGGCGGTCGGTCCTCCGTGGGCAGTCCGCCCTTGCGTGCCGCGCGCACCCCGGCAGCGAACTCGTCGATCACTGCGAGCACCGACGCGGGCAGGAACCCGCGCAGCACCGAGGCGCAGGCGGCGGCGATGCGGCCGCCGATCCATCCGAGCCCCACGAGGATCGCGGTGATGCCGAGTGCGAGGCCGCTGTCGGCGGCGGTGTTGTAGTCGTCGGCCTTCTCCTGCCGGGTCTGGCGGGTGGTGAACAGGTCGGCGAGCACCTTGACGAGCGCGGTCACCTCACCGGCGGCGAACGACACGAGGAAGGCCTGGCCGAGTCCCATCGCGACCCCGAAGCCGAGCCCCGCCCCGCCGACGCCGCCGACGGCGAATCCGCCACCGGCTCCCGGCGCCGCGCCGATGCCGACTCCGGCCAGCGCACCGGCGATTCCACCAAGCACGGTGCCGGCCAGGCTGCCGCCGATGAAGCCGATCACGGTGAGCACGATCGTGATCGGGCCGAGCAGCAGCAGCGCGATGTTGTTCAGCCGCCGCCACAGGATGAGCGGGAAGTCGAGCAGCTTCATGAGGTCGCTCCACAGGTCGTGGAAGAACCCGAGCGGGTCGTCGAAGAGGTTGCGCGGCGAGAACAGGGTGCCCCACGCCTTCGACATGTCGGCGGCGATGCCGGTGAGCTCCTCGCCGATCTTCGGCCACGGCCAGACCAGGCTCTTCAGCCCGTCGAGCGCCATCTTCTTCACGTCGAGCTTGGCCCACTTGTCGGTGAAGGCCGCGCCGAGCCCGGCCCACATCTCGGCGCCGCTCGAGGTGGTGCGCGTGACCGCCTCGGTCGAGGTATTCGTCGCCTGGCGCTGCACCGGGGCAGGCAGAGCGGATGCCGCCGGCGCCGTGTTCGCGCCACGCACCGCTGCCGGCATGTGGGGTGCGACTGCATCGGATGCCGCGGCCGGCATGCCGGCCGAGAGCTTGCCCGCGATGCCCTCGGCGTAGGGTTCGATGGTCGACATCGGGTCGGCGACGAGGGTGCCGAGGCCCGTCATGGCCTGGCCGTACTTGCGCAGCTTCGCGACGAGCGAGGTGATCGAGAACGAGCGCACCCGTTGCACGAACGACCGCACGCCGCCCGTGATCTTGTCGGCGGCACCCCCGACGCCGTCCTTCACGCGCGTCCACGCGCGGCCCGCGGTGTCCCATGCTGAGCTCGCCGCACCCGACACGGTGTCCCACGCGCCGCGTGCGCTCGAGACGATGGATGACCCGATGCTCCCGGCCGTGTCCCGCGCCCGCTGCCACCCCGACTGCGCGGTGCTCCATGCGCGTTGGGCACCCGACAGCAACGCGCCGCCGATGCGCCGAACGATCGCGCCGCCCCAGCTGTCGGCCGAGATCAGGTCGGAGCCGAAGCCCTCGACGCGCGACCACAGCGCGCCGAGCCGGCTCGTGGCCGACGACGCGAGCCCGACCAGCCCGTCGACGACGGCGTTGGCGCCGGCCCGCGCGGAGTCGACGACGCTCCGGAATCCGGCTGCAGCGCCGTCCCACAGGCCCGAAAGTGCACGCCCGACGGCGCCGGCCATCGCCTGGGCGGCACTCCACGCACCCGATGCCATGCCGGTGATCGAGCTCCATGCGCTGGCGAGGCCGTCGGCATCCAGGCGCAGCACGGCGTCGCGCAGGCGGGCCGCGCCGCCGACGATCGCGGTGATCGGCGCCAGGACCACCCCGCGGATGGCCGTGAACGCCGCCGTCGCCGAGTCGGGCAGGCTCGTCGCGACCGACCGCACGAAGTTGGCGACTCCCGCGCCGGCCGCCCGGATCGTGTCGAGGGCGCCCGCACCGCGCTGTCGGAGGCCGTCGACCACGTCGCCCACGCCGCTCGACACGCTCGTCCAGCCCGACCGGATGCCGTCGCCGATGCCCGACAGCCGACGGCGGATCGAGGCGAAGAAGCCGGGGTCCTCCTCCTCGCGTTGCAGGGCCGGTTCGTCGCGTTGCCGCGGGGGCTCGTCGGGTTGCTGCTCCGGTCCGCGCAGCGCGGTGTGGTCGGGCAGCGAGTCGGTCGTCCGGGTCTCGCTGTCGAAGCCGGCAGCGGATGCCTCGGTGTCGAGGTTGCCGGCCACGGGCGCCGCCTCGGCGGACGCCGGCTGCGCCGACTGGGGCGTCGGCGTCGGCGTCGGCGCGTGCGGATGCGGATGCGCCAGCAGTCGCGCGACCGCGGCGTTGCCGGCCGACCGCTGCAGCGCCGGCAGCGCCACGCGACTCGGCATGGCCCCGCGGACGGCCCGATCGGCCACCGACGGGTCGGCGACTGACGATTCGGCCACTGGCACGGCGATCTCAGCTGCCTCGATGCCGGTGGCGCGGTGGGCAGGGGCAGCGGGCTCCGCACGGAATTCGTGGGCCGCAGTCGAGCTCATCGGTCCCCCCGCTCACCAGCGTCACCCGGGTCGGCCCGCGCAGCGAGCGACGGCGGGTCGCCGAGAAGGCAGCGGATGTGGCCCGAGTGGGCAGGTGCCCTCGCCGCCGCATCCGTCGCTTCACTGCTCGGTCGCGACGACCCCGAGTTCAGGCGTGACGGTGACCGAGGCTCCGGAACCCGGAGCGACGAGGGTCAGCGAGTACGACAGCCCGTCGGCGCTCACGGCGTACGTGCCCGTGGTGCCGTCGGGGAGATCGGCGATCAACACGCCCGTATCGGTCGTCAGCAGCGCGGCGCCCGGGCTGATCTGCAGGGTCGCCGGCGGCGGTCCTCCCGCGGTCATCTGGTCGAGCGCGGATGCCACGGCTTCCGCCGACGACGTGAGGGTCGCCAGTTCAGCTCGCTCAGTGATCCTCGCCTGGCTGGACGCGACGAAGTGCTGCAGGACGAGCGGCAGCACCGTCGTGAGCCCCCACCACACGCCGAGTCCGATGGCGGCCACGCCGAGCAGCCTGAGCAATGTCGCGCGGAAGCCCCGAGTTCGGGGTCGGGCTGGCCGCGTGGTGGACGTCGGTGCAGGTGCGGCGAACGCGCCTTCGGGTCCGAACGCGGCGCGGCGAGCGATCGGCGTCCGCGTCCTGCCGCCCTCAGCCCGGATCCGAGCGTCGATGCGCGAGAACTCCTCGAGCAGCGCCGCGGGGTCTGCTGCATGCCGTGGTGGGAGCGCGCTCCAGGTCTCGGCGCGCACGGCTGCCGCGACGATGCTCGCCAGTTGTTCGTCGCTGTAGGCGCGGCGCACCTGAACCGTCTGCAGCAGGGCGCTCGCCGGAATGACGCCGATCTGCGCCGTGTCGCTGTGCGGCCGTTCCCTCACGGTGACACTGGCGCCGACGATCACGATGATGCCGACCACCTCCACCGTGAGCCCGCTCGCCTTCGACAGCAGCCGCTCCGCGCGGGCCGCCTCGTGCTCCGCGTTCGAGAGGTAGTGCTGCGGATGATTGTTGACACGGAGCCCGCGGCCGGCGACCCAGACTCGCGCCCCAGGATGGTGCTTCGTGTTGATGGTGAATACGCCGGGAGGTCCGATCAGCACGTGATCGATGTCGCTGCCGTCGGAGCCGACCGGGACGGAGTGCAGCACCGTCCACTCCGTCCCCAGCCGTGCGAGCAGGTCGGCCACGTATCGTTCACCGATCGCGCCGGAGTGCCAGGAGTGCTGTTCGGCGCGAAATCCGGTGCGCTCGAGCTCGATCAGCTTCTCGATGACCGACTGAGCGGGGATGCGGTTCCGGAGGTCGTTCGTCAGCGGAGTCGAAGCTGAGCGAGCGGACCCCTCGGGCGCGTACTGGGCGGCATCCGCCGGGTTTCGCGCGTGCCGGTGCGCTGTCCACACGCTGCCTGTCCAGAACCGCCACTGCCCCGGATCGGCTGCGTCGGGATACCAGCCGCGCGGTGGCGTCGGCGGACTCGCAGCAGGGGCATCGTCGGCGATGCCGGCGAACCCGGATGGCATGCGCTCACGCTAGTGAACGCGGATGCTTCCCCGATGCCCCCAATGCGTGGGCCGCGGCCGCCCAGCGAGGCATCCGTCGCTTCAGTCCTCGTCTTCGCTGCTCTGGCGCGGCAGGTTCCGCTCGACCGCGCGGAGCGTGTGCGTGTAGCCGACCATCTCGTGCCCGACCACCTCGACCACGCACGAGAGCGACACGAGCGCGATCACCGTGACCAGCGCGGCGACGTCGGCGTCGTCCTCCAAGTCGATGGGTGCGCCCGATTCGGATGCCACGACCGCGACGACGATCGCGGCCACGAGGGGAACCAGCGTGCAGAGGAACAGCGGGATGTGCGTGAGGTCGTAGGAGCGGAGCAGCACGCTCCAGATCAGGAACACGAGCACCACGACGCATCCGACCGGCACCGCCAGTGCGAGCGTGATCTCGAGGAGCGTGAGTTCCTGGTGCTCGACGCCGTCTGCGGCCACACGGAGGCCGGCGCCGACCGCGGCGATCGCGCCGAAGAGCGGCAGGTGGGCATAGCGCCATGCGAAGGTGCGCTCGGGCCACCGCGTCAGGATGGTGCGTGTGGGAATGAGGTAGTACGCCCACCAGAGGCCCGCCGCGATGACCAGCCCCGACGCGGCGATGACGACGGCGCCGGCCGACCACCCCTGTTCGCTCACGAGCACGCCGACGGCCGCGACCGTGGCGGCGACGACCTCGCCCACGGTAATGAGCGTGAGCAGCCCGAACCGCTCGGCGATGTGTCCGGCGTTCCACGGCGCGCGCCCGTACCGGCGTTCGATGACGACGGGCGCGATCATCTCGGCCGCCGCGACGGCGACCAGGAAGGTGACGGTGGCACCGAAGGAGAGCCCGGGCAGCGTCGTGAGGGCCCAGCCGACCTGGGCGATCGCGATCACCACGGCGTAGGCGAGGGAGGTGCGCCGATGGGCCGGATCCTCGCGTGCGGCACGGAGCCACAGCACGATGAGCGGCACGCGCATGATGATGTAGCCCACGACGAGCATCCCGTTGTTGGGGCTCTCGCCGTGCGCGGCATTCTCGAAGCTCACCGGCAGGCCGAACGTGAGGACGACCACGCCGACCATCTGCACGACGGTCGCGACGCGGAACACCGCATCGTCGTTGCCGTACGCCGAGGCGAACCAGGTGAAGTTCAGCCACGCCCACGTGATGGCGAAGATCGCGAAGGCGTAGGCCCCGAGCCCGGGGCCGACTTCGCCGTCGATGATGGCGTGCGCGAGCTCGTCGGCGGCCGCCGCGAACGCGATGACGTAGACGAGGTCGTAGAGCAGTTCCAGCGGCGTGACCACGCGGTCGCGTTCGTTCGGGTCCCGGCCCGTCATCGGCCGCAGCCGGTGCCGGAGGTCTTCGCGCAACTGCGCCGCCAACGCGGTCGTCGTCGTCATGGGGACCATCATCGTCCGCGGGTCGCCGGCTGTCAGCAGGTCGGGTGGCGGCCTGGTGCGACCGGGTTGCGCCGCGCAGGCCGCGCGCGCCGGCGAAGCGCGCAGAATGGGGAGATGGTCGAGATCTCGGACGACGACTTCGAGCGCATGGTCGCCGAAGAGCTCGACGCGCTGCCCGACGAGTGGATCCGCGGCATCGAGAACGTCGCCGTCGTCGTCGAGAACCAGCCGCTCCGCGAGCGGCCGCGACTGTTCGGCCAGTACCGCGGGCATCCGCTGACCACGCGTGGCGTCTACGGCTTCGGCGAGCTGCCCGACCGCATCACGCTCTACAAGAACAACCTGCAGGAGCACAGCGTTGACCTCGAGTCGCTGCGTCGGCGGGTGCGCATCACGCTCGTGCACGAGATCGGCCACTACTTCGGGCTCGATGACGCGCGGCTGCACGAGCTCGGGTGGGCGTAGATCTCCGGTGGGCGTAAGCACGGCGACGGGCACGGATGCCGCGTGCGTGCGGCATCCGTGCCCGTGAAGATCGCCTGCTGCTAGTACCTGGAGATGACCTCGATGCCCGCGACGCCCACGGGGCGGTCGACGTAGCATCCGGCGTCGTAGGCGGCCTGCCAGGCGGACTTCTGCAGCGCCGACGAGTTGTATTCGGCGAACGAGCGGGTGCCCGCGTAGCGGCAAAGCTGGTTCCACGAGTTGCGGCCGACGATGCCGTCGGAGACCAGGCCCGTGTAGCTCTGGAAGCGGCGCACGTTCGTGTTGGTGTTGGCGCCGAAGCTGTTGTCGACGACGAGCTGGTAGCCGCCGTAGCTGCCGCCGCGCACGGAGGCGATGCCGTTCAGCATCCGCTGGATGTAGCCGACGCACGTCGAGTAGCCGCCCGACGAGTACTGGTAGGCCGTGCAGCCCTGGCCGGTCGCCCCGGTGGTGGCGCTCGCCGCGGTGGCCGGGGCGATGGCGCAGATCCCGGCGATCGCGAGCGCCACGGCGCCCCCGGCGATGGTCTTCCTGAACGTCTTCATGGCAGTTCTCCGATTTCGTGGTGGTGGGTACCAGTACCGCGGTACGCCCCAGGGTGATCGCCGCATCCGCGTGCGCCGCGAGCCTATCCACGCGCCGGATGCTGCCGGAATGGGGAGGACTGCCCTGCGAGCCCCGTGACCCGTCATCCCCAAGGAGCGGCGCACGGCTCGGTCGGCGAGCCCTTGAGCACGGGACCGAGCAGCGGCGCCAGCGCCTTCGAGACCTCGAGCACCGCCTCGCCCGTTCCGCCGTCGCCGTTGCCGAGCATCGCGAAGACCGCGCCGGTCTGCGGGTAGTACGCCACGCTGGTGCCGTACCCGGGTTCGGCTCCCGCGTGCGAGACGCTCGTGACGCACCCGCTGTCGACGTCGTACTCGACGCCCGCACCGAGGCCGTAGCCCGCACCGGTGTTTCCGGGGACCGGCGCGAGATCCGCATACCGCGCGGCCTGCAGCTCGGGAGTGACGCCGGCACCCTCGCCGAGGGCCTCGCCCCACGCGTGGAGGTCGTCGAGGGTCGAGACCATGGCGCCGCCCGCCCAGCTCTCTCCGTTCGACCAGTCGACGGTGTCGACGGGCTCGCCGAGTTCGGGGCAGAAGAGCGAGTACCCGTGGGCCAGGGGAGCGGCGACCTGCCCGTCGGGAGCGAACCGGCTGCGGTCCATGCCGAACGGCTCGGTGATGCGGTCGCGGATGAGGGTCGCGAGGTCGGTGCCGGTGACCTGCTCGAGGATGCCGCCGAGGAGGAAGTAGTTCGTGTTGGCGTACTCGAATCCCTCGCCCGGCGCGAAGTCGGCGCGAGGCGTCGCCGCGCCGACCGCGATGAGTTCGTCGGACGTCGGAATGGCCTGCGGGGCGCTGCAGATGCGGTCGACCTGCGCCCGGCCGGACTCGCCGATGCCGCTCGACTGGTTCAGCAGCATCCGCACGGTGATGTTCGACGCCTCGGGGAAGTCGGGATACCACCGGTCGAGCGTGTCGTCGAGACTCACGTCGAATTCGGGCTCGCCGATCACCTGCAGCATGACCGTGCCCACGATGGTCTTGGTGATGCTGCCGATCTTCTGCTGGTTGTCGCGGCCCATCGGCTCGCCCGTCTCGACGTCGGCCGTGCCTCGCGCCGAGATCCATTCGTCCTCGCCGGGGATCCACATCCCGACGATCACGCCGGGTATTCCGGATGCCGCGAACCCGTCGTCGAGGGCCGTCTCGAGTTGGGCGCGAAGCGCGGGGTCGAGCGCGGTGCCGGATGCCGTGGGCTCGGCCGATTCGCTGACGCTCACGGGTGCGGCGACGCATCCGCTCAGCATCGCGATGACGGTCGCTGCGACCGCAGCCGCCGCGACGTTCGCCCACTCCATGTTCCGCATGACCAGCCCCTCGGCGTCGCGCGGGACGCAGTCGGATCGCGCTCGGCATAGACAACGAGGTCGTGACCATGCCGTGGCCCCTCGCTGAGGCTAGGGATCCGGATCGCGGGGCGGGAGCAGGTGCCCCCATCCGCGACCCTATGCCCCATCACCCGGTTGATCGGGATCTGGGCCGCCCCAGTGCGGGGGCCGAAGGAGTCGCCTCGGCAGGCCACAATGACCGTATGCACGAAGAGGTGCTCGTGAGCAAGATCGCCAACGCGCTGGTCGAAGACGTGAACGTCCACGTGACCGTGCCGGTGGTCTCGCTGTTCCGCTCCGCCTGGGGCGGTTTGTGGGTCGGCGGCCGGGTCACGCTCACCACGCGCACCGTCAGCTTCTCAGCGAACGGGATGAACCGTCTGATGCACTCGGGGACCCTCGACGTCAGCGTGCCGCTCGCGAAGGTCACCGATGTGAAGGTCCTCCGGGGACTCTTCACCAATATCGTGGCGATCACCACCCTCGAGACGGTGTTGAAGGTTCGCTGCTACGGCGCCGCGAGATTTGCGGAGGCAATACTGGCTGCGCGCAACCGGCTCGCCTGATCGGCGCTGGTCACGCCGCCCTCTCCTCGCGCAGCTCGAAGCGCGCCCGGCCGCCGAGTCGGGGAACCTGCGCCGGGTCAACGTGCGGTGGCGGGATGAACCACACCTCGTTCGGGCTCGGAAGGATCTGCCACCCCTCGCGGTGGATCATGTGGTGGCAGAAGCTGCAGAGCATCACCCCGTTCGAGAGGTCAGTCGGGCCCGCATGCCGTTCCCACCAGGCGATGTGGTGGGCTTCGACGTAGGCGATGTTCTGACCGCACGAGGCGCAGCCGCCGTCGCGCTCGCCGAGTGCGAGTCGTTGCGCCTTGCTGAACAGCCGGGCGGCCCGTCCGAGGTCGAGTGGGATGCTGTCGCCGCCGAGGACGGCGGGGACGAGTTCGGCGTCAGCCGCCATGCGACGGGCCGTCGCGGCGCAGACGGGCTGATCGAGGCCGTCGATCTGCGCGTGACCGAGTCCGCTGACCAGCGTGTCGAGGTCGACGCGAACGACCACCGTCGTCTTCGCGAGCGGCGTGAGCGTCTGCGCGCAGCCGAGCGTGTGCCGGGCGAGCGCCGCGAGCGCATCCGCCTGGATCTGCGGAATCGAACGTCGGTCATCCACGACAGCGGCGCCTTCGCCTACGCCATCGCCGTCGCCGGCCTGGCGTCGGCGCAGCACGTCGCTCACGAGCACCTCGATCGCCGTCTTCACCGGTGCGGCGCTCTCGGGGTCGAGGCGGGCGTGCAGGTGCACCATGCCGTGGCCGTCTTCGCGCATCGTCAGCGAACGCTCCGTGCGGAGCTCGTCTTCTCGCGGCTCGACGCCGTCGGGGTCGAGCCGTGCCTCTGCTTCGCGAACGCCGCGAAGGAGCGTCTCGAGCGGCACCTGCACAGCCAGTGCGACGAGCGCCGCCTCGACGCGGTCGGCCCGACCCGCCTCCGCCCGTGCCGACGCGCGGTCGAGCATCGAGGTGATCGCGGATGCCGCCTCGATGCCGATCTTCGCGGCCGCCAGGGCAGCGGCCACGTGCGGATGCCGCGACGGGAGGCGCTCACCGCTGAAGGTCTGCCGTTGTGCGGTGACGCTGCCGACGGTGATGAGTCGTTGCGCATCGGCCCGCGACGCGCCGGTGGATGCGGCGATCAGTCGCGCCGGGTTGTGGAACCCCTGGGCCTTCGCCAACCCGATGTCGCCGAACTCAGGCCCCGATCGCTTCGTCACCTCGGCGGCGACCCTGGCCAGCACGGCGTCGATGTCGCGCCGGACCAGCGCGAGCGCATCGGTGACCCGCATGAGCCCGGAGTCGCTCATCTGCTCCAGCTCGAACTGCACGTCGCCAGGAACAGCGCCCCACGTCGGCATGGAGCCTGCCCACACCTCCAGCAGCGCCGCGACATCGCGCCCGAGCGCCGCGAGCGCGCCCGGCGACGCCAGCGGCTGCGGCGCCGGCAGCCGCACCGCTGCCTGCGCTGACAGCGCCGGTGCCGGGTGCGGCGGCGGGAACTCTTCCATGCTTCGATCATGCACCCAGCCACCGACATCCGATGACGCCTGAAACCACGCCTGACCAGCGATTAACTCTGTGCACAACTCCGCCCACCAGCCCGTTGTGGAGGACGAGTCGCAGCCCCGATCACCCGCGGGCACGCGCCTGCAGCGCCGCCGATGGGCAGCCGACGACAAGCCAGGTAGACCCAGACCCAGCGAGCACTCGACGCCCGTCGAGTCAAGCGGTCGCTTCGCCGCGGGGCGGCGCATAGGTTCGGATCCGGCTGCGCATCGACGTTCCAAGGAGGCAGTCATGACTCACCACCGCATCGTGATCATCGGCGGAGGCAACGCGGGACTCTCGGTGGCCGGGCGACTGCATCGGCACGGCGTCGATGACGTGGTGGTGATCGAACCACGTGACCAGCATCGCTTCCAGCCGTTGTTCTCGCACGCGGCCGGTGGCGTCGCTCGCGCCAGCATGACGGTGCGGTCGCAGGCTTCCGTCATGCCCAAGGGCGTCGGGTGGATCCAGGAGGCCGTCGTGGATCTCGACCCCGACGACGACGCCGTCGTGCTCGCGTCGGGTCGTCGCGTCACGTACGACCACCTGATCGTGTGCCCCGGAATGCAGCTGGACTGGGACCGTGTGCCCGGCCTCACCGCCGCCCTGAGCACGCCGGAGGTGGCATCCCACTACGAGTTCGGGCTGGTGCCCAAGGCGTCTCGGCTCCTCCGCGACCTGCGCCGCGGAACCGCCGTCTTCACGCAGCCGCCGGGGCCGGCGAAGTGCGCCGGTGCGTCGCAGAAGCCGATGTACCTGGCGTGCGACTACTGGCGCGCGAAGGGGGTGCTCAGCGACATCCGTGTCGTGATGATCGTGCCCGACCCGACCGTGTTCGGGATCCCGGAGATCGACCGGGAGCTCGAGCGGAAGATCGCCGAGTACGGCATCGAGCTTCGAACCGGAACCGAGCTGCGCTCGGTCGACGGAGCGAACCGCACCGCCGAGATCGGCCCGGTCGCTGTCGGCCCCGTCGGCGGCGGTGGAGCGAGCGAGCGCCTGCAGTACGACGTGCTGAATGCCGTGCCGCCCCAGTCGGCTCCCGACTGGCTGAAGTCGACAAGCCTCCCGGCCGCCGGCGATACGGGCGGGTTCGTCGAAGTCGACCCCGAGACGCTCCGCCACGTGCGCTATGACAACGTCTGGGCGCTCGGCGACGCCGCGGCGACTCGCAATTCCAAGTCGGGTGGCGCGCTGCGCAAGCAGACCAAGGTCGTCGCCGAGAACGTGCTGGCCGTGCTCGACGGAAAGGAACCCACGACCCGCTATGACGGCTACACCGTCTGCCCGATCACGGTCTCCCGCTCCACGGTGGTCTTCGCCGAGTTCGACGACCAGTACCGGCTGAAGCCCACGATCCCGTTCTGGAAGTCGCTGTCTCGCGAGCGCCGCCTCTCGTGGCTCTTCGACCGGCACATCCTGCCCTGGGTGTACTGGCACATGATCCTCAAGGGGCGCGCCTGAGCACACGTGTGCGTCTGCACAGACCCGCGGATGCCCCAGCGACCCTGACCCCGATCTGGCCGTAGAGTCTGCCGCATGGACTGGAGCGTTGCCCTCACGACGTTGATCGGCGTCAGCGCGCTGGTCGCGATCACCGCGATCGCGCTGCGGCTCTATGGCGTGCGGCAGTGGTACGCCGGAGCCCTCGCCATCCTTCGGGCCGCCGTGCAGCTCGCCGCCTTGAGCCTCGTGCTCTCGATCGTCATCGAGGATCTGCTCTGGGTCTGGCTGGCGCTGGGAGTGATGCTGCTGGCCGCGATCCTCACGGCCGGCCGACGCCTGCACGCGGACTGGCGGATGCTGCTGACGATCGCGGGGGTCATGGCGGGTTCCGCCACCGTGACGCTCGCGGTGATCTTCGTGTCGGGGGCGGTTCAGCTGACGCCGCAGTACGTCCTCGCCATCGGCGGAATCGTCGTGGGCAACACGATGACGATCACCACGCTGACCGGGCGTCACCACCACTCGTCCGTCGTTGCACGTCGCGACGAAGTCGAAGGTTGGCTCGCGCTCGGAGCAACCCCGCGGCAATCCACCCTCGACGTGGCCCGCATCGCCGTGCGTGAAGCGCTCATCCCGTCAGTCGACCAGACGCGAACGACCGGTCTCGTGGTGCTGCCGGGCGCCTTCGTCGGTGCGGTGTTCGCCGGCGCATCACCGATCGAGGCCGGTCGATTCCAACTGATCGTGCTTGCGGGAATCCTCTGCGCCGGTGCCCTGGTCGCCGTGGGCCTCAGTGAGTCGATGAGCCGGTCGACGACGGTGCCGACGCAATAGACGCAATAGACCCAATAGACGCAATAGACGCAATAGACGCAATAGACGCAACAGGGACCGGCCGCACATCGCGGCCTCCCCGTCAGCCGCTGACCCGCAGGTCCTTCCACCCGAAGCCACCGGGCTCTGGCAGTGACTCGCGAATCTGCTCGGCCGTGAACCTGCGCCGCGGGCGAAGGTCGTCGGGCACGGATGCCGCGGGCGGCGCGGCATCCGTCACGCCCTCGGCCAGCATGCGCACCTGCGCCTTCGCGACGAGCGGCACCTTCATGGTCCACTCGGTCACCTGGGCGAGCGCGTACTGCGCCCACACCGGCCACGGCACCACGATGACCCGACGGTCGACGACGGATGCCACGCGCCGCACCGCCTTCGACAGCAGCAGCTGCTCGGCACCGACGACCGCGACGGTGGCGTGCGGCATCCGCCCGTCGATCGCGGCGACGAGGATGTCGGTCAGGTCGTCGATCGGGATGGGCCGGATGGGCTTCTCGCGGAAGCCGACGGTCGCGAACACCGGCAGGGTCTGCACGGTGTGGCTCAGGTGGTCGATGAGGTGGTCGCCGCGGCCGTAGATCATGCCGGCCTTGAGGATCGTGTAGTCGAGGCCCGAGGCGCGGATGAGCTCCTCGGCCTCCCACTTCGACTCGTGGTACGGCGATCCGCAGTCGGGCCGCGCCCGCAGGAAGCTCAGCATGATGACCTTGCGCACCCCGGCCCGCTTGGCCGCCTCGATCACATTCGCGGTGCCCTCGATGTGCACCCGCTGGTAGGTCTGGTCGCCGATCTCGCGGTTGATACCCGCGCAGTGCGCGACGACCTCGCACCCCTCGAACGCTCGCGTCAGCGCGTCGACGTCGCCGGTGTCGACGCCGGTGCGTCGAGAGATGATGACGGATGCCGCGGGCCCGAGCCGCTCGGCCAGGTGGCGTCCGACGAAGCCGGTGCCGCCGGTGATCGCGGTGCGAGGGTGCTGGGTCACGGGCCGAGTCTAGGGCGCGGTCGCAGACGGCCCGAAGCACTCACCGCACGTGTGTGAGCTTCTTCGGATTCCCGATGCCGTGGATGGCCGAGATCCGGTCGTCGGCGAACTCGAGCGCGAGCACGGCGATGACGCGACCCCGCCGGCGAACGACGATCCCGGGCTCGGCGTTCACCTCCGCGGCCTCGAAGTCGAGACCAAGCCCGCCGACCGCGGCGAAGAACTGCCGGGCGACCGTCGCGGCGCCGACGACGACCTCGGTCGGGGCGTCGGGGAAGATGCCGCCGGAGTCGAAGTGACCCGAGGCATCCTCCGCAAGCACTGCGACCAGCCCGGCGAGGTCACCGTCGGACGCCGCGGCCGCGAATCGCTCCGACAGTCGGCGGGCGGCGGCGGGATCGACGGAGAACCGGGCCACGCCCTGCGCAGCGATCCGCTTCCGCGCGCGTGACGCTGACTGACGCGCGCTCGCCGGGCTCACGCCGAGGACGTCGGCGATGCGGTCGAAGTCGAGGTCGAAGACGTCGTGGAGGAGGAACGCCGTGCGCTCCGCGGGCGTGCATTGCTCGAGCACGACGAGCAGCGCCATCCGCACCGAGTCGTCGAGTGTGACGCGGTCCTCGGGAAGCGTCCGCTCGTCGGTGACGATCGGTTCGGGCAGCCAGGGCCCGACATAGGCGCGACGGGAGTGCTCGTGGGCGCGAAGCCGGTCGATCGCGAGCCGGGACGCGACCGTGATCAGCCACGCGCGCGGTTCGTCGAGCGGCTCCGCGTCGGGCTCGTCGCTGCGGGCGAGCAGCCGGAGGTACGTCTCCTGGGTGACATCCTCGGCCTCGGCGACAGATCCGAGCGCTCGGTAGGCGACGTCGCGGACGACGTGGCGGTGCGCGGTCCACAGGTCGGCGAAATCGGTCATGACAAGAAGACGATCCACCCGCGTCGAATGTGACGCAAGCACGGATTGCCAAGCGCGGATGTCGCGGTCGGATGTCACATCCGCCCCTTCTCATCCGTTCTCCCTGTATGAACGAGACCTCCGAACAGTCCCGACCACCCCAGGAGCGCGTCGGCGGTGGGCCGCCGCGCCGTCTCGTGAAGGCGACAGCGCCGATCGCGCGGACCCTGGCAGGTCGCCGCTGGGTGCCGATCTGGGCGCTCATTCGCCATCGCGGACGACGCAGCGGCACCGCCTACGAGACCCCGATCGCGGTGGCGCCGACGGCGGATGCGTCCATCGTGATGATCGGCCTGCCGTGGGGCGCGAAGACCAACTGGGCGCGCAACGTCGTGGCGGCGGGCGGGGCGTCGCTTCGGTGGAAGGGGCGTGACGTCGAGCTCCGACATCCACGAATCGTCGACGGCGCGGCGGCGGAGCGGCTCGCGAAGGCGCCGTTCCGGCCGGTGCTCAAGCGATTCCCTGCGGCCATCGTGCTCGATCGCCGGTGAACGCGGAGCTGCGGTGCGTGCCGCTCAGCCGCGGCCGCGCCGCCCGAACACCCCGCCGAACACGGCGTGCACCAGCGGGATCACCGACACCACCATCAGCGCCACGCCCCATACCGGCTCGTCGAGGCGCAGCAGGATGCCGCCGATGAAGAGGCCGACGAACACGACCGCCGAGACGATCCGGCCCGCCGTGCGCTCGAGCTTCGCCAGGCGCCGCTCGATGCGGGGCGAGTTCGCGACGAGGCGTCCCTCCTCGATGCGGTCCGCGAGGGCATCGAAGCGCTGCGGCATCCGCGCCACCCTGGTGGCGAAGGTGAGGGCCTCCTTGCCGAGCGCCTGCACGATGTTGCCGCGCTCGTCGCGCAGGAGCTTGCCGGCGTAGGGCTCGACGGCGTCCCACATGTTGAAGTCGGGGTCGAGCGAGCTGCACAGACCCGACGTCAGCGACATCGCGCGGATGATGAGCAGGAAGTTCTCGGGCAACTGGAACGGCAGCGCCCGCATCACCTCGCCGAACTCGATCGCGAAGCTGCGCAGCTCGCGCTCGTCGATCTGCCGAACCTCGGCGAGGCCCATGCCCCCGAAGCGCGCGAACAGCTCGGACATCGCCCGCTCGAGTTCCTCGGTGTCGGCCGAGGGCAGCAGGATGCCGACGCCACGGATGCTGTCGACCAGGCGCTTGCCGTCACGCGCGGCGACCGCGAGCAACAGCTGCTGCAGTCCACGGCGCAGCCCGTCGGGCACCTCGCCCATCATGCCGAAGTCGATGAACGTGAGCCGCCAGTCGGGGGAGGAGGGGGAGTCAGCGGATGACCCGGGCGCAACGGATGACGCCCGCGGCGCGGCATCCGGCGCCCACGCGGCATCCGCCAACCGCTCGACCGGCGTGACGAAGATGTTGCCGGGGTGCGGGTCGGCGTGGAAGAAGCCGTCGCGGAAGAGCTGGTCGAACATGACGGCCGCGAACTGCTTCGCTACCGCCTTCGGGTCGATGCCCGCCGCCAGCAGGGCCTCGCGGTCGTTGATCTTGATCGCCGTCACGTCGGCGAGCGTCAGCACGCGGCGCGTCGTGCGCTCCCAGACGACCTCGGGCGCGGCGACGCGTGGGTCGCCGGCGAAGCTCGCGGCGAACCGCTCGGCGTTGCCTGCCTCCTGCAGGTAGTCGATCTCCTGCAGGCTCGTGACGGCGAACTCCTCGACGAGCGAGGGCAGGTCGACGTGGCTCGCGACGAATCGCACGCGGCTGAGCCATCCGGCGACGCGGCGCAGCGCTGACAGGTCGACGTCGACGATCGTCTCGATGCCCGGTCGCTGCACCTTGACGACGGCCTCGTCGTATCCCATGTCGGCGGCGTCGATCGGCGAGAGCGTGGCGCGGTGCGCTTGCCCGAGGGATGCCGCGGCCAGCGGTTCGGGGTCGAACGACGTGTACGCCTGCTCGAGTGGCACGCCCAGCTCGGCGCTTGCGAGGCGCCGAATCGCGTCGAACGGCACCGGCGGCACCTCGTCTTGGAGGCCGGCGAGCTCCTTGGTGATCTCGGGCGGCAGGATGTCGAGCCGCGATGAGAGGTATTGGCCGACCTTGATCATGAGGCCGCCGAGGTCGACCGCGAGCACGTGGAAGCGCTGGGCGATGCGGGTCAGCCGCGCCTCCCGCCCGCGCGCGGCGACCCTCGCCAGGCCGAAGCGCGGCAGCACGAGCTCGTACCACCACGTCTGCACGATGTACCGTGCGGCGAACCGCAGGATCCGCCGGTAGCGGGCACGCGTGTTGCCGACGTCGGGCGTCGGGTCCCCAGGACCCCGACGTGCCGAGGGCACCGAGGTCAGTCCTGAGCGAGGATCGAGTAGAGACGACGACGCGCCTCGTCGAGCGCCTCGACCGCCTGCTTGACCTGCTCGGGAGTGCCCGTGCGCTGCACCTGCGCCGCCGCCTGTGCGAGCTCGATGCCGGCCTTCGGGAGCGCCCCCATGCCGCCGGATTCGCGCGAGCTCGAGGTCTTCCACGGCGCGTCACGATCAGCGGATGCCTCGACCTCGACCCGTCCCGCCTCGGTGAGCGAGTACGTCTTGCGGCCGTTCGACTCCTCGGCGCTGATGAGCCCCTCGTCGGCGAGCAGCTGCAGCGTCGGATACACCGAGCCCGCGCTCGGCTTCCACGCGCCGCCGCTGCGCTCGGCGATCTCACTGATGATCTGGTAGCCGTGCATCGGCTTCTCGGCGAGGAGCGAGAGCACCGCCGCGCGGACGTCGCCGCGGCCCATGCGCGGTGCGACCTTCTGCTCGAACATGCCGCGGAGTTGCTCCATGGCCTCCCACAGATTCGGTCCGGAGCGGCCCTGCCCCCACCCGCCGGAGCCGCCGGTGAAGTTGTCGCCCATGTACGAAGCGCTCATGATGTCCTCCCTGAACCGGGCGGTCGCCCGGTCTCGACGATATATCAACGATATATCGTTCGGATGCTCCGGGGTAGAAGTGAATCGCGACGACTGGTCGATTGGGGTATGTCAGCTGACCCGGTTCAGGCGGATGGGTCTGCCGCCTTCACTCGACTGAGCACGGCAGGTCGACACTTTCCATCGACCCGCCGCGCTCGCATTCGCGGGAGATACCCTCGGACTGGCTCGTTCTATAGCTCAGACCGCCGCGCCCATGCCGGGTACGAGCCATTTAGGTCCGCTGCGATGCGTTCAAGCTGTTCCGCGTCAGCGTGGGCCGCAACCTCGCGGAGTGCATCTTCGGTTTCGACACGAGGAGCGGTCCAGAAGTAGTTGTCTTCGCCACCCTCGCGATCGAGTGGCATGCCGGCGTCATCGGGGTTGATGAAGGTTTCGTCGAACAGAGCACGGATCTCGTCGTCAGTCATTGGTCCTCCTTAGGTGTACTGCGGACTGGTCCGCCAGAACTGTTTCTACGGGGCTGGAGGGCTTTTTCCAAGGCTGGATCGCGGGAATCGCAAGCGCCGGGCGAAAACGTACGGCTGCTCGGCGGCGAATTGCCGTTTAGAGCGCGCTCATGGGCGGCGCGGCGGTTGCCGCGGGCGGCGCGGAATCGGTCACGCCCAGAATGATCCTCCCGTGTACTCCAATTCAGCAGGCCGCCGGCTGGGCAGTCAATCGATGGGCGTCAAGTGTCACACCGATCAGACCTGCGCATTCATATAAGTTCGCCTCGTCGACGCGGTTCGCTCACCTGCCGGGTACGTACTGCGTAAGACGGGCCACGGCACCATGAACCACATGACGGCCGGAGACGTCGAACATGGCATCGCTGGTCGAGAAGGGTGACACACTCTAGCGCTCGGCTAGACCCGCGCCCGGGGCGTTCCTCCGGCCGCCACGGCGGGCCCGAGACAGCTCGACTCCGGGGACAACAACGTTCTACTTGACGACATGCCCGCCCGGAGCAGCGATGCTGCCGAGCCGCCTATCTCGAGCTTCGCAGATGCGATCCGCGATTGCTCGTAGTGAGGCGGATAGCCACATGTCTGCAGCTTCACCCTCTGAATAATCTGCTTTCGCAATGCTATTCACGCGCCCGTCGTCCTCCAGACGCCGAACGTTGTCGTAGTTGTCGCCGTCCGTCCACACTCCGAGAGTGCGCCCACCACCCCCTCCGACGACAGAAAAGACCGGTACGTCACTCGGCCCGTCGGCGATGTAAATCATGTTCGGGATCGGGACTCGACGGTCGTCAGGGTCGATGCGCGCGTTGACGTCGAGCTTGGGCTCAACATTGACTCCCTTATTTATCTCGAATATCGCTCGCGTCTTCGTCGTGTTGTCAAGGACGTAACCCATTTGAACCAGTTTGTCCGAATATTCCACGGCCCCCAGTTCATTCATGTAGCCGGGTCCTGGAGGGTCGGGAAGCAATTCGCAAGCCCATATTTCTTCTACGTGCCGGGCGATCGGACTTCCTTTGATCATCTGTCGGAGCCCAGTTGACACGATGTAGTGCTCTACCTTGAGCTCGTGATGCGCGTATCGTTCCTCATCGACCACTAATCGCCGCATTCGATCCATTAGGTCTGGCATGCCTGGCGCCAACGGTATCCGCGCGCCAAGCTCCCGCAACTTGGCGTTCGTCAGGCCGTCAAGCTTCCCCTCACCGATATATGCAAGAAGATGCCCGAGGTATGCGGTGTCCTTCGAAACGAGCAACTCTCGCTGTTCGTAGTGCTTTACCAGTCCATTGACCTCACGCCAGAACGCAACCGCATCTATCCCGTACTCATCGAATATGGGTTGCTGCATGTATCCGGGGGTTAACGTCTTATCGAAGTCCCAAATGAAGGCGATTACGTTCTGCGTATTGAGCGCCGGGGGCACTAGAGGGTCTCCATCATGCTAAATCGCAGGGAACGGTCATCAGCGGCCCACCACCCCTGTAATTCGGCGGCGCAACCGTACAGATTAGCGTGCACAGCGCCCATCGCTGCTAGCGGAGCGAGGATGGTGACTGACCAGCCAGTATCGATGATCGCTTCAATTCCGACGCGAAGCGCGTGCCAGTCGGGCGAGCTATCTATGACGCATTCAATCGCTTGCGACGTGGGTACAACCACTGTGCAAAGGCCTTCACCCAGCCGATCAGGGATACCGATTGCCCGTGCGATTTCATCCCAGGGGGCGACGTGCGCTTCGTCACCGTGTAGTAGCCATCGCTCGCACGAACTCGCAGCGACTACCGACCAATCTGAATCTGGTTCAACAATTTTCGAAGCCCCCAGTTCAACCATGGTCATGCCTCGAAGCTTAGGGGAGGCGTTCGCAACTCGGACATCATTCGCTCGTCGATTTCGGTCATGTCGTGACGGTATCTACGACCCCTGACGCCGCCCGCGCCGTGCTCGCAGCGCGGGTGAGTCCGGGTATCTCGAAAATGCGCCGTCTTTCCAATCAGCCTGTTACTTCTTACCGCGGTTGGCACGTCTTGTACGCAGCGAGAGCGCGCACAATACGATCGACCCAAGGTCTGGGGAGGGCACAGGGATGCTGACGGTTCGGGCAGAAACAGCCGATGGAATATGGGAGCAGGCCTGGATGGCCACGAACGCGGATGGGGTGCGTCGGACGCATTCCAGCGGTGACTCGGTGGAACTCCTCCACGCTGTTCTTGAGCTTGAAGACCCGCGACAGCGATGGGTGACTATTCGGACGCCGGCGATGAATGCCGCGTTCGCGATCGCGGAGGTTGTTTGGATCATGCGCGGACGCAATGACTCAGGCTTCTTGACGGCGTGGAACAAGTCGCTGCCGAAGTTCGCCGGTTCTGGTTCGACATTCGATGGTGCGTACGGCGAGCGGCTAAGGTCGCGGTTCGGCATTGATCAGTTGTTGCGGGCAGCCGCAGCCCTGCGAGAACGGCCGGAGCAACGCCAGATCGTGCTTCAGATCTGGGACCCGCGATCGGACCTTCCGCTCGAAACAGGTGCGGCCCAATCCCCCGATGTGCCGTGCAACGTCGTCTCCATGCTGAAGATCGTCGATGGCAGGCTCGATTGGCTACAAGTGATGAGAAGCAACGACTTGGTCCGAGGTCTTCCTTACAACTTGGTCCAATGGACGACGATTCACGAGGTCCTCTCCGGTTGGGTGGGGGCGGCCCTCGGTACGTACGTGCACATCAGTGACAGCCTTCATGTCTATGAGAATGATCGCGGCAGGTTCGACATGGACCGCGTGTCCACATCCGCCCGCAGCTCAGGCGATCTTCGGTTGCCCATCGAACAGAGCGAGCAGGTGTTCCGGGCTCTGGAGGTTGCCATTTCCGGAATGGCCGCGTCCACCGACGCCGGCCAAATCGACGAACTCGCGAGCGTGGTGAGCATGCCCGTCTACAGGGATTGGCTTCGCGTGATGTCTGCCGAGCGGTTACATCAGATTGGCCGCTTCGACTTGAGTACTTCGGTGGCAGGTTCGGTGGAGGACCCGGTCTTACAGACTGTCCTGCAGCGATGGCTTTCCAGAGGGAAGTTGTCGTGACGAGCCTTCGAATCATCCACTTTAGCGATCTCCATTTCGCCGCAGTTCCACGTCCCGTGCTGACGCCAACTCGCGCCCTAAAGCGCGCCACGGAAGCGATATTGCGCGACTTCCCGGAAGAGGAACTCGTCCTCGTTATTTCTGGTGACGTGACAACCCAAGGATCGGCCGAAGGCTATGTGGAAGCGTTGGCGGCCCTGAACGAGATGAAGAAGCAACTTCGCATAGCCAAGATCGTTGTGTGCCCGGGAAACCACGACATAGCGCAGGTCGCGCCAAAAGAGTTCCGGGAGTTCAACCGGTTTGCTTTTGACCTTACGAACGATCCAAAGCAGACCTGGAATGACGAGCAACCCGTCGCAGTCTCCACGCTCGGAACCTACGCTTTCGTGCTCACGAACACTTCCTTTCACGGTGACCATTCGTTCGGACGAGTCCCACTGGGCTCTTTGAAGAGGGCCATGGCCCAAGTATCAGACCGACATCTCATCGTGGTCGTTCATCACAGTCCCATCTCGAGCCAGTACGGCGGAGGGGGCATGGCGGACGCCTACGAGCTGCTAGCCGCGGTGTCGAACGAGGGGGCGACGGCGCTCCTGCACGGACATGTTCACAGTGACCAGGGACTGCGCATCGGAAACCACGGCACCCTTCTGTCCGGTGCAGGGTCGTTGGGTTTTCAGCCGGACGGGAACATGAACAACCAGTTCGCTATCCACGAGTTCACAGACGGCACTTTCGCTCGATCGATTACCTATCGTTACTACCGCAATTGGGACAGGTTCGAAGGAAGCGAGAACGGGTGATGGTGGAGTTGATTCGCACAGATTCTCCAGGCGAGGCCGCGGAACAGGCCAAGATCGCGTGCGCTGACGCGCCAGTGATGAATCTGGTCTTGTCGTTTCCAATGAGTCTTCCTGCATCATCGAAGGGATTTCTCGCGGCCTTCCGGGAAGAGGCCCTACTGTGGCAGAGCAGCGTTCGCCCCAATGTGCTTCAGATGTCTCACGGAGAGTACATGCATGCACATGGAGACCCGATCGAGTATTTGACGAGCGAGCTCAAGGCAAAGGGCACTTCGAATAGGGCCTGCATCAGTCTCGTGGACAGCAAACCGATCATGGAAAGTGGCGATGGCCGGCTACCGAGCTTCATGCTGTTACAGGTCGGATTCTATGGACCCAAGCGAGACGTGCTCTTCCTAAGCGCCTACTATCGAGCGCTCGAGGTCTCGGCCTTTCTTCCCATCAACATCACAGAGATGGCTCTGATTGCTGAATCCATCGCACAGAAGATTCCGTCGGTCACGGATGTGGACATCACGATGCACGCCTTTCGTGCACACCTGGTGGAGGGTTTCAGGGCTCATCGACGGAGCAAGATCGATACGGTCTCGCGAACGCGGATCCACGAAATGGTCCAGGGGCGAGATGCCCACGGAATCGCCAAGCTGCTTATCGAGAAGTCGGCACCCGAATCTATTATTGAGGTAGCGGGTCTCGTTGCCCTTCGAATCGAGGTAGAGTCGGCCGGCTGGTCGTCCGACGTACAGGATGAACTCGACAGGGCGATCAGTGCCATGACGCGACTGAAGACCGTTCGTGAATCTGGCACGCACGAAGTTTCGATCGATGAGCTTCAGGCTGAGCTGACGGCGCGACTAGCAACGGCTGCCGAATTGATCTTGAACCAATGAGAACGGAGTCCTCAACGTGGAACTGAAGGATCTTGTGCAGTTGCAAAGAAACTTCGACGAACGGCGCAGCACTACCTTCGCTTGGTCCGGTTCGATTACTGAAGATGACGCACGTCCTCTCCTTCACAACGTGCTGTCGCTCTCCGGCGAGGCGGGGGAGATCGCCAATCTCGTCAAGAAGTATGATCGCGGCGACTTCGATTTCGAGCAGCTCATGAAGGAGTTACCAGGCGAGTTGGCGGATGTCGCTATCTACCTAATGAAGATCGCATACCAATCGGACATTGATCTTGAACAAGCGATCCTCAACAAGATGGCGAGAAACGAGCAGCGTTTTCCCAGCCGCCCTGATGACGGCGAGACGGAGGCTCAGGGTTCATTGACGACCTGGCAGCAATCCATTCTTGACGCCTCAGCGCGGTGTGCGCGTAATTTGCCGCCTCAGGTGACTGGCGAAGTGTTGAGCTTGTTTAGGGCAGTGGGAGTTGAGGCGCCCACCAATGCTGAAGACGTTGTTGCAGCCGCACTCATCGCGATTGAGTTCTCAACGGCCGGCGACCTCGAGGGCAGGAGTCACGACCGGGAGCGTGCATGGCTGGCCCTCGAGCCGATCGCCACGCGCGTGGGCGTCGATCGGCGAGAGGTCGCCGCTTTGACTACCAAGGAAGCCGCACTTCGCCATCTTCTGGATTCAGCCCTCGATCCGAGGGTGGGTGCCCGGGAGGGATGACTGGACGAGAACGGGGCCGGTTTATCGTCTTCGAAGGGATCGACGCATCAGGCAAATCCACTCAAGCCAACCGCTTGGCGCAGTACCTAGAGGCTGAGGGAGTTGCGGTTCACCTTACAGCCGAGCCAACGAACGGTCCCATCGGCTCGCTCATCCGTCAAGCATTCTCGGGCAGGGTCACGATGGACGACCGCGTAATCGCCGCCCTCTTCGTGGCAGATCGCATCGATCATTTGACGAATGAAAGGGATGGGATACTCCGGTTCCTCGAGGAGGGCGTCACCGTAATCAGTGATCGCTACTACATGTCATCTCTCGCCTACCATTCCGGCGATGTCGATATGGAATGGGTGGTCCAGGCCAACACGATAAGTACAAGCCTGTTACGTCCGGATTTGACTATCTACTTGGACCTGGCGCCGGCCGTCGCGGCAAAGCGACTCAAGGATCGCAGAGGCCCGACGGATCGGTTTGAGGTGGATGATCGCTTGTATGTCGCGCATCGCGACTACTCGCGAGCCCTCGCCTCCGTTGAGAGCGGCGAAACCATCGCGAGCGTAAACGCCGACAATGACCCCGCCCTTGTATTTCGCGACGTGAAGGCAGCCACCATGTCGTTCTTCAGTTCAGCGCCAGTTGTGCGCCATGCGCACGCGATGGGTCGGATGGAGTAGTCATCAGCCTGCTTCGGCCGACGACGGACATCCCTAGCGGGAATACCCGCGGCCCCTCCACGTTTAACTTGAGCGTACCCAACTCAAGTTCCCAGGAGGATTGGTGCCCGAAGACTTCAACCCCGAAGCCGGCGCGAGCTCGTTCGACGAGTTCCTCAGCCGGTACCTTGCGGGTGAGCAGGCGCGACAGGCTCGGTCGATCGACCTCAGCCGGTTCCTGACCGCCCGCACGCAAGGCATCCTGCAGCAGGCAGGACGCTTCGCGCTCGAGCGCGGCCAGACCGAGCTCGACGCCCTGCACATCCTGCGCGTGATCGTCGAGGACGAGAGCGTGAAGCAGGCCGTCGCCCGCATCGGCGTGGCCCCCGAGCGGCTCATCACCGCGACCGAGGCGCGCCTGCCCGCGGCATCCGACCCCGCCGACATCAACGCGGCCACGATCACGCCGAGCGCCAGCCGCGCGCTGTTCCACAGCTACCAGGTGGCGCGCTCGGCCGGCTCGACCTACATCGACCCCGAGCACCTCTTCTTCGCGCTCGTGCTCGGGCAGGACGCCCCCGCTGGCCAGGTGCTGGCGCGCGCTGGCGTCACCGCCGAGGCGCTCACCCAGAGCGTGCGCGACACGGTCATGGGCGAGTCCGGAACCGAGCAGCAGACGGATGCCGCAGGCACCGGCTCAGCGGCATCCGCGACCCCGATGCTCGAGAAGTTCGGCACCGACCTCACCGCGCTCGCCGAGAACGGCGAGCTCGACCCCGTGATCGGACGCGTCGACGAGATCGAGCAGACCATCGAGATCCTCAGCCGCCGCACCAAGAACAACCCGGTGCTGATCGGCGAGGCCGGCGTGGGCAAGACCGCGATCGTCGAGGGCCTCGCCCGCGCGATCGTCGAGGAGTCGGTGCCCGAGGCCCTGCTCGGCAAGCGCGTGATCTCGCTCGACCTGCCCGGCATGCTCGCCGGCACCCGCTACCGAGGCGACTTCGAGGAGCGCCTCACCAAGACCATGGAGGAGATCGCCCAGAACAAGGGCGAGTTCATCGTGTTCATCGATGAGATCCACACCGTGGTCGGCGCGGGCGGCTCGGGCGAGGGCGGCACCGACGCGGGCAACATCCTGAAGCCGCGTCTCGCGCGCGGCGAGCTGCACCTCGTGGGTGCGACCACGCTCAAGGAGTACCGCACCATCGAGAAGGACCCCGCGCTCGAGCGCCGGTTCCAGCCGGTGAAGGTCGGCGAGCCCTCGATCGAGGACGCCGTGCTCATCCTGCACGGGCTCAAGCCCGCCTACGAGGAGCACCACGGCGTCGAGTACACGGATGCCGCGTTGCGTGCGTCCGTCGAGCTCTCGGCCAGGTACCTCACCGACCGGGTCCTGCCCGACAAGGCCATCGACCTCATCGACCAGGCCGGGGCGCGGCTGCGCCTGCGGCTCGGCGTGAAGACGGATGTCTCCGCGCTCATCGCGCGGCTCGCCGACCTCGAGGCCGACAAGAACGCCGCCGTCGGCGCCGAGCACTACGAGGAGGCGTCGCGCATCCGCGACGAGATCTCGAAGGTGCAGGCGAAGCTCGACGAGGTGACGGCTTCCGGGCGGGCTGCGGCATCCGCTGACCCTCTGGCGACCGTGATCGACGAGGCCGAGATCGCCGCGGTGATCTCGCGGGCCACCGGGATTCCGGTGAACCGCCTCACCGAGAGCGAGCGCGAGCGCCTCGGCGACCTCGAGGGCGAGCTGCACGCGCGCGTCATCGGCCAGGACGACGCGGTCACCGCGGTCGCCAAGGCCGTGCGCCGCAGCCGCACCGGCATGGGCGACGCGCGTCGGCCCGTGGGTTCGTTCCTGTTCCTCGGCCCGACTGGCGTCGGCAAGACCGAGCTGGCGCGTGCGCTGGCGTCGTCGCTCTTCGACGACGAGCAGGCGATCGTGCGCTTCGACATGAGCGAGTTCGGCGAGCGGCACACCGTGTCGCGCCTCGTCGGAGCCCCTCCCGGATACGTCGGCTACGACGAGGCCGGGCAGCTCACCGAGCGCGTGCGGCGCAACCCGTACTCGATCGTGCTGTTCGACGAGATCGAGAAGGCGCACCCCGACGTGTTCAACCTGCTGCTCCAGGTGCTCGACGACGGACGCCTGACCGACGGCCAGGGTCGCACGGTCGACTTCCGCAACACGGTGATCGTGATGACCTCGAACCTCGGTTCGGAGTTCCTCGCGTCGCGCTCGGGAGCGCTCGGGTTCGTGGCCTCCGCCGATGGCTCCGGCTTCTCGTCTCAGGACGACGTGCGCCAGCGGGTCATGGGCAAGGTGCGCGAGGCCATGCGGCCCGAGTTCCTGAACCGCATCGACGAGATCGTGCTGTTCCAGAAGCTCGGCGAGTCGGAGCTTGCTTCGATCGTCAGGCTGATGCTGGGTGCGACCGAGCGGCGGCTCGCGGCGCGTGAGGTCACCTTCGAGGTGACGGATGCCGCGGTGGCGCTCCTCGCGGAGCGCGGCTACGAGCCCGAGTACGGTGCCCGTCCGCTGCGCCGCGTGATCCAGCGCGAGATCGACGACCGCATCAGCGACCTGTTCGTCTCGGGTGCGCTGGGTGACGGCGAGGGCGTGCGGGTGGATGCCGCCGACGGCTCGTTCGTCGTGGTGCCTGTGCCGCGGGCCACCGTGGAGGTGCCGCTGGCGGCGTAGCGGCCTCCACGCGGCATCCGCTCGGCTGAGGCATCCGCTTGCCCCGCTCGGCGGAATCCCGTTTCGGCGATGGAATCCCACGCGACGTGGACTCCACCGCACGAACGGGATTCCGCAGCGCTACATCGAACGCCCGGTCCTCCTCGCGAGGGCCGGGCGTTCGTCGTGTTCCGGAGTGTCGTCCCACGCGCCGCCCCCGAAGGAGGGCTTCCCGCGGCGGCGCAAAGCTGAGAGATTGTCAGTAATGCGTTCGGCGATTGCTGATCTCGGAATGGAGCGGCACCATGACGCGGGCAGGCGTGGACGGTGCTCGCACCGGGCGCTTCCTGCGAGCGGTCGGAAGCGTGTCGGCGATCGCGCTCCTGTGCTCACTGGTGCTGGTTGCCTCGCCGGCTCACGCGGCTGCACCCTGTCTGTCCGGATGGGATCGCCAGATGCCGACGGCGGAATCTCCCGACGAGGTGCCGTACCTCGACAAGATACTCGTCTGCGTCGAGGGCTCGACCGGAGCCGTCGTCGTGAAGAACAACAGCAACATGGTCTGGTCCTTCATCGATGCCGTCCAGGGTGATGTCTGGTACGAGCAGTGGTCGGAAAAATCTGGCGCGTTCTACGAGATGTTCACGGAGTTGAACCTCTCGACCTCTCCGATCCTGGTTCCCGGTGATCAGGTCCGGCTCCTGGCCGACCGCGCGACGCGGTGGGTCATCGACGGACGCGCAAGCGTGCTGTGGGCCGGAATGGGCGAACTGTATTCGGTCGTGGCGGCCGCTCAGATCGGTGCGATCAAGGCGGCGGTGACGAAGGGCTCGCTCACGCGCAAAGCACTCTGGACCTGCGGGAGCACCCTTGCGGAGTTCCTCGAGACGCGGGGCGATTCATCCGGGTCCATCACCGGCAAGCAGGTCGTGAAGGCCCTTGGACTCACAGCTGCGACATCGCTCTGTGCGAAGGACTGGAAGGCCGCAGCAGCCAAGCGGTCGTGGTTCCCCTCGTGGGGCGACGACCTCGTGGCGATCGGCAAGAGCGCCGAGGTTGCGAAGAAACTGGGCACCTACGCCTCACGCGCGTCCCAGGCCGCCGAACTCTTCTGCGGGTTCATACCGCGATTCTGTTAGCGCATCGCCGTGCTCCGAGAACGGGGGAGCCGCGGGCTCTGGTGGTCGCCTCCGGGCGAGCCTATGCTGACCGGGTCACAGCGGACTCGACGAGGAGTGGCGATGCGTTCGACGGAGTGGTCGGCAGTTGCGGGATCAGGATCGACGAGTCGAGGGCGTGATCGCGGGCGCAGGCGCCGCGCCGCGGCATCCGTCGCCGTGGCAGCGCTGGTGAGCGCCGCGCTCTTCGGCGGAGCCGCAGCCGCGAACGCCGCGCCGAAGCCGACGCAGCCGACGCAGGCCCCGGGCGCTCCCGGTGCCCAGGCGACGTGGACGACAGGCGCGAAGCAGGGCGTCGGAACGTCCACGACCACGGACTCGAAGGTCTGGTACACGCTCTCGGAGGGCACGCTGGCCGAGGTCTACTACCCGCGCGTCGACGTGGCGAACAGCCGCAGCCTGGAGCTCATCGTCACCGACGGCTCCACGTTCACCGACCTCGAGTCGCGCGACACGACGCACGAGGTGAGCCTCGCCGACGCACGGGCACTCGTGTACACCCAGACGAACACCGACAAGGACGGCCGGTACCAGATCGTCAAGACCACGTTCACCGATCCCGCCCGTGCGAGCGTGATCATCGACGTCTCGGTGCGCTCGCTCGACGGCGGCAAGTATCGGGTCTTCGCGCAGTACGACCCGTCGCTGGCGAACAGCGGCCGGCACGATTCGGCCCGGTTCTGGCGCGGCGCGCTCGTCGCGGAGGACCTCGCCGGCGACCCGGGCACCGGCGCCGATCCCATCGCCACCGCCCTCGTCGCCGACAAGGACTTCGTCGCGACCTCCAACGGGTTCGCCGGCGTCAGTGACGGCTGGACCGATCTCGCCGTCGATCACCGCCTCGACCACCGCTACGCGGAGGCCCTCGACGGCAACGTCGTGCAGACCGCCGAGCTGAAGCTCACCGGCCCGGCGAAGAACGCCTCGGCGACGCTCGCGCTCGGATTCGGGGCATCCGCCGACGCCGCGCGCACGGCCGCGACCGCGAGCCTGGGCAAGGCAGGCAAGGGCGCCGACGCTGCTGCCGAGGCCTACGCCGACGGCTGGCACGACTACCTCGACAGCGTCAGCGCGGTGCCGGCGAGCGTGGCCGGCGATACGAACCTCACGACGCAGTACCACGTCGCCGCGATGACGCTGAAGGCGCACGAGGACAAGACCTACCGCGGCGCGAACATCGCCTCGCTCACGATCCCGTGGGGCCAGGCGCAGAACGCCAACGAGGCCGGCGTCGGCGGGTACCACCTCGTGTGGGCGCGCGACCTGTACCAGGTGGCGACCGCGCAGATCGCCCTCGGCGATTCGGATGCCGCGAACCGCTCACTCGACTACCTCTTCGACGTGCAGCAGAAGAGCGACGGGTCGTTCCCGCAGAACTCGCTGCTCGACGGCACGCCGTACTGGGGCGGCCTGCAGCTCGACGAGGTCGCCTTCCCGATCGTGCTGGCGTGGAGTCTCGGGCGAACGGATGCCACGACCTACGCCGACCACGTGAAGACGGCCGCCGACTTCCTCGTGGGCCACGGCCCGTCGACCCCCCAGGAGCGCTGGGAGGAGGAGGGCGGCTACTCGCCGAGCACCATCGCCGCCGAGATCGCCGGCCTCACGGCCGCCGCGTCGATCGCCGCAGCGAACGGTGACGAGGCATCGGCCGCGATCTACACCGGCGTCGCCGACGACTGGCAGCGCAAGGTGGAGAGTTGGACGTTCACCACCACCGGACCGCTCGGCAACGGGCAGTACTACGAGCGCATCGACGACAACGGCAACCCGAACGACGGGCACACGCTCGACATCAACAACGGCGGCGGCGCCTGGGATGAGCGCTCGATCGTCGATGCCGGCTTCCTCGACCTGGTGCGCCTCGGCGTGAAGCCGGCAGCGGATGCCGCGATCATCGAATCGCTGCCCGAGGTCGATGCGACGATCAAGGTCGACTCGCCCAACGGGTCGCTCTGGTACCGCTACAACCACGACGGCTACGGCGAGAAGGCCGACGGGTCGCCCTATGACGGCACCGGCATCGGCCGCCTCTGGCCGCTGCTCTCGGGTGAGCGCGGCGAGTACGAGCTCGCGAACGGCCGCCCCGCCGACACGTTCCTCCACACGCTCGCCGCGACCGGCAACGCCGGCTACATGATCCCCGAGCAGGTCTGGGACCGGCCGGATGCCGCGGGCTTCGTGTTCGGCGAGGGCACCGGCTCGGCGACGCCGCTGGCGTGGTCGATGGCCGCGTTCGTGCGGCTCGCTCAATCCATCGACGCGGGGCGGCCGATCTCGACGCCCTCCGTCGTGGCCGACCGGTACGCCGACGGCGCGCTTCCCGCCGGGCCGAGCCTCACGTTGACGGAGCCGGTCGCAGGCGCCGTCACCACGGAGTCGAGCGTCACGGTCGCGGGCTCGACCGACGCGGCATCCGTGTGGGTCTCGGCCGGAGGGCACGCCGTCGAGGCATCCGTCACCGGGGGCGCCTTCACCGCCGAGGTGCCCGTCGTGCTCGGCGCGAACACCATCACCGTGGTGGCGGTGGGCGCCGACGGCGGCACGACCGCCGTGCAGGTGGCGGTCACGTCGACGAACTTCGGCACGTCGGTCGGCACGGTCGACGACCCGTCGGGCGACGACCACGGCCCGGGCGACTACGTGTACCCGACGAACAGCGCCTTCAACCCGGGCGCGTTCGACCTCACGCAGTTCGGCGTCTACGACGACGGCACCTCGATCAACTTCGTCACGACGCTCGCGGGCGACATCAACAACCCCTGGGGCGGCAATCAGATGTCGGTGCAGCGGGTCGACATCTACGTGAGCACGGATGCCGCGGGCGCGGCCGTCGCGGCGCGGCCGGGCACGAACGCGACCCTCGCCCACCCGTACGACTTCGTCGTCGGCGGGTCGGGCTTCATCCAGCCGGCCGTGCGGGACGCGACCGACGCGGTGCTCGCCAACGCCAACCTGCTCGTGCTGCCGGCGACGCACCAGATCGCGATGTCGGTGCCGAAGGACGTGTTCGACGGGGTCGACCTCGCGGGCGCGACGTACCAGGTCGCCCTGATGTCGCACGCGGATCCGAACGGCGAGGGCACCGGCGGCATCCGGCCGGTCTACGACTTCGACTACTGGAACACGAGCCCCGACATCGGCATGAGCTGGATCAAGGAGTACCGCTTCGGCGGCGGCGCCGGCGTCTGGACCGGCGACAACGACGCGCACGACACCGACACGCGCGACCCGAACACGATCGACGTGCTCGTGCCCGACGGTGCGACGCAGTCGACGGTGCTCGACTGGCGCGCGGGTTCGCCCGTGGTGCTGCCGTACGTGCCGCTGGGGTAGTCCCGCGGCTACGCGCTCGGCACGCGGAAGAGCTCGGTGCGGGCGATGACGCGGTCGCGCTCGGCGGTGAGGGCGAGCCGGCGCGGGTCGGCGAGGTAGGCGTCGAGCAGCGCCTGGTTCGGCACCCGGTAGAGCTGCACCTCGACCGGGTGTTCCGGTCCGCGGTCACCGCGGGTGCGCTCGATCACCTCGATGCCGTAGTCGGGCATCAGCGCGAGCACGTGATCCTCGTAGGCGACGAGGTCGTTCTCGAGCCCGGGCTGCGCCCAGAGCAGGCAGCAGAGGGTGAACGGCGAGCCCTCGGCGGCGAGCGGGTCGGGATCGCGCCGGTCGCGATCGGATGCCCCGTGAGGCGCGACGTCGGGGGAGGGGGAGACTTCACGGCGCTCGGCGTTCCACGACGAGCTTCCCCAGCGCAGGATTCCCTCGACGCCGGTGTATCCGGCGCTGTGCACGAACATCGCGATGACGGCGCTCGCGAGCAGTACGACCCCGGCGATCCAGCTGACGTCCCAGAAGGTCGTCACGATGCCGGCGAATGCGGCGCCCATCGCGAGCGAACGGGCGACGGTGACGGTGCCCGACTTCGCGAGGCGGTGGCGGTAGAGCTCCTGCCAGTTCAGCACGATGAGCCCGGCGAGCATCGGGATGGCCGCCGCGAAGAGGATGATGCTCGCAAGCCCCAGTGGGGACGGCTCGGCCTCCGTGATGAGCGGCTGCACGAGCACGATGCAGATGCCGACGAGGGCGCCGTACGTGAGGTTGTTCTGCCGCAGCCATTCATCCGCGAGCGCCGGCTCGCGCCGAAGCTCCTGCGCCACGTACTCGTCGTCCCGCATCAACGCCTCCGTTCGGTGACCATTCCGCGATTCTGGCAGCGGGCGGAGGCGAGGTCGACTACCCGAGGGCGTCGGCGTGCCGGTGCACGACGCGCCATTCCCCGCCCTCGCGACGGTAGACCTGGGTGGCGCGCAGCGTGAACGTGCGCGGCGTGCCGTCCATCGACGCCGAGATGCGCTCGTATCCGACGGTGTACGCCATGTCGCCGCGGAGGTCGAACGAGATCAAGTCGAACGAGTAGGCGGTGCAGTCCGAGAAGCTCGACGCGAGCACCTCGAACGCCTCCACGAGTTCGTGACGGTTCGTCGCGTTGCGCCACGCGCCGAGCACGCTCACCGGCTCCTCACTCGACCAGATCGCGCGTCTCGGGCGGTCGTCGCCATCGAACTGCGCTCGTTCGGCCTCCGCGAGCGAGGTGTGCACCCAGATCAGGAAATCCTCACGGTCATTCATGGGTTCAGCATCCTCCCCTCGGCCACGCGCCGCGAGGGTCGGATCAGACGTTCAGGGCGCACACCGATCACGTGAGCGACGCTCAGGAATAGGATCTGAAGCGACCCGTGAGATGCAGTCATGCCAGCAGAACAGGGCGAGCGCGAGCAGCCGCACGAGACCAGCCCGACCACCGATCCGAGGCCGGTCTGGCGCCGAGCTGGAGTCTGGATCGGCGGTGTCGCCGCGGCCGCACTCGCCACCGTCATCGCCGGCGCGGTCACGCAGGGGTTCGGATGGTTCGCGACCATGGCGGTCGACTCGCAGGGCGACCCCGTCGACGTCAGGGTCGAGGCCGAGGCGGGCACCGACGACGTGGTCCTTCCGCGGGGCGCCACGCTCGCGTCGAGCGAGCTCGACCTGCTCGCCGGCCTGAGCGCCGCCGAGCAGGTCGGGTGGCTCGAGGCGCACGAGCACGGCCGCGTCTCGGGGACGCAGCAGGTCACGCTGTACCTGACGGGCAACCGCACCGGCGAAGTGCGTGTCACCGACGTGACGACGAAGGAGACGTGCAAGCCGATCTCGAGGGGAACGCTGGTGCGGATGCTGAGCGGCCGCGGGGCGGGAGTCGAGTCCGAGGTCATGAACGTCGATGTCGGCCACGGGCCGTCGGATGCCTACGAGTACGACCCCAGCGGCGCTCCGCAGAACTACTTCCCCGAACGCACGATCACGCTCGCGCACGACGAGGAGGTTCCGCTCGTCGTCGACCTGGTGCCCGACTTCTCCGGGTCGACCTGCGAGGTGGAGCTCGAGCTGACGGTATGGGACGGGAGTGCGGAGCGACGAATGCCGGTCTCGGGCCCCGACGGTCCGTTCGTCGTCACGTCGATCGAGCTCGAAGAGGACGAGGGCGAGTACGGCACGGTGTACCTGGGCGGCGACATCTGCCGGCGGTACGTGACCGCGACGCCGGGCTGGAGCAACATGCCGCCGTGCGGTGAGGGGAACTTCGCCGAGCGGTGAGCTGCGGGCGGCGCGTGTCGCCGAAGCGTGGGTGGCAGCGGGACGCACGGCTGTGCCAGTGTGAGCAGCATCGTGTCGGATGCGACGAAGGGCAGCCATGAGCGACGAGTCGACGACCCCGGCACCGGCCGCACCCGCAGCGCCGCCGTCCGGCCCGCCCGCCGCGGCGCCCGCTCGCGTCTCGCGGTGGCGGCATCGGCCGTTCATCGAGATCGTCGCCGTGGCGATGCTGTCGGTGACCGCGATCCTCACCGCATGGTGCGGCTTCCAGGCGTCGAAGTGGAGCGGTGAGCGGGCGATCGCGTTCGCCGAGGCATCCGCTGCCCGCGTGGAGGCGACGGATGCCGACGGCGAGGCCCGGGAGGCGCGGATC
Source organism: Agromyces sp. P2_B3 (assembly GCF_056404815.1). NCBI lineage: Bacteria > Bacillati > Actinomycetota > Actinomycetes > Micrococcales > Microbacteriaceae > Agromyces > Agromyces sp. P2_B3. The sequence continues at coordinate 13,874 of NZ_JBFUDH010000012.1, read as the reverse complement.
GTCGACCTCATCATCTACGCCGAGTGGGTCACGGCGACGGCGCAGGGCGATACGGCGCTCGCCGACCAGATCGAAGCCCGGTTCACGCCGCACTTCCGCGTCGCCTTCGACGCCTGGCAGGGCGACGGCGAGGCCGAGCCCGGCCCGTTCGCCACCGACGCCTACGTGCCGCCGGGCAGCGAGAAATCCGCCGAGCGCTCCGCCTACGCGGAAGCGCGATTCGCCGATGCGCTCGAGGACACCGAGCGGGGCGACAACTACTCGCTGCTCACGGTGCTCTTCGCCCTGGTGCTCTTCCTGACCGCGATGGCCCAGCGCGACATCCACCACGTCGCAGCGTGGATCATGCTGGGGCTCGCGGCCCTGGTCGCGCTGTCCGGCTTCGCCGTGATGCTGACGTTCCCGGTGCGGCTCTGACCCGTCAGCGGGCGGCCGAGGCCGCGGCGGCGGCGCGGCGCCTCGGCAGCGCGAGCACGCACACGACGCCGACGGCCGTGACGATGGGACTCGCGGTGAGCGGCGTCGACACCCACTGACCGCCGAAGATCCAGCTCGCCGCGAAGAGCAGCGCGGGCGCCGCCACGAGGGGAGCCGTCCACCAGCGGCCGCCGAGCAGGATGCCGCACACGCCGGCGCCCACGCTCGCGACCAGGCACAGCACGAAGAGCGGCGTCGAATCCGATACTGTCGTGTCGAAGCCGGCCCCGTTCAGCGCGGCGGTGAGTGCGCCGAACAGCACGCCGACCGCCGCCGCGAGCGCGACGATCGCCCAGGCCACGAGCAGGATGACTCGCGCGGGGCCGCGTGCGGGAGTGGGCGATGACGTCACGCCGTCAGGATACTGGCGCCGAGGTGATCGAGCAGGAACGAAGAAGCAGCCCGAGGGGCGGCATCCGTAGCGTGATGGTCATGAACAGCATCGACTTCGTCACCCTCGAGGTGGCCGACACCACGGCCGCCGAACGCTTCTCCGACGCCGCCTTCGGGCTCGGCGATCTCCTCCGCTTACGGGCAACGGATGCCCCGACGACGGGCTTCCGCGGATACACCCTCTCCATCACCGTGGCGCAGCCCGCTGACGCCCTCAGCTTCTACCAGTCAGCGATCGCGGCGGGCGCCACGGTGCTGAAGCCGGCCGCCAAGTCCTTGTGGGGCTTCGGTGGCGTCGTGCAGGCGCCCGACGGGTCCATCTGGAACCTCGCGACCTCGTCGAAGAAGGACACCGGCCCCGCCACCCGCGATATCGAGTCCGTCGTGCTCCTGCTCGGCGTCGAGGACGTGGGCGCGAGCAAGAAGTTCTACACCGACCTCGGCCTGAAGGTGGGCAAGAGCTTCGGCTCCTACGTCGACTTCGACATGCCGACGAGCCCGATCTCGCTGGGGCTCTACAAGCGTCGCGCGCTGGCGAAGTCGGCCGGGGTCGCGCCGGAAGGCAGTGGTTCGCACCGCATCGTCATCGGCGGCGGGAGCCGCGCCCTCACCGACCCCGACGGGTTCGCGTGGGAGCCCGCCGAGGTGAGCGCCGACGCGTGACCCTCGTGGTCGACGTGGCCAACGTCATGGGCTCGCGCCCGGACGGCTGGTGGAAGGACCGCGCGGGCGCCGCCGCTCGGCTGCTCGCGCCGATGCCTGCGCTCGTCGGTCGAGCCGTCACGGCTCCTGACGGCTCGGTGGTGGTGCTCGAGCGGATCGTGGCCGTCGTGGAGGGCCAGGCGAAGGGGGTCGCCGCCCCCGATGGCATCCAGCTGGTGCGTGCGCCGGCTGACGGCGACAGCGCGATCGCGGCGGCCGCACACGAGTCGGATGCCGCGGCGGAGCGCGTGCTCGTCGTGACGGCCGATCGTGGCCTGCGGGCGCGCCTGCCCGAGGCCGCCCTCGTCGCCGGGCCCGGCTGGCTGAACGACCTGCTCGGTCGCTGACCGGTCGCGTCGAACGGTCGGATGCGGCCGCCAGCAGTGGCGGCGCGGTCGCGACAGGGCTTGAATGGCGTGGATGAGGTGCACGCGGGCATGACCGCACACCCCGGAACGGACGACCGGCTCGAGGTTCGCGTCACCGGGGGCGTCGTGCGCGGAGTCCGCGAGGGCGACGTGCTCTCCTGGCGCGGCATCCCCTATGCGGCACCGCCGGTCGGCGAGCTGCGGTTCAGGGCGCCGGCTCCGGTGCATCCGTGGCCCGGGGTTCGCGACGCCTCGGACTACGGCGCGGTCGCCCCGCAGGCCCGGGTGACGCGGCGGCCGCGCGTGCTGCCCGGTGCGGTCGCCGCCGACGAGGACTGCCTGACCGTGAACGTGCATGCGCCGGCACGCGAGCCCGGCGGACCGTTGCTGCCGGTGATGGTGTTCATCCACGGTGGCGGCTACAGCGCGGGCTCCTCGAGGGACTTCTCGGGCCAGGGCGAGGGGTTCGTGCGCAGCGGACGCGTCGTGTACGTGAGCTTCAACTACCGGCTCGGAGCGCTCGGCTACCTCGACTTCACGCGGTACGGCACCAAGGAACGACCGTTCGATCGCAACCTGGGACTGCGCGACCAGGTCGCCCTGCTCGAGTGGGTGCGGCACAACATCGGCGCGTTCGGCGGAGACGCAGAGCGGGTGACGGTGTTCGGCGAGTCGGCTGGGGGCAATGCGGTCACCACGCTGATGGCCACCCCGTCGGCGCGCGGACTCTTCGCCGGCGCCATCGCGCAGAGCGCGCCGCCGGACGCGGTGTACCCGCCGGCGATGACCGGGCGGTGGGCGGCGGAGTACCTCGCCATCCTGCGCGACGTCGTGCGCGAGCGCGCGGTGCGGGCGGTGCGGGGGCAGCCCGGCGCGCTGAACGCCGGAACGGCGAGCGCGCCGCAGCTGCTGACCGAGTCGAACGCCGAAGACCTCGTCGCCGCGTCGGTCGAGCTCCAGATCCGCACCCCCGACGCCTACGCCGGCGCGTTCTGCTTCGCCCCGGTGATCGACGGCGACGTCGTGCCCGAGCGGCCGTTCGTCGCGTTCCGGGACGGCCGGGCGCACCGGGTGCCGCTCATCATCGGCACGAACGACCGCGAGGGATCCGTCTTCCGCGGACGCGTCGACATCCTGCCGCGCTCGCCGAAGCGCATCGACGAGGTGTTCGCCCGTGCACCGGGCGCGGCACGACGCGCCATGCGCGCCGCCTACCCCGAGCTCCCCGCCCGACGGCCGGCTGCCGACTTCGGCGGCGACTACGGCTTCTGGTTCCCGAGCACCCGCATCGCCGACGCCTGCTCGCGTCACGCACCGGTCTGGTCGTACCGGTTCGACTTCGCGCCACGCCTGCTCACGCTGGTCGGGCTCGACGCGACGCACGGGGTCGAGATGTTCGCGCTGTTCGACCGCACCGATGTCCCGCTCGCGAGAGTCATGACGTCGCTCGGCGGCAATGAGGAGTATGCCGCGGCGGGCGAACGGATGCGGCAGCACTGGCTGCACTTCGCCGAGACCGGTGCTCCCGGGCCGGGCTGGCCGCCCTACGAGGAGCGCGCGCGATCGACCCTCGTGATCGATGCGTCCGACCGCGTCGAGTCCGACCCGCGCAGCGAGCGCCGACGCGCGTGGACCGCGTTCGCGCCGTCGCTGGCCGGCTGAGCGGGTGGGCGAGGCGCCACCTGGCATCTGCCAGACTCGGTGAAGCGTCGCGTGCAGGACGCTGACGACACGAGGGGGAGCACATGACGACCGAGCCCACGGCGGCCGCCACGATTCCGGGCGGCCGCATCCGCCCGCTGACCGACAAGGACCGCTTCGGGCGGCTCATCGAGCGCCGCGATGGCCGGGACTTCCCCTTCTACAACGGCGAGCCCGTCGAGCTCTCGGTGGGCAAGTGGATCATCGTGTGGCTGTCGGTGGCCGTCGGATTCCTCGCGCTCATCTTCATCCCCCAGCCGAACAACATCGTGGCGATCCTGCCGCGGGCGCTGTTCGTCATCATCCCGCTCGCCGTGCTCGCACTCGTGGCCGGCCGGCACTGGACCGCGATCTTCCGTCGGGTCCGGCTCGTCGACGTCGGCAACATGTTCTTCTTCGCCGCCCTCAACATCGCGCTCACGTTCGTCATCGGCGCGCTCGTGGCGCTCGTGTTCCCGGTCGCGCCCAACACCGTCATCACGGATGCCGGTTCGGCCGGGGTCGCCGACACCATCGCCCTGTACGTGGGCAGCGGCATCCAGCTCATCGGCGAGGAGATCTTCGTCGTGCTGCCGTTCCTCGCACTGATGTACTTCCTCTTCGCCAAGGCGGGCGTCTCGCGCAAGACGGCGGTCATCCTGGCGTGGATCATCTCTGCGCTGTGGTTCGGCGCCGCCCACCTCCCCACCTACGACTGGAACTGGGCGCAGGCCTTCCTCATCATCGGCTCGGCGCGCATCGCCCTGACGCTCGCGTTCATCCGCACGAAGAACCTCTGGGTGTCGGCGGGCGCGCACATCATCAACGACTGGGTGTTCATCACCATCTCGGTCATCGCCGCCGCCGCCGTCGCGGCGGGCTGATCGAGCTCGCGACGAAACCAACGCGAAACGGGCGCCTGCGAGACTCGTGAGGTGACCAGCACCATCGACATCCAGCCCGGCGACCTCACCGACGAGCGCGTCATCCGCCTGCTCACCGACCACCTCGACGACATGTTCGCGACCTCGCCGGCCGAGAGCGTGCATGCCCTCGACGTGTCGGCGCTCGCGGCATCCGGAGTCACCTTCTGGACCATCGCCGACGGCGACGACGTGCTCGGCTGCGTCGCGTTGAAGGAGCTCGACTCCGGGCATGGCGAGCTCAAGTCGATGCGAACGGATGCCGCGGCGCGCGGCCGAGGGCTCGGGGCGCGCCTGCTCGAGCACGTGCTCGCGGAGTCACGGCGACGCGGATACCGCCGGGTGAGCCTCGAGACGGGGTCGCAGGACTTCTTCGCGCCCGCCCGCTCGCTGTACGCCAAGTACGGCTTCAGCGAGACCGGGCCGTTCGGCGACTACGCGCTCGACCCGCACAGCGTCTTCATGACGCTCGAGCTCGCGTAGCCCGGCTCGCGCCCACGCCGCCTGCCGTCACGCGGTCGCCAGGCGATACGACGGCAGGCCACGACGCCGGATCAGCCATTCGGCGAGGAGCAGGTTCGGCAGCCACGCGAGGAAGGCCATCGCGACGTAGGCGTTCGCGAACGCCGTCCCGAAGTCGAACCCGCCGGCCGAGAACGGCACCTGCACGAGGATGAGCGAGAAGAGTCCGAGGCGCAGGGTGACCGCCGCGTAGGTGAGGGCGAAGTTGCGGATCATCCACGCCTGGTGGCTCGCGACATCGCCTCGCCGGATCGAGCGGTAGGCGCGCCACCCGGTGACCAGCCACAGCACGCCGAGTGCGCCGAATCCGAACAGGCCCGTCAGGCCGGCCTGGCTGATCGGGGCGATCGCGAGGCCGCCCAGGGCCGCGATGCCGACGGCGGTGAGGTAGACCCGTCCCATCGAGCGGTGCACGAGCGGATGCCGCGTGCGCAGCCCGCGCCAGAACTGGAACGGGCCGACGACGAGGGCGATGCCGCCCGCCACGATGTGGGCGTAGAACGCAACGAGCACGAACCACGGCCGTCCGGCGTACGCCTCGGCGAGGCCGCCCGAATCGGACTGCGACAGCGTCTCGAGCGACGCGGTGAGGTAGGGCGTGACGGCGAAGGCCGCGATGCCGAGCGACGTCAGCACGACCGCGAGCCATCCGGCCCTCGAGCGCCTGGCGATCGTGCGCGTGGCCGTCGACGGCGGCTGCTGGCTGGTGGGTGTCGTGGTCATGGCCGCACGCTATGACGGGCGTCCAACCGCCGACATCGGGTGAACCCCCGTACCCGACGGGGGTCAGCTCTATGCTGAGCCACGACCGAGGGAGTTCGATGACCGATCTGCGACCCACGCCGACCACCGACGCATCGCCACGCGACGGGCGCGCCCTGCGGGGGGCCCGCCGCATCACGATCATCGGCGTCATCGTCTCGGTTTCGCTCGCGGCAGTCATCGCCATCATCTCGGTGATCACAGGCGACCTCTCGCAGCAGGGCCCCATCATCCTCACGACGCTGCTCGTGACCGGCTTCGGCCTCACGATGCTCTGCCACCTCGCCGTGGCGGGCCGCCCAGTGCGGGCCGTGAGCTTCGTGGGGATCGGCGCGAGCACCGTCGCCCTCATCGTCGGACTCACGCTCACCTGGGCATGGTCGTGGAGCGTCTACGACAGCGGCGTCGACCTGTGGCGCTGGTTCGGCGTCAGCGTCATCCTCGCGGTGAGCCTCGCGCAGGCGAACCTTCTCCTGCTCCTGGCCGGGCGACGACATCCGGTGGTCAGGATCGCGCTCGCCGTCACGCTCTGCGCCATCGCGGCGCTGGCGCTGATCGGCATCCTCCCGATCGTCAGCGATGGCGAGATCCCGGCGCCGGGCACCGAGGACGCCTACTTCAGGACCGCGATCGTGGTCGCCATCATCGACGCGCTGGGCACCGTCGTGCTGCCGGTCGCGGCGCTGTTCCTGCGTGATCCGGCGGCAGGCGCGACCGTGTCCGATGCCTCGGCCGCTTCGGAAGTCGCGGCGGCTCCGGATGCCTCGGCTGCTGCCGATGTCGCGGCCGCTCCGCATGTCGCGGCGGATGACGCGCTCGAGCAGCGCATCGCGCGCCTCGAGGCCTCGACGGGCCTCGGGCGAGACGCGCTGCTGACGGCCGCGCTCGACGCCCTCGAAGCATCGCATCGGGAGACGGATCCGAGCTGAGGCCGAGGCCGCTCAGCCGGTCGGGCGCAGCACGCGCACCGGAGCATCCGTGGTCACCGCTTCGGGCGCCGTGGTGCGGAACCGGCGCTGGTACTGCGACGGCGAGATGCCGAGCCTCGCGATGAACGCGCGGCGCAGGGCCTCGGCGCTCGGGAAGCCGGCGTCGAGCGCGGACTGGGCCACGGAGCATCCGCTCTCGAGCCGCGACCGGGCGAGGTCGAACCGCAGCCCGGCGACGTACTCGGCGGGGGAGGCGCCGAGCTCCTCGCGGAACAGGCGGCTGAGGTGCCGCACGCTCACGTTCGCGTGCCGGGCGAGTGCGGCGACGGTGTGGCTGCGCGCCGGGTCGGCGTCGATGAGGTCCGTGACCTGGCGCACGATGCTGTGGTGCGGGGCGCGCGCCCGCAGCGACGCCGAGAACTGCGACTGGCCGCCCGACCGCTGCAGGTACACGAGCAGCAGCTGCGCGACCTGGCGTGCGACGTCGCTGCCATGGTCGTCCTCGACCATCGCGAGCGCCAGGTCGATGCCGGCGGCGACTCCCGCCGAGGTGGCGACGTCGCCGTCGCGCACGAAGATCGCGTCGGGCTGCACGTCGATGCGCGGATGCCGCCGGGCGAGGTCGTCGGCGAACTTCCAGTGCGTGGTGGCGCGGCGCCCGTCGAGCACGCCGAGCGCGGCGAGCACGAACGCGCCGCTGCAGATGGAGACGAGGCGCCGGCTGCGCGAGGCGAGGTCGGCCGCGGCCGAGAGCAGCGGATCGCGCACGAAGACCGAGGGCGACTGCTCGCTGCCCGGCACGACGAGGATGTCGAGGTCGCCCGCGTCGCGCGCCGAGGCGTGCACCGAGACGCGCCCGCCGAGCGAGGTCGACACGTCGGCGCCGTCGGGCGAGAGCAGCAGGATCTCGTAGCCGTCGACCGCCTGGTTCGCCTCGACGAAGACCTCGGCGGGGCCGACGTAGTCGAGCGCCTTCACCCCGTCGAAGAGGAGGAAGCCGATGCGGCGCCTGCGGCCGGCGGGAAGGATCGACACTGCGGAGCTCATGTCTCCCATCATTCTGGATTCTTCACTCCAATACCAGTCGACACGGCTTGTAAGCTGGTGGGATGGCCAGGCCACGAAGCTTCGACGACGACGCACTGCGCGCCGCGGCGCTGCAGGCGTTCTGGTCGCACGGCTACGAACGCACCGCGATCGGCGACATCGCCGAGGCGAGCGGCGTGGGCAACGGCAGCATCTACGGTGCCTACGGCAGCAAGCTCGGCCTCTTCCTCGTCGTCTTCGAGGCCTACTGTCGCTCCCGCATCGAGCTCGTGCGCACCGCCATGGCCACCGACGGCTCGGCGGCCGACGCCGTGCGAGCGCTGTTTGACGCGATCATCGCCGACTGCGCCAGCCAGCCCGGTCGACGCGGATGCCTCATGCTCAACAGCCTCGCCGAGTTCGGCGGACGCGAACCCCGCGTGCTCGAACTCTGCCAGCAGGCGACCACGGGCATGCAGGCCGCGATCGAGGAGCGCCTCGCCGCCGAGCGGGTCGCCGCCGACCGGGCGGAGCTCGAGCTGCTCGCCGCGCAGATCCTGCTCGTGACCCAGGGGCTCATCCAGGCGAGTCGCCTGCAGACCCCTGCGCCCGAGCTGCGCGCGGTCGCCAGGGAGTACGAGGCGCTGCTGCCGGTGGCGTGACGGCGTGAGCTGAACCTGTCCCGAATCGAGGGACGGGCGGCCGCTGCGGCGGGGCATCCGTCGAACCGATGCGCGCAGAGTGGAGGGGAACATGTCCACCACCATCACTCTGGAGCGCGCATGCCCTTCTTCACCACGTCCGACGGCACCGACATCCACTATTCCGACTGGGGCACCGGCCAGCCCGTCATCCTGAGCCACGGCTGGCCCCTGAGCTCCGACGCCTGGGCCGTCGAGCAGAAGCTGCTCGCCGACCACGGCTACCGCGCCATCGCCCACGACCGCCGCGGCCACGGCCGCTCGTCGCGTCCCTGGCAGGGCAACGACATGGACACCTACGCCCGCGACCTCGCCGAACTCGTCGAGGCGCTCGACCTGCGCGACCTCGTGGTCATCGGCCACTCGACGGGCGGCGGCGAGGTCGTGCGCTACGCCGCGCAGCACGGTGCCGGCCGGGTCGCGAAGGTCATCACCGCGGGCGCCGTGCCGCCCGTGATGGTGAAGTCCGACACGAACCCCGAGGGCACGCCCATCGAGGCGTTCGACGACATCCGCGCCAACGTGCTGAAGGACCGCTCGCAGTTCTTCCAGGACCTCTCGCTGCCGTTCTTCGGCTTCAACCGCGAGGGCGCCGCCGTGTCGCAGGGCGCCCGTGACGACTTCTGGCGCCAGGGCATGAACGCCGGCCTCACCGCCGCCTACGACTGCATCAAGGCCTTCTCCGAGACGGACTTCACCGAGGACCTCAAGGCCCTCGACGTGCCGATCTTCATCGCCCACGGCAGCGACGACCAGATCGTGCCGATCGCCGCCGCGGCGCTGAAGACCGTCGAGCTCGTGAAGCACGGCACCCTCAAGGTCTACGAAGGCGCGCCCCACGGCATCTTCGGCGCGTACCAGGAGGAGCTCGACCGCGACATCCTGGCGTTCATCGCCGGCTGAGTCCGGTCATGCGAACGCGGCCGCCTTCCGACGGAAGACGGCCGCGTTCGTGTGTGCGGGTCAGGAGGCGATGCGGTCCTCCGCCTCGGAACCAGCGGAGTCGACGCCGGCCTCCCCGGCCAGCTCCGCGAGCGCGCCCGTGATCACGGCCACGACCTCGGCGGGATTGGTCTGCATCACGAGGTGCGGCGCGTCGATCTCGACCACCGAGCGCAGCCCGGCGCGGGTGTAGCCGAAGCGCTCCACGTCGGGGTTGATCGTGTGGTCGGCGCTCGAGACGATGCCCCAGCCGGGCTTCGTCTTCCACGCGGCATCCGATGCGGGCTCGCCGAACGCGAACGCCGCCAGCGGGCGCTGCGACACGGCGAGCACGCGGGCGGTCGCCTCGGGCACGCCCGCCGCGAAGACCGCCGGGAAGGCGTCGATGGCGACCGAGACATCCGTGCCGGGCTCGCCGCCCTCGACCGGGTACGGCGTGTACACGAGGTTCGCGGCCAGGTCGGAGTCGGGGAAGCCGCCCTGCAGCTGGCCCAGGCTCTCGCCCTCGTCGAGCGCGTAGCCCGACACGTAGACGAGGCCGACGACGTTCTCGGCCACGCCGGCGACGGTGATCACCGCGCCGCCGTAGGAGTGGCCGGCGAGCAGCACCGGGCCGTCGATCTGCTCGACGAACGCGCGCACCGAGGCGGCATCGGCCGAGAGGCTGCGGTTGTACACCGGCGGGACGCGCACGGCGTGGCCCTGCTCGAGGAGCAGCGACGTGACGGGCGCCCAGCTGGCGGCGTCGGCGAAGGCGCCGTGCACGAGCACGATCGTGGGAGTGGTGGACATGGAACTCCTTCGAGACGACGGGACTCGACCGACGACGGCCTGCCTGCCATCGCGCCGCGTTCCCGGTTGTCCCCAGCATCGCGCCGGGGCCGCCATCGTCGTCCGCCCCGAGCGGCCGCGTATCGCGCGGAATCGGACACCGTGGGCCGCGTCCGCGCGCGCCGGTCGGCCACCCGCCCGGGCTCAGTGCGCTGAGCGCAGCTGCTCCTCGGGCAGCAGCGCGGTGGCCGGGGTGCAGCCCAGCTCGCCCGGCTGCAGCAGGATGCGCGGTACGTACAGCACCCGCACGCCGGCGGCGGCGCGCTTCACGAGGAGGCAGTCGTCGGCGTCGCCCATCGCGAAGCCGATGTCGCCGTCGGTCACGGCGGCGTGCGGCTCGAACGCCTGCTCGCGCCCGCCGGTCGGCTGCGGCATCCGCTCGGTGATCTCGGCGACGACCTGGTCGGCGGATGCCGCGGTCGGCGCGTTCGTGAGCACCTCCACCGCGAGCGCCTCGGCGCCGTCGGGCACGACGAACACGGTCCGGGTGTCGGCGGGCGGTGCGATGCGGTGCGCGTCGGGCGGACAGGGGACGTCGCGAGCGACCGCCGTGTCGACGTCCCAGTCGCCGAACTCCGCGGTCGCGACGCCCCAGAAATCGAACTCCGACTCGAAGCACGCCACGTAGGGCTCGTCGTACTGCGTGGGCTGCACCGTCGCCTGGAACTGCAGGGCCCCGAACGGCTCGCCGTGCACGGCGCCGGGATAGGGCTCGACCCCGATGAGCTCGACCGTCGTGGAGTCGGCCGTCGCGGCATCCGCCGATCGTGCGTAGTCGTCGATCACGTCGGTGCCGTACCGGTAGAGGCCGCGCGACACATCGGCCACCGCAGCGCGGGCGGTAGCGTGCGACTCGGCGTCGGGCCGCAGCTGCGCCAGTGCGTTGCAGCCGGTCAGGGCGAGCACTGCGGATGCCGCGGCGACGGCAGCGGCGAGCGCGAGGGGCCGGCACGATCGGCGTGATGCGGTAGGGCGCATCCTCCGAGCATGGCCGACGCGCGTCGCGCTCGCCACTGCGAGGGGTGGACCAAGCCGCTTCGGCGGCGCCGGCTGGGATGGATCAGGCCGCTTCGGCAGCCTCGACGAGGGGCGACTCGGCGATGGGGATGACCTCGGCGGCCGGCCGCTCGGTGCGACCGGTGCGGCCTCGGGCGAGGAACGGCGCGAGGCCGCCCGCGAACGCGAGCACCGCGCCGACCACGAACGCGGCCACGTAGCCCGACTCGGTGGGCAGGCCCGACGCGCCGAGCACCGCTCCGATCGCCGCCGCGAACACCGTGGTGCCGATGGCGCCGCCGATCGTGCGGATGTTCGCGTTCATGCCCGTGGCGATGCCGACTTGGTCGGCCCGCACGCTGCGCACGATGAGGTTCGGCGTCGACGAGGTGACGAGCCCGGTGCCGAGTCCGAGCACGGCTGCGGCGATCGCGAGCGGCACGACGCCGTCGTGGAACAGCGCGATCGAGAGCGACGCGGCCGCCGAGAGGAACGCGCCGAGGGTCAGCTGTGCCGCGAACGGCAGCACCCGGCTCAGCGGGCCGGCGACGAATCCGACCGAGGCCATGGTCACGAGCATCGGCAGCATGATCAGGCCGGCGGTGCTCGCGTCGACGCCGAGGCCGTAGCCGCTCGACGTGGGCGTCTCGGCGAGGCGGGGGAGCGTCGCCCAGATGCCGAACATCGCGGCGCCGGTGAGCAGGGCGGTGAGGTTGGTCGTCCACACGGCAGGGAGGCGCATCATCCGCATGTCGACGAGCGGGTTGCTCGAGCGCACCTCGACCATCACCCACGCGGTGGCGAGCACCGCCGCAAGCGCGAACAGCGAGATCACGAGTGGCGAACCCCAGCCCCACTGGTTGCCGGCGCTCAGCGGCAGCAGCAGCGCGACGAGCCAGCTCGACAGCAGCACCGCGGCGCCGACGTTGATGCGGCCGGCCGTGCGGGCGGCGGCGCGCGACAGGCCGCGGACGCCGACGACGAGCCCGACGCCGGCGAGCACCAGCGGGAGGGCGAAGAGGCCGCGCCAGCCGATGGCGGCGGAGATGGGGCCCGCGATCACGGTGCCGAGGCCCGAGCCGACGGCCATGATCGCCGAGAGGGCGCCGATCGCGCCGGCGAGACGGGCGGGAGTGAAGGCGTCGCGCACGAGTCCGAACCCGAGCGGGAACACGGCGCCGCCGAGGCCCTGCAGCACGCGGGCGAGCAGCATGACGGTGAGGTTCGGCGCGAACGCGGCGAGCACGGAGCCCACCGCCACGGCGCCGAGCGCGAGGAGGTACATGCGGCGACGGCCGACGAGGTCGCCGGCGCGACCGAGCAGCGGGGTGGCGACCGCCGCGGAGATGAGCCACGCGGTGAGCATCCAGGTCTGGCCGACCGCGTCGGCGCCGAGGTCGCTGCCGATCGTCGACAGCACGGGGATGATCAGGGACTGCAGGCTCGCGACCGCGGTGAAGCTCGTGGCCACCGCGATGAACGTGAGGCGAGTGGTGGAGGTTGGCATCAAGCACCCTTCGGGGCTGAGGAGTTATACTGGAGGGAACCTCCGATAGGAGGCCGCCTCCGGTTAGCTTAGCGGAGGCACCCTCCGGTTTGCAAGCAGGTGTTTCATGACGGATGCCACGCTCCGCGCGTTGCTCGACGAACGGCGCCCCACGCGCGCCGACGCGCGCCGCAACTTCGACGCCCTCGTCGAGTCGGCCAACCTGGCGTTCGCCGAGCACGGCGTCGACGCCTCGCTCGAGGACATCGCCCGCCGCGCCGGCGTGGGCATCGGCACGCTGTACCGCAACTTCCCGACCCGCGACGCGCTCGTCGAGGCGGTGTACCTCGATGAGGTCGCCGGCGTCGCCTCGTTCGCCGAGGAGCTCGACGACCTGCCGCCGTTCGAGGCGCTCGCAGCGTGGCTCCGGCGCTTCGCCGACTACGCCAGCCGCAAGAAGGTGCTGCTCGAGGGGCTCAACCGCGACTCCGAGCTGCTCGCGACCTGCCGTGAGGTGATGTACGAGTCGGGCGAACCGCTGCTGCGCCGCGCCCAGTCGGCCGGCCTCGTGCGCGACGACATCGCGATCGACGACGCCGTGCGCCTCGTCGCCGGGGTCGCCGGGGTGGCGTTCCCCACGCCGGGCCAGCGCGAGCGCGTCGTCGACCTGGCGCTCGACGGGCTCCGCGCGCGCTGAGGCCCGCGCCCGCTGACGCCCGCGCCCGCCGGAATCCCGTTCGGGCGGCGGAATCCCTGAATGGGTGGATTCCAGCGCGCGAACCGGATTCCACCGCACGCGGCACCTCGTGACGTGGGCCGCGCGGGCTGGCAGGATGGCTGTCGTGCGGGCTCGACGCGAGCCGCCGCCGCGCTGGATGCGACCGCACGCCGAGCGAAGGGTGCAGTCATGGACGACTTGAAGGGCACGGCGACCGAGCGGATCGCGCAGCTGCGAGCTGCCGGCGAGGTGACGGATGCTTCGTGGCTCGAGCGCCAGCTCGTCGCGGCGCTCGAGGCGTGGCAGGACACCGAGGACGACCTGCGCGAACTCCGCGAGGCGCGGGAGGACTACTGAGCACGGCGCCGGAGGAGCCCGCCGCGCCGACCCGCCCGGCCGCGGTCGACCCCGCCGCGCC
>NZ_JBFUDH010000011.1:0-99668 GCF_056404815.1 Agromyces sp. P2_B3 | reverse complement strand
GCGGTCGACCCCGCCGCGCCCGCGCGCGCGGCGCGCGCCGAGCTCGTCGCCCTCTGCGAGCGCGGCCTCGAGTGGAACGCCGACATGCCGCAGGGCCTATGGGATGTCTCGAGCCTGCGTCCGGCAGCGGTGCTGGTGCTGTTCGGGGTGCTCGACCACGTGCCCGCGCGCACCGACGGCCCCGTCGCCCGCGACCTCGACGTGCTGCTGCTGCGCCGCGCGGCGACGCTCGGCAGCCACGCGGGGCAGATCGCGTTCCCGGGCGGGCGGCTCGAGGCATCCGATGACGGACCCATCGCCGGCGCCCTGCGCGAGGCGGTCGAGGAGACCGGGCTCGACCCCGACGGCATCGAACCGCTCGGCACGCTCCCCGAGATGGCGGTGCCGGTCAGCCGGCACATCGTCACGCCCGTGCCCGCGTGGTGGACGCATCCGAGCGAGGTGGTCGCGGTGGACCACGACGAGTCCGTCGACGTGTTCCGCATCCCGGTCGCCGACCTGCTCGAGCCCGCGAACCGCGCGATCACGGTGTACACCCTCGGCGACCACACGTACCGGTCGCCGGCCTTCACCGTGGGCGGCCGCATCGTGTGGGGCTTCACGGCGCTGGTGCTGTCGCGCATGTTCGACGAGCTCGGTTGGGCCGAGCCCTGGGACGCCGAGCGCATCGTCGAGCGCGACGACCTCACGCGCTGACGCACGTGCGCCGCGGGCCGACCAGCGGATGCCGCGGGCTCAGCCCCAGGCCAGGTTCACCAGTCGCTCGAAGGTGACGTAGCCGGCCCGGGCGAACGCCGCGGCCATGGGCACGTTGCCCACGTCGGTGGAGGCGCGGATGTGCGAGACCCCTGCCTCGTGGAGCACCCGGGTGCCCTCCGTCAGGATCCCGTCGATGTAACCACGTCCGCGATGCTCGGGCAGCACGCCGAGGTAGGCGATGATCGGGTGGTAGGAGTTGCGGGCCGGCACGACGAAGCCGACGATTCCGCCGGCGTCGTCGACCGCGACGCGCCACCACTCCCTGGGCGTCGTGTACCGGGCGAACTCGTCGTCGTACCAGGCCTCGGCCACCTCGCGGGGTGAGTGCTCGGCGAGCTCCTCCACGCTGTGGGCGTCGAGCGTGCCGGTGAGCACGCGCGTGGTCACGTCGAGGAACTCGGCGTCCGAGGCGAACGGCCGGAACGTGAGCCGGCCATCGGCTGCGGCCATCGGGGTGCCCGGAGTCCACTCCAGGCGGAGGCGCTCGACGACGAAGCGGGCACCGGTGCGCTCGAGCAGCTCCATGCGCAACTCGGTGCCCCGCCGCTGCACGGGATCATCGCGCCAGTCGCCGGGGAGGTAGCGCGCGAACTCGGGTGGCGTGTCGACGCCCGCGAGCACGTGCGCGGCGGCCCGTTCGAGGAGTGCCGCGCCGACCTCACGGAAGCTGTCGTCGGGGAGCGCATCGTCGACGTCGAAGATGTCGAGCTGCTCCGGTACGGCACCCTCGGTGCTCGTCCACCAGCCGATGCGCCCGAGGAACCGGCCGTCTCGCACCGCGACCCACATCCAGTCGAGCCGTCGGCGTCCACCGGCGAGGTCGTCGGCGAGCTCGTCGTTGAGCGAGTAGGGGATGCGGTTGAACAGTTCGAGCTCGTCGGCGTCCGTCAGGTGCCGGATCGTGAGATCGGCGGCGGGCTCGGCGAGGGCGGCGGAGTCGTCGGAGAGGTGTCGCATGCGTGTCGAGGCTACTGCCCCCGACCGGTGAGCCGCTGCAGTCGCTCGATCTCCGCCGACGCCTGCGCCTTCGTGAGGTCGGCGGGGACCTCCTCGCCCGCCTCGCGCGCGAGCGTGTCGAGGTAGCTGCGCTGTGCGGCGGTCATGGGCTCGTCGCCGGTCACCCAGTCCGACGGGTCCTTGCTGGCGGCGTCGTCACCGCTTCCGCGGGAGCCCAGCATGTCGTCGGATTCCTCGACGAGTCCGTCGTCCTCGGTGTCGTCGGGCTGGCTGCTTGCGGCATTCTGGTCGGTCATGCCGCGATCGTACGAGGAGCGACCGGCACCGCTGCAGGGGCTTGCATTCGCGGCGGAGGCGTGGTCGCGTCGACGCTCAGGGGTTCGGGTTCGTCGCCTTGCCGTCGAGCCAGAGGGTGTCGGATGCGTCGCTGTGGGCGCCGTCGGTGCCGACGTGCTTCGTGCTGATCTGCGGCCCCTTCGTGATCACGTGCACGAGCGCCATGGCGTGCCCCTGGCCGAGCCCGTAGTCCTCCTTCAGCCACGCCACGATCGGCGCCGACTTGGTGGTCTCGTCGAAGCCGCGCTCGTGCGCGAGCTCGATGAACTGGCGCGGCGTGAGTCCCGTCTTCGTCTCGACGTTGTCGAGGTATGCCTGGAACGACATGCGGTGGTCCTTTCGTCAGCGGGTGCGTGGGGGTGTGCCATGCACGAGCCTCGCGCTGCGGCATCCGACCCGCCAGCGTTTCGATCTGGATCGAAACTCGCTCAGACGACCGTGACGGCGGCGGCCAGCGCCTCGCGGATCTCCTCCTCGACGAGGTCGGCGTTGATCGCCGCGCCCACGGCGTTGCCGGCACCCGAGGCGATCGGCACCGACGTGCGCGGCGATACCACGTTGCCCGCCGCCCACAGCCCCGGCACGCTCGTGCGGCCGTCGGCGTCGACCGCAACCCAGTCGACGCCGAGCTGCTCGGTCGTCGCCGCGCCCAGCGAGCGAAGCACGGCGTCGTTCGGCAGTGGCAACGGCTGCAGGAACAGCGAGTCGATCGGCACCTCGGTGCAGTCGGCGAGACGGATGCCGCTGAGCCGGCCGTGCTCGTCGGCGACGACCCGCACGACCTCGCGCGACTCCACGGCGATGCCGCGGGCGACGAGTGCCGCGTAGGCGTCGGCCGGCAACTCCGTGCCGTTCACGAAGTAGGTGATGTCGGCCGACCACTGCCGCAAGAGCTGCGCCTGGTGCAGCGCCACCGGCCCGCCGGCGAGCACGCCGATGCGGCGGTCGCGCACCTCCCATCCGTCGCAGTACGGGCAGACCACGGCGCCCGATCCCCACTGCTCGGCGAGCCCGGGAATCTCCGGCAGGCCATCGCGCACGCCGGTGGCGACGAGCAGGCGACGGGCGACGTGGCGGGTGCCGTCAGCCGCGGCGACCTCGAACCCGCCGTCGACGGGCGTCGCGCCCCCGCGCCCGCCTGGGCCCGCAGCAGCGACCTCGCCCGACTCCACGACCACCCCGTACCGCCGCACCTCCTCGCGGCCGGCGGCGAGCAGGTCGAGCGGCGACCACCCGTCGCGGCCGAGCACGCCGTGCATGTGGGCGGCGACGCCGTTGCGCGGGGCGCCTCCGTCGAGCACGAGGACGCGGCGACGCGCGCGCCCGAGCATGAGGGCGGCGCTGAGCCCGGCGCTGCCGCCGCCGATGATGATGACATCCCACGAGTTCTGCATGTCTCCCATGCTGCGGAGCGTGCGCCGAACTGGCAACATGGTTTGCCGGAACGGCAAAGGAGGGGCGAACATGCCCGACGACCTCGACGGCGTGCTCGACGGCGTCGCCCCACGGCTGCGCGCGCTCCGGGCGCGGCGCGGACTCACGCTCGCCGAGCTCTCGGAGCACACGGGCATCTCGGTCAGCACGCTGTCGCGCCTGGAGTCGGGCGGCCGCAAGCCGACCCTCGACCTGCTCATCCGGCTCGCCTCCGTCTACCAGGCGAGTCTCGACGACCTCGTCGGCGCCCCGCAGATCGCCGACCCGCGCGTGCACCCCAAGCCGTTCTACCGGGGCGGGCGCGCGATCATCCCGCTCACGCGTGACAACCCCGATGTGCACGCCTTCAAGATGGTGCTGCCTGGGCATCCGCCCGACGAGCCCATCGCGCAGCGCGCCCACGAGGGCTACGACTGGATCTACGTGCTCAGCGGCCGCGTGCGGCTCGCCCTCGGCGACGATGAGATCGTGCTCGAGGCGGGCGAGGCCGCCGAGTTCGACACGCGCGTGCCGCACGGGCACGCCAGCGCCTCGACCGAGCCCGCCGAGATCATCAACCTGCTCAGCCGCCAGGGCGAGCGGGTGCACCTGCGCGAGGCCGGCGCGTCCTGAGCTCGCGCCCCCGGGCGATTCGAGCACCGGATGCCGCGTGCATCGGCGTCGGCAGCGGATGCCCCGCCGCGCCGCTCCAGGCGGAGGTCAGCGCTCCTCGGGGTCGGCGCCGCGCGCCGCGCGGCCCCCGTCGACCGGGATCACCGCCCCCGAGACGAAGCCCGCGGCATCCGACAGCAGGAACGCGACCACGTGCGCCACGTCGGCGGGCTCGCCCGGCCGGCCGAGCGGATGCAGCCGGCGCACCTGCGCCTCGAACGGCGCGCGGCTCGAGACCGACAGCTCGTCGAGGTGGGCCGTGTAGCGCTCGGTCACGATCGAGCCGAGGGCCACGCCGTTGCAACGGATGCCGCGGGCGCCGTAGTCCACCGCGATCGCGCGCGTCAGGCCCTCGATCGCCGCCTTCGCCGTGGCGTAGGGCAGCGCCCCGCGCACGGCGCGCTGGGCCTGGTGCGAGGAGACGTTCACGATCGCGCCGGCGACCCCCGTGTGCAGGAACTCGCCGATCGCCGTCGCCGCGCCGGCCAGCACCGGCCGGAGGTTCTGCGCCACGAGGTCGAGCGTCGCCTCGCCGCCGGCCTCGTGCAGCCAGGCGTCGTGGAACACCGCGGCGTTGTTCACCCAGCCGCGCAGCTCGCCGAGCGACCGAGCGCGGTCGAGCGCCTGCTCGAGCACCACGGGATCGCCCGCATCGCCCACGACGGAGGCGCCGGATGCCGCGTCCAGCCACTCCGCCGGACGCACGTCGACCACGACCACCGCCGCGCCCTCGTCGGCGAGGACCTCGGCGATCCGCCGGCCGATCCCGCCGGCGGCTCCGGTCACCACGTGGACTGGCGTCGGCTCGGCCATGGGGTCATCGTAGGTCGAACGCGCGCACGCGGCATCCGCTGATCGCGTCGATTCGATGCGCGAGACGCCCCGAATCCCTAGGCTGAACGTCGATCGGACCACCTCGTCCGGCATCCGCTGTTCCGCACCTCGGGGGAGGGGCGCCGATGTTGAACTGGTTCTACAGCAGCAGCGTGTGGATCACCATGCCGCTGTTCGTCGGTGGGTTCGTGCTCGCGTCGTGCCTCATCGTCGTGGGACTCCGGCCGGTCGTGCACCGGTTCGTCGACGACACGAAGGAGTGGGACCGCGCGCTCGCCCACGTGATCGGCACCTTCGGCGTGTTCTTCGGCATCCTGCTCGCGCTCGTCGCCGTCTCGGTGTACGAGAACTTCGCCTACACCCGCCAGGCCACGATCGAGGAGGCCGGCGATGTCGGTGCCCTCTACCGCGCCACGCAGGGACTGCCCGCCGAAGACGGGGAGCCCATGCGGCAGTCGCTCGACGACTACATGCACGCCGTGATCGAGATCGACTTCCCGCAGCAGGAGGCGGGCCTCCTCCCCGACGCGAGCGACGGTGAGGTCGACGAGTTCGAGGCGCGCCTCCACCAGATCGAGGCGCAACCCGGCGACGAGCAGGCCGAGTTCAACCAGGTGCTCGCCACCTTCGACACGTTCATCGAGTCGCGTCGTGCTCGCATCGACGCCACCGCCCTGGCGTTGCCGCCACTGTTCTGGCTCGTGATCTGGGTGGGCGCCGCCGTGAACGCGGTGCTCATCGCCTTCATCGCCGTGCGGAGCGCCCGGCTCCACCTGTTGATGGCGGGACTCCTCGCCCTCTTCATCGGGCTGGTGATCTACGTGACCGCCGACATGGACCACCCCTACGAGGGCGCGATCTCGGTGGGGTCGGGCGCCTACGAACGGGTGCTCGAGCAGATCATCGACAATCCCGACTAGACCGTCAGCCGCACGTCGACGGCGTCGCCCACCTCCAGGCGCTCCGCCTCGCGCACCCACGCCTTCACCGGCACGATGTAGCCGCCGTCCTTCGGCCAGAGCGACGTGGCCCACTCGCTGCCGCCGATGCGCACGGTGGCGGGGACCATGCCCCAGCCATAGGTCACCGCCGGGGCGATCGCCGCGATCGCGTCGCACTCGTCGGCGGGCACGGTCACGAAGTGCCACGGAGCCGGGCCGCGCCAGAACCACACGTCGCCGGTGAACGCCAGGTGCACGCCCGTCATCGTGAGGTCACGCCGTGATCGAACCCACGAAGGCGTACGCCTCGTCGGCGAGCTGCCGCCAGCGGTCGGCGCCGGCGTCGAACGGCACGGCCGCCCACTCGCGCATCGGGCTGCCGCGCATGATCATGTGGTCGAGCGCGAGCTCGTGGATGCGCTCGGACGGCAGCTTCACCACGAGGCGCCCGTCGGCGGCCACGAACGCGAACAGCTTGCCGCGCACCGAGTAGCCCTCGGATCCGAACATGCGGCCGACGCCCACGTCGGGCCGCGCGACGAGGTCGCCCGCCGCCTCGGCGAGCCGCTCGCGCCCGCGCGTGCGGTCATCCATGCCTCGACGATACGGCGCCCCGCCGACACGCCGCGCCCCGCCGACACGCCGCACCCCGCCGCATCCGGTCCCCGTCGCCGCATCCGCCTAGGGTGCGGCATCCGCTACTCGTGAGGACACGATGTGCGGGTGCGGCGCGCGTTGGACCCGCAGATCTCGTCCTGACGTGGGGAAGCGCACCCGCCTGCAGCCGCTCGCCCCGGTGTGCGCTCGCTGCCCCGCATCCGCTCGCCTCCGGCGTGTCGAGATGACGCGAATCGACCTTCCGACGCGCGCGAAGGTCGATTCGCGTCACCTCGGCGAGCTCGCGCGCGGCGGTCGAGCCGCGGCATCCGCTCGGCCCGCCGGCATCCGCCCCGCTCAGTGGTATCGGCCGCTGTAGGCGTTGATCGCGGGCTGGCCGCCGAGGTGCGCGTAGAGCACCTTCGCGTCGCGGGGGATCTCGCCGCTCGTCACGAGGTCGATGAGCCCGGCCATCGACTTGCCCTCGTAGACTGGGTCGAGGATGACGCCCTCGAGGCGGCCCGTGAGCCGCATCGCCTCATCGGTCGACTCCACCGGCACCCCGTAGAGGTCGCCCGCCCACCCCTCGAGCACGGTCATCTCGTCGTCGCGCAGCTCGCGCCCGAGCTCGATGAGCGCGGCGGTGTTGCGCGCGATGCGGGCGACCTGGTCGCGGGTCTCGTCGATCTTCGCCGAGGCGTCGATGCCGATGACGCGCCGCTGCGGTCCGCCGAAGTTGTGCTCCAGGTCGGCGAAGCCGGCGATCATGCCGGCGTGCGTCGATCCGGTGACCGAGCACACCACGATCGTGTCGAAGAACACGCCGAGTTCGCGCTCCTGCGCGGCGACCTCGTGCGCCCAGTTCGCGAAGCCGAGCCCGCCGAGCCGGTGATCGGACGCCCCGGCCGGGATCGCGTACGGCGTGCCGCCGCGCTCCTCGACGTCGGCGATCGCCTGCCGCCACGAGTCCTTGAAGCCGATGCCGAACCCGGCGGGGGAGAGCCGCACGTCGGCGCCCATGAGCCGCGACAGCAGGATGTTGCCGACCCGATCGTTCACGGCATCGGGCCAGTCGACCCAGTGCTCCTGGACGAGCACGGCGCGCATGCCGAGGTGCGCGGCCACCGCGGCGACCTGCCGGGTGTGGTTCGACTGCACGCCGCCGATCGACACGAGGGTGTCGGCGCCCTTCGCGAGCGCGTCAGGCACGAGGTACTCGAGCTTGCGGGTCTTGTTGCCGCCGAAGGCGAGGCCGCTGTTCACGTCCTCGCGCTTCATCCAGATGCGCGCGCCGCCGAGGTGGTCGCTCAGGCGGTTCACCGGATGCACCGGGCTCGGCCCGAACGTCAGCTGGTGGCGTGGGAAGTCGGCGAGTGCCATGGTGCTCCTCTGGTGGGGGTGGTGTGAGACGGGTGACGGATGCCGCTACGCGGACGCGTGCCCGTCGGTGGCCGTGTCGACGGCCGGCTCGCCGTCGTCGAGGTGCAGGAGCCGGCCGAGGGTCGACCAGTTCTCGCGGGCGGCGGCACCGGCCTCGTCGGCACGGCCGGCCGCGCAGAGCTCGATGATGCGGGCGTGGTCGGCGACGGAGCCGCGCCCGGCGAGCGAGCCGAACCGTGCGCGCTCGAGCCGGCGCAGGAGCGGCGTGACCTGTTCGAGCAGGCCTGGCAGCAGGGGATTCGCGCTGGCGCGCACGGCGACGCCGTGGAAGTCGTCGTCGGCGGCGATCGCGGCCTCCACGTCGTCGGCGTCGAGCGCCGCGGCGAAGCGGTCGTTCGCGGAGCGCATGGCGTCGAGGTCGGCGTCGGTGAGCTGTGGCACCGCGTCGCGCACCGCGAGCTCGTGCAGGGCGGCCGCGATGCGTTGGGCCGCGAGCGCCGCGCGGGTGTCGAGCGGAGCGACCACGGTCTGCTTGGCCCGGCGGGTGTGCACGAGCCCGGCGATCTCGAGCCGCGCGATCGCCTCGCGGATCGGCGTGCGGCTCACGCCGAGCCACTGCTCGAGCTCGGGGTCGCGCAGGCGCTCGCCGGGGGCGAGCTCGCCGCTCACGATCGCGTCGCGCAGCTCGCGATAGGCGTAGTCGCGCAGGGAGCTCGGGCGGGCGACGGCGCGTGCGGCGGCCAGTGGCATGCAATATATTGCAGCGGATGCCGCAGCGCATGTCAAGGCAGGTGTGACGAGCGGCTACGCGAGCGGCCGGGCGCCGGGTCCGCGTACGACGGCGACGCCCGCGGGGTCGCGCTCCACGCCGTCGGCGTCGACGAACGCGAGACGCAGGGGAGCGCCCGAGTCGCGGTCGGTGTAGAGGGCGGCCGGCCCGAAACCGCTCGGGCGGTGCTCGTCGCCCCAGGCGCTCATGGCGGCGAGGACCGGCAGCAGGGCCCGCCCGGCATCCGTCAGCACGTATTCCTCGCGCTCGCGCTCGCCCTCGTCGCGGTAGGGCCGACGCTCGAGGATGCCGCCGTCGACGAGTCGTCCGAGGCGGTCAGTGAGCACGTCGGGCGCGATGCCGAGGCGGGAGCGGAACTCGGCGAACCGGGTGCGGCCCCACATCGCCTCGCGCACGATGAGCAGCGACCACTTCTGGCCGAGCACCTCGAGGCTGCGGGCGATCGAGCACCGCTCGACGGCCGCGGCGTCGCCGCCGCGGAGGGCCGCAGTCGCGGCATCCGTCAGCTCGCCGACGGCGGTCGCCGTGGCATCCGCTTCACGTTCCATGCATGCAGCATACCAACTGACTAGGAAAAACAGATCCAGCGTGCTAACTTGGTGATTCCAACTCAGGGGATCGAGAGGCGGCACCCATGGCCCTATCGGATCGCGCAGGATTCTGGACCGCGGCATCCGTCGCCGGACTCGCGCTCTGGGCGAGCGCAGCGCCCACGGTCGTGTATCCGCTCTATGCCGCGGAGTGGCAGCTGCAGCCCTCGGTGACCACCGCGATCTTCGCGATCTACCCGCTCGTGCTGGTGCCGGTGCTCATCGTGTTCGGCAACCTGTCCGACGTGATCGGCCGGCGGGCGGTCATCCTGATGGGGCTGGCTGCGCTCACCGCCGGCTCGGTCGCCTTCGGGCTCGCTCCCGACCTGGCCTGGGTCTTCATCGGACGCGCGCTCATGGGCGTCGGCGTCGGGCTCTCGCTGAGCCCAGCCACGGCCGCGATGGTCGAGTTCGGCGGCCGCGACGGCGCACGCCGTGCGAGCTCGGCGACGACCGCGGCCACCGCCGGCGGGCTGGCACTCGCGACGATCGTCGGGGGAGCGCTCGTGCAGTACGCGCCTGCCCCACTGCACCTGAGCTTCTGGGTGCTCACGGCGGTCACGGTGCTGGTCGGTGCGTTCGTGTTCGCCCTTCCCCGGCACACCCGCGACGAGGCGTCCGGCACGTGGCGACCGCGACTGCCCCGGATGCCGCGTGAGGAGCGTGCGTCGTTCACCGCAGGCACCCTCGGCATCTCGGCGGCCTACGCGATGGGGGCGATCTTCCTCGCGCTCGGGGCGCAGATCGCCCGTGACCTCGTGCGCAGCGACAACGCGTTCGTCAACGGCGCCATCATCTCGATCTCCGCCGTGACCATCGGCGTCGTTGCCGTACTCGCCCGGCCGCTGCGCCCGCGCGTCGCCGTCACGCTCGGTCCGGTGCTCGCGCTCGTGGGTCTCGGCCTGCTCATCGTGGCGGGGCTCGACCACTCGCTCCCGGCGTTCATCGCCTCATCGCTCGTGGCAGGCGCCGGCTACAGCCTCATGTTCTCGGGCGGGCTCGGCCTCGTCACCGGGAGCGCGCCCGCCCACCATCGCGCGGCCGTGATCTCGGCGGCCTACGTCGTGGGCTACCTCGTGCAGGCGGTCGCGGCGCTCGGGCTCGGCGTGCTCGCCACGACCGCGGGCCTGCAGGTCGCGCTCGAGATCGGGGCGCCGGTCATCCTGCTGCTGGGGGTCGCCGCGCTCGTGGTGGCGAACGCCGGGCGGCGGCGGAGCGCCGTGGTCGTGTCCGCATAGTCCGGCGTCGCGGCCCGGGTCGCGGGCTGGGTTCGCGCCGGCGCGCGGGCCGGGTCGCGGATCTCGGCGCCCGGGCGTACCGTGTGCGGCATCCGAGACCGGGAGGACACCATGGCGAACCTCGTCGTGCACTTCGAGATCCACGCGTCGGAGCCGCAGCGGCTCATCGACTTCTACTCCGAGCTGCTCGGCTGGGAGTTCACGCAGTTCGGCGACATGCCGTACTGGTCGATCGACACCGGCGAGGGTGCCATCGGCAACACCGCCGGGCAGCCGGGCCTCGGCATCAACGGCGGCCTGACCCAGCGTATGGGCCCGAAGCCCGAGGCGGGCGCCGCCGTGAACGGATGCAACATCGTCGTGGGCGTCGACGACGTCGACGCGCTCATGCGTCGCGGCCTGGAACTGGGCGGCGCTGAAGCGCTGCCCGCCGACGACATGCAGGGCGTCGGAAGGGTCGGCTACCTGCTCGACCCCGACGGCAACGTGTTCGGGCTCATCTCCCCGGTGATGTCGGACGGCACCAGGGCGATGTGAGCCGCTGGGGCCCGGCAGGTCGCGTCGGCCGCTCTCCGCCGATCGGTCGTCGCAGCGTCGATGTCGGAAGCCGGTGGCAGACTGGCCCCGTGCTGCTCGACGAGCTCGTGACCACGGCCGACGCCGTCACGTCGACGCGCTCGCGCCTGGCCAAGGTCGACGCGCTGGCCGATCTCCTCCGTCGGCTCGAGCCCGACGAGATCGCGCCCGCGGTCGGGTTCCTCGTGGGCAAGCCGCGACAGGGCCGTGTCGGCGTCGGATGGCGCGGGGTCGCCGCCGCGATGGGTGAGCCGGCCGCCGAGCCCAGCCTCACCGTGGCCGAGCTCGACGAACTGCTCGACCGGCTGGCCGTCACGGGCGGAGCCGGGTCGACCGCCGAGCGCGCGCGGGCGTTGCGAGAGCTCACCGCCCGTGCGACCGAGCGGGAACAGGGCTTCCTCGGCCGGGTGCTGCTCGGCGACATGCGCACCGGCGCCCTCGAGGGTGTGCTCACCGACGCCGTCGCGCGCGCCGCCGATCGCCCCGGCGACGTGGTGCGCCGCGCGGCCATGCTTTCGGGCGACCTCGGCGAGACGGCGCGCACCGCGCTCACCGAGCCGCCCGAGGTGCTCGACGCGGTGGGGCTCGTCGTGGGCCGCCCCGTGCTCCCGATGCTCGCCGCGACCGCTGCCACGGCGTCGGCGGCGCTCGAGACCACGGGCGAGGCATCCGTCGAATACAAGCTCGACGGCGCGCGCATCCAGGTGCATCGGTCGGGCGACGAGGTGCGCGTGTTCACCCGCAACCTCGCCGACATCACCCACCGGCTGCCCGAGGTCGTCGAGGTGGTCCGTGGCATGCCAGTGCGCGACGTCATCCTCGACGGTGAGACGCTCGCCCTCGATGAAGACGGCGGTCCGCGGCCGTTCCAGGACACGATGTCGCGCTTCGGCGCCGAGACCGCACGCGAGACGCTGCTGCATCCGTGGTTCTTCGACGTGCTGCACGTCGACGGCCGCGACCTGCTCGACGAGCCGCTCTCGACGCGGATGGGCGAGCTCGAGCGCATCGCCGGGGAGCACCGGATCCCCGGCGAGGTCACCACCGACCCCGAGGTCGCCGAGCGCATCTCCCGCGACGCGCTCGCCGCCGGGCAGGAGGGCGTGGTCGTCAAGGCCATCGACTCGCCGTATGCCGCCGGCCGGCGGGGCTCGAGCTGGATCAAGGTCAAGCCCGTGCACACCTACGACCTCGTGGTGCTCGCGTGCGAGTGGGGTTCCGGCCGGCGCGAGGGCTGGCTCTCCAACCTGCACCTCGGTGCCCTCGATCCCGTCGGCGAGTTCGGTGAGCCGGGCGAGTTCGTGATGGTCGGCAAGACGTTCAAGGGCCTCACCGACGAGTTGCTCCGCTGGCAGACCGAGACGTTCCAGCAGATCGAGGTGCGCCGCACTGCGAACACCGTGTGGGTCGCGCCGACGATCGTGGTCGAGATCGCGATCGACGGCGTGCAGCGCTCGACGCGCTATCCCGGCGGCATCGCGCTGCGGTTCGCGCGGGTCAAGCGCTACCGCGACGACAAGCGGCCCGAAGACGCCGACACGATCCAGACGCTGCGAGGGCTGTTGCGCGGGTAGCCTCTGGTCGCTCCGGCGCCCGGCCGGCGCCGCCGCGTCAGCGTCGCACCTCGAGCCCCAGCCACGACGCCAGGGCGTCGATCTCATCGTCAACGTCGCGCCGCACGACGGTCGTGAACGGCTCGTCCTCGTGGATCGCGTTCACGATGAGCACGCCGCCCTTGCGGTCGGCCGTCGCGTCGAGCTTGCCGACGAGGCGATCACCATGCAGGATCGGCAGCGCGAAGTACCCCCAGCGGCGCTTGGCGGCCGGCTTGTACATCTCGAGGGCGTAGTCGAAGTCGAACAGCTCGAGGGCGCGGGTGCGGTTGTGCACGAGCCGGTCAAATGGCGAGAGCAGGGCCGTTCGGCCCTCGAACGGATGCCCCAGCAACGCGGGGTCGACGCGCCACTCGCCGTCGACCCCCTCGACCACGGCCGGTTCGCCGGCGGCGCCGACATCCGCCGGCTCCATCGGCACCACCGGCGACTTCGCGCGTGCGATGCCGAGTGAGCGCAGGCGGCGCTCGTCGCGGAGCCGTCGTGCCTCGTCGGCGGTCACGGCGCCCAGGTCGGCCGGAAGCGCGCGCTCGCCGAGATCCCAGATCCGTTCGCGCTTGCGGCGCCCGACGATCGCGATCTCGCCGCGGGCGGCCAGGAACTCGAGCATCTGAGTGACGTTGCGGTTGCCCGTCCAGCCTGACGAGGTCCACGGCACCACGCTCGTGTCGGGGATCTCCCGCGAGGTCAGCGGTCCTTCGTCGCGCAGTCGGGCGAGCACGTCTCGACGGAACGACTCGTTGGCGTCGAGCCACTCGTGCCACCGGGGGTAGTCGGGCGACCGTTCCATGTCGGCGCGGAAGAGGGCGAGGTCCTCCATCGGCCGGATCAGCGCGTTGAACTCGATGAGGGTGCGGTCGTCCTCGAGCGCACGCACGAGGTCGGCCGGCGCGTAGGCCCCGCCGAGCCGGCTCCAGGCGACGAGGTCGGCGTTCGGCGCGATCGCGGCGGTCGGGTCGACCTGGAGGAACGTGAGGTGCCGCACGGTGTCGAGCAGGTCGGCCGGCCGGTCGGCGCCGAGCAGTTGGGCGCGCACGGCGACACGACGTGCCTGCGTGCGGTCGAGACGGTGGGGCTCCACGGGTCCACGGTAGCCACGGCCGCCGACGTTCGTCACCCCGGCTCCGCGCGGCCCTCGCCCTGGCGCTCCGACCTGCGGATATACGATCCGGCGCGTCGACCTCCGGGCGCGACCGGCGGCGCGCCGGATCGTATATCCGCAGAAGCGAGCAGTGCAGCTGTCGATGGCCGGCGGTGCGGCGTCGGAGTGACGAGGTCGCAGTCGGATGTCACATCTCGCCGCGGCATCCGGTCGTATTGGATGTGAGCAGCGAACGTCGCAGCCCGACCACCCAGGAGGAGACCGCACGATGAAGATCGCTGTCGCAGGAGGAACCGGAACCGTCGGCCGTCACGTCGTCGACGTCGTGCGCGACCGCGGCGACGAGCCGGTCGTGCTGGCCCGTTCGACCGGCGTCGACCTCGTGACGGGGGCGGGGCTGGCCGGCGCGCTCGACGGCGTCGAGACGGTGATCGACGTCGCGTCGGTGCAGACGCTGTCGGATGCCGCGTCCCGCGACTTCTTCGGCGCGGTCACCCGCACCCTGCTCGGCGCCGAGGTGGCGGCGGGCGTGCGCCACCACGTGGCACTCTCGATCGTCGGCGTCGACGACGCCCCACACGGGTACTACGCCGGGAAGGTGCTGCAGGAGCAGCTCGTCGAGGCAGGGCCGGTGCCGTGGACGATCCTGCGCGCCACGCAGTTCCACGAGTTCGCGGGCCAGATCTTCGACACGGCCAAGGTCGGCCCGCTCGTGTTCGTGCCGCGCATGCGGTCGCAGCCGGTGGCCGCCCGGGAGGTGGCCGAGCGGCTGGTCGCGCTCGCGGCGCGGGAGCCGGCGGGGAGGGCGAAGGACCTCGCGGGTCCCGGCGAGGAGCGGATGGCGGACATGACACGGCGTTGGGCGACGGCGACCGCCCGGCGGGGCCGGGTCGTGGAGGTGCCGCTCCCCGGCGCGTACGGGCGGGCCCTGCGTGACGGCACGCTGCTGGCGCGCCCCGGCTCGGACCTCGGGGTGCAGACGTTCGACGCCTGGCTCGCCGCCGTGGCTCCGGCGCGGCATCCGCTGGACTCCTGAGGGCCACGCCCGCCTCGCGCTCCCGGCCGCGGTCGCTGGTGCGCCGCGGAGCCCGCCCGTTCATGCCGGCGGCCGCCCGCGGTCGAGTCGATGCCGAACCCGCACCTCTGCGTCGCAAAGCGCGGGTTCGGCATCCACTCGCCGATCTCGACATCCACCTCTTCCCAATGTTGACGTCAACATGTATCGTCGCCCTCGAGCGTGTTGACGTCAACACGCTTGCTGACCCACACGATCTCTCAACGGCGAAAGAGGACGACGTCAATGACGATGCACGGGAGGCGGCCGGATCCGGCCGCGGCACGGCACACGCGGGCCAAGCGGCTCGCCGCGATGATCACGGGTGGAGCGCTGCTCGGCGGCGCCCTCCTGGCGGTGCCGATCGGGGCCGCGACGCCCGCGGCGGCGGCCCCGGCGGACGGCATCACCATCACCCCGAACCCCGCCTACCAGGGCGAGTCGTTCCAGGGGTGGGGCACGAGCCTGGTCTGGTTCGCGAACGCGACCGGCGGCTACCCGGCCGAGCTGCGGGAGCAGCTCTACCAGGCCGTGTTCGGCGAGGACGGCCTCGACCTCAACATCGCGCGCTACAACATCGGCGGCGGCAACGCGTCCGACGTGCAGGACTACCTGCGCCCGGGCGGCGCGGTCGACGGCTGGTGGGCCGCCGACCCCGACGGCTCAGCGGGCGCCTACGACGGCACCACCACGAGGTTCGCCGACCGCAACGCGCTGCTCGCCAAGTGGGACGCCGACGACGCCGCATCGTACGACTGGTCGGCCGACGCGACCCAGCGCTGGTGGGTCGAGCGCCTCGCCGAATACGACCAGATCACCCACTGGGAGACGTTCGCCAACTCGGCGCCGTACTTCATGACCGAGAGCGGCTACGTCTCGGGCGGCTTCAATGCGACGTCCGAGCAGCTGAAGCCCGCGGCCGAGGCGCAGTTCGCCACGTATCTCGTGAACGTCACCGAGCACCTCGAGGACGAGTACGGCATCCACGTCGACACGATCGACCCCTTCAACGAGCCGAACACGAACTACTGGGGCACGACCCTCAGCAACGGCAAGCCGGTCGGCGGCCGCCAGGAGGGCATGCACATGGGGCCCGCCCGTCAGGTCTCGCTCATCGACGACGTGCGCGCCGAGCTCGACGACCCCGCCACGACCACCGACGCCGGCCTCGCCGCGATGGACGAGACCAATCCCGGCATCTTCGCGACGAACTGGGCCGGCTACCCGGCCGCGACGCGCGCCAAGGTCGACCGCATGAACGTGCACACCTACGGCACCTCGGGCCGGCTCGTCGTGCGCGACCTCGCCAAGCAGGCCGACACCGACCTCTGGATGAGCGAGATCGAGGGCAACTGGGTCAGCGGCTTCAACCCCGTGAACATCGAGAACGGCCTCGGCATCGCCGGCCGCATCCACGACGACCTCCGCGAACTCGAGCCGAACGCGTGGGTGCTCTGGCAGCCCGTCGAGGACCTCTACAACATGGAGCCGCAGGGCGAGAACCTCAACTGGGGCTCGATCTTCATCGACCTGGACTGCACGCCCTACCAGGAGGCGGGCGGCACCGTGTGGAAGTCCGCGCGCCGGGTCGCCGACGCGGGCGGCGACTCCCCGAAGGCACCTGAGTGCGGCGTGCAGGTGAACTCGAAGTTCAACACGATCCGCAACTTCACCAAGTACCTCCACGAGGGCGACCACCTCGTGGCGGTCGACGACGCGTCGAGCACGGCGGCCGTGCGTGGCGACGGCACTGGGGCGACCATCGTGCACACGAACACCGCGGCATCCGAGCGCGTCGTCACGCTCGACCTGTCGAACTTCGGCGAGATCGCCGAGGGCGCCACGGTCACGCCCGTGGTCACCACGCAGGCCGCGTCGGCGGATGCCCCGACGGCCAACGCGCTCGTCGAGGGTGCGCCGGTCGCGATCGATCGCGCCGCGAAGACCGCGACGCTCACGGTGCCCGCGAAGTCGGTCACCACGTTCGTGATCGACGGCGTCTCGGGGGTCGCGGCGGACGCCCCAGCGCTCCGTGACGGCCACCGCTACCAGTTCGTCGGCACCCAGAGCGGCAAGGCGCTCACGGCCGGCGCGACGGGCGCGGCCACCACGATCCGCAACCTGGCGACGGATGCCGCGGCGGCAGCGCCGCAGGCGTGGACCGTGCACGAGGTGCCGGCGGGCGACCGCGAGGCGACGCGACGCGTGGTGCTCGAGGCATCCGACGGTCGCGTGCTCGGCGCGACGAGCTCGGGCACCGACCTGCGGACAGCCTCGCTCGAGACCGCGGTCGCCACGGCCGCCACGCGCTGGATCGTGAACACCACCGACGGGCGCGCGTACACGCTCGTGAACGAGGCGCTCGGCCTCTCGCTCGACGTCAACGGCCAATCGACGACGAGCGGCGCGACCGTGGGCGTCTACGGGTCGAACGGCGGCGCGAACCAGTCGTGGGATCCGCGCGACCTCGCCCCGCTCGATGGGCAGACGGTCGCCGCGCGCACCCAGGCGGGCGTCGCGCCCGTGCTGCCCGAGACGATCGTGCCGCGCTACGCCTGGGGCGCGGGCGTGCCCGTCGCCGTCACGTGGCAGCTCCCCGACGAGGGCGCGTGGGCCGAGACCGGCCGCGTCGAGGTGCCCGGCACCGCGACCGACGTCTTCGGGCAGGCCGTCGCCGTGACCGCGCTCGTCGACGTGGGCGGGCTCACGGCCGCCGATCCCGTCTCGATCACGGTCGCCGCGGGCTCGTCCCTCGCCGGCGTGCAGGCCGCCGCCCCCGCCGTGGTTCCGGCCCGGGTCGGGGCGTCGGAGAACGCGTTCGACGTGCCCGTGACCTGGGATTGGACGGGCATCACGGATGCCGCGTTCGACGAGGTCGGGATCGTGCGGGTGCCCGGCGCGGCATCCGCCGACGGAGCCTCGCTGAGCGCGCAACTCGCGGTGCTCGTCACCGAGGGGACGCTGCGCAACATCAACCCGGATGCCGGCACCACCGCGTCGGCGAGCTCGACCGAGTCGGGCTACCCGGCCGACCGCACGCGCAACGGCGTCGAGGGCGACAAGGGCTGGTCGAACTGGGTGTCGACGAACAAGCCGGCGCAGTCGACGCTGACGTACCTGTACGCGGCGCCGCACCAGGTGCAGCAGGTGTCGGTGCAGTTCTACCGCGACGGCACCACGAGCTGGGCCCAGACGATGCAGGTGCAGGTGCGCGGCACCGACGGCACGTGGGTCGCCGCACCCGGTTGGGAGACCGCGAAGCCCGTGGCATCCCCGGCCGACGGCAGCGCGCCGACGGTCGTGGCGTCGTTCGCGCCGGTCACCGCGACCGGCGTGCGGGTCGTCATGAACGCCTACCCGAACACGCACCTCATCGTGTCGGAGGTGAAGGTGTTCGAGTCCGTGGCCGCGCCGGCGGCAGTGGCCGACCTCGCGGTGCTGCGCCTCGACGGCGAGACGATCGACGGGTTCGACCCGGCGCGCCTCGACTACGAGGTCGACGTCGACGGCGGACGACTGCCCGCGGTCGACGGGATCGCGGTCGACTCGGCCGCGGCCGTGCGGGTCACGCAGGCCTCGACGGCGAACGGCGGCGTCGCCACGATCGTCGTGACGTCGGCCGACGGCAGCGCGACTCGCACGTACTCGGTGACCGTCCGCAGGCACGCGGTGATCGACGGGTTCGCGCTCGCCGACCGGCCGCGCGTGGGCACCCCGGCCGCTGCCATGGGCTCGTTCGATCCTGCCGACGGCGACATCGCGTGGCAGTGGCTGCGCAACGGCGAGCCCATCCAGGGCGCGACGGATGCCACGTACACGCCGGTCACGAGCGACGCGGGCAAGCTCCTGAGCGTGCGAGTGACGGTGTCGGCCGACGGCGTCGAGGCGGCGACGACCGTGAGCGACGCGCAACGGATCCTGGCCGCCAACTCGCGCAAGCCGTGATGCCGTGAGCTGGTGAGCTGCCGATGACCTGATTCCGGATGCCGCGAGGGCGGCCGTCGCATCGCGCGGCGGCCGCCCTTCGCGTGCCGCGCGCCCGATCGAGTGGATGCCGAACCCGCGCCTCGGCGCACTGGCGTGCGGGTTCGGCATCCACTCGATGCCCGGTGCGCGTGCAGCGCGCGGCGCGCCTCAGGCGCGCGGGGGCGCCGTGCTCTCGCGCACGATGAGCTCGGTCGCCACGAGCGTGCTGCCCTCGCGCTCGCCCGACTCGACCTCGCTGAGGAGCGCCTCGACCGAGCGGCGGCCGACCTCGCCGAAGAACTGCCGCACGGTGGTGAGCGGCGGCCAGAAGCTGCGCGACTCCTCCATGTCGTCGAACCCGACGACGCTGACCTCTGCGGGCACCGCCCGTCCTGACTCGTGCATGGCGCGGAGCACGCCGAGGGCCATCTGGTCGTTGGCGGTGAAGATCGCCGTGACCTCGGGGTCCTTCGCGAGCTCGAGGCCGATCGCGTGGCCCGACTCGCTCGACCAGTCGCCGACGAGCGCGGCGGGCACCTCGGCGCCATGGGCGCGCAGGGTCTGCTCCCACGCCTCGCGGCGATGCGTCGCCGAGTAGGAGCGCTCGGGCCCGGCGACGTGCCACACGGTGCGGTGGCCGAGGCCGAGCAGGTGCTCGGTGGCGAGGCGGGCGCCGTGCGCCTGGTCGGTGTCGACCATCGGGTAGCGGTCGCCGGCGGTGGAGTCGACGACGACCACGGGGAGGCCCGCGGGGAGCTCGACGTCGTTCTCGTCGAGCAGGTGCGCCTCGACGATGATGATGACCCCGTCGACGGCCTCCTCGCTGAGGCGGTCGAACGCACCCGCGACCTCGCCCTGCGTCGGGTGCGGCACGGGGATGAGCGTGATCGAGTAGCCGGCGTCGGCCGCGGCGACCGCGATCGCGTCGAGGGTGCGCATGTTGCCGAAGCTCGAGAGCGTGAACATGATGACGCCGATCGAGTGGAACCGGCCGCTGCGAAGCGCCCGCGCGGCGCTGTTGGGCCGGTAGCCGAGCTTGCGCATCGCCGTCAGCACGCGCTCACGGGTGTCGGCGTCGACGTTGCTGCGCCCGTTGGAGACGCGCGACACGGTCTGCCCCGAGACGTTCGCCTCACGCGCGACATCCGCCATCGACGGCCCGCGCCGGCGGAGCGGCAGCGCCTCGCCCTGGGTGGTGGTGGTCATCGCCGGCTCCCTCGAACACTTCGTGCGTCACGCACAGACTTGCACAGACTGGCGCATGTTCACGTCAACATGCTACGGTAACCGCACTGCATGTTGACGTGAACATGCGAGCGATTGGAAATCCGAATGACAACGACGTCCCCTCCCGCGCCGGCCGCGGTGGTCACCGCGCCGCCGCCCCGCCGCATCCGAGTCCGTGGGCGCAGCGAGTGGAAGGGCCTCGCCTTCGTGGCGCCCTTCCTCGTGGTGTTCCTGCTGGTGTTCATCGCACCGGTCGCCTACTCGGTCTACCTCAGCCTCTTCCGCGAGCAGCTCATCGGCGGCAACGCGTTCGTGGGCGCCGAGAACTACCTCGAGCTCTTCGCCGACCCCCAGTTCTGGGAGGGCTTCGGCCGCGTCACCCTCTTCCTGCTCATCCAGGTGCCGATCATGCTCGGCCTCGCGCTCGTCGCGGCGCTCGCCATCGACAGCGCACGCCTGCACGCCTCGGGCTTCTTCCGCATCGTGATCTTCCTGCCCTACGCCGTGCCCGCGGTCGTCGCGGTGCTCATGTGGGGCTTCATCTACGGCGACAACTTCGGCCTGGCCGCGAACATCAACGACTGGCTCGGCAACGAGGTCATCACGCCGTTCGCCCGCAACTGGATCCTCGTCTCGATCGGCAACATCGTGACCTGGGAGTTCGTCGGCTACAACATGCTGATCTTCTACTCGGCGCTCCGCGTCATCCCCACCGACCTCTACGAGGCGGCCGAGCTCGACGGCGCCGGGCCGATGCGCGTCATCACCGGCATCAAGCTGCCCGCCCTGCGCGGCGCGATCGTCATCGCGACGATCTTCTCGATCATCGGCAGCTTCCAGCTCTTCAACGAGCCGAACATCCTGCGCACCCTCGCCCCCAACATCATCACCACGTACTTCACGCCGAACATGTACGCCTACAACCTGTCGTTCGCCGGCCAGCAGTACAACGCCTCGGCCACGGTCGCCATCGTCATGGGCGTGATCACCGCGGTGATCGCCTACGTCGTGCAGCTCCGCGGCTCCCGGAAGGAAGAACGATGAGCGCCACCATCGCCCCCGAGGTGCGAGCCGCAGACCACAAGCGAGCGGATGCGGCATCCGCCCGCCGTGGCACTCGAGGCCCGCGCCGCCGCAACTCGCCGCTGCGTCCCCGCAAGTCGGTGGCGTTCACGCTGCTCATGGGCATCTTCGTGCTCTACAGCCTCGTGCCGCTCGCGTGGCTCGTGATCAACGCCACGAAGACGCAGAGCGGGCTCTTCTCGAGCTTCGGGCTCTGGTTCGACGACGACTTCGTGCTGTTCCAGAACATCTGGGAGACGCTGACCTACCGCGACGGGATCTTCCTGCGTTGGTTCGGCAACACGCTGCTCTACGTGGTGGTCGGCGCCGGCGGCGCGACCCTCCTCGCCACGCTCGCGGGGTATGGGCTCGCGAAGTTCCGGTTCCGGGGCCGGCGGGCGATCTTCGCCGTCGTGCTCGGCGCCATCGCGGTGCCCGGCACGGCGCTCGCGGTGCCGACGTTTCTCATGTTCAGCCAGCTCGGCCTCACGAACACGCCGTGGGCGATCATCATCCCCTCGCTGATCAGCCCGTTCGGCCTCTACCTGATCTGGGTCTACGCGGTCGACTCCGTGCCGACCGAGATCCTCGAGGCGGCGCGCATGGACGGCGCGGGGGAGTTCCGCACGTTCTTCACGATCTCGGGACGCCTCCT
Organism: Agromyces sp. P2_B3; assembly: GCF_056404815.1. NCBI lineage: Bacteria > Bacillati > Actinomycetota > Actinomycetes > Micrococcales > Microbacteriaceae > Agromyces > Agromyces sp. P2_B3. The sequence continues at coordinate 77,906 of NZ_JBFUDH010000011.1, read as the reverse complement.
CGCGCCCGGCATCGTCACCGTGCTGCTGTTCACCGTGGTGGCCACCTGGAACAACTACTTCCTGCCGCTGATCATGCTGAGCGACCCCACCTGGTATCCGCTCACGGTCGGCCTGAACCAGTGGAACGCCCAGGCCACCGGCGTGGCCGCGCAGCCCATCTACAACCTCGTCATCACGGGCTCGCTCCTCACCATCCTCCCCATCGTCATCGCGTTCCTCGGCCTGCAGCGGTTCTGGCAGTCGGGGCTCAGCGCCGGCAGCGTCAAGCAGTGACCGAGCGGCACTGCCTGTCCATTGCGCACCCCACCGCTCACCCGGAGCGTCCTGCCCCGGATCACAGATGGCACAACGAAGTGAAGGGAAACATCACATGACCATCGCCCGCACCGCCTTCCGGCGGACCCTGGCGGTCGCCGCGACCGCCGCCCTCGCGGTCGCCGCGCTCGCCGCGTGCTCGACCGGAGCCGACACCACCTCGGGCTCCGGCAGCGCCGACGACCTCGACGCCGCGCTCGAGGCCGGCGGCAAGCTCACCTACTGGAGCTGGACCCCGAGCGCCGAGGCGCAGGTGGCCGCGTTCGAGGAGGCGTACCCCAACGTCGACGTCGAGCTCGTGAACGCCGGCACCAACACCGAGGAGTACACGAAGCTGCAGAACGCGATCAAGGCGGGCTCGGGCGCGCCCGACGTCGTGCAGATCGAGTACTACGCCATGCCGCAGTTCGCCCTCGCCGACTCGCTCGTCGACCTCAGCGAGTACGGCCTCGACGAGCTCGAGGACCAGTACAGCGCGTCGACCTGGGGCAGCGTGAACGTCGACGGCAAGCTCGTCGGCCTGCCGCAGGACTCGGGCCCCATGGCGCTCTTCTACAACAAGTCGGTCTTCGACCAGTACGGCATCGCCGTGCCGACCACCTGGGACGAGTACGTCGACGCCGCGCGCCAGCTGCACACCGCCGACCCGACGAAGTACATCACGTCCGACACCGGCGACGCGGGCTTCGCGACGAGCATGATCTGGCAGGCCGGCGGCCGTCCGTTCGCCATCGACGGCACCGACGTGACCGTGAACTTCCAGGACGAAGGCACCGAGCAGTGGACGGGCGTCTGGAACCAGCTCATCCAGGAGGACCTCGTCGCCACGACCCCCGGGTGGAGCGACGAGTGGTTCAAGGGCCTCGCCGACGGCTCGATCGCCACGCTGCCCATCGGCGCGTGGATGCCCGGCGTGCTCGAGTCGAGCGTCGCGGATGCCTCGGGCGACTGGCGCGTCGCGCCGATGCCGACCTACGACGGCACCCCGGTGACCTCGGAGAACGGCGGCGGCGGCCAGTCGGTCGTGAAGCAGTCGAAGAACCCGGCGCTCGCCGCGGCGTTCCTCCGCTGGCTGAACAGCGACCCGGCGTCCATCGACGTGTTCCTCGAGAGCGGCGGCTTCCCGTCGACCACGGCGAACCTCGACGACCCCGAGTTCGTGAACCAGGAGTCCGAGTACTTCGGCGGCCAGAAGATCAACGAGGTGCTCACGCAGGCCTCGAAGGACGTGGCGCCCGGCTGGTCGTACCTGCCCTACCAGGTGTACGCGAACAGCATCTTCGGCGACACCGTCGGCCAGTCCTACGCGAACAAGACCGACCTCAACGAGGGCCTCGCCGACTGGCAGTCCCAGCTCGTCGACTACGGCAACGAGCAGGGCTTCACGGTCGGCGAGTAGCCGTCGCGACACCGCGGGGCCGGTCGGGCACTCCCGGCCGGCCCCGCCGCTTCCCACTCTTCCGACCGCCGTGTGCCTCGAGCGCCGCCCTTCCACCGTCCACGATCACCAGAACGGATGCCTGTGACCGCCCACTCCCGCTTCGCCATCGGGCCGACCGACTTCGAGCTCGACGGGCAGCCGCACCGCATCCTCGCGGGCGCGTTGCACTACTTCCGCGTGCACCCCGACCTCTGGGCGGACCGCATCCGCAAGGCCCGCCTCATGGGCCTGAACGCCATCGAGACCTACGTCGCGTGGAACGCGCACGAGGCGCACCGCGGTGAGTGGCGGGCCGACGACGGCCTCGACCTCGGCCGGTTCCTCGACCTCGTGGCGGCCGAGGGCATGCACGCGATCGTGCGGCCCGGGCCCTACATCTGCGCCGAGTGGGACAACGGCGGCCTCCCGGCGTGGCTGTTCCGCGACCCCGAGGTGGGCGTGCGTCGCTCCGAGCCGCACTACCTCGCGGCGGTCACCGAGTACCTCCGGCGCGTCTACGAGGTCGTGGCGCCGAGGCAGGTCGACGCGGGCGGGCCGGTCATCCTCGTGCAGATCGAGAACGAGTACGGCGCGTACGGCGACGACAAGGCCTACCTCGCCGAGCTCGTGCGGGTCACCCGCGACGCCGGCATCACTGTGCCCCTCACCACGATCGACCAGCCCACCCCGCAGATGCTCGCCGACGGCAGCCTGCCCGGCCTGCATCTCACGGGCTCATTCGGCTCCCGCGTGCCCGAGCGCCTCGAGACGCTCCGCGAGTTCCAGCCCACGGGCCCGCTCATGTGCATGGAGTTCTGGTGCGGCTGGTTCGACGACTGGGGCTCGCACCACCACGTGACGGATGCCGCGGCATCCGCTGCCGAGCTCGACGCGCTGCTGGCGGCCGGCGGGTCCGTGAACGTCTACATGTTCCACGGCGGCACGAACTTCGGGCTGACGAACGGCGCGAACGACAAGGGACGCTACGCGCCGATCACGACGAGCTACGACTACGACGCCCCGCTCGACGAGAGTGGATACCCGACCGAGAAGTTCTGGGCCTTCCGCGAGGTCATCGCGAAGTACGCGCCCGTGCCCGACGAGGTGCCCGGCGCGCGACCCGACGCGCCCGCGCTCGTCGCGCCGCTCGCGGTCGGACCGGCGCTCCTGGCCGTCGCGGCCGCCGGTGACCTGGGCGACGCGTCCGAGCACGACCGGCTGCCGACCTTCGACGAGCTGGGGCACGACCGCGGCGTCGCCGTGTTCACGACCCGGCTCGACCGCGGAGGCCGCGGGACCCTCACGATCGGCGAGGAGGTGCGCGACCGCGCGTGGGTGCTTGTCGACGGCGTGCCGATCGGCGTGCTCGCCCGCGACGCGCACGAGCGCGCGGTGGTGCTGCCCGACGCGCGCGGCGAGCTCGCGATCGTCGTCGAGGACCAGGGCCGCGTCGACTACGGCACCCGCATCGGCGAGCACAAGGGCCTCATCGGCGGCGTGCTCCTCGACGGCGTCGAGCTCACGGGGTGGGCGGCACGTCCGCTCGACCTCGACCGCGTCCCCGCGCTGGCGATCGGGCTCCGCGCGAAGCCCGGCGCCGACGGGCGAGCGGCTGCCGCGGCCGGCCCGCACTTCGCGAGCGGGTCGTTCGAGCTCGACGCGCCGGCCGACCTCTATCTCGACACGCTCGACTGGGGCAAGGGCCTCGTCTGGGTGAACGGCTTCCTGCTCGGACGCTACTGGCGCCGCGGCCCCCAGCGCACGCTCATCGTGCCGTCGCCCGTCACCCGGGTCGGTCGCAACGACGTCGTGGTGCTCGAGTTCGAGGCGATGGCCGACCCGGCCATCCGCCTGCTCGCCGCGCCCGAGCTGGGCCACACCGAGATCTGACCCCGGTCAGTCGCGGCGCCACGCCCCTGACCCGCGGTCAGTCGCGGCGCCACGCCTCGCCGAGCGTGGAGCGGCGCGCGATGAGGTGCGGCTCGAGGGTCACGGTGCGCGGGATCGCGGTCTCGGGCTCGGTGATGCGGTTGATGAGCAGCTGGGCCGCCACCCGGCCCATCTCCTCGCCGGGTTGCGCGATGGTGCTGACCGGGATGGCGCTCTCGGATGCGAAGTGGTTGTCGTCGTACCCGGTGATGGCCAGGTCGGCGGGCACCTCGAACCCCTGCTGCCCGTCGAGCACCTGGATGCAGCCGATGGCCAGCAGGTCGGAGGCGGCGACGATGCCGTCGTAGCGGCCGGCGCCCTGCTCGAGGATCTCGCGGGCGGCCTGGCGTCCGTGCGGGATGTTGAGGCCTCGCGTCTCGAGCGTGTCGAGCGTGACACCGGATGCCGCTTCCACGGCCTGGCGGGCACCCGCGCGCCGTTCCGAGACGGCGTCGAGCAGGAACGGGCCGCCCACGAACAGCAACCGCGTGCGGCCGAGCTCCATGAGGTGCCGTGCCGCGAGCTCGCCGCCGCGACGCTCGTCGACGACCACGCCCGAGTGCGAGGCATCCGTCGGCGGCGCGTTGACGTAGACGAGGGGAGTGCTCCGCACCGCGGGGAGCCGGGAGGGCATCCACGGCGTCGGGGCGATGAGGATGCCGGCCACCCGGGCCTCCTCGAAGAGCGTGAGGTTGCGCTGCTCCCTCGCGGGGTCGACGTCGGTGTTGGCGATGAGCAGGCTCATGTCGTGCTGTCGCAGGATCGACTCCGCACCACGGGCGATGTCGACGAAGAACGAGTTGTCGAGGTCGGCGAGCACGAATCCGACGGTCGAGCTGCTTCCGGCCGCGAGTGACCGGGCCGCATCGTTGCGCACGAACCCCAGCTCGGCGATGGAGGCGAGCACGCGTCGCCGCGTCGGCTCGGCGACCTTGTCGGGGTTGTTCAGGGTGTTCGAGACCGTGCCGAGCGCCACGCCCGCGTGGCGGGCGACATCGCTCATGCTGGGCTGCGAGTTCAGCCCACGACGTCGTTCAGCGGGAATGGTGCACCTCCGTGTGCGCGGCCCTACGTGCTCGGCCGTCGGTCGTCGCTATCGTCGCACGAACCCCCGGCGGCAACCGGATTTCGGATGAAGCGTTTCAAATTCGTTACCGATCGAGGATGACAATTCGCGAGTCTAGCGGTATCTTCCAAGTGAAGCGCTTCAAAAGCGCCCACATTCAAGGAGGAATAGTGACCACAGCATCTCGGCGCCTCCGGCGCCTGGCTCCGCTCGCGGCCGTCGTGGGGGCAGGTGCCCTCGTGCTCACCGGATGCGGCCCGGCCTCGGGCGGCTCATCCGACAGCGGCAAGTTCACGTACTTCGGCCAGACCGAGAACACGACGATCATCGACACGCTGACGACCCTGTCCGAAGACCAGTGCGCCGCCGAGGAGAAGGCCGCACCCCTGACGGCCGACAAGTCGGCCGGCGCCCAGTTCGACCAGAAGCTCCAGCTCCTGGCCGGCCAGGACGCCCTCTCGAACATGTCGATGGCCGCCGGCACCCCCTCGCTCATGAAGCAGTTCATCGACGCCGACCAGGTGCTGAACCTCTCCGACGAGCTCGACGACCTCGGCCTCACCGACAAGATCCTCCCCGCCGCGGCATCCACCATCGAGGCGCTGTACGGCGAGGACGACATGTACTCGCTGCCGACGGAGTTCAACATCGAGGGCTTCTGGTACAACAAGCAGCTCCTCTCCGACAACGGCATCGAGGCCCCGGCCACCTGGGACGACCTCGTCGCCGCCGCCGCGACGCTCGACGCGGCGGGCGTGCAGCCCTTCGCCGCCGACGGCAAGGACGGCTGGCCCATCACCCGGCTCGTCGGCAACTACATCGCCCGCGACCTCGGACCCGACGCGCTCAAGGCCGTCGCCGACGGCGACGCCAAGCTCACCGACGACGAGTACGTGAAGGCGGCCGACGCCGTGGCCGAGCTGGGCAAGGCCGGCTACTTCGGCGACGCGGTCGGCTCGATCGACTACAACGCGGCCATGAACCAGTTCCTCACCGGCCAGGCCGCGTTCTTCTACATGGGCAGCTGGGCGCTCGCGAACTTCAACGACGAGACGCAGAACACCATCGGCCTCGACAACATCGGCTACGCGCCGTTCCCCGAGGTCGAGGGCGGCAAGGGCTCGATCGACCAGGTCCCCGCCAACGTCGGCGTGCCCGTCATGTTCGCCAAGAAGGGCTTCGGCGAGAACCAGAAGGCGTGGCTCGAGTGCATCGTCTCGAACTACGGCGACACCGTCCTCAACGACAGCGGCGTGGTATCGGGCTTCACGATCGACAACCCGCCCGCCGACCTGCCCGAGACGACCCAGACCGTGCAGCAGGTCATCGCCGACGCGCCGTCGAGCATCCTGTGGTTCGAGGCGCTCTTCAACTCGAAGGCCACGAGCGTCAGCCAGACCAACGGCGGCGGGCTCGCCAGCGGCAGCCTCAGCGGCGCCGACTTCATGAAGCTGGTCCAGGACGCCAACGACGAGGGCTGACCCCCGTCGGATCCTGATGCGGGGGCGCGGTGATCGCGCCGCGCCCCCGTGCTCCACCCCCGCTGCTCCGGCAGCCGACAGATTGCGTGAACCATGGAACGAGTCCTCGGCGACAAGCGCGCCGTCCTGATCCTCCTCGGACCGGCCCTCCTGCTCTATTCGCTCATCATGCTCGTGCCGATCATCTGGTCGCTCGGCTACACGGTCATGGACGGCAACCCCATCGTCGGGTTCACCTTCAACGGCCTCGACAACTTCGTCAAGTTCTTCAACGATCCGGCCGCGTGGAGCGCGGTGTGGTTCACCATCCGCTTCGCGTTCGTGATGACCGTGCTGCAGGTCGCGGCCGGCTACGGCCTCTCGCTCCTCTACGTCTTCTACCTGAAGAAGGCGTCGTCGACGATCCGCACGATCATCTTCTTCCCGATCGTCCTGCCGACGGTCGCCATCGCACTGCTCTTCACCCGCCTGTTCGAGGCGGCACCGACGGTCGGGCCGGTGAACTCGTTCCTGAACCTCCTCGGCATCGAATCCGTCGACTGGTTCGGAACGCCCGACGCCTCGTTCTGGGTCCTGATCCTCATGGGCCTGTGGCAGTCCATGGGCTTCTACGGGGTGCTCCTCTACGCCGGAGTCCTCGACATCCCCGAGGAGATGCTCGAGTCGGCACGGCTCGACGGCGCCGGGGGCTGGAAGCTCGTCCGCACGATCGTGCTGCCGCTCTCGCTTCCCGTGCTGCTGTCGTCGCTCATCTTCAGCATCAACGGCACGCTCAAGGTCTTCGACAGCGTCGTCGCCCTGACCAACGGCGGGCCCGGCAACGCCACGACGCCCCTCACGCTCTACATGTTCCAGACGTCGTTCACCTATGGCCAGTACGGCTACGGCAGCACGATCGCGCTCATGCTCACGATCCTCTGCCTGCTGTTCACCGTGTTCATCTTCCGGTCCACGCGCCGCGACCTCACGAAGGACTGAGACCGATGACCGTCCAGACCACCGCCGTCACCAGCGTCAACCCCCGCGGGCTCGCTCCCGAACGCGTTCCGCAACGTCGCGCGGGCGGCCCGCGCCGCTTCTTCGCTCGGCTCCCGGTGCGCATCCTGCTCGCCATCCTGCTCGTCATCATGATCTACCCGATGGTGTGGATGTTCCTCGGATCGTTCAAGACCCAGGGCGAGTTCCTCAACGAGCCCTTCTGGTCGCTGCCGCAGAACTGGTCGTTCGAGAACTACGTCTCGGTGTTCGAGAACGGCTTCGGGCAGTACATCCTGAACAGCATCATCGTGGTGTTCCCGTCGCTCGCGATCGTGCTCATCGTCGGCGTCGCCGCGGGCTTCGCCCTCGAGGTCATGGTGTGGAAGGGCCGCGGCACGGTGCTGCTGCTCTTCCTCGCCGGCATCATGGTGCCCACGCAGATGATCCTGCTGCCGCTGTTCACGATCTACTTCCGCACCGGCCTCACGGGCACGTACTGGCCGATGATCCTGACCTACATCGCGACCGGCCTCCCGCTCACGGTGTTCATGATGGCGACGTTCTTCCGGTCGGTGCCGCGTGAGATCTTCGAGGCCTCGACGCTCGACGGCGCGGGCATCCTGCGCTCGTTCTGGGCCGTTGGGCTCCCACTGGTCAAGAACGCCGTCTTCACGGTCGGCCTCGTGCAGTTCTTCTTCTTCTGGAACGACCTGCTGATCGCCCTGACGTTCACGAACAGCGACGCGCTGCGCACCATCCAGGTGGGCCTGCTGAACTTCACCGGGCAGTACGGCGCGGTGCAGTACGGCCCGACGTTCGCGGCCATCGCGGTGAGCGTGTTCGGCACGCTCGTCATCTACCTGTTCCTCAACCAGCAGGTCATGAAGGGCCTGACGGCGGGATCGGTGAAGGGATGACCCGCGAGGAGGTCCGGATCGAATCGGTCTGGCTCGAGAACCGCCACGCAGTCGACGGACTCGGCATCGGCGAGCCGCGGCCGCGGCTGTCGTGGATCGCCTCGGCGGTGCCCGACGCCTGGGAGGTCGAGTTCCGCCGCGACGACGGCGTGGTGCACGCCGTTCGCCTCCCGGCCGAGCGCACCCGGCTCGTGGACTGGCCGTTCGACGGGCTGCGCTCGCGCGAGGGCGGCCAGCTCCGCGTGCGCGCCGCCGAGGACGCCGGCGGGTGGAGCACCCCGCTCCGGGTCGAGGCCGGGCTGCTCGATCGCGACGACTGGAGCGTGCCGTTCATCTCGCCGTCGCCGGCGGCTCCCGCGGGAACGTTGCGGCCGGGCTACCTGCTGCGCGCGACGTGGGACACGGCCGAGCTCGGCATCGCGCCCGGCCGCATCCTCCGGGCCCGCATCTACTCGAGCGCGCACGGGGTCTCGGAGCTCGAGGTGAACGGCCGCCCCGTGTCCGATGACGTGCTGTCGCCCGGCTGGACCAGCTACCGGCATCGGCTCCGCACGCAGACCTCCGACGTGACGGAGGCGATCGTCGAGGGCCGCAACGCCGTCGGCGCCTGGCTCGCCGACGGCTGGTACCGGGGCCGCATCGGCTTCGACGGCGGGCTCTGGGACGTCTACGGCACGGATGTCGCGCTGCTCCTGCAGCTCGAGCTGACCCTCGACGACGGCTCGATCGTGCGGGTGCCGCTCGAGGACGCCTGGTCGTGGCATCCGTCGCCCATCACCGAGGTCGGACTGTACGAGGGCGAGCGGTACGACGCCCGACTGCTGCCGGCAGGTTGGAGCACGCCGGGGTTCGACGACAGAGGGTGGTCGTCACCGACCGTGCTGCCGTTGGCGGACTTCCCGGCCCGCCTCGAGGCGCCGACCGGTCCGCCGGTGCGGGTGATCGAGACCCTGCGGCCCGTCACCGTCGAGGTGATCGCAGGCGGGCGGATCCGCCTGGACTTCGGCCAGAACATCTCGGGCAGGCTCCGCATCAACGTGCGCGGGCCCGCGGGCCACGAGGTGCGCCTGCACCACGCCGAGGTGCTCGAGAACGGCGCGCTCGGGGTGCGGCCGCTGCGCGCCGCCGTCTCCATCGACGCGTACGTCTGCGCGGGCTCGGGCCTCGAGACGTGGACGCCCCGCTTCACGATCCACGGGTTCCGCTACGCCGAGCTCGAGCACTGGCCGGGCGACCTCGCCTCGGTCGACGTCGAAGCCCTCGTCGTGCACACCGACATGCCGCGAACGGGCTGGTTCGAGAGCTCGCACGCGGGCCTGAACCGGCTCCACGAGAACGTCGTATGGAGCATGCGCGACAACTTCGTCGACCTGCCGACCGACTGCCCGCAGCGCGACGAACGGCTGGGCTGGACCGGCGACATCCAGGTCTTCGCGCCCACCGCCCTGCGGCTGTACGCGGCGCACGGCACGCTCACCGGCTGGCTGCGCGACCTCGCGGCCGAGCAGGCGGAACAGGGCCACGTGCCGAACTTCGTGCCCTGGCTCGAGTGCGGCTTCCCGAACTTTCCGACCGCCGCGTGGGGGGATGCCGCGGTCATCGTGCCGTGGGAGCTGTACCAGCACGACGGCGACACCCGGGTGCTCGAGGCGCAATACGAGAGCATGACGGCGTGGGTGGACCTCGTCGACGGCCTCGCCGGCGGCACGGGCCTCTGGAACACGGGCTTCCAGCTCGGTGACTGGCTCGATCCCGCGGCGCCGCCCGACAACCCGGGGCAGTCGCACACCGACAAGCACCTGGTCGCCACGGCCTACCACGTGCGCACGGCCCGGATCATGGCCGAGACCGCGGCGCTGCTCGGCCGCTCGGGCGACGAGGAGCGGTACCGCGGCATCGCGGAGCGCGCGCTCGCCGCGTTCCGCTCGGAGTACCTCTCGCCGAGCGGACGCGTCGTGAGCGACACCCCGACCTCGGTCGCGCTCGCCATCGTCTTCGACCTCTTCGCCACGCCCGAACAGGAGCGGCGCGCCGGCGAACGGCTCATCGAGCTCGTCGCCGAGAACGACTTCCGCATCAGCACGGGCTTCGTCGGCACGCCGATCATCTGCGACGCCCTCGCCCGGGTCGGCGGCATCGACGCGGCGTACCACCTGCTGCTGCAGGACGAGATGCCGTCATGGCTCTACCAGGTGGGCATGGGCGCGACGACGATCTGGGAGCGGTGGGACAGCATGCTCCCCGACGGCACGGTGAACCCCGGCGACATGACGTCGTTCAACCACTACGCCCTCGGGGCGATCGCCGGCTTCATGCACCGCGTCGTCGCGGGGCTCGACACCGCGGCACCGGGCGGCACCGCCCTCCGGATCGCCCCGCGACCCGGCGGCGGACTCACGCACGCGTCGGCGAGCCACGACGGCCCGCTCGGGCTCGCGTCGTCGTCCTGGCGGCGCGAGGGCACGCGGTTCACGCTGAACGTGGTCGTGCCCGTAGGAGCCACCGCGTCGATCGAGCTGCCCGACGGCTCGACCGTCGACGACGTGCCGGCAGGACGGCACTCGTTCACGTGCACCGTGCGCGACGCCGGATCCGACCCGGCGAGGCCGCCCAAGCGCTGGCGCGGCGGCCCCCACGAAGACGAGCAGGCGGAAGCCGGGGCCGGTCCGATCGCGGTCGACGCGCCCGACGCCACCGACGCCGCCGACCCCGCCGTCAGCGTCGCCTGACCACCGCACGACCGACTCGACCTCTCCGAAGGGACCGCAGTGCAGCATTCGATCAGACCCGGGCAGCCGTGGCTCGACACCGACGGCAACCGGATCCAGGCCCACGGCGGATCCGTCATCACCGTGGGCGACACGTTCTACTGGTACGGCGAGAACAAGGAGCGCACCGCTCCGGGCAACGGCATCTGGCACTGGGGCGTGCGGTGCTACTCCTCGAAGGACCTCTACAACTGGCAGGACCTCGGCACCATCCTGCCGCCGGTGCTCGACGACGAGGCGCACCCGCTGCATCCCGCCCAACTCGCCGACCGGCCCCACATCATCCACAACGCCGCGACGGGCAAGTTCGTGTGCTGGGTGAAGGTCATGCATCGCAACGGCGAGCAGCGCTCGAGCGTCTTCACGGCCGACGACATCCTCGGCCCGTACGAGCTCGTGACCCGCGGCATCAAGCCGCTCGGCATGAACGCGGGCGACTTCGACCTCGTGGTGGAGCCGTCGGACGGCAAGGCGTACTACATCTTCGAGCGCGTGCACAGCGAGCTCATCGTCGCGGACCTGAACGACGAGTACACGGATGTCACGGGCTACTACTCCACGCACTTCCCGCGGCTCCAGCCGCCGTTCGTGCGGGAGGCCCCGGCGTACTTCCGCCGGAAGGGCCGCCACTTCCTCGCGACCTCCGGAACGACGGGCTACTTCCCGAACCCCTCGGAGTTCGCGACGGCCGACTCGTACCACGGGCCCTGGACCGTGCTCGGCGACGCCCACCCCGGCGACGACTCGCGCACGTCGTTCCGGTCGCAGATCTCGTCGATCTTCACGCACCCGCAGCGGCGCGACCTCTACATCGCGATCGCCGACCGATGGGTGGTCTCGCCGCCCGACGACCTGCCCGACATCCAGGCCCTGTTCGAGGAGGTGTTCCGGGTCGACCTCGAAGGCCCCCGCGAGTGGGGTGCCATCGACCTCGGCGAACCCGACACGTCGCTCGCCGACTACGTGTGGCTGCCGATCCGGTTCGACGGCGACCGCCCGTACATCGACTGGCGCGAGGAGTGGACGATCGAGGAGTACCCGGCCCTCGAGGGATGACGATCGGCGATCGGTTGCCGCGGGCGGCAGCGGCCTCGCGCAGCGGCCCTATCCCTCGCTGATGTCGATGCCCGTGACGGGTGCGCCCGCGCGCTCGTAGAACAGTGCGATCGCCCCCTTGGGGAACGCCCGCGGCGGCTCCGCGAGCCGGAACGCCGCGGGCACGCCCCGGCCGTCGGCGAAGAGCCGCTTGCCCGATCCGAAGGTGAGCGGGTAGAGGTACAGGTTCAGCCGGTCGACGAGGTCGGCCTCGAGCAGCGAGCGGGCGAGGTCGCCGCTGCCCACCACGTGGATGTCGTCGAAGCGGTCCTTCAGCGCGGCCACCTCCGCGACATCCGACAGCGCCGTCGTGCCCTGCCACCCGGGATCGGTGAGCGATCGCGACACGACGAACTTCGGCAGCGCGTTGAACGTCACCGCGATCGGGTCGTCGTCGCCGCGGTTCGGCCAGAACCCCGCGAAGATGTCGTAGGTCTTGCGGCCGAGCAGCAGCGCGTCCATGCGATCGATGCCGGCGCCGATCACCTCGCCGGACTCGTCGTCGAAGTAGGCGCCCTGCCAGCCGCCGTACTCGAAGCCGCCCTCGCGGTCCTCGTCGGGCCCGCCGGGCGCCTGGTAGACACCGTCGAGCGTGATGAACAGGTCGACCGAGATGGTTCCCATGCTGAGCTCCCTCGCGTGATGGAGGCCGCACCCGCGCGGTCCGGCCATCGGCGCCTCCATCATAGGAAACGCACCGGCCGCGCACAGCGGCGTGCCGGACACCCGGGCGATGCTGTCCTCTCCGGAGAGGAGCACGACATGACCACCGACCCCCGCTGGATCGACGAGCACGGCCACGAGATCGACGAGGACCACCGCGGCCTCGTCTACGACATCCGCACCCTGGTCGACCGCCGCCGCGCGCTCGGCCTGTTCGGCGGCATCGGCGTGACCGCCCTGCTGGCCGCGTGCGCGAGCCCCGAGTCCCGCAGCGGCGCGACCGCCGCGACGAGCGCGACCCCGAGCCCGAGCGCGAGCGCGTCCGCCAGCGCGTCGGCCGCGGCATCCGACCCCCTTGCCGAGGTGCCCGACGAGACCGGGGGCCCATACCCCGGCGACGGCTCGAACGGCGTGAACGTGCTGGACGACTCGGGCATCGTGCGCAGCGACATCCGCTCGAGCTTCGGCTCGTCGACGACGGTCGCGGCCGGCGTGCCGCTCACCATCGCGCTCACGGTGCGGGATGCCGCGACGGGCAGCGCGCTCGTGGGCGCGGGCGTCTACCTCTGGCACTGCGACCGTGACGGCAACTACTCCCTGTACTCGCGTGGGGTCGAGGGCGAGAACTACCTGCGCGGCGTGCAGGAGACCGACGCGACCGGCACGGTGCGCTTCACGTCGATCTACCCGGCGTGCTACTCGGGCCGGTGGCCGCACATCCACTTCGAGGTCTATTCGGATATCGCGAACGCCGTGGCGTCGGGGCCGATCGTGAAGACGTCGCAGATCGCCCTGCCCGAGGAGGTGAACGACCTCGTGTACGCCGCCTCGGGCTACGAGCAGAGCGTGCGCAACCTGGCGCAGACGAGCCTCTCGCGCGACATGGTGTTCGGCGACGACGGCGGCATCCACCAGATCGCGAGCATGTCGGGATCGGTCGCCGGGGGCTACACCGCGGCACTGACGATCGGCGTGTAGACGCCGACGGATGCGCGGCCCTGCGGTCACATCGTGGGGCGCAGGCCGCCGTCGATCACGAAGTCCGCGCCGGTCACGTTGCCGAGCCGCGTGCTCGCGAGGATGGCGATGAGGTCGCCGACCTCCTCGGGCTGCGTGAACCGACCCGTCGGCGACTGCCCGGCCGCGCCGCGCTCGACGTCGGCGGCATCGGCGCCGGTCGCACGCGACACGGTCGCCGCGACACCGTGCTCACCGAGCCACAGGTCGGTGGCCACCGGCCCGGGACTCACGGAGTTGACGCGGATGCCGCCCGGCGCGAGCTCCTTCGACAGCGACTTCGAGAAGCTGAGCAGCGCGGCCTTCGCGGCGCTGTAGTCCATGACGAGCGGGTCCGCGAGCAGCGAGTTCTCGGAGGCGACGTTCACGATCGCGCCGCCGGCCGTCATGCGGGGGATCGCCGCGCGGGTGAGGCGCACGGCCGCCAGCACGTTCAACGTGAACGTGCCCAGCCAGTCCTCGTCGGCGATCGAGGCGAAGCCCGCGGGTCGCACGGGCGCCCAGCCGACGTTGTTCACGACGGCGTGGATCTCGCCGTCGACCGCGTCGATGAGCCGCTGCGGCCCGTCGGCGGTGCCGAGGTCGACCTCGACGAACGAGAATCCGTCGCGCCTCTCGAGCGCACGCGTGTCGTCGTTGGCGCTGCGCGAGCCGGCGACGACGAGCGCGCCCTCGTCGAGCAGCGCCCGCACGGCGGCGAGCCCGATGCCCTTGCCCGCTCCGGTGACGACGACGGTCCTGCCTGCGAGCCCGAGATCCATGGTCGTCACCCTAGCGGCGCCCGATGACGCAGGACAGGGCGGATCAGGCCGATCGCGCCGCGAGGGCCTCGTCGTCTCGGGATCGGAGTTCGCCGTCGAGGATCTCGAGGAGGAGCGATGCGCCGGCCGCGGCCGGAGTGGCGGTGACCGCCGACACGATCCACTGCGGCGTCGACGCAGGGGGCAGCTGCAGCATCGCCAGGCCGGCCGCCTGCGGCTTCGATGCCACATGCTGCGGCACGAGCGCGACGCCGAGGCCGCGCTGCACGAGGTCGAGCAGCGTGTGCACGTCGTTCACGGTGCAGCGCACGCGCCGCGCGACGGACTGCTCCGCGCACGCGGCATCGTTGAGGGAGCGCACCGCCCACGACTCGTGGAAGTCGATGAAGTCGACGTCGCGCAGGTCGGCCCAGTCGAGGCGGGCGGATGCCGCGAGCGGATGCTCGGGCGGGCAGAGCAGCACGACGGGGCGGCGCCCCAGCTCGGTGCGGGTCATGCGCGCCAGGTGGTCGGTGGCCGCGACGAACGCGACGTCGAGTTCGCCGTCGCGGACGCGGCCGACGAGGTCGTGCGAGCCGGCCTGGGTGAAGTGGATGTCGACGAGCGGGTAGCGTCGGCGGAACCGCTCGAGCAGCGGCGGCACGTCGACGATGCCGAGGCACTGCTCGGTGCCGACCCGCAGCTGCCCCGAGAGTTCGTTCGTGGCGCGCACGACGGCGTCGCGCCCGGCGGTGGCCTGGGCGAGCATCGCACGCGCGTGTGGGAGCAGGGCCAGTCCGGCATCCGTCGGCTCGACGCGGCGCGTGGTGCGCGTGAAGAGCGTCGTGCCGAGCTCGTCCTCGAGGCTCCGGATGGCCGCTGAGAGGCCTGACTGGGACACGTGGCACAGGGCGGCGGCTCGGGTGAACTGCTGCTCGTCGGCGAGGGCCACGAGGTACTCCATCTGCCGCAGATCCATTTATGACTCTCGCTTCTCAATGCCATCAAGCAAATTTGTTGGACTTCTAGCTTGGGCCCGCCTAGCGTGAACACGCAACCCCACGACAACTGAGGACCTCATGAAGACCTTCACCCTCCCGGGCACCGACATCACCGCGCCGAACGTCGTGCTCGGCCTCATGCGCATCCCCGACAAGACCGACGACGAGATCCGCGAGCTCGTCCGTACCGCGCGCGACGCGGGTATCGACTTCGTCGACCATGCCGACATCTACGGGCGCGAGCTGCACGAGTGCGAGCGCCGGTTCGCCGAGGCCATGCAGCTCACCCCGTCGCAGCGCGCCGAGTACACGATCCAGAGCAAGGCCGGCATCGTCAAGGACGGACCGTACTTCGACTTCTCGTACGAGCACCTCGTCGAGTCGGTCGAGGGCTCGCTCGCCGCGCTCGGCACCGACTACCTCGACATCCTGCTGCTGCACCGCCCCGACGCGCTCGTCGAGCCCGAGGAGGTCGCCCGGGCGTTCGACGACCTCGAAGCGGCCGGCAAGGTGCGCGCCTTCGGCGTCTCGAACCACACGCCGAGGCAGATCGACCTGCTGAAGCGGTACGTGCGCCAGCCCATCGTGGCCAACCAGCTGCAGCTCTCGATCACGCATGCGCCGATCATCAGCCAGGGCGTCGCGGCGAACATGGCCGCCGAGGGGCAGTCCGCCACGCTCGATGGCGGCGGCATCGTCGACTACTGCCGGCTCAACGACATCACCGTGCAGGCATGGTCGCCGTTCCAGGCGGGATTCTTCACGGGCGTGTTCCTCGGCTCGCCCGAGTACGCCGAGCTCAACGCGGTGATCGACCGCCTCGCCGGCGCCTACGACGTGCCGCCGATCGCGATCGCCACGGCGTGGATCACGCGGCATCCGGCGAACATGCAGGTCGTGCTCGGCACGACGAGTCCCGAGCGCGTGGCAGCCGCCGCTCAGGGGTCCGACATCCCACTCACCCGCGCCGAGTGGTACGAGCTGTTCCGCGCCGCCGGGCACCTCGTGCCCTAGCGGGGCGCGGCTCAGCTGGCGAGGTCCTCCTCCGCCACCACGGCGGCCGCATACCGCGTCTCGACGAGGATCGGCAGGTGGTCGGAGGAGCCTCGCGGCAGCGTCTCGACCCGGTCGATCTCGAAGCCGACGGACGTGGCGAGGTCGAAGTGCCCGCGGAAGAACTTGTACCGCGTGTACGTGCGGCTGTCGCTGAGGTTCAGCTCGTAGCCGACCTCGCGCACCTTCTCGGCGAGGTTGTCCTTGAACACCGGGTAGTTGTAGTCGCCCACCATGAGGGTCGGCAGGCCGGGTCCGAGCAGCTGCAGCTCGCCGAGGGCGGCACGGATCTGGTGCCGGCGCAAGGAGTTCAGGGCGGTGAGCGGTGCCGCATGGAACGACGCGACGACGAGCTCGCGCTGCGCCTCGAGGTCGAACAGGCGCACGCCGATGAGCCGTTCGTGCGCCGGACGCAGCAGGTGATCATGCAGCGACTTCTTCAGGGCCACCGCGCGCGTCGCACGGCCCTCGAACCGGTCGGCCCGGTAGTACACGGCGAGGCCCAGCCGGTTGCCGGAGGTCGACGTCGCCAGCTCGAGCCGGCCCACATGCTCGGGCAGGTCGGTGGTGTCGCACTCCTGCAGGCAGATGAGGTCGGGCGTGTACCGCTCGTCGAGCGCCGCGAGCTCGTTGATGGCGCGATGCTTCCGCAGGTTGTAGCTGACGACCTTCACTCGCCCAGCCTACGCAGGCAGCGGGGTCCGGTGGCCGCGAGCTCGCCGTGAACCTGCAGGGTCGACACCCGCTCAGTCCTCGAGGTTCTCCTGGATCATCACGTCCGAGGCGTGGATGCACACCATGCGCAGCCGGCCGGTACCCGAGTTCGTGAAGCCGTGCCAGGTGTGCTCCGGCACCGTCGCGGTGTGGCCGGCGGTCGCCTCGAGCTCGGCGTCGCCGATCGTGATGCGTGCCTCGCCCTCGAGCACGATCCACGTCTCGGTGTACGGATGCCGGTGCAGGCCCGGTCCCTGCCCCGGGTCGTTGTCCACCAGGAAGTACGAGATCCCGGCGCCGTGGTCGCGGCCCTCGAAGCGCAGGGTGCGCCCGGTGCCGAATCGAAGCTCGTCGGCCCCGACGAGGCGGGGTGCGGCTGATCCGGCCGCATCCGGTGGGGTGGCGGTGGGTTCGTCGGCTGCCATGACGGCCTTCCTCTGCGGTTCCGGATGCCGCTGCGGCATCCGTTTCCCTCACCCTCCGCCTGCGCGCCACGACTCGGTAGCATTTCGACGTGGATCGAATGTTCGTGGACTTCCGGCTCGCGCCCGACGACATCTCGGCGATCCGGTTCGGCATCTCGCCGGGGCATGAGCTGTGCCACGCGGTGCGGGTGCTGCAGCGGCCCGACGAGCAGCCGCTGCAGTGGGGCTGGGTCCGCAACGTGCGCGGCGACGTGCCGCGCGAGGCGTTCGAGCTCATGGCGCTGGTCATCGGCGCCGACGGCTACTTCCCCGACTTCCTCACCGCCACGCCAAGCTGGGACATGGGCCCCGACGACGAGGTGCGGCGGCTGCGGGCGGTGCCGCCCGAGCTGTTCCGGGCCGACCTCGCGAAGATGCTCGCCCGGTCGTCGGGTCGACGGCACGAGGCGATCGCGCGCCTCCGTGACGAGCCGGTGCGAGCGCGCAGCATGATCGCCGACGCGTGGCAGGAACTGTGGGACGCGCTGCTCGCGCCCGTCTGGGTGCAGGTCGAGCGGATCCTTCGCGCCGACATCGCCGTGCGGGCACGCCGGGTGACGACCGACGGCCTCGGTGCGATGATCGACGGGCTGCACGAGTCCGTGAGCTGGCAGGGCGAGCGCGTCAGGGTGCGCCTGCGGCTGCATCACGAGTTGGTCGACTGCCGCGGCAGCGGGCTCGTGCTCGTGCCGTCGGTGATGAGCTCCCATCGCAGCCAGGTGCTCACCGAGCCGCCCGCCCAGCCGACCCTGTTCTACCCGGCGCAGGGGATCACCGAGACGTGGGCGCGCGACCCCGAGTCAGCGACGCGGTCGCTCGCGGCGCTGATGAGCGCCGCGCGCGCCGAGATCCTCCTCACCGCCCACGACTCCCGCACGACGTCGCAGGTGGCGGCCGACTGCGGACTCGCCGTGTCGACGGCGTCGCACCACCTCACCGTGCTCCGCAACAGCGGGCTGATCGCGAGCGTGCGGGACGGCGCCCGGATGCTGCACACCCGCACGCCGGTGGGAGAGGCGCTGGTCGGCGCGGCACTGTAGGGCGAGCGGTGCGCGGGTCGTCGGGCCGCAGGGCGGCGGAACGCAGCATCCGTCCGCGTCCCGCCGCGGTCTCGACGCCGAACGGCGATGCGCCCGACGCTACGTGAGCGCCGCTCAGCTCGCGTCAGGGTCGGTCCTGACCCGGGATGCTCCGTTGGCGCCGGCACGACCGCTCTCGTACGCCCAGATGGCCACCTCGACGCGGTTGCGCGCGCCGACCTTGGCCATGAGGCTCGCCAGGTGCGTCTTGACGGTGCTGAGCGAGATGTGCAGCTCGCTCGCGACCTCGGGGTTGCCGAGGCCGCGTGCGACCGCGGCGAGCACGTCCTCCTCGCGCGGGGTGAGCGGCTCGATGGGCTGCGCCGGCGGGGTCGGGGCGGCGGCGGGCGAGGCGGACGCCGACCCCGCGAACGTCTCGATGAGCCGCACCGTGACGTTGGGGTCGATGAGCGCGTCGCCGCGCGCCGCCGCGTGCACGGCCTGGGCCAACAAGGCGGGACCGGCGTTCTTGAGCAGGAATCCGCGGGCCCCGGCGCGCAGGGCGGCGTACACGTACTCGTCGAGGTCGAACGTGGTGATCACCACGACGGGGATCGGGTGCTCGACGCCGGGCCCGGCGAGGGCGAGCGTCGCCGCGATGCCGTCGAGCACCGGCATCCGGATGTCGAAGAGGCACACGTCGGGCTGGATGTCGCGGGCGAGCGACACCGCCTCGGCCCCGTCGTTCGCCTCGCCGACGACCTCGATGCCGGGCTGCGCGTCGAGGATCATGCGCAGGCCGGTGCGCACGAGCTCCTGGTCGTCGGCGATGAGCACGCGCACGCTCATGTGGACCATCCGGCGCGGGGGAGGGCCACGGCGACCGACCAGCCGCCTCCGGGTGCGGCACCGGCCGTGAAGGTGCCGCCGAGCAGGGCGGCGCGCTCGGCCATGCCACGGAGGCCGTAGCCGGGCGTCCCGGATGCCGCGGGCTCGCCGTCGTCGTGCACGTCGACCCGGATCCCGTCGGCGTCGGCGACGACGGCCACGTCGACCCGGGTGGCGCCCCGCGCGTGGCGTCGGGCGTTCGTCACGCCCTCCTGGGCGATGCGGTAGACCGTCGCGGCCACGACCGGCGGAACGGCGGCGAGATCGCCCTCGAGTCGCACGTCGACGACCGGGCCGGCGGTCTCGCGCCCGGCACCGACCTCCCCGGCACCGACCGCCCCGGCACCGAGCTCCCCGGCACCGCCGCCCACGGCCAGCCTCCGGAGGTCGGCGATGGCGGGGCTGGGGGCGCGGTCGGCCGCCGCCGTGCCCGCCGCGCCGGCGGTGCCAGCAGGCTCGACCGCCTCGTCGCGACGCAGGATGCGCACCATCGAGCGCATCTCGTCGAGGGTGCGGGATGCCTCAGCCTCGATGACCCGCAGCACGCGGGCGGCGGCGTCGGGGTCGGTGGCGGCCACCGCGGTGCCCGCCTGCGCCTGGATCGCGATCGCCGAGACGTGGTGCGCCACGGTGTCGTGCAGGTCGCGGGCCAGCTGCTCGCGTTCGAGGAGCTTGACCCGGTCGAGCTCGCGGGCGCGGGCAGCGGCCCGCCAGCGGAACGCCACCCCGAGGCTGATCGTGGTGGCCAGCACGGCGACCGCGCCGATGAGGTCGGCCAGGGTGAACGGGCCGTACGCGAACGAGAGCGCCGACGAGGCCAGCACCAGCGCGGCACCGCCCACCATGGCGCGCCCCGAGCCCCAGCGCACGGCCGCGTAGACGAGCAGGAGCATGGCGGCGGTGGCGACGAGCTCGGGATCGCCGCCCGTGACGACGGTGAACACCGATCCCAGGCCGAAGGCGATCGCGAGCATGGCGAGCGGGTGCGTGCGGCGCCAGAGCAGCGTCGGCGCGATCGCGGTGAGCACGACCGCCCACACCCAGCGCGACGGGACCTCGGGACGGGCCGCCGCCTCGACGACGGCCGCCATCGGCACCACCGCGACGAGCACCCAGTCGCGCCAGACGCGTCGGGGAGGACGCGGTGTGGCCGCCGGCGCATCCCAGATCGAGCGGAGGGGGCTCGTCATGCCCTCATGATAGGGGCGCACCGAGCACACCGGCCCGGCGAGGCGCAGCGGGGGAGCGGCGGCCGAGGGCGGCGCGCCGGCGGATCACGACCTCGGCCACGGCGAGGTTGATCACCCATCCGGCCCCCATGAGCACGGCGTGCATCGCCTGGCCCGGTGCCCCGAACACGAGCGTCCACGGCAGGAAGGTGAGCACCTGGGTGCCGGCGCCGAGACCGATCGCGTAGGCGCGGGTCATCCACGCGCTGTGGGTCGTGACATCGCCGCGCCGGATCGCCGTGAACCCGAGCACGATGAACGCCGCCATCGCGGTGCCGAAGCCGAGGCGCATGACGAACATCGCGACGCCGTTCACCGCGGGCAGGGCGTAGAACAGGGTCATCCACAGCGCGGACAGGGCCGACAGCAGGCCGGCCGGCACGAGCACGCGGCCGGCGACCCGGTGCCAGCGGCGCCGCCGCAGCGACGGCGCGAACTGGAGCGCGCCGAGCACGAGGAACACGCTCGACGCGACGATGTGCGTCACCACCGGGACCGGCGAATCGAAGAACCGGGCATTCTCGGCGGTCACGGTGCCACCGCCGGCGAGCTCGGTGAGCCGCATGGACCCGGCGAGGACGGGCACCAGGCTGAGCACGATGAGCCCTGAAGGGGCGAGCCATTCCGACTTCTTCATGGCTCGATGCTCGTCGCCGGCCCGCGCCGCCGCATCGGCCTCGCGGCCCGAACTCCCTCGTCCGATCGGCTGAGGCGCACGCGCACGAGCGTGGCCGTGGGACCGCCACCACGCGGCATCCGCTCAGCGTGCGGCCCGTAGGCTGGAACGATGCTGCTCGCCCTCATCCGCCACGGACAGACCGACTGGAACCTGGCGCTGCGCATGCAGGGCCGCACCGACATCCCCCTCAACGCGACGGGTCGCGAGCAGGCCCGCCTGGCGGCATCCGCGCTCGCCGGCGAGCCGTGGGACGTCGTCGTGAGCTCACCGCTCGGCCGGGCACGCGAGACGGCGGAGATCATCGCGGCCGCCCTCGGCGTGCCACTCGGCGGCACCTACGACGAGCTCCTCGAGCAGGACTTCGGCGTCGCCGAGGGCACGCACGTCTCGGAGCTGTACGTGCGCTGGCCCGACCGCGAGTGGGCCGGCAAGGAGCCCGACGACGAGGTCGGTGCGCGCGGGGTCCGGGGTCTCGAGCGCATCGCCGACGATCATCCCGGCGCGCGCGTGATCGCGGTGGCCCACGGCACGCTCATCCGGCACACGCTCGCAGAGATCAGCGGGCACGAGCCCCGGCACTACCCGAAGCTCGAGAACGCGTCGTCGTCGTACGTCGACCGGGCGGATGCCGCGTGGCGCGTGCGCACCGTCGGCGGTGCGGACTTCGCCGTGGTGCTCCCGGGCCTCGAGGCGGGTGCCGACGAGGCGGCGCGGCTCGTCAGCTGAGGACTCAGTCCCGTCGGCCGGCGCGTTCGATGCCGTCGAGGATGAGGTCGAGCCCGAACTCGAACTCGAATTGGTCGTCACACCAGCCGAGGGTCGACTCGGGGTCGTCGTGGCGCACGACCGACAGCATCTCGGCGAGGTGGGGCACCTGGGCGGCCATCTGCGCCAGCTCATCGGGGTCGCCCGACCCGTCGTCGCCGGCGTTCTCGCCGAGCTCCTGCGAGAAGCCGAACATGCGGCTGCCGAGCGCGTGCATCGCGTGGTGGATGAGGTCGTACGACAGTCCCCCCGAGCGCAGCGTGCCGACGACCGAATCGACGTACCTCGCGGTCGTCAGCCCGAGGCCCTGCCGTGAGTCCATCACGCCCGGCAGCCACGGATGCCGCAGCATCACCCCTCGCGCGGCGAGGATGCGTTCGCGGAGTGCGGCCTTCCACGCGGCATCCGCCTCGGGCACCTCGAAGCCGCCGACGGCCGCCTCGACCTCGGCGAACACGAGGTCGACCACCCCGTCGAGGATGGCCTCCTTGCTCGGCACGTGGTGGTAGACCGACATGGCCTCGACGCCGAGCTGCTCGCCCAGGCGCCGGATGGTGAGGGCGTCGATGCCGCCCGAGTCGGCCAGGTCGACCGCCGTGCGCAGCACCCGGTCACGCGTGAGCGGCGCTCGCCGCCTGGTCGCCTGCCCTGTGGTCGACATCGGGAATCCTCTCGACAATCGCGTGGCTCGAGCGTACCTTACGTCGTAAGACATACAACGTAAGGTTGGAGCTCGGAAATGACGCACGCATCGCAGACGGGGACCACGACGACCACGAGGACGATGACCGCGGCGGTGCACCGACGCTTCGGGCCTCCCGAGGTCGTGCACCTCGAGCGGGTGCCGGTTCCGGTCCCGAAGGCCGACGAGCTCCTCGTGCGGGTGCATGCGAGCACCGTGAGCATCGCCGACCACCGCACTCGCAGCCGCGACCTGCCGAAGGGGCTGTGGCTCTTCATCCCGATCGCGCTCGGCGTCTTCCGGCCGCGCAAGCGGGTGCTCGGCATGGACATCGCCGGCGTGGTCGAGTCGGTCGGCGACGACGTGACCGGGTTCGCGCCCGGCGACGAGGTCATCGCGATGCTCGGCGGCGACTTCGGCGGCCACGCCGAGTACGCCCGTGTTCCGCAGGGCAAGGCCATCGCGCGGAAGCCCCGCAACCTCGACATGGGCGAGGCCGCGGCGCTCCTGTTCGGCGGGCACACCGCCCTCGCCTTCCTCGGCCTGGTGCCCATCGGTCCGGGTACCGAGGTGCTCGTCAACGGCGCCTCGAGCGCCGTCGGCACCGCCGCCGTGCAGCTCGCGGCGGCGCGGGGCGCGACCGTCACCGCCGTCTGCGGCGCCCGCAACGTCGCGCTCGCCGCGGAGCTCGGCGCGGCTCACGTCATCGACTACGGCGCCGAGGATTTCACGCAGGTGCCTGGCGCCTACGACGTCATCGTCGACTGCGTGGGCAACGCGTCGTTCGATCGCGTCGAGCACCTCCTGAAGCCGGGCGGCGCCCTGCTCCTCGTCATCGCCGACCTCTCGAGCATGACCTCCGCCAGGCGGAACTCCCGCCGCAGCGGCAAGCTCGTCACGTTCACCGGTGCACCCGTCACGCACGACGACCTGGACGGCCTCGTCGCCCTCGCCGAGGAGGGTCGCTTCCGGCCGGTCGTCGATCGCACCTACCCGCTCGACGACATCGTCGAGGCGCACCGGTACGTCGACGCCGGCCACAAGACCGGCAACGTGGTGCTGCGGATCGCCTGAGCGACCTGCCGGCGGACGTCGCGGGCGGACGTACAATGCGGAAATGGAGGCACCGGCCAGCACCACCCTGGTCGTCGTCGGAGATGAGGCGACGTCGGCCATCCACGCCCTGGAGGGGTTCGCCAACGTGCGCGCGGCGACCTTCGACGCGGCATCCGACGACGAGGTCGCCCGTTGGTCGGCGGCCGCGGCCGCACCGTACGTGGTGCACGACCGCGACCCGCTCGGTCACGTGGCCGCCGCCTGGGTCGAGTTCTTCGACGACCAGTCGACGTACGGCGTGCTCGAACTGGAGATCGACCGCGCGGTCGAGGCCGCCGAGCGGCACGGCATCGCGGTGCCCGACTACTACGTGGTCATCCACCCCGAGACCCTGCCCGTGACCTGGAAGCACTGGTGGCTCGGCGTGCTCGCGTCGGAGTCGCCGACCCGCGTCATCCCGTGGCCCGACGCCGACGCCTCACTCGCCGGGTTGCTGCGGCACCTCCCCACGGGTCGCGCATGGCCCGACGTCGAGTCGTGGCTCCCGACGGTCGCGGGCGCCGTGCCCGACCGGATCGGGCTCGGCGGCTAGGGCTCGGCGGCTCGCACTGCTCGCGCGCGTCGGAGCGGCATCCGTCGCCTGCCGTCACCGAGCGGCATCCGACCGACCGCGGCCGCTAGGCTCTCGGACGTGTTGCGCACCATGCTGAAGTCCAAGATCCACCGCGCCACCGTGACGCACGCCGACCTGCACTACGTCGGCTCGATCACGATCGACCGAGACCTGATGGATGCCGCCGAGCTGCTGCCCGGCGAGCAGGTCGCCGTCGTCGACGTGACGAACGGGGCACGCCTCGAGACCTACGTGATCGAGGGCGAACGCGGCAGCGGCGTGCTCGGTATCAACGGCGCGGCCGCGCACCTGGTGCACGAGGGCGACGTGGTGATCGTCATCTCCTACGCCCAGTTCGACGACGCCGCGGCGCGTGCCTGGCGGCCCCGCATCGTGCACGTCGATCGCACCAACCGCATCGATGACGTCGGGTCGGATGCCGCGGCCGCACCTGACGAGGCGATCGAACTGCTCCGGCCGCCGCTCGCCGTCTGAGCTGCGCTCGCCGCACGTTCTGCGCCCGGCACGCGTTCAGTGCTCGGCGTGCGCCTTGAGGGCGGTGAGCATCCGCTCGCTCTCGCTCGTGTAGCGCCCGACGATGATCGACCGCGCCGGCGCGAGGCGCCTCGGGATGCCGAGCTCGACGGTTCGCGTGACGCGCGACCCCGTGGCCGTCGCCGCGACCGACATCGAGACGGTCGCGTCGATGGTGCCGGCGGCGCGCGGCCGGAGCGTCATCGGCTGCCGGAACGCGATGACGTCGGGTCGGGCGAGGGCGATCACGACGCCGCGGCGGACGCCGGCACGGCTGTGCTCGACGTAGGTCGTTCCGACGGCGACGGGCGGCGGAGAGATCTCGCTCGTGCCGTCGTAGTCGCCCGAGGGCGGCAGCCAGCCGTAGTCGTGCAGGTCGGCGATGAGGTCGAACACGACCTCGGGCGCGGCCGCGATGTCGAGGTGCCGCTCGATCGTCGTCATCGGTCCACCCTCCCACCTTCCGCGGCCCGAGCGTAGCGCTCGGAGAGGGTGCGGAGCAGCGGAACGAGCTCGGCCGGCGACTCGACAGTGAAGTCCATGTTCAGCATGCCGATGTAGGCGGCGACCGTGTCGAGCGAGTCGGCGCCGGTGACGAGCACCGATGCGTCGTCCCCGACGGCCTCCACCACGCCGACAGTGGGGTTGATGCGCGCGATCACCGCGGCTGCGGGGGCGGCGACCCGCAGGCGTGCGTGCACGTTCCAGCCGCTCATCGCGATCGAGCGCATGGCGAAGGCCGTGTAGTCCCCGCCGGGCAGCGGTGCGGGGGAGAAGCGGCGACGGGTCGGCATCCGCGGCTCGATCCAGTCCGCCCGGAAGACGCCCCATTCGCCCGAGGCCGGGTCGCGAGCGACGAGATACCAGCGCCGCTGCCAGCTGAGCAGCCGGTACGGCTCGACGAGCCGGGCCGTGCCGCGGTCGTCGAAGCGCAGCCACTCCTCGTCGCGGATGGCCGCGGCGATCGCGGCGAGCACGGCCGGATCGACCTCGGGGTCGGGGGCATCCGTGCCGACGTTCTCGGGGGCGCGATCGACGACCGAGCCGATCGCCGCGACCGTGGGGCGCAGGCGCGAGGGCAGCACCTGCTCGAGCTTGGACAGTGCGCGGGCGCTGGACTCGCCGATGCCCGCGATGCCCGTGGCGGCGCGCAGGCCGACGGCCACGGCGATCGCCTCCTCGTCGTCGAGCAGCAGCGGCGGCAGCTTGCCGCCCGCGCCCAAGCGGTAGCCGCCGGCCGCGCCGCGCGTGGCGTCGACCGGGTAGTCGAGCTCGCGCAGGCGGTCGATGTCGTTGCGGATGGTGCGCGTCGAGACACCGAGGCGCTGCGCGAGCTCGGTGCCGCTCCAGTCGGGGCGCGTCTGCAGCAGCGAGAGCAGGGCGAGCAGGCGTGCGGCGGTATCCGACATCTCCTGCACCTTTCCCGGCCATTAGGAACTGAACGTGCCTATATGCACCGTACCGTCGAAGACATGACGAACACCACCGCTTCCACCGCTTCCACCGACATCCGCCCCTTCCGCGTCGAGGTCGCCCAGGCCGAGCTCGACGACCTCATGGAACGGCTCGCCCGCACCCGGCTGCCGCAGCCCGCCCCGGTCGACGACTGGGACGCCGGCACCCCGAACGCCTACCTCCGCGACGCCGTCGAGCAGTGGCGCACCGGCTACGACTGGCGCGCCCAGGAGGCCCGCATCAACGCCGTGCCGCACTTCATGACCGAGATCGACGGGCAGCCGATCCACTTCATCCACGTGCGCTCGGAGCACCCCGAGGCGACGCCGCTGCTGCTCGCGCACACCTACCCCGGGTCGTCCGTCGACTACCTCGACCTCATCGGTCCGCTCGTCGACCCGGTCGCGCACGGCGGCCGCGCCGAGGACGCGTTCGACGTCGTGATCCCGGATGCCCCCGGCTACGGCTTCTCGAACCCGGTCGCCGAGGCCGGCTGGACAACCGCCCGCGTGGCTCGGGCGTACGACGCGCTCATGCGCCGCCTCGGGTACGCCGAGTACGGCATCCACGGCTCCGACAACGGCGCGATGGTCGCCCGCGAGCTGGGGCTGCTCGATCCCGAGGGCTTCCTCGGCCTGCACGTGCTGCAGCTCTTCTCGTTCCCGTCGGGCGACCCGAGCGAGTTCGAGCGGCTCGAGCCCCAGGACTACGCGGGTCTCGAGCACATGCAGTGGTTCCAGTCGGTGGGCGGATACAACACGATGAACGCCTCCCGCCCGCAGACCGTGGCGGTCGGCCTCAGCGACTCGCCCGTCGGCCTGCTCGCCTACAGCGAGCTGTTCAACTCGTTCGGCAACGGGACCTCGCTCGTGCCGCTCGAGAAGATCCTCACCGAGGTGAGCGTGAACTGGTTCGCGAATGCCGCCGCGGGGATGAGCCGCAGCTACTTCGACAACGCGCGCGCCGAGGCAGAGCCGCAGGTGAGCGCCGCGCGCACCGGCGTGGCCGTCTTCAAGGACGACTTCCAGACCATCAAGGTGTTCGCCGAGCGCGACAACACGAACATCGTGCACTGGAGCCGGTTCGACGAGGGCGGGCACTTCGCCGCGCTCGAGCGTCCCGAACTCGTCGTCGGCGACCTCCGGGCGTTCTTCGGCGGAGCCGAGTAGGGGCGGGCCGCGCCGAACGGCGAGCGGATGCCGCGGGCGAGGGCTCGCGGCATCCGCTCACCTCGGTGGCAGCGCCCGCGCCCAGATGCGCAGCACGACGAACTCGGCCGGCCGGATCGGGGCGAACCCCACGAGCACGAGCAGCTCTCCGGCGTCGATCTCTCCCTGCGTCATGGTGCCGCGATCGCATCGAACGAAGAACGCGTCCGAGGAGGAGTGGCCGTGGAAGGCGCCCGCCCGGAAGAGACCGTGTAGGAACGCGCCGACGGACTCGCGGACCTCCTGCCAGAGCGGCTCGTCGTTCGGTTCGAACACCGTCCAGGCGAGGCCCCGCTCGATGCTCGCCTCGAGGAACAGCGCGGTGCGTCGCACGGGCACGTACTTCCACTCGCCCGAGTCGGGCCCGCCCGCCGCGAGCGTGCGCGCGCCCCACACGATGGGACGCCGCCCGGGAAAGGTGCGCAGGGCGTTCACTCCCCGCGCGCCGAACTCCCGCACGTCGTCCTGCTCGAGCTCGAACTCCAGCTCGACGCCGAGCACCTCGGACTCCTGCCCGGCCGGTGCGGCCCAGACGCCCTGCGCCGCGTCGGTGCGTGCGATCACGCCGGCCACCGTGCCCGAGGGTGGGAATGGCGCATCCGCAGCGCCCTGCGCCGGATCGGCATGACGCAGCCGCGGTGCGTACAGGGCGGCGTTCGGGCTGGTGGTGCCGACGGCGGCGGCGGCGCCATCCGACAGGGCGGCCGCCATCTGCGCCGCGCTCGTCCACGACGACGGCGGGTCGACGAGGAGCATCGCCCGCCGACGTTCGCAGAACGCGACCGCCTCGGCGACGACCTCGCGGGCGTCCTCGCGTTCGGCGGACTCGGACGGCAGCACGAGCAGGTTGACGTCCACGTCGTCGAGGGCCGTGAGGCCCGACCGGACCGCCGTCACGCCCGCGTCCTCGACCTGGATCGCCACCGCGGTGGTGCCGCCGTTCTCGAAGAAGCTCCGCAGGGCGCGGCCCTGCGACCGGGCGCGCAGCCGGTCGAAGAGCTCGTCCTCGTCGGTGCCCCAGCCGTCGAACGTGTCGGGCGTCTCGAACGGGCCCTCCTCGGCGAGCCCGACGAACGCCGCCACGTTGGTCCCGACGCCTTCGATCGGCCGCGTCATGAGCCCTCCCTCTCGAGCGGAGGCGTCGGCGGGATCGTCGGCGGATGCCTCGTCGCGAGCCTCCTCCCGGCCGCGTCCGGCGTCAAGGGAGCGCACACCATCCCGCGGGAGCGACGACGAAGGGCGCCGTCCGTGAACCGGAGCGGCGCCCTCATCGTTCCCCGCTACTTGCGGTGGGTCGCGTCCGTGACGTCGTTGCCGGCGCGGCCGGCGACCTTCGCCTTCTTGTCGGCGCGTTTCTCCTTGAGCGTCTTCGACGCTGCGGTCTTGCTGGACGACTTCTTCGGTGACTTGTCTGACACGGTGACGCCCTTTGATCGGGAGCCTGGACGGCCCCGTGGCCGCAACCCTACTGCCGGACGCTGTGAGCCGGTCGCGTGACCGGCCACCCCGCGGTGTGGCGTGCTGTTGCGCGTGGACTTCGCGCTCCCGGCCGCCGACGCTATCGTCGAGGCATCCGCTGTTCACCGCCGCGGTCGGCGCGCCCGCGCCCGGCCGTCGCGACGGACCCACACGTCCCCAGAAGGAACCGCCCCGGAGATGACCGTGACCACGCCGAAGCCCAGCCGCGTCGCCCGTGCCGCCGACTGGTGGAAGGCGCAGCGCGTTCGGGTGCTCTGGTCGGTCGCGATCGCCCTCGTGGCGCTCGTCGTCGTCGTGCTCCTCGCCCGGTGGCTCCGCACGCTCCCGGCCGTCGAGCAGTTCCTCGACACCTACCCGGGCATCCTCCCGCCGCCCGAGGGCACCCCCGTCGGCATCCCGGCGTGGCTCGGCTGGCAGCACTTCCTCAACTCGTTCTTCCTGCTGCTCGTCATCCGCACGGGCTTCCAGCTCCGCTCGAAGCAGCGCCCTCCGGGCTTCTGGACCCGCGACAACACGCGCTGGCTCCGCACGCGGCGCAACCCGCGTCGCATGGGCATCTTCCTCTGGTTCCACCTCTGGCTCGACGCGTTCTGGGTGCTCAACGGCGTGATCTACGTCGTGCTGCTCTTCGCGACCGGGCAGTGGCTGCGCATCGTGCCCACGGACTGGGCCGTCGTGCCGAACGCGCTGTCGGCGGCGCTGCAGTACGCCTCGCTCGACTGGCCCACCGAGGACTCGTGGGTCGTCTACAACTCGCTGCAGCAGCTGGCCTACTTCGCGATCGTGTTCATCGCGTCGCCGATCGCAATCGCCACCGGGCTGCGGCTCTCGTCGGCCTGGCCGCTCGAGGGCTCGCTCGTGCGAGCCTTCCCCGAGAAGGTCGCCAAGTCGCTGCACTACCCGACGATGCTGTTCTTCCTCGCGTTCGTCTTCGTGCACGTGGTGCTCGTGCTCACCACGGGCGCGCTGGTGAAGCTCAACCAGATGTACGCCGCGCGCGACGCCGACGACTGGGTCGGATTCACGGTGTTCGCGGCATCCGTCGCCCTCATGGTCGTGGCGTGGGTGCTCGCGAAGCCGCCGCTGCTGAAGCGCATCGCGGCCGGCTCGGGGCGCGTGCAGGGCTGACCCGGGCGCCGACCGGGCCTGACGCGGGGCTGACGCATCGGGCCTCGCGCGGTACCGTGCGATGGTGACGACGCCCCTCATCGACGACGACGCGCTCGACGACCTCGAGCGCGAGTTCGTGGGGCGGGTGCGCGGTCGCGTGCTCGAGATCGGCGCGGGCGACGGCGCCAACTTCGGCGCGTTCGATCCCGACGTGCAGTGGCAGGGGCTCGAGCCCGACGCCAAGCGGAGGGCCGAGCTCGCGATCAGGGCGCGGGAGTGGCGGCACGAGGCCGCGCCGCTCGACGCGCACGCCGAGCGCATCCCGCTGCCCGATGCCTCGGTCGACGCCGTCGTCGGCACCTACGTGCTCTGCTCGGTCGGCGACCCCGCCGCCGCCCTCGCCGAGGTGCGCCGGGTGCTGGTGCCCGGCGGTCGCGTCGTGTTCGTCGACCACGTGCTCGCCCCGTCGCGCACGCTGAAGCGGGCGGTGCAGCGCGTCGCCACGCCCATCTCGAAGCGTGTCTGCCACGGATGCCACTGGGACCGCGACACCGAGCGGGCGCTCGCCGAGGCGGGCTTCATCGGCCGCGACATCCGGCGGCTGCGCGTGCGGTCGATGCCGTTCGGTCCGGTGCCGATGCTGCTCTTCGACGG
Source organism: Agromyces sp. P2_B3 (assembly GCF_056404815.1). NCBI lineage: Bacteria > Bacillati > Actinomycetota > Actinomycetes > Micrococcales > Microbacteriaceae > Agromyces > Agromyces sp. P2_B3. The sequence continues at coordinate 46,913 of NZ_JBFUDH010000011.1, read as the reverse complement.
GCGCGCGCCCGGGGGCGTGCCGGCCTGAGCAGCTTGGCGCCCCCGATCCACTCGGCTCTGCCGCCGCCCCCCCCCCGAAACGGCCGCGCCCCGCCCCGCCGAAATGGAGGAAGTTCGGGGCGACGCGCCGCGCGTGGCATCCGTTTCGACCGGCGTGCCGCGCGGATGTTCCTACATTTCGCCGCTGCGGGGCGGGGCGGATGCCGCGGCGCCGGGTCGGGGCCTGCTACGCGTCGACCGAGCGCACGGGGGCGCCCGCGCCGCCGACACCGCCGACACCGGCGACGCCGGCGGCGTCGAGCACCGAGCGGGCGAGCATCGTCGACCCTGCGACCGCCGCGGGCATCACCAGCACCGCCCCGAGCGGCACCATGAAGCAGAGCTGGGTGGCCACGCCGAAGCCGAGCACCTTCGCCCGGTGGCCGCGCAGCAGCATCCGCCGATCGGATGCCGGGATGCCACGGGCCTCGAACGCCCGCGAGCTGAGTTCCATGGCCAGTAGCCGCCCCGAGAGCACGACGCCGAGCACGGGCGCCAGCACGGCGCCGACGACGGGGATGAAGCCGGTGACGGCGACCCCCATCGCGGCGAAGACGCCGAGCCCGATGAGCGCGGCCGAGTCGCGCACCGAGCGCCAGAAGCCCGTGCCATGCTCGGGCACGCTGCCGCCGAGCTCGACCTCGACGGCACGCCAGATGCGTTCGTAGAAGGGGTCGCCCACCGCGAGCGTGACCGCCGTGAAGGTCACGGCCGCGAGCACCACGGCGGCGCCGAACAGGATGGCGCCGATCGCGCTGCGGATGATCGTCGGCCACGGGTCGACCCACTCGTCGGCGAACGGCGTCAGCCAGTCGGTGATGCCGGGCAGGCCGAAGCCGAGGGCGACGAGCGCGCCGGCCACGAGCAGGAACACGACGGCGGCCGGGATCAGCCCGAGCAGCATGACGCCGGGGCGTCGCGCCCAGAAGCCGAAGCCGCGCACGAGCATCCGCACACCTGAGAAGAAGCCGCCGATCACCCGCCCAGCCTAGGCTTGGTGTCCGAAGCGGACGTGCGGGTTGACGGGAGGATCCACGTGGTGCAGGCGATCGACGTGCGGCTCGACGACGGGCGCGTGCTCCGCGCCTACGACAGCGGGGCGGATGCCGCGAACGGAGCCGATGCCGCGAGCCGGTCGGATGCCGCGGCGGGCCCGGTGCTCGTCTGGCACCACGGTTCGCCGCAGACGGGTGCTCCGCTCGAGCCGGTGCTGGCCGCGGCGGCGGCGCGCGGCATCCGGGTGCTCTCGTACGGGCGACCGTCGTACGGGGGATCCTCGCCGAATCCCGGCCGCGACGTCGCCTCGGCCGCAGCCGACGCAGCCGCGGTCGCCGACGCGTTCGGCGTCGGGCGCTTCGCCGCGATGGGCGCGTCGGGAGGCGGGCCGCACGCCCTGGCCGGGGCCGCGCTGCTTCCAGAGCGGGTGACCGCGGTCGTCACGCTCGCGGGCATCGCGCCGTACACCGACGCGTTCGACTGGTTCTCGGGCATGCGCTCACCCGGCGGGCTGCTCGCTGCACGGGAGGGTCGAGAGCAGCGCGCGGCCTTCGCCGAGGTCGAGGAGTTCGACCCCGAGCAGTTCCTGCCCGCCGACTTCGAGGCGCTCGATGGCGCCTGGTCGGCACTCGGCGCGGATGTCGCCGCCTCCGAGGCGTTCGGGAACGACGGGCTCATCGACGACGACGTCGCCTTCACGCGTCCATGGGGGTTCGAGCTCGAGAACGTGCGCGTGCCGGTGCTCCTCGTGCAGGGCGAGGGCGACCGCGTGGTGCCACGGCGGCACGCGGCGTGGATGCTCAGCCGCCTGCCCGACGCCTCCCTGTGGATGCGCCTCGACGACGGGCACGTCTCGGTGCTCCACACGGTGCCCGACGCGATGGACTGGCTGCTCGCCCACGCGCACTGAGGCGGCGCGGGGCGGCGAGAGACGCCGCGAGGCGGCGAGGTCAGCCGAGCGAGTCGAGCGCCCGCACGAGGTCGCCGTGCAGGTCGTCGACGTGCTCGAGTCCGACCGAGAGCCGCACCAGCCCCTCGGGGATGGTGGGCTGCTCGAGCGCCCAGCGGCGTCGCCGCTCGAACGTCGACTCGACGCCGCCCAGGCTGGTCGCGTGCACCCAGAGGCTCGTGCGCTGCACGAGCGTGTCGGCAGGCTCTGCGCCGCCGCGCACGACGATCGAGACGATCGCGCCGAAGCCGGGGTAGCGCACGTCCTCGAGCGCGGGGTGGCCGGCGAGCCGGCGCACGAGCTCCTGCGCGGTGGCCTGGGCGCGCTCGAGCCGCACGGGCAGGGTGCGCAGCCCGCGCAGCGCGAGGAACGTCTCGAGCGGGGCCGGGATCGCGCCGTGCAGCGAGCGTCGCTGCACGGTCGCATCGGCGAGCTCGTCGGACGCCGTGACCACCGCGCCCATGAGCACGTCGCTGTGGCCCGAGATGTACTTCGTCGCCGAGTGCACGACCACGTCGGCGCCGAGGGCGAGCGGACGCTGCAGCAGCGGCGTGGCGAACGTGTTGTCGACGGCGACCAGCGCGCCGTGCTCGTGCGCCGCTCGCGCGATCGCCGCGATGTCGGCGACCTCGAGGGCGGGATTCGTGGGCGACTCGAACCACACCATCGCGGCATTCTCGCAGGCGGCGGCCACGGCGGCGGTGTCGGTGATGTCGACGTACACGGCCCGCAGGCGGCCCTGCTCCTCGCGCTCCTCGAGCGCGGCCACCGTGCCCGTGTACGAGTGCCGCGGCGCGACGACCGTGCCGCCCGGCTCGACGAGGTCGAGCACCGCGGCGACGGCGGCCATGCCCGACGCGAACGCGACGCACCGGCCGCCCTCGAGGGCGCCGAGGGTCTCCTCGAAGGCCGTCCACGTGGGATTGCCGTACCGCCCGTACTCGAGCTCGCCGCCCGCGACGTAGGTCGAGGTGAGGTGCACGGGCACGCTCATGGGCTGGTCGGGCGTCTTCGCCGGGCGGCCGGCGATGACGGCGAGGGTGTCGGGATGGAGCGCCGGCGTGTCCGGCGTGCTCGCGTCGTGCACGGTCATGCCTCCAGGGATCGGGGGAGCGGAGGTCGTGGCATCCGCATGCGCCAGCCTATGACGCGGCCCGGCGTCACTGCTTCCGGTGGTCCGCGGCCGGCACGATTCCGCTCCTGCCGCCAGGGCCGCTGCCCTCGCTCTTCCCCTCGCCTTTGCCCTCCTTCCCGTCTTTGCCGTCCTTGCCGTCCTTCTCGGACTTGCCGTCCTCACCTGGCGCCGGCGCGGGCGGCGCCGGCTCGGACTGGTCGGCCTGCAGCTGCGTGATCTGCTCCTGCAACCGGGCCTGCTCGGCCAGCAGTCGCTGCTGCTCTGCCTCGGTCTCGGCCGCCGCGACGGCCGCTTCGAGGTCCTGGCGCACGAGATCCATCGCCGACACGATCGCCGCGAAGCGCTGGTCGTCGAGCCGGCCGTCGCGGCGGGCCTTCGACACCTCCGTGGCGAGCTGGTCGAGCCCGGCGATCGCCGTCGGCCAGTCGCCTGCGGCGCTCGCGGTGCTCACGGCGACGACCTGGGCTCGCAGGTCCTCCTTCGTCGCGGCGTCGTACTGAGGCGCACAGCCCGACAGCGCCAACGTCGCCGTGAGCACGACGGACGCGATCGGTCCTGCGCGCATGTCACCCCCCATCCGTTGCGGTCACGATACGCAGCCGCTTCGGCGAAGTCGTGGGGGTTGACTCGACCCTCACGCGCGGCCCCGGCGGGCGACCGGCGCCCCGCCTCTTCGCGCGGTATCATCTGTAAAAGAAGCATTCATATATGAAAGTGAGCCGACATGTCGGAACTGCTCGAACGCGGCGCCGCGCGTACCACCTGGATCAGGTCCCGGATGCCGCTGCTCGCCGCCACCCGCGAGGACTTCGCCGCCCGACGGCCCTTCGCCGGGCTCCGGGTCGGCATGTCGCTGCACGTCGAGCCGAAGACCGCCGTGCTGCTCGAGGTGCTCGCCGCGGGCGGCGCCGAGATCGTCGCCACGGGCAACCACGGCTCGACGCAGGACGACGTGGTCGCCTACCTGCAGAGCCTCGGCATGACGGTGTTCGGTCGCCGCGACGACACGCTCGACGAGCACCACGCGAACGTCGCAGCAGTCGTCGACGCGCGTCCCGACCTCGTGCTCGACAACGGTGCCGACCTCGTCGCCGGCATCGTGACGGCGGGCACGGCGGCCGGGGTGGTCGGCGGCACCGAGGAGACGACGAGCGGCGGCATCCGGCTGCGCGGCGAGCTCGCCGGGCGCGTGCCGTTCCCGTCGATCGTCATCAACGACAGCCCACTCAAGGCGATCGGCGAGAACCGGCACGGCGTCGGCCAGTCGGTCGTCGAGAGCATCATGCGAATCACGAACCTGATGATCCCCGGGCGGCGGTTCGTCGTCGCGGGCTACGGCTGGTGCGGGCGGGGCATCGCGCAGTACCTCCGGGCCTTCGGCGGGCGTGTCGCGGTCGCCGAGATCGACGAGATCAAGGCCTTCGAGGCGGCCCTCGACGGCTACCGCGTGGGCGAGCTCGGCGACCTCGCCGAGTGGGGCGAGTTCTTCATCACCGCCACCGGGCATCCGGGCATCATCACCGACGCCGTCATCGACCGGATGCCGAGCGGCGCCGTGCTCGCGAACGCGGGCCACTTCCCGTGGGAGATCGACACCGACGCCCTCTATGCCCGCGCCGTCGCCGTGACCGAGCTCGACGCGGCGATCGAGCGCATCGACCTGCCCGATGGACGCGAGCTCGTCCTCCTCGCGGGTGGCCGCATGGTGAACCTCGCCGGACGGGAGCCGAAGGGCAACTCCCTCGAGGCCATGGACCTCGGCTTCCTGCTGCAGTCGCTCTCGCTCGAGCGGGTGGCGACGGATGCCGCGTCGCTGGCGCCCGGGCCGCAACCGGTGCCCGACGACCTCGAGCGCGAGATCGCGCGACGGTTCGTCCGGGCGCTCGGGGCCGACCGGTGAGCCCCGAGCCCGAGGCGACGACGGCGGGCCGCGGGATCGAGTACGCCGCGCCGGCCCTCGACAAGGCGCTCGACATCCTCGAGCTGCTCGCGAACGAGGCAGCCGGGCTCACGCAGACCGAGATCGCCGAGGCGGTCGGTCGCAACGTCAGCCAGATCTACCGCGTGCTCGCGACCCTCGAGCGCCGCGGCTACCTCACGCGTGACGACCGGTCGGCGCGGTACGTGCTCTCGATGGCGCTGTTCGACCTCGCCCACCGACATCCGCCGCTCCGTGGCCTCGTGCAGCTGGCGGCAGCGCCCATGCGCGAGCTCGCCGACCGCGTCCGCCAGTCGTGCAACCTCGGCGTCGACGACGCCGGTGAGGTGCGCATCATCGCCCAGGCCGAGTCGCCCGCCGACTTCGGCTACCAGGTGCGGGTGGGCGCGCGCTTCCCGCTCGAGACGACGGCGACCGGCGCGGTGCTCACGGCGGGGGCTCCGGATGCCGCGGGCCGGCTGCTCCCCGGAGAGGCGGAGCTGCTCGCGGCCGGGTACCTGACCCGCGCCGACCGCCTGCAGGCGGGCATCACCGACGTGGTGACCGCCGTCACCGATCGCGCCGGAGGCACGATCGCCGCGCTCACCGTGCCGTACATCGGCACGTCCTACAGCGCCGTCGGCCTCGACGAGGTGGTCGCCGCCGCCCGCGCCACGGCCGCTGAGATCTCGGCCCGCCTCGGCGGCGCCCGCTGACCGTCGCCGCCGCGCTGGGCGCCGGGCGCGGCCTGCCGATCAGCGGATGACGCCCTCGTCGAGCAGCGCCTGCAGCCCCGCCCGGAACCCCTCACGACCGCCGTGCGACGGATGCCGCACCCGCGGCACGTCCCACCCGCTGCGGGCGAGGCTCGCCTGCGCGACATTCCCGACCGCGACGATCGACCGGATGCCGAACACCTCGGCCAGCGCGCGCCACGACCACGCCCACTCCGCCGTCTCGGCACCGGTCGGCGTGCGGTTCGACAGCGGGGCATCCGGGCGATGCGGGTGCAGGGGGAACGCGCTCCACAGCAGAGGGAGGAAGTCGAGGTCCTCGAGGACCTGCCACATCACCGTCGCCGTCGGCTCGGCGGCGACGCCGGCGGCATCCGGGATCTCATAGCCGTGCTCGGTGCCGAACAGGTCGAAGTGCGGAACGCCCCGCCGCAGCAGCGCCGTGTTCGTGAACGGCACGCCCGTGATCGCCATGCCGCGGTAACCGGGCGCCTCGCCGACGAGGAGCGTCGCGGGCTGCCGCTCGGCGAGCTGCCGCAGGTAGCGGTCGAGGTTGCGCCGCCGCAGCGCGTTCTCGGGGCGGGAGGCATCGAACGGGTTCGCGCTGTTCGGGCCGGACCGGCCGGCCGCCAGCCGTTCGATGAAGCCGTCGATCGCATCGGGGGCCATGAGCGGTCATCCTACGGCTAGCCTCGAAACATGAGTCGAACCGTCTGGACCGTCATCGGCGTGATCGTCGCCGTCCTCGTCGCATGGTTCCTCGTCGACGTGGTGTTCAGCCTGCTGTGGTTCATCGCCAAGCTGGCCATCGTCGCCGTGGTGGCCGTCGTCGTCTTCTTCGTGCTGCGCGCCGTCGTGCGCCCGTCCGACGACCGGAAGTCGATCGAGCGATGAGCCGCCGTTCGGGCGTGCCCGCCTCGACGCCGGCCCGCACCCTGGGGCGACTCGTGCTCGCCGGGTTCCTCGTCTTCGCCGGCGTCAGCCACCTGTTCTGGGCGCGCCGCGAGTTCCGTGCGCAGGTGCCGCCGTGGGTGCCGATGGACCCCGACGCGGTGGTGGTCGGCTCGGGCGTGGTCGAGGTCGGCCTCGGCGCGGCGCTCGTCGCGCTGCCGCGCGAACGCGGTCGCATCGGCGCGATCGTCGCGGCGTTCTTCGTCGCCGTGTTCCCCGGCAACCTCGCCCAGTGGGCCGAGCGTCGCGACGCGTTCGGCCTCACGACCGATCGGGCGCGGTTCATCCGCCTGTTCTTCCAGCCGCTGCTCGTGGCGCTCGCCGTCTGGTCGACGTCGCCGTCCGGCCGGCGGGGCTGACCGCCCGGCGGGGCTGAGCCGACGACGCGTCTCGCACGCTGCATCCGCTCGATGCCTCGCGCGTCAGGCGATTCCCTCGATCGTGTTCGTTCGCGGTTTCTCCGGTACTTCGGTACTTCGGTACGTCGGTACCGAAGAATCGGGAGGGAAACGTCGCGTGCGGCCCCACGGCTTGAACACCGACAGCGTCATCGCCGCGAGGAGCGCGGTCGACGAGACGACGGGCGGGAAGACGAGGTTCGCCGTCACCGTGGGCGCCACCCCGTCGGCGAGCGCCGCGCGAGCGCCGTCCGCGACGGTGGTGAGGCCGGGCCAGAGCACGAGCACGACGATCGTCACGAGCACCACGTTGACGACGAGCTTCACGAGCACCCAGCGGTAGCGCACCAGCCCGTACTTCGTGCCGAGCCCCAGGAGCACCCCCGTGGCCAGCGTGACGAGCCCGACGATCACCAGCGGCCACGTCGACGCCGCGACGAGACTGAGCGCCGCGGCGCCGGCGCCCATCGCATCCGCGGTGAGCGCGGTGACGACGAGGATGCCGAGTGCCAGGTCGAGCCCGAGCCAGGTGCCCGCGGCCGCGATGTGCACGAGCAGCAGGAGCTTTCGCGCGCGGGATGAGAGCGGCATCCGGATGCCCCCTGCCCCCGTGCGCGGGAGTGGCGGCGTGCGCGTCGTGGTGCCCATGCCTCCACGATGCCGGTGCGGCGGAGCCAAGGCATCCGCCCGTCGGAGTCACCTGGCATACCCCGACGGACGTACTCGCGATTCAATGGAGGCATGCGACTCGTCGTGCTCACCGGCGCCGGCATCTCGGCCGAGAGCGGCGTGCCGACGTTCCGCGACGCGGGCGGACTCTGGGAGGGGCACCGCGTCGAGGACGTCGCCACCCCTGAGGGCTTCGCGCGCGATCCCGTCATGGTGCAGCGCTTCTACGACGCGCGGCGCCATGCCGTGGCCCGAGCCGAGCCGAACCCGGCGCACCTGGCCCTGGCCCGGCTCGAACGCGAGCTCGGCGACGACCTGCTCGTGGTCACCCAGAACATCGACGACCTGCACGAACGCGCGGGCTCGCAGCGAGTGGTGCACATGCACGGCGACCTGCTGCAGGCGCGCTGCCTGGCCTGCGGTCGGCGGGTGCCCGTCGCGGCCGACCTCGTCGAGCGGCCGCCGTGCCCCGAGTGCGGCGAGCGGATGCTGCGCCCCGACGTGGTGTGGTTCGGCGAGATGCCCTACGACCTCGACCTCATCGACGAGGCGCTGCTCGCCTGCGACCGCTTCGCGGCGATCGGCACCTCGGGCGCCGTCTACCCGGCGGCCGGGTTCGTGATGACGGCTGCCGCGGTCGGCGCGCACACGATCGAGCTGAACCTCGCGCCGAGCGAGATCACGCCGCTGTTCGACGAGGTGCGGCACGGCCCGGCGAGCGTGGTGGTGCCCGCCTGGATCGACGACGTGCTCCACGCCCGCGGCTGAGCCGCAGGCGGCTGAGCCCGCAGGCGGCTGAGCCGCACGCGCCGCCGGGCCGGACCGTATCCCATCGGTCGGGCGCGGGACAGGGGGTTCGTCACCGAGGGCCTGGCCCCTAGGGTGAGGGCATGAGCGATCGACCTCCCTCGCCGGCTCCCACCGAGCGCCTGTGGGCCGACCGGCTCGGTCGCTGGAGCATCCGGAGCCTGCAGGTCCTCCTCGTCGTGACGCTCGGCGCGCTCGCCGTGTGGGCGCTGGTGCAGGTGAAGCTCCTCGTCATCCCCGTGCTCATCGCGCTCATCGTCGCCTCGGCGGCGGCGCCGCTCGTGGGCTGGCTGCGCCGTCGTGGACTGTCGCCGATCCTCGCGGCCTGGGTCACCCTCGTCGGCGGCATCCTCGTGCTCGGCGGCGTGGTCACCGCGATCGTGTTCGCGGTGCGCAACCAGTGGGACGAGCTGGCCGCGTCGGCAGGCGAGGGCTTCGACGACCTCCAGGCCTGGCTCAAGGACCTGCCCTTCCCCATCGACCAGCAGCAGGTCACCTCGGCACGCGACGCGATCGTCGACTACGTGACGAGCGCCGAGTTCGGCGCCGGGGCCGTGCGCGGCGTCTCTGCGGCCACCGAGTTCGTCGCGGGCGCCCTGCTGGTGCTCGTGGTGCTCTTCTTCTTCCTCAAGGACGGCGACCGCATCTGGGCGTTCTTCCTCCGGCCCTTCAGCGGCGTGCGGCTCGAGCGCGGACGCCGGGTCGGCACGACGAGCGTCAAGGTCTTCGGCGGCTACATCCGCGGCACCGCGATCGTCGGGCTCGTCGACGCCGTCGTGATCGGCCTCGGCCTCGTGATCCTGCAGGTGCCGCTCGCCCTGCCGCTCGCCGTCATCGTGTTCCTCGGCTCGTTCATCCCGCTCGTCGGCGCCACGGTCGCCGGCATCCTCGCCGCGCTCGTCGCGCTCGTGGCCAACGGACCGGTCGTCGCGCTCATCGTCGTCGCGATCGTCATCGCCGTGAACCAGCTCGAGGGCGACCTGCTGCAGCCCGTGGTGATGGCGCAGTCGCTGAAGCTGCATCCGCTGGTCATCCTCATCGCCCTCACCGCCGGCACCATCCTCGGCGGCATCGTGGGCGCCGTGCTCGCGGTGCCGATCGCGGCGGTCGGCTGGGCGATCATCAAGGTGTGGGACGGCCCCGACCCGTCGATCGACGCACGCAAGCCACTGCGCCGACGGCGCGAGACGGCCTCGGGAGCCACCTCGCAGGGCGAGCAGCTTCGGCAGGACTCCGCCGGCGGAAGCCCGGTGGCCTGACGTGCGCTCCGCGCCGATGTTCACCGCGGCCACGGTGAGCTACGCCGCGAACTGCGCGCTCGGGGCATCCGTCGCCCTGCGCCTCGTCGACACCCGGAATGTGCGGTGGGTGCACCACGCGCTCTACATCGCGACGTTCTCGCTCGCCGTCGGCGCGATGAGCTCGGCCGTGTGGGGGAGTCCGCGGGGCGCGAGCCGTGCCGCCGCCGCGCTGCTCGCCCCGGCCGCCGTGCCGCTGACGCTGATCCCGTACGCGGGCACTCGGACACGGCGGCATCCGCTCGTCGCGCTCACCGCGGCGCCGTTCTTCCTCGCCGCGCTGGTGCGTTCGAGCCTGCCCGAGCGCACGAGGTCGCAGACCCGGAAGCCCGGGAACACCCGGAAGACCAGGAAGTAGGACGCATGGAACTGCTCGACGCGATCCGCCGCCGCAAGACCACGAACGGGCCGTTCCTGCCCGACCCCGTCTCGGAGGAGCACCAGCGGATCCTCATGGAGGCGGCCGGCCGGGCGCCGTCGCAGCTCAACAGCCAGCCCTGGCGCTTCGTCGTGATCGAGGACCGCCCGACCATCGAGGCGATCGCGCGCATCTCGGGCGAGAGCATGACCGAGGCGATGTCGAACGGCACGTTCTTCGAGCGCTACAAACCCTACTTCCGGTTCAGCCAGGCCGAGATGGACGAGCAGCGCAGCGGCATGCTCTTCGACAAGCTGCCCGCGCCGCTGCGGCCGTTCACCAGCCAGGTGTTCACCAAGCGCGGGCAGAAGCTCATGAACACGTTCGGCGTGCCGAAGACGCTCGGCGAGGAGAACCGCAAGCTCGTCGCCGGGTCGCCGCTGCTGCTCGGCGTCATGCTCGACCGCAGCGAGTACCGGCCCGGGCAGCTCTCGTCGTTCTACTCCGTCTTCAGCATGGGCGCCGCCATGGAGAACGTCTGGCTCACGACGGTCGAGCTGGGCATGGGCATCCAGTTCATCTCCTTCCCGATGGAGGTGCCCGGCCGTTGGGACGAGATCGTGCGCCTGCTGCGGGTGCCCGACGAGCTCGAGCTCATGGCCGTCTACCGGCTCGGCTACGTGCCCGAAGAGCAGCGCCGGCCCGCGATCGACTGGGTCAGCCACGAGCGCAAGCGGCCGTCGCAGTACGTCTACCGCGAGACCTGCGAGACGCCGCAGGCGGGCTGGGACGACGTGCGCCGGCCCGATCGCGCCTGAGTCCGGCGCGCCCGCACGATGCGCGCCCACCGGTACGGCGGCAACTCCTCGGGCCAGTGCCGGGTGAACGTGTGCACGCCCATGCTCGCGGAGCGCCAGAGCTTGCCCGGATCGCGGAACGGCCGCGTCGACACGCCCACCGACAACCGCTGGTCGCGGAGCACGCGGGTGCCCGGCGGCAAGTGCAGGCTCAGGTCGAGGTCGTCGTGCACGCGCTGGTCGTCGCGGCAGACGTCGTCGTGCACGGCGAGCCACAGGTCGCGCCGCAGCACGGCCGACGACCCCCAGAGCGGCCGATGCCCGAGCGCGACTCCGGCGAGCACGGTGTAGCCGCCGAGGTACGCCATGATGAGCAGCCGTGATGCGAGCGACGGCGCGCTCGGCAGCCACGCCCACCCCGTGACGGCCTCCACGGCCGGGTCGGCGAAGCGCTCACGGGCGTCCCGCACCCAGTCGGGCGGCAGCACGGTGTCGGCGTCGACACGCGCGAGCAGGTCGCCGGATGCCGCGTCGAGGCCGGTCGAGGTCGCCGCAGGGATGCCGACGACGGGCTCGGGCACCACGCGGCATCCGTAGCGCGCCGCCAACGGGCCGAGGTCGCCGTTGCCGCCGTTGTCGACGATGACGATCTCGTCGGGCGCGACGGACTGCGCCGCGACCGAGGCGAGCAGCCGCTCGAGGCGGTCGCGGTCGTTGCGCACCGGCACCACGATCGAGAGGGTGAGCGCCCGGCCCGCGGAAGCTGCTCGGCCGCCTGCCTCGGTCGCGGCGTCGGCCGCAGCGTCGGTGTCCGCCTGAGCGGTCAGCGGTTCGTCGGGTGGCATGCCCCCACGCTAGGCACCGGCGGCGGGCTCACCAAGGGGCTTGCGCTCCGCCTCGAGCGCGGCGATCAGCGTGGCCGAGTCGTACGGGCCCTTGTGGCGGCGCTCGCCGATGAAGAACGTGGGCGTGCCGTGCAGGTCCATCATCTGCGCGTCGAGGCGGTCGTCCTCGACGCGTCGCACGACCGCGGGCGACCGCAGGTCGTCGGCGAAGCGATCCATGTCGAGGCCGAGGTCGCGGGCGTAGCGGCAGAGGTCGTCGGTGGTCAGGTCGTCCTGGTTCGCGAACAGGGTCAGCGCCATGTCGAAGAACCGGCCCTGCAGCGCCGCCGCCTCCACCGCCTGGGCCGACTCCCGCGCGTGCGGATGCACCGCCTCGAGGGGCAGGTGGCGGAACACCCAGCAGACGTCGTCGCCGAAGTGGTCGATGACCGCGTCGATCGATCCCGTCGCCCGGCTGCAGAACGGGCACTCGAAGTCGCCGTACTCGACGATCAGGTGGGGCGCGTCGGGCCGCCCGCGGAAGTGGTCGCGCTCGGGGTCGAACGGCCGCACGAGCTTGGCGCCGACGGCGACGGGCGGCCGCAACCGGTCGCCGACCAGGAAGATGAGCCAGCCGAGCACGAAGGCGATGACGGATGCCGCGAGCACGCCGACGCGCGCGAGATCCTGGGTCTCGGGGTCCTCGATCGCGAGTCCCACGATGAACAGCGCGATCGTGAAGCCGATGCCCGACAGCGCCGCGCCTCCCGAGATGCGCGACACGGTGAGTCCGGGCGCGAGGGTGCCGATGCGCAGCATCCGCACCAAGGCCGTGGCCCCCGTGATGCCGACGAACTTGCCGATGACGAGGCCCGCCACGATGCCCCAGGTGAGGGGCGACGACACCGCGGCCGACAGCGTCTGCGGGTCGAGCTGCACGCCGGCGTTCGCGAGCGCGAAGATCGGCAGCACGATGAACGCGACGTAGGGCGACCACGCCGCCTGCAGCCGCTCGTTGATGGAGATGGAGTCGCGCAGGCTCCGCGTGGCCGCGCGCGCATACGTCGTGTTCGGCGACTCGCGGAACGCGCGAGTGAGCTCGGCGGCCCGCTCGACCTCCATGCGGCGCGGGGGGAACACCGGGATCACGAGGGCCACGGCGACGCCCGCGAGCGTCGGGTGCACGCCTGCTGCGCCGACGCCCAGCCACAGGCCGAAGCCGAGCACGGCGTAGGCCGGGCCGCGGCCGACGGGCAGGAAGCGCACGAGGGCGAGGGCCACGAGCAGCACCGCGCTGATCACGAGCGGCAGCAGCTGTATGCCCTCGTTGTAGAACACCGCGATCGCCACGAGCGCGCCGATGTCGTCGACCACGGCGAGGGTGAGCAGAAAGGTGCGCAACCGCCACGGGAACTTGGGCCCGATGATCGCGAGCGCGCCGAGCAGGAACGCCGTGTCGGTGGAGATCACGACGCCCCACGCGTGCATCTCGTCGGTGCCCGCGTTGAACAGCATGAAGATCGCGGCAGGGAGCACCAGCCCCGCGACGGCCGCGATGACGGGCACCGCCGCGCGCGAACGGTCGGTGAGCTCGCCGATGGTGAACTCGCGTTTGACCTCGAGGCCGACGGTGAAGAAGAAGAACGCCATCAGGCCGTCGTTGACGAGCTGGTGCAGCGTGAGCTGTGCCTGGAACCCGCCGACGACGATCTCGACATGCGTGTCCCAGAACGCGTCGTACGTCGACCCCCATGGCGAGTTCGCCCACACGATCGCGATCAGGGTGAAGCAGAGGAGCAGCAGTGCGGAGAGGCGGTCACCGGCGCCGGCGCCGGCGGGCGGCGGCGAACGGCGGGGCAGCACCGGAGCCGTGGTGGTGGCGCTCGTCATACGGTCGATTCGGTGCGCGGAGTCAGCGCTGGCGAGGAGCGCGGATGATCGACCAGAGCGCCGCGAGGAGCAGCACGCCGCCGACGGCGACGATCAGTCCGAGAATCGACCAGATCACGGTTTCGATGTCCACGTGTACCTCCGAGGGGCTCCCCGCCATTCTGTCGTGCCCGGGCGCGCGCCCACCAGAGGCAATCCGTCAACCCGTTGACCCTCGCGCCGGTCGAGCGGACGCTGGAGGCATCCGCACGCGGCAGCCGGATGGGAGATCGCCCGGGGCATCCGCATGCGGCCTTCGACCGAGGAGGGGCCATGACCGACCCACGCGACCACGCCCAACGGCACGACGCCGACCGCTTCACGCCCGACGTCGGGCAGGACGAGACCGAGGGCGAGCCGCGCAACGACGCCGACGAGATCATGCACGACGGCGACGACCTCGGCCCCGACGCGAACGAGCTCGACGCCGACAACCCGGTCGAGGAGCAGACCCTCGAGGCGGTCGACCCCGACAACGCGCCCGACTGAGTCGCCGGAGGTCCTAGGCGGGCGACCCGCCGCTCGCGGCCGGCACGGTGTCGACGTCGTCGGGCGCCCACGTGTCCTGCCTGCGCCCCGACCCGAGCGAGATCGTGGCCAGGAGCCCGACCGCGAGGAATCCGGCCGCCGTGAGCGCCGACGCCCGCGTGGCATCGCTGAACGCCTCGCGGGCCGCCTGCGCGGCCTCGGGCGACTGCGCCTCGATGGCCGGGATGGCCGCCCCGGCGCTGTCGACCACCGCATCGACGACCTGCTCGCGCTGCGGCTGGGGCACGAACGGCTCGAGCTCGTCGTCGAGGTTGGCGCCGAGCGAGGTGAAGAGCACCGTGCCGAGGATGGCGATGCCGAGCGCCGAGCCGAACTGGCGCGCGGTGCTCTGCGTGCCCGACGCCTGGCCGCTCTGCCCGACGGGCACGTCGGCGAGCACGACGCCGGTGAGCTGCGCGGTCGCGAGACCGACGCCGAACCCGTACACGAACAGGCCGATGACGATCTGCCACCACGGGGTGTCGACCGCGATGACGAACGCGATGACGACGAGGCCGGCGATCTCGAGCAGGATGCCCACGCGCACGGTCCACACTGGTGCGACCCGCTGGCCGAGGGTGCCCGCGACGCCGCTGGCGGCGAACGCGCCGATGGCGAGCCCGAGCAGCACGTAGCCGGTCTGCAGGGCGTCGTAGCCGAGCACGTTCTGCAGCCAGAGCGGCAGCGACAGGATGATGCCGAACTCGCCGAGCGACACGATGAGCGCCGCGATGTTGCCGTTGCGGAACGACGGGATGCGGAACAGCCCGAAGGGCAGCATCGGGTCCTGGCCGCGCCGTTGCCGGGCGAGGCCCCAGGCCACGAAGGCGGCGCCGCTCAGCACGGCGATCGCGAAGAGGAACGGCGTGGGCGAGATCGGGAAGGTCCACTCCCAGTCGCCGAACATGAGCGGCGACTCGGTCTCCCACCACCCGTAGGTGCGGCCCTCGATGAGGGCGAAGACGAGGCTCGCCGAGGTGATCACCGAGAGCACGGCGCCCACCGGGTCGAGGCGCATGGGGTGCGCGGCCCGCGACTCGGCGACGGTGAGCAGGGCGCCCACGATCGTGATGATGCCGAGCGGCACGTTGATGCCGAACGCCCATCGCCACGAGTAGTCCGTCGTGAGCCAGCCGCCGAGGAGCGGTCCGACCGCCGCCATGCCGCCGATCGTGGAGCCCCACACCGCGAAGGCGATGCCGCGCTCGCGGCCGTGGAAGTTCGCGTTGATGATCGACAGGGAGGTCGGCAGGATCATCGCGCCGCCGACGCCCTGCACGACCCGCGAGAGGATGAGCAGGTCGCCCGTCGGTGCGAGGGCTGCGGCGACGCTCGCAAGGCTGAAGATCGTGATGCCGATGACCATCATGCGTCGGCGGCCCACGCGGTCGGCGATGGTGCCGAACGTGAGCAGCAGGGCGGCGAACACGATGGTGTAGCTCTCCTGCACCCATTGCACCTGGGTGGACGTGATGCCGAGGTCGTCGACGATCGAGGGGATCGCCACGTTCACGATCGTCGAGTCGACGATGATCAGCGCGACGGCGAGGCTGATGACGACCAGGCCGATCCAACGGCGTGCTGCGGATGCCACGTGCGCTCCGATCTCGTACGGGTGACTCGCTCACCCTAGGCCGGTGACGCGGCCGACGGCATCCATCCGAAGTTCGTCGCCGCAGTCGGGGGCGAGCGGGTGCGGGGGCGAGCCGACCGATGCACGAAGGTTAGGCTAGCCTCACCAAGAAAGTGCCTCTGATCTGCGGAAAAGTCGGCGTCGGATGCTGCGGGCGACCGCTCGTCGGGGCTACCATCGCGGTATCGCACCGTCGCAACCGCCCTTGGAGGTCACCATGAGCATGACGCTCGACGATCTGCCCGCCGTCGCCGAGTGTTCGGTGTCCGGCTGCTCGTACAACGATCATTCGCACTGCCACGCCGCCGCGGTCACCATCGGCGGATCCGTCGGCGACGCGGAGTGCGCCACCTTCATCCCGCTCGGCACGAAGGGCGGACTCGACAAGGTGCTCTCGCACGTCGGCGCCTGCCAGCGGTCGGAGTGCGTGCACAATTCGTCGCTCGAGTGCACCGCGGCATCCGTTCGCGTCGGCCCGGGCGTCGACGACGCCGACTGCCTCACCTACGAGCCGGCCTGAGCCACGACGAACGCCCCGGCGCACCGCGTTGAGCGGGCGCCGGGGCGTTCGTGCGCGAAGCGCGGCCGGTCGGGTCAGGCCGCCTGGGCGAGCGCGGAGCGCGCGTCGCGCACGCCCTTGAGGGCAGCGGCCCACGGCACGAGCTGGTCGAGCTGGGTCGCGAGCATGCCCTGGTGGTAGGCCGCGGGCGTGAACACGTGGTAATTCTCGAAGTCGGTCATGAGCGAGAACGCGACCTGCTGGCGCACGTCGGCGACCTGCAGCTCGCCGAGGATGAGCCGGAGGTGCTCGGCCGCTCGGGTCCCGCCTGCCGCGCCGTAGCTGACGAGTCCGGCCGCCTTGTCGTTCCACTCGCCGTAGACGAAGTCGAGCGCGTTCTTGAGGGCGCCCGAGGTGGAGTGGTTGTACTCGGGCGTCACGAAGATGTAGCCGTCGAAGGAGTCGACCTTCTCGGCCCAGGCCTTCGTGTGGTCGTTGGCGTACTGACCGAGGCTGGGCGGCATGGCCTCATCGAGGTGGGGGAGCGCGAAGTCGGCGAGGTCGACGAGCTCGAACTCGGCGTCGGTGCGCGTGGAGGCGTGCTCGAGCACCCAGTTCGCGACCTGGTCGCCGACGCGGCCCGGACGCGTGCTGCCGATGATGATGCCGATCCTGACAGTGGACATGGTGTGTGTGCCTTCCCGATGAAGTAGTTGACGCGTCATCATAACCTTAATAGATGACACGTCAACCATCCTTGGCTAGGCTGGGCGCATGTCCGAGGTGTCCGAGATCGATGCGACCGAGTGGCAGCTCTGGCACGACTTCGCCACGATGCACCGCGACCTCATGCGCGAGCTCGACCGGCGCCTGCAGCGCGACGCGGGCATCTCGCAGGGCGACTACGGCGTGATGCTCACGCTGTTCCAGGCGCCCGACCACCGCCTCCGTCCCGGCGAGCTCGGCGACGCGATCGCGTGGGAGAAGAGCCGCCTCTCGCACCAACTCACCCGCATGGCGGCGCGCGGGCTCGTCGAGCGCGTCGAGTGCGACACCGACGGCCGCGGCTCGTGGGTCGTGCTCACCCGCGACGGCCGCCGGGCGCTGCTGGGCGCCATGCGCGATCATGCCTCGGCGATCCGCGGCCTCTTCCTCGACGTGCTCCAGCCCGACGAGAAGCGCATGATCGCCGACGTGGCCGCGCGGGTGAGCGAGCGGCTCGACGAGGAGCCGACGCGCGCGGCGAGCTGAGCGCGAGTGGCAAGCTGCCGGCGCGCGGCGCGCGGCGCGCTGCCGCGGCATCCGGATTCTGCCCTGAGCGGATCGGGCTGACGGCGGCGACGGCGCGCGATTAGCCTCGGCACATGGGCAAGGTCGTCGAGTTCCCGGGGGCGGTCGCCCCGCAGGCCACCAAGCCGCTCTGGCGGCACGTGCTCGGCGAGGTGCTCCGCGGCGAGCGCCTCGAGCAGGAGCGCATCCTGACCGAGGTCGCCGCCACGGCGGGCGTCTCGCCGCAGTACCTCTCCGAGATCGAGCGCGGGCGCAAGGAGCCGTCGTCCGAGATCCTCGGGTCGGTCGCCGACGCGCTCGGCCTCGAGCTCGTCGACGTGGTGCGCCGCGTGGGCGACCGGCTCGGGGCGCGGCTCGACGCCGAACGCCGTGAGGCCGAGCGGCGCGAGCGGCTCACCGTCGAGGCGTCCTACGCGTTCCGGGCGGACGCCTCGGTGCGGCATCCGCTGGACGTCGCCATCGTCGACCTGGGCCACACGGATGCCGCGGGCTCGGTCGTCGTGACGGGCGTCGGGCTCGCCGCGCCCGGCGACGTGTTCCTGCTCGCGGCGTAGCGCTTCCGCTGCGCGCTCCCGCGGCCCGCGCTCGCGAGCGCCCGCGAGCCTGCCCGAACGCCTGCACATTGGAGCAGGTCGCCGCCGCGGTCGCGAGCGACGATGGTGGGATGGGCCGCATCCGTCACCTGGAGCAGGGCCCGGAGGCGCAGGACGCAGCGGTGCCCGCCCCCACGGCCCACCGTGCGGAGGCGCCCGGGCTCGACACCGCCCGGTTGCGAGCCGAACCGGCCGGCATCGCGCGGGACGCGATGGCCAGGATGCAGGGCACGGTCGGCAACCGCGTGGCGCAGCGGGTGGTCGCCGGGGAGCAGCTCCGCGGGGTGCCGGCGGGGACCGTGCCCGTGGTCAGCCGCGACGTGACGACCCGCACGGCGATCTCCGAGACGACCGACACGGGCAACACGTACACCCAGGACCTCCTCCTCAACCGCACCCAGTCGAGCATCGAGATCACGCTCGGCATCAACTGGGTGCGTCACGGCACCTGGGCGTCGGATGCCGCGTACGCCGCGTTCGTCCGTCGCGTGAAGACCGCGGCGTACTCCTACCTCGACAACAAGTTCAAGGTCGTCTGCACGCCGAACTCGGCGGCCGCCGGGCCGGCGCCGATCGAGCTCCCGATCACGTTCCTCCTGTACGACCTCGACAGCGGCTACCAGATCGGCGTGCACGGCGGCGCCCCGGGCGGCGACAGCGCGATGGCGGCCGCCGGCGGCAACGTCTACGAGCTCGAGGGCAGCGGGGCGCCCGAG
Organism: Agromyces sp. P2_B3; assembly: GCF_056404815.1. Lineage (NCBI taxonomy): Bacteria > Bacillati > Actinomycetota > Actinomycetes > Micrococcales > Microbacteriaceae > Agromyces > Agromyces sp. P2_B3. The sequence goes on along the minus strand of NZ_JBFUDH010000011.1, from coordinate 27,852 downwards.
ATCGACATCACCTACGCCCACGAGTTCGGCCACGCGGCGCTCGGCGTGAGTGACGAATACTCGAACCCGGCGATCCCGGGGCGGGTGCTGACGAACGACCACAGCATCATGGCGAACTACTACGCTCAGGGCATCCCGCAGGCGAAGTTCAGGGCGCGCCACTTCCAGCACATCGTCACCGAGGTGGCGCGGGCGTTCGCCGGCTACACCTGTTCCCTGCGGGAGATGTGAGGAGGGGGCCGACATGATCATGCGGTACCGGCGCGGACACGAGATGTCCGGCTACGTGACGCTCACCGTCGAGCCCGATGGCACCGCCACCGCGTCCCGTTCCGGTCGTGGCGACCTCGGGCGTCGTGAGGCGACCGGCGTGCTCACCCCCGCGCAGGCCGAGCGACTCTCGGACGCGGTCGAGGCCGCCGACCTCGCGCACCTCCGGGGATCGACGCGCCGGATCGGCGACGACGAGGTGCCCGTCACGGTGGAACTCGGTGGCGGCGCCGAGCGGCACGAGCTGCGACTGTGGTCGGAGGACGCCGCCGCGAACCCGGCCTTCGTCGCGTTCGAGGCGACCGTGCGAGCCCTCGTCGACGAGCTGCTCGCGTCCTAGCGGGTGGCGGCCAGCGCCTGCACCTCGAGCACGTGGTCGGCGATGCCGTAGGCGACCGCGGCCGCCGCAGGCAGGATGAGGTCGCGGTCGGTGTCGTGGCGCAGCGTCAGCACGTCGCGCCCCGTGTCGGCCGCGAGCGCCGCCTCGAGCTCGGCCCGAACGCGCACCACCTCGTCGGCGTGCAGGATCAGGTCGGGCACGGTGCCGCGTCCCTGCGTCGACGGCTGGTGCAGCGTGACCTTGCCGTGCGGGAGGATCGCGCGCTGCCCCTTCGCGCCGCCCGCGAGCAGCACCGCGGCCGGGCCGCCGGCCTGCCCGACGCATGTCGTCGCGACATCCGGCCGGATGTGCTGCATCGTGTCGTACACCGCGAGGGCGGCCCCGGGCGATCCGCCGGGCGAGTTCAGGTACAGGCTGATCGGCGTCTCGCTCGACTCCGACGCGAGGTGCAGGAACTGCGCGATGAGCACGTTCGCGACGCCGTCGTCGATCTCGGTGCCGAGGTAGACGATGCGCTCGGAGAGCAGGCGGCTGTAGACGTCCATCGTGCGCTCGGCGTTGCCGCGCTTCTCGACGACGTAGGGGATCGTGTAGGAGCTCATGCCGGCACCCGCAGTCCGGTCATCTGGCGGGCGCTGCCGCCGTAGAGCTCCTCGGAGCCGTGCACCACCCGGTCGACGAACCCGTACTCGACGGCCTGCTCGGCGGTGTACCAGCGGTCGCGCAACGAGTCCTGGGCGATGCGCTCGATCGTCTGCCCGGTGAGCTCGGCGGTGATGCCGAGCACCACGTCGCGCGTGTAGCGGAGGTCGTCGGCCTGCAGCTCCACGTCGACGGCGGTGCCGCCGATGCCCGACGAGCCCTGGTGCATGAGCACCCGCGCGTGCGGCAGGGCGTACCGCTTGCCGGGCGTGCCCGCCGTGAGCAGGAACTGGCCGGCGCTCGCCGCCCAGCCGACGGCGATGGTCGCGACGTCGTTCGGGATGGCGCGCATCACGTCCATGATCGCGAGCATCGCGGGCACCGACCCGCCGGGGGAGTTGATCCAGAAGCGGATGTCGCGGCGCGGGTCGTCGGCGGCCAGCGTGAGCAGCTGCGCGATGATGCGGTTGCCGCCGGCCTGGTCGAGCTCGTCGCCGAGCACGATGATGCGCTCGTGGAACAGCCGTCGCGTGAGCTCGGCGTCGATCGGCTGGATCGGTGGGGTCTCGTGTTCGCTCATGACCCCAGCCTGCGCCGGGGCCGGCGGCGGTGGGGCGGATGCCGCTCACGGCAGCGCTGCCCGCAGCAGCGCTGCCACCCCACCCTTCGTAAGGACGGAATTCGCGGGTGGGCGACGCGGACGACCCGCAGATCCCGTCCTGTCGCGGCCGCGGGTCAGCCCGCGCGGGCGACGGCCGGGCCCTCGCTGAACTGGCACGACGTCGCGGTCAGCCGCTCGTCGGGGTCGAGTCGCGCGAGCACGGCCCCGGCGATGGCGTAGAGCTGCTCGAGCTGCTCGGGGGAGAGCGCGTCGAGCACGTTCGACCGCACCGTGTCGACGTGGCCGGGCGCGGCATCCGCGATGAGCTGCAGGCCCGCGTCGGTGATGGTGGCGTTCGTGGCGCGACGGTCCTCAGGGCACGGGAACCGACGGATGAGCCCGCGCTCCTCGAGCCGCCGCGCGACATGCGAGAGGCGGGGGAGGGTCGCGTTGGTTCGGGACGCGAGCTCGGTCATGCGCATGGTGCGATCGGATGCCGCGCCGAGCGACATGAGCACCCCGTACTCGAAGTGCGTGAGCCCGGCGTCGCGCAGCAGCTGGGCGTCGAGCGCACCGGGCAGCAGCTCGGTGAGCGCGACGAGGCGCACCCAGGCGGCGGATTCCTCGGTGCTCAGCCATCTCGTCTCGCTGGTCATGACTCCATCCTACCCGTATTGGTTGACGCGACAACTGATTGCCGCTAGGGTGATGGTTGTACCAACAAGTAACTGCGTCCGAAGGGCGCACGAGAGGACGACATGACCACCGTCAGCATCATCGGGAACGGCAACATGGGCAGCGCGATCGGGGCCATCGTGGCCGCCGGCGGCAACAGCGTCGAGGTCGTGGGCCGCGACGCGAGCGACCCCATCACGGGCGACATCGTGGTGCTCGCCGTGCCGCACTTCGCCATCGACGAGATCGTCGCGGCACGCGGGGCCGACCTCGCCGGACGGATCGTCGTGGACATCACGAACCCGCTGAACTTCGAGACCTTCGACTCGCTCGTCGTGCCGGCCGACGGCTCGCGCGCCAGTGAGCTGGCCAAGGCGCTGCCCGACTCGCGCGTGCTCAAGGCGTTCAACACCAACTTCGCCGCGACCCTCGCGCAGAAGACCATCGGCGGCCTGCCCACGACGGTGCTCATCGCCGGCGACGACGAGCTCGCCAAGCAGGCGCTCGCCGACGTCGTGCGGGCCGGCGGCCTCAACGCGGTCGACGCCGGCAGGCTCGCACGCGCCCGTGAGCTCGAGTCGCTCGGGTTCCTCCAGCTGACCGCCGCCGTCGGCGAGAAGATCGGCTGGACCGGCGGCTTCGCGCTCGTCGCGGCCTGACGCGCTACGCCCGCCCGCGGAGGTACACGAGCTGCGCTCGAACGGATGCCTCCGCGGCGGGCCGCACCGCGGCATCCGTGTCGACGTAGACGAGGTCGGTGACCTCGCCGACCGACGCGTCGGCGCCGAGCTTCGCGAGGGCACGGCGCACCTGCTCGAGGCGGTCGGCGCGGTGCACCAGGTAGTCGTCGCAGATCGAGCCGAGGTCGCGGAGCACCGGTCCGTGTCCGGGCAGCACGGCGACCATGCCGCGCACCGAGCCGGCGAGGGCCTTGAGCCGGCCGAGCGACTCCAGGTAGGGGCCGAGCGCCCCATCGGGATCGGCGATGATCGACGTGCCGCGGCCGAGGATGGTGTCGCCCGTGAGCACCGATCCGTGGTCGCCGTCGTCGGCGAGCACGAAGCACGCCGAGTCGGCCGTGTGCCCCGGGGTCCGCATGACCCCGATCTCGATGCCGGCGGCCTCGATCACCTCGCCGTCGATGAGCGGGGCGCGATCGATGCAGAACGCCGGATCGACCGCGGCGACCGGCGCGCCCACCCGGGCGGCGAACTCGGCCAGCGCCTCGCTGTGGTCGGGGTGGTGATGCGTGAGCAGCACGAGCTCGACCGGGCCGAACGACGCCAGGCGGTCGAGGTGCGACGCGATCGACGGGCCGGGATCGACCACGACCGTGCCCACGGCGCCCGGTGCCCGGAGCACGTACGAGTTGGTGCCGTCGAGCGTCATCGGCCCGGGATTGGGCGCGCGCACGAACGTCGCGAACGGCGACACGGCCTCGTCGTCGGGTCCGCGGAATCGAGGCAGTTGCATGCCCGAAGTGTATCCACCGCGGACGCGCGTCGGGCGGCGGGAATCGGTGCGCTCGCCGCGCGCGCGGCCTAGTCTGAAGGCATGAACACGGACCTTGAATCCCTCACCAACGATGAGGTCTCCGGCGCAGCGGCCACCGTCGTCCTGCTGCGCGACGGCGAACGCGGCGTCGAGGTGCTCCTCGCGGAGCGACCGCGCGACCGCGGCTCCTTCGCCGGCGCGTGGGTCTTTCCCGGCGGTGCCGTCGACGAGGCCGACGCCCTCGGCGGCTCGGTCGACACCGAGGACGCCGCCCGCCGCGCCGCCGTGCGCGAGACGCGCGAGGAGATCGGACTCGAGCTCGACCGCTACGACCTCGTGCCGTTCTCGCACTGGACGCCGCCGAAGAACTCGCCCAAGCAGCTCCGCACCACCTTCTTCGCCGTGCGCGTGCCCGACGGCGAGATCACTCCCGCCCCCGAGGAGGTCATGGCCGTCGAGTGGTTCCGACCCGTCGACGCGCTCGACCGGCACGCCGCCGGCTCGTTGACCCTGTGGCCGCCGACCTGGGTGACGCTGCACGGGCTGCAGCGCGCGGCATCCGTCGACGCCGCGCTCGCCGAGCTGCGCTCCGGCGACGTGAAGCCCTATGTCGCGCAGGTCAGCGACGACGGGCGCACGATCCTCTGGCAGGAGGACGACGAGCACGAGAGCCAGCAGCGGCGCCAGTCGTCGAACCCCGCCGTGCCCGACGAGGGGCCCGACGCCGAGGGCAACCAGCACCGGCTGGTGATGGACCGCCTGCCGTGGATCTACGTGAACACCATGGGAGCCGGGTTCTGACGCGGTGAGCCCACAGCCCGTGATCGACGTCACGGTCGTCGGAAGCGGGCCGAACGGCCTCGTCGCGGCGGTCGTCGCGGCGCGGGCCGGGTTGTCGGTCCGGCTGCTCGAGGCCGAGTCGTCGATCGGCGGGGGCGTGCGCTCGGCCGGGCTGACGCTCCCCGGCTTCCGGCACGACGTCTGCTCGGCCGTGCACCCGGCCGCGCTCGCCTCACCGGTGTTCCGCAGGCTCGGCCTGCTCGACCGGCTCGAGTGGATCGTGCCCGAGGCGTCGTACGCGCACCCCCTCGACGGCGGCCGCGCGGGCATCGCCTGGCGCGACCTCGACCGCACCGTCGCCGGTCTCGGACGCGACGGACCGGCGTGGCGGCGGCTCATCGCGCCGCTCCTCGCCCGGCAGCGCGGGGTCGCCGAGTTCACGGGCTCGCAGCTGCTGCGCGTGCCGCGCGACCCGATCGCGACGGCGCGGTTCGGGCTGCGTGCGCTCGAGCAGGGCACGTCCCGGTGGGACGCCCGCTTCGCCGGCGACGTGGCGCCGGCGCTCCTCACCGGGGTGATGGCGCACGCCGCGGGCCGGCAGCCGTCGCTCGCCACGGCCGGCGCCGGACTGCTGCTCGCGATGCACGCGCACGGCGTGGGCTGGGGGCTGCCCAAGGGCGGCTCGCAGGTCATCGCCGACGCGCTCGCGAACGAGCTGCGCTCGCTCGGCGGCGAGATCGTGACGGATGCCCCGGTGCGCGCGCTCGGCGACGTGCACAGCCGCGTGGTGCTGCTCGACACCGCACCCGAGCTGCTCCTCACCGCCGACCTCCCGGCGGGGTACGCCCGCGCCCTCCGCCGGTACCGCTACGGCTCGGGCGTCGCCAAGGTGGACTTCGCGCTCGACGGGCCGGTGCCGTGGACGAACCCCGAGGTCGGCCTCGCGCCGACGGTGCACCTCGGGGGGTCGCGCGATGAGATCGCCGCGGCCGAGAACGCCGTGCAGCAGGGACGCCAGCCCGGCGTGGACGACGGCGCGCCGCGGCATCCGTACGTGCTGGCGACGCAGCCGACGGTCGTCGACCCGTCGCGGGCGCCGACCGGCAAGCACGTGCTCTGGGCGTACACGCACGTGCCCGCCGGGTCGACGCTCGACGCGACCGAGCTCATCACCCGCGAGGTCGAGCGGTTGGCCCCGGGGTTCCGCGACCTCGTACTCGGCTCGGCGCAGCGCACGGCCGTCGACCTGGCGGCGCACAACGCCAACTACCTCGGCGGCGACATCTACTCGGGTGAGCTGAGCCTGGCGCAGCTCGTGAAGCGGCCCGTGGTGTCACGGGCGCCGTGGCGCACCCCGCTGCGCGGCGTGTACCTCTGCTCGAGTGCGACCCCGCCCGGACCCGCCGTCCACGGCATGAACGGCTGGTACGCCGCGAAGCTCGCGCTCCGCGAGCAGTTCGGCATCGCCTGAGCCGCCTGAGCCGCCTGAGCCGCCTGAGCCGCCTTCGCCGTTCGCTGACGCGCCGATGCCCGCCCCGCGACATCCGATCACGTGCGAAATGGAGGAAGAAAGCGGCGGATGCCCCGGCGTGCCGTGCCGCGACATGCGGGCGTGTGGCCAGAACTTCCTACATTTCGGATGGTGGGAGTGGTGGGAGCGGGTTCCGGCGGCGCGGCAGCCGGGCGTAGCGTGAGGGCGTGGACTGGCCCGACTGGTTCGACGCGCACGACTACGAGATCGCCCGCCAGGTGCTGCAGCGCGGGGTGGGTGCGCTCGCGCTCCTCGCCTTCCTCTCGACGCTGAACCAGTTCCGTCCGCTGCTCGGCGAGCACGGCCTGCTGCCGGTGCCCGAGCTCCTGCGCATCGCCCGCCGGCTCCGGGGCCCGAGCGTGTTCCGTCGGGGCTACACCGATCGGCGCCTCGTCGCCGTCGCGGTCACCGGCATCGTGCTCGCGGCATCCGTCGTCATCGGGCTGCCGCAGCTCGGCCCGCCCTGGGTGCCGCTCGTCGTGTTCCTCGCGCTCTGGATCCTCTACCTCTCGATCGTGAACGTCGGCCAGACGTTCTACGGCTTCGGGTGGGAGATGCTGCTCTGCGAGGCGCTGTTCACCGTGGCGTTCCTCGGTTCGAACGACCAGCCGCCCCCGATCACGATCATCGTCGCGATCTGGTGGCTCGTGTTCCGGCTCGAGTTCGGCGCGGGCATGATCAAGATCCGCGGCGGGCGGGAGTGGCGCGACCTCACCGCACTCATGTACCACCACGAGACGCAGCCGATGCCGAACCCGCTCAGCCGGCAGGCGCACCTGCTGCCGAAGTGGTTCCACCGGGGCGAGGTGCTCGGCAACCACTTCGCCCAGCTCGTCGTGCCGTTCCTGCTCTTCGTGCCGGGCCCGATCGGGTCGATCGCGGCCGCCATCGTGATCCTCACCCAGCTGTGGCTGATCATCACCGGCAACTTCGCGTGGCTGAACTGGATCACCGTGGTGCTCGCGGCATCCGCCATCACCGACTCGGCCTGGCACCGGCTCGTTCCGGCGATCCCCGTCGACCTGGGCACGGATGCCGCGACGACGCCGATTTGGTGGGCGATCGTGGTGCTCGCGGCATCCGCCCTGCTGCTCGTGCTGAGCTGGTGGCCGATCCGCAACCTGCTCTCGCGGCGGCAGCTCATGAACGCGAGCTTCAACCGCTGGATGCTCGTGAACGCCTACGGCGCGTTCGGCACGGTCACGAAGCGGCGCATCGAGGTCGTCGTGGAGGGCACGCTCGACCCGTCGCCTGACGACGAGTCGGACTGGCGCGAGTACGCCTTCAAGGGCAAGCCCGGCGACGTGCGCGCCGTGCCACGGCAGTGGGCGCCGTACCACCTGCGGCTCGACTGGCTCATGTGGTTCCTGCCGCTCGGCCGCATGTGGGAGCCGTGGTTCGAGATGTTCCTGCTGCGCCTGCTCGAGGCGGATGCCCCCACGCTGCGCCTCCTCGCGCATGATCCGTTCGACGGGGTCTCACCGCGGTGGGTGCGCGTGCACGCCTACCACTACCGGTTCACGACGCACGCCGAGTACCGGGCGACCCGGCAGCGCTGGATCCGCACCTTCGAGCGGGAGGTCATCGGGCCTGCCGGGATGCGGGCGGACTAGCGCGGCTTGCGCTCCGGCGCGGCCGCCGGCTCTGGCTCCGGCCCGGCCGGACGGTGCTCGATGTCGTCGACGTGCGCGCTCGGCATCGCGGCCGCGCCGGCGATCGTGGCCACCGCCGCGACGATGACCGCGAAGAACACCGCCGTGGAGGCCGCGTGGATGGCGACGGGGGAGTGCTCGCCGAGGCCCGTGCCCGCGATGACGCCGTTCGCGATCGCGCCGAAGATCGCCACGCCGACGGCGCTGCCCATCGAGCGCAGGAACATGTTCGCGCCGGTCACCACGCCGCGCTCCGTCCACGGCACCGACGACTGGGCCGCGATGAGCGTGGGCGAGGCGACGAGGCCGAGCCCGAGGCCGACGACGAAGCAGGCGATCGCCGTGGTCCACACGTTGGGCACCAAGGATGCCGCGAACAGCCCGATCGCCCCGAGCACCGCGATGCCGAGGCCGATGAACGCGGTGCTGCGGAATCCGATGCGCAGGAAGATGCGCCCCGACTGCGACGCCGAGATCGGCCAGCCGAGGGTGAGCGCCGCGACCGCGAGGCCCGACACGATCGGGGTCGCGCCGGCCGTCATCTCGAGGAACGTCGGCACGTACGAGGTCAGGCCGATGAGCGCTGCGCCCACGCCGAACGAGATGAGCGACGTCGTGAGGATGAGGCGCCGGGAGAACACCCAGAGCGGCAGCACGGGCTCGGCCGCCCGCCGCTCGATGAGCACGAAGACCGCGATGAGCACGAGGCCGAGGGCGAACGCCCCGATGCTCTGCCACGAGTTCCACGCCCACGCCTGCCCGCCCTCGAGCACGGCGAGGATGAGCAGCGTCAGGGCGACGGTGAGCACCACGGCGCCGGCGACGTCGATGCGGTGCCTCTGCCGCTCCACGTTCTCGTGGTAGTTGCGCATGAGCATCAGCGCGGCGATGAGGCAGAGCGGGATGTTCACGAAGAAGATCCAGCGCCAGGTGAGGAACTCGGCGAACAGGCCGCCGAGCGAGGGCCCGATGACGGATGACGCGGCCCACACGCTCGCGATGTAGCCCTGCACCCGTGCCCGCTCGCGCACCGTGTAGATGTCGCCCGTGATCGTGATCGACACGGGCAGCACGGCGCCGGCGCCGAGGCCCTGCACCGCGCGGAACACGATGAGCGAGGTCATGTCCCAGGCCACGCCGCAGAGGATCGACCCGATGAGGAAGAAGCCGATGCCGATGAGGATGATCGGCTTGCGGCCGACCGTGTCGGCGAGCTTCGAGTAGACGGGTACCGACACCGCCTGGGCGAGCAGGAAGACCGAGAACAGCCAGGGGAACTGCGTGAAGCCGCCGAGGTCGGCGACGATCGACGGCACGGCCGTCGCGAGGATCGTGGCCTCGATGGCGACGAGTCCCGTCGACAGCATGAGGGCGATGAGCACCGGCCCTCGGTCGGAGCGGAATCCCACGGCGGTCTGCTCGGTCACGTTCCTCCTCGTCCGTGCGGCTCGCGGGCCGCGGCCCACCCCAACCACAACGCAGTGGGCGTTCGCGCATTCCCGACCCGCCCGGCATACGGCACGATCGGCTGCAGCGCAAGCCCTCGGGCCGGTCTCGGGTCCTTGTGTAACCTGACCACACGCATGAGTCCATCGATGCGGAGTGCGTCGAACCCGAGGCGCGCAGTGACATCAGGAGCCGACCCATGACCGACCCCACCCTCGCGGATACCACAGCCGCGCCCGACCACTCCCGACAACGCTACGACTTCCGCGAGCACCTCGGCTCGGGCGGCATGGCCGACGTCTACCGTGCCCGCGACACCGAGCTCGGCCGCGACGTCGCGGTCAAGGTGTTCCGGGCGACCGACGACACGGTCGCCGACCTGCAACGCCGGGAACGCGAGATCCGGCTGCTCAGCCGCCTGAACCATCCCGGCCTCGTCGACATCCACGACGCCGGCACCCTCCTCCACGAGGGAACCGCGCGCCGCTACGTCGTGATGGAGTACATCGAGGGGCGCTCGCTCGCGCACCGCCTCGCACGAGGGCCCATGACCCCGCGCCAGGTCGCGGACGTCGGCGCCCAGATCGCGGATGCGCTGAGCTACGTGCACGGGCACTCCATCGTGCATCGCGACGTGAAGCCCGAGAACATCCTCGTCGCCGACGTGCCGACGCTCGGCTACACGCTCATGGCGAAGCTCGCCGACTTCGGTGTCGCCCAGTTCATCGACGGGTCCCGCCTCACGAGCGACGGCGCGATCATGGGCACCGCGGCCTACATCTCACCCGAGCAGGCGCGCGGCGAGGAGATCGGCACGTCGAGCGACGTCTACTCGCTGGGCCTCGTGCTCCTCGAGGCGCTGCGCGGCGAGCGGGAGTACACCGGCAGTGCGATCGAGGCCGCCCTCGCCAGGCTGCACCGCCCGCCGCACATCCCCGAGGACCTGCCCGAGCAGTGGCAGGCGCTCCTCGCGGCGATGACCTCGACCGATCCGGCCGTGCGGCCCACCGCGCACGACGTCGCCGCGAGCATGCGCGACATCATCCGCGGCATGATCATCACCGGGCGCGGGAAGCACGAGAGCCGTCGAGCCCGTCCGTCCCGCACGCGCAGCGTCGCGCGGGTGCCCGAGGGCACCGCGGCACCTGGCCGCGGCGCCGTCGTCGCCGGCGCCGCGATCCTCGGCCTCGCCGCCGCGGTGACCGTGGTCGTGGGGATCGTCGCCGGTGTCGTCGCGTTCTGACGCCGTCGAACCCGCGGTGCCCGCCGGCCCGGCGGCACATCGCGACCCGGTGGTGCGCGACCCTGATCCGGCGCGGCGCGCCACCGCGTCGGCGGGAACGCGTAGCGTCATGGCCATGTTGAGACGAAAGCGCGCCGGGGTGGTCGAGCCGCCGCCCGCGGCGGAAGTCACCGCCAACGCCGAGTCGGCCGGCCCCGAGGTCAAGATCCGGGCGTTCCGCATCGGCTTCGTCGGAGCGCTCGGCGTGCTGCTCGCGATCCTGCTCGGCGGGATCCTCGGCCAGCTCGGCACCGTCATCCTCTACGTGGCGCTCGCCCTGTTCCTCGCCCTCGGCCTCGACCCGGTGGTGAGCTGGATGCAGCGGCGCGACATCCCGCGCTGGCTCGCCATCCTGCTCGTCTTCGTCGTGGTGATCGGCGTGTTCGTCGGACTCATCGCGACCCTCGTCCCGATCGTCATCGAGCAGACGCAGATCCTCGTCGAGGACTGGGACTCGATCGTCGAGAACATCAAGAACAGCGACCTGGTGGCGTGGCTCAACTCACTGGTGGGCGGCGACGCGATCCAACAGGCGATCGACGGAGCGGGCGACTGGTTCGGCGACCCCGACAACCTCGGCGCCCTCACCGGCGGCATCCTCGCCGTCGGCGCGGGCATCGCAGGCGGCTTCACGGGTGCGACGATCGTGCTCATCCTGACCCTCTACTTCCTCGCGTCGCTCGCCTCGATGAAGCGCTATGCCGCCCGGTTCGTGCCGGCGAGCTCGCGGCCCGGCTTCCGGTCGGTCTCGGAGGAGATCACGGGTTCCGTCGGCCGCTACGTCATCGGGCAGGTGTCGCTCGCGGCCATCAACGGCGTGCTGAGCCTCATCTTCCTGTCGATCATCGGCGCCCCGGCGCCGATCCTCCTGGCCTTCATCGCGTTCCTGTTCTCGCTGGTGCCGCTCGTCGGCACGCTCACCGGCGCGATCATCATCTCGCTCGTGTGCCTCGCGGCCTCGCCGGCCACCGCGCTCGCCGCCGCGATCTACTACCTCATCTACATGCAGGTCGAGGCCTACGTGCTGAGCCCCCGCATCATGAGCCGTGCCGTCGCGGTGCCCGGTGCGCTCGTCGTGATCGCCGCCGTCGCGGGCGGCACGCTCGGCGGCGTGCTCGGCGCACTCGTCGCGATCCCGGTCGCCGCCTCGCTCATCATCATCGTGGAGAAGGTCGTGTTCCCCAGACAAGACGTGCGCTAGCCACGAACGACGAAGCGGATGCCGCGGGCGACGAGCCCGCGGCATCCGCTTCGTGCATCGTGGTGCGTCAGGTGCGAACGAGCGACCCGCCCCCGCGCGTGCGCGAGACGGCGTCGACCGTGGCCGCGAGGATCAGCACGCCGCCGGTGACCGCGTAGTTCACGCCGGCCGGCAGGTTGAGCAGGCCCAGGCCGTTCGTGATGACGGCGATGACCAGGGCACCGATCGCGGCATGCATGAGCCGGCCGCGACCGCCGAAGAGGCTGACGCCGCCGACGACGGCCGCCGCGACGCCGCTCAGCACGAGATCGCGGCCCGCTGCGGCATCCACCGACCCGACCTTGCTGATCGAGAAGAGTCCGGCGACGACCGAGAGGGTGGAGCAGACGATGAACGCCGTCCAGCGGATCATCATCACCTTCACGCCCGAGCGGCGGGCCGCTTCGGCGTTGCCGCCGATCGCGTAGATGTAGCGGCCGTACTTGGTGCGGTCGAGCACGAACGTGCCGATCCACAGGATGACGAGCACGATCGGCACGACGATGGGCACGCCCTGCACGGCCCGGAGCGACTGGCCGCGGTCCTGGTTGAGGATGTACACGACCACGCCGCCCAGCACGGCGATGACGCCGAGCTTGATCCAGACGAGCGAGATGGCGCGGTTCGGCACCCCGGCGCGGTTGCGTCGCGACCGGTCCCAGAACGAGGTCGCGGCCGACACGGCGACGATCACGACGAGCATGACCCACCCGGCCCAGGTCGGCAGGTTGCTGTTCTGGATGGCGAGGATCTCGGGCACCTGCACGCGGTAGAGGCCGCCCGAGCCGATGATGATGAGCTCGAAGCCCTGGAGGCCGAGGAAGAGGCCCAGCGTCACGACGAACGACGGGATGCCCACCCTCGCGACGAAGAACCCGATGAACGTGCCGATCGCGATGCCGGCCAGGAACGCGATCGCGAGCGCGACGACCCAGTTGATGCCCTGCACGTTGACCAGCACGATGAAGATGCACATCGTGACGCCGGCGGTGACACCGGCCGACAGGTCGATCTCGCCGAGCAGGATGACGAAGACCAGCGCCATGCCGAGCATGACGAGCGTGGCCGCCTGCGTCATGAGGTTCGCGAAGTTGCGCTCGGTCAGGAAGAACGGGCTGAGGATCGAGAACATGATGCTGAGCACGATGAACCCGCCGATGGCGGGCAGCGCGCCCATCTCGCCGCTGCGCACGCGCTGGAACCAGGCGCGCACCTGGTCGCCGATGCCGCCCTCCTGGCCGCTGCCGATGAGGTCGGCCGCGACGAAGGTCGCCGGGGCTTCCGCCACGGGGTCGTCGGTCGTGGGCGTCGTCTTCTGGGTGCTCATGCGGACGCTCCTGCGGGGGTCTTCGTGCCGGTGATGTAGCCGACGACGTCGTCACTCGTGGTCTGGCTCGTCTCGAGGGAGGCGACCATCTGCCCGAGGTAGAGCACGTTGATGTGGTCGGCGACGGCGAACACGTCGACGAGGTTGTGGCTGATGATGATGACCGCGACGCCCTGCTCGGCGAGGCGCTTCACGAGGTTCAGCACCTGCTCGGTCTGGGCGACGCCGAGGGCCGCGGTGGGCTCGTCGAGGATGACGACCCGCGCCTTCTTCAGCACGGCCCGGGCGATGGCCACGGTCTGGCGCTGGCCGCCCGAGAGGGAGGACACCTTCTGCCGCACCGACTTCACGGTGCGCACCGAGAGCGAGCGGAGGGTGTCGGACGCCTGCCGTTCCATGCGGCCCTCGTCGAAGGTGCCGAACTCGGTCTCCTCGCGGCCGAGGAACATGTTCTGCACGATGTCGAGGTTCTCGCAGAGGGCGAGATCCTGGTAGACGACCTCGATGCCGAGCCGGGAGGCCTCTCGGGGGGTGTGCAGGGCGACCTCCTGCCCCTCGAACCTCACGCTGCCGGCGTCGTAGGGCTGCACGCCCGCCAGGCCCTTGATGAGGGTGGACTTGCCCGCCCCGTTGTCGCCGACGAGCGCGGTGACCTTGCCGGGGTAGGCCTTGAGATCCACGCCCTTGAGCACGCTGACCGGGCCGAAGCTCTTGACGACTCCACTCAGCTCGATGATGGGCACGTCTTCCATGCCGGGTTCCTTTCGACGGCGCTGTCTGGCTCTCAGTGTGGCACTCGCCGGCTACCGCCGGGAGAGGGGATCGGGGCCCCGGCCGCGGCGATGACGCCGTGGCCGAGGCCCCGAGGATGGAACTGGTTATTCGATGCCGTACTCGCCGCACTTCGCGGCGACCTCGCCCTGGCAGAGCTCGGCCGGGTCGGCATCGCCGGCGTCGACGACGTCGGCCACCTGGTCGGGTCCGACCAGCTGGGGCGTCACGGCGATGTAGGGCGTGCCGTCCTCGAGCTCCTGGTCGGCGGTGGGAGTGTCGCCCTTCAGCAGCTTGGTCGCCAGGTCGATCGCGGCGTCGGCCTCGAGCTTGATCGGCTTGTAGACCGTGGCGGTCTGCTTGCCGAGCAGCACGTTCTGCAGGCCCGCGACCGAGGCGTCCTGGCCCGAGACCGGAACGACGAGGCCGTTCTTGTCGAGGACCGTGATGACGCCGGCGGCGTTGGTGTCGTTGGCCACCCACACCGCGTCGACCTTGCCGCCGAGCGAGGTGAGGGCCTGCTCGAAGTTCGTCGCCGACTTCTCGCCGTCCCAGACGCCCGGGGGCTCGGCCGCCGGCTTGATGCCGGCTGCCTCCATGACCTCGACGGCTCCGTCGTGGAACATCTTCGCGTTTCCGTCGGTCGGGTCGCCGCCCATGTAGACGACGACGGCGCTGGCCGGGTCCTTGCCGGCGGCGGCGAGGCCATCGACGATGGACTGGCCCTCGAGCCGCCCGACCTCTGCGTTGTCGAACGACACGTAGTAGTCGACGCCCTCGATGGGGCGGTCGTAGGCGATGACGGGGATGCCCTCGCCCTTCGCCTTGGCGGCCACCGCGGCGCCTGCGCCGTTGTAGTCGACGAGGAGCATCACGCCGCAGCCCTTGCTGAGCTGCTGGTCGGCGATGGTCGCGTACTTGTTGACATCGCCCTGCGCGTTCTGGATGTCCGTCTCGAAGCCGGCGGCCGTGAGGCCGTCCTCGAGGTACGGGCGGTCGTTGTTCTCCCAGCGCGGCGATGACGCGGCGTCGGGGAGGATGACGCAGGCACGCGTCGCTGCCGCGTCGCCTCCGTCGCTCTCTCCGCCGCTGCCGCCGCTCGAACAACCTGCCAGCAGCAACGCCGAGACACCGACGAGCGCTGCAGTAGAGACCAATGAAGGTGTCTTCATGGCTCTCCCCTTCTGTGATTGAGGTCGACCCCTCGAGGGTTCCGCCGTCATCCTTGGCGGCGGCACAGCAATGATGACGCAAATGTGGGACAGCGGAACAAAACGGTTGATAACGCTTCCGTAACTTACTGACGTGTCAGTAAGTTGGAAAGCGGTACCCGCGGGCGAATGCGGGGGAGCGCTCTCACATCGCGCCCCCGGAATGGGGGCACCAGGTGGCACCGCGACCTCCCGCGACGCGCCGCCCAACCCGGCGCGCCCGCACGCGGCATCCGGCCGTCAGAACCAGATGCTGAGGTGCGGGGTGCGCTCCGCCGCGAACAGCTGGTCGGCGAAGGCGACCGACCGCGGAGCCGTCTCGACGATGCGTCCCGCTCGCGAGAGCACCGAGGGACGCACACCGCCGAGGTAGACGGCGCCGAGCTCCTGCACCCCGAGCTGCAGCGATGGGCCGGATGCCGCGGCGGCGCCCTCGTCGAGGCGCTCGACCTCGGCGCGACCGCGCTCGTCGACGGTGAGCCGGAAGCGCCCGCGCGCGTGGCCGAGCGGATCGGCCACGCGGAGCTCGAGCGAGCCGGGGAGTCCGTACCGGCGCGCGGAAAGGGCATCGACCGGATCGAGCACTCGCACCCAGAGGTGGTCGCCGACGTCGCTGACGGTGACCGCACGCGGGTCCTCGAGCAGCCACGGCAGCGGTTCGTCGACCGAGCGCAGGCGGCCGCGCACGGCGGTGACGAAATCCTGTTCGACGAGGAAGCGCCAGAGCGCGCGCTCGGCGTCGTCCGTCGCGGCCGAGAGGAAGTCGAACTCGAGCACGCCGGGCTCGTCGGGCTCGCGCGTGACCCGGAAGCTCGCAAAGCCCTGCGGCTGTCCGTGCTCGTCGTCGTAGCGCACCGTGCGGAGGGCGCGCGCCCGATCGCCGTCGGGGTTCACGAGTCCGAGCGCCCGGTCGATGATGCCGGGCCACCGGTCGATCTCGCCCGGAGTGCGGGCGACGGCGCGGCGCGCGATGCCCGGCGCGACCTCACGCAGCGAGGTGGGGTCGACGAACTGCACCCGGCCCGGGGTGTCGGGCCCGATCCAGTGGGTGCGGCGTCGGTCGACGGTGATCGTGGCGGCCCTGGCCGCGGGGGCGTAGCCGTAGCGGCCGTAGATGGTGGCCTCGGTCGCCGTGAGCATGGCGACGGCGGCGCCGGCGTTGCGGGCGTTCGCGAGCTCGCCCTCCATGAGTGCCCGGGCGATGCCCCGACGGCGGTGCGTCGGCGACACCGTCACGGCGCTGACGGCCCAGGCGTCGACGCTGCGCCCGCCCGGCACGCTGAGCCCGGTGGGCCAGCCGTCGACCGTGGCGACGGGCACCTCGGGGTGCGCCGCGGTGCGATCGTAGACGCCGTGCACCCGGCGCTCCCCGGCGACCGAGACGTCGTGGTCGAGGTCGATCTCGCGCGGCCGGGGGTGGTGGAATCCCCGCGTCTCGGCCTCGGCCCAGGCCCGCATGGCGGGCTGGTCGGCCGGGTCGAGCAGGCGGTATTCGAGTCCGTTCCTCGCCAGCGCGGCCGTTGCGGAGGGATCGACCGGGATGCTGCGGGGATCGAAGGACATCGGTCCAGCGTAGCGAGGCGACCTGATCGGCGGCACAATGGGAGGATGACCGGGCAAACGCTTTCCCAGATCGAGCGGGCCATCGACGGGCGACATCCGCTCCGCTCGGTGTTCCGCCTCCTCGACCTCCATCGCAGCCGTGTCCTCACGGCGGTCGGCTTCTTCGCGCTCAAGGACACGCCCCTCTGGCTGCTGCCCGTGGTGACGGCCGGCATCATCGACGTCGTCGTCGACGGCGGCCCCATGTCCACCCTCTGGCTCTGGGCGGGCGTCGCCCTCGTCGCACTCGCGCAGAACTACCCGAACCACGTCATGTACACGCGGCTCTTCATGGGCGCCGTGCGGTCGATCGGCGCCGACCTGCGCAACGCCCTCGCCGCCCGGCTGCAGTCGCTGTCGATCGGCTTCCACTCCCGCGCGAACTCCGCCGTCGTGCAGACCAAGGTCGTGCGCGACGTCGAGAACGTCGAGGTCATGCTGCAGCAGACGACGCATCCGCTGCTCTCGGCGACCATGGTGCTGCTCGGCGCCATCGTGATGACGGCCATCAACGTGCCCGCGTTCCTGCCGGTCTACGCGCTCGCGATCCCGCTCGCCGTGCTGCTGCGCGCCATCCTGAACCGGCGCAGCGCCGCCCGCAACGAGACCTTCCGCCGCGAGGTCGAGCAGTTCTCGGCTCGCGTGGGCGAGATGGCGACGCTCATGCCGATCACCCGCGCGCATGGCCTCGAGCAGACGGCGGTCACCCGCGTCGCCCGCGGCGCCGAGGGCGTGCGCAGCGCCGGCTTCCAGCTCGACCTGCTCAACGGCCGCTTCGCGTCGCTGTCGTGGGTCAGCCTGCAACTGCTGGGCGTCGGATGCCTCGTGCTCGCCGCCTGGATCTCGATCACCGGGCTCATCCCCATCACCCCCGGCCAGGTCGTGCTGCTGAGCTCGTACTTCGCGCTGCTCACCGGCGCGGCGACGAACCTCCTCATGCTGCTGCCCGTGATCGCCCGCGGCACCGAGTCGATCCGGTCGATCGCCGAGGTCGTGCAGGAGCCCGACCTCGAGTTCAACGAGGGCAAGCGCGCGGTGCGCGAGGTGCGCGGCGAACTCGGCCTCGAGCACGTCGAGTACCGCTACGACCTCGGCATCCCGCCCGCGCTCGACGACGTGACGCTCGACATCCGCGAGGGCGAGACCGTCGCGTTCGTCGGCTCGTCGGGATCGGGCAAGTCGACCCTGCTCAACCTCGTGCTCGGCTTCCTCCGTCCGACGCGCGGCCGGGTGCTGCTCGACGGCGTGGACATGGAGGAGCTCGACCTCCGCACGTTCCGCCGGTTCGTGTCGGTCGTGCCGCAGGAGTCGGTGCTGTTCGAGGGCACCATCCGCGAGAACATCGTCTACGGGCTCGGCGACGTGAGCGACGAGCGCGTGCTGGCCGCGCTGCGCGACGCGAACGCCCTCGAGATCGTCGAGGCGCAAACCGACGGATGGAACACGGTCGTCGGCGAACGCGGCGCGCGGCTCTCGGGCGGGCAGCGCCAGCGGCTCTCGATCGCGCGGGCGCTCGTGCGCGACCCGCGCGTGCTGCTGCTCGACGAGGCGACGAGCGCCCTCGACCCCGAGTCGGAGGCGAAGATCAAGGGCGCCCTCGAGCACCTCATGCGAGGGCGGACGACGCTCGTGGTCGCCCACCGGCTCTCCACCATCCGCGGCGCCGACCGCATCGTGGTGCTCGAGCGCGGCCGCGTCGTCGAGGTGGGCTCGCACGCCGAGCTGCTCGCCGCGGGCGGGCGCTACGCGGAGCTCGACCGGGTGCAGTCGGCCTGAGCGGATGCCGCGGTCGGGCGTGACGTGCCCCCCGCTTCGTCATCCGAAGCCCGTGAGGACGGGATCTGCGGGTGCCGGAAGGTCGGGACCCGCAGATCCTGTCCTCACGCGGCTCTCCGGGCGGGCGGGGGCCCGGGCGCGCCGCGTCAGCCGCCGACGTGCGGCCCGAGGTGCTGGTGCACCGAGGAGATGACAACTGAGCCCTCGCCGACGGCGGAGGCCACGCGCTTCACCGACCCGCGGCGGACGTCGCCCACGGCGTAGAGGCCGGGCACGGATGACTCCAGCGGCGTCGGGCCGCGGCCGCCGTCCCCGAGCCACGCGCCGGGCCCGCCCTCGTCGGCGACCTCGACCCCGGTGATGACGGAACCCCACTGGTCGCGGAGCACCTCGGGGGGCAGCCACTCGGTGTGCGGCCGGGCGCCGATCGTGATGAAGACGGCATCGGCGCGCTGCGGCATCCGCTCGCCCGTGTCGGTGCGCTCGAGCACGACGTGGTCGAGCCGGCTGGGATCGTCGGCGGCACCGGCATCCACCACCTTGGTGTGCGTGATCAGGCCGACGCCCGCCGCGTCGAGCTCCTCGATGAGATAGCTCGACATGCTCTCGGCGAGCGACGGTCCGCGCACCACGAGGGCGACCGAGCGAGCGTAGCGGGCGAGGTGCAGCGCCGCCTGCCCGGCCGAGTTGCCGCCACCCACCACGAGCACGTCGCGCCCCGACTGCGCTCGCGCCTCGACCGAGGTCGCTCCGTAGAACACGGATGCCCCGACGAACGGCTTGAGTCCCGGCGCCGCGAGCCGGCGATAGGTGACGCCCGTCGCGAGCACCACCGCGCGGCCGCGCACCACGTCGCCGCCGGCCACGTCGAGCTCGAAGCCGCCGTCGACCCGGCGCAGGCCCGTCACCGCTCGGGTGTGCGCGAACCGCGCCCCGAACACCCATGCCTGCTGGTAGGCCCGCTGGGCGAGCTCGGAGCCGGAGACGCCACGCGAGAACCCGAGGTAGTTGCGGATCAGCGAGCTCGACCCGGCCTGGCCGCCGATCGACTCGGCCTCGAGCACCAGCGTGTCGAGCCCCTCGGATGCCGCGTACACCGCCGAGGCGAGCCCGCTCGGTCCCGCGCCGACCACGACGACGTCGACGACCCGGTCGGGCAGCGAGGTGTCGAGCCCGTGCGCGCGCGCGAGCTCGGCGTCATCGGGATCGACGAGCACGCGGCCGGCCGCGGTGCGCACGAGCGGCACGCCCGCGTACGCCACGCCCGCCTCGGCGAGCATCGCGACCGCGTCGGGATCGTCGGGGTCGAGCCGCTCATTCGGCACGCCGCTTCGGGCGAGCCGGTTCTGCAGCACGTGCGTGCGCGGCTGGGCGTCGTCGCCGATGACCGTGAACGCGCGGTGGCGCTTGCCGGCGGTCGCCTCCCACTCGCGCAGGAAGTCGGTGATCGCCCGGTGGAACGACTCGTCGGGGGAGTGCACCGGGCGCACGACGTAGTAGTCGATCTGCACGCGCGACATGAGCCGCAGCACGGCGTCGGAGGTCGCGGCATCCGCCCACGCGCCCCACTCGATCACGAGGCCCCGGCGCACGTCAGGGAACCGCCGGCGAGCCGCGGCGAACACGGTCTCGTGGTCGTCGACGGGAGTGGCGTCGTCGGAGAGCACGAGGGCGAGGGTGCCGCCCTCGGCGGCGAGCGCCTCGATCGCCTGGAGGGCGGCGGTCGCGCCGTCGGCCTCGAGGATGCGGTAGTCCTCCGAGTAGCGTCGGCGCAGCGGCCCGAGCAGGGAGGCGCGCACCCCGTCGTCGGCCGAGGCGACGAGGATCGCGGGCGGCCCAGCCGCCGGTGCCCGGGCATCCATGCGACTCCCTCGGAGCGTCAGGACGGCGACGGTCGGTCGCCACGGCGCGAGTGTACCGCCGGGCGCCGTCGCGCCGCCAGCATCCACGCGCGACGGCCGCCCGGCCGGGGCTCGCATGCTCGCGCTTCCACCGGGCTATTTACAGGCGGATGCCGGGAGGAACAGACTCTGAGCATGAGCCCGGCTGATCGGCCGATCCGCACCCCTGACCAGCGCCTCCGCGTGTTCGTGAGCTCGACACTCCGCGAGCTGGCGGCCGAGCGTCGTGCGGTGCGCGCCGCGGTCGAGCAGCTGGGCCTGGCCCCGGTCATGTTCGAGCTCGGCGCCCGGCCGCATCCGCCGCGAGATCTCTACCGCGCCTACCTGGCGCAGAGCGACATCTTCGTGGGGCTGTACGGCGAGCAGTACGGCTGGGTGGCTCCGGGCGAGGAGCTGTCGGGACTCGAGGACGAGTACCGCCTGGCGCCCCCGCAGCTGCCCAAGCTCGTCTACGTTCGGGAGGGCGGCACCCGCGAGCCGCGGCTGCTGGAGCTCCTCGAACGCATCAAGGCCGACGACCGCGCCTCGTACGCCTACTTCACCGACGCCGAGCAGCTCGCCGACCTCGTGCGCGCCGATCTCGCGACTCTGCTCGCCGAACGCTTCACGAGCGCGACGGCTGCCGTCGCCGAGACGGCGGACCCCGTCGAGCGCACGTCCGCGCTGCCGTCGGCGCTCTCCGCCCTGATCGGACGCCAACGCGAACTCGAGGCGGTCGTCGACCTGCTCTCCGACGACGACGTACGGCTCGTGACGCTCACCGGTCCGGGCGGCATCGGCAAGAGCCGGCTCTCCCTGGACGCCGCGAACCGGCTGCGCGACCGCTTCACCGGCGGCATCGCGTTCGTCGACCTCGCGCCCGTGACCGACCCGGCGCAGGTCGCCGTGGCGATCGCCAACGCGCTCGGGGTGATCGACGTGGGCGACGGCACGCTCGACGAGAAGCTGCGCATGGCGGTGCGCGACCGGCGCATGCTCCTGCTCCTCGACAACGTCGAGCAGGTGGTCGAGGCCGCCCCGACGATCCGGTCGCTGCTGACGGATGCCCCGCGCCTCGCGGTGCTCGCGACCAGTCGCATCCTCCTGCGAATCTCCGGCGAGCACGGCATCGAGCTCGGGCCGCTGCCGCTGCCCGACCTGCGACACGGTGCCGACGTGGCGCGCGCCCTCGCGTCGCCCGCGGTCGCCCTGTTCGTCGAGCGAGTGCGCGCCGCGAAGCCCGACTTCGAGCTCACCGCCGACAACGTCGAGGACGTGGTCGGCATCTGCTCGGCCCTCGACGGCGTGCCCCTGGCGCTCGAGCTCGCGGCCGCCCGGGCCCGTGTGCTCGCCCCGGCCGAGCTCCTGCAGCGGCTCGGCAACCGGCTGCTCGTGCTCGGCGGCGGCGCACGCGACCTGCCCGAACGCCAGCGCACCATGCGGTCCACCATCGAGTGGAGCACCCAGCTGCTCACCGAGTCGCAGCGGGAGCTGCTCGCGCGGCTCGGCCTGTTCTCGGGCGGGTTCACCCTCGACGCCGCCGAGTGGATCGCGGAGGGCATCCCCGACGCCGACACCATCGACGACCTCGCGGCGCTCGTGGACGGCAGCCTCGTGCGCCAAGAGGATCGCGGCGACCGCGCCGTGTTCACGATGCTGTCGACGGTGCGCGAGTACGCGCTCGCAGAGCTCGACGGTCACGAGGGCGCCCGGGCGCTGCGAGACCGCCATGCCCGGTACTACCTGCGGCTCGGCGAGCAGGCCGAGTACGAGCTCGAGGGCCCCGCACAGCTGCAGTGGATCACCCGGCTGGCCGAGGAGGGCGACAACCTCCGTGCCACGGCCCGGCACCTGCTCGACACGCGCCAGTGGGCGACGGCGGCGCACTTCGCGTGGACGCTCTACGTGTTCTGGTGGGTGCACGGCCACCTCGGCGAGGTGCAGGCGTGGATGCGCGAAGTCCTCGACTCCGGCGACGAGCTCGACGATCTCACGCGCGCCACGGCGCTCTACTTCACGCGGGCGATCGCCTTCTGGCGGGACCCCGACGAGTGGCTGGTGCCCGGGCTCGGCGAGAGCGCGGCGCTGTTCCGGCGCGAGGGCGAGCGCTCGGGCGAGGCGCTGGCGCTCATCTCGCTCAGCCTGGCCCTGCTCGGGGCGCGCGAACCCGACGCGACCCGTGCCGACGAGGCGCTCGAGGCGAGCCTGACCCTGTTCCGTGAGGCCGGCGACAACTGGGGCGAGGCCCTGGCGCTCGTGACACTCGGGCGGGTGGCGCTGTTCCGCCAGGACGTGCAGGCGGCGCTCGCCCGCTTCGACGAGAGCATCGCGGTCGCCAAGCGGCAGAACGACGACCTCGGCGAGGCGATCGCGCTGCACCACCGCGGCTGGGTCGAGGTGCTCCTCGGCGCCTTCGACGTCGCGAGGGAGTGCTTCGAGCAGAGCCTCGCCAACTCCGAGCGGCTGCACCACGACGAGGGGGTCGCCTACGGGCTCGAGGGGCTCACGGCCGTGGCGGCCGGCACCGGCGATGTGGTGCGGGCGGGCACGCTCCTCGGCGCGGCGGAGGTGGCACGCGAGCGCACCGGGCTCTACGACGCGCCGTCGTTCTCGTTCCACCGGCAGTTCGTCGACGGGCTCCTCGCCTCGCCGTCCGCGGGCACCTTCGAGGCCGCTCGTGCTCGGGGCCGCCGGCTTCCCCTCGATGAGGCCGTCGCCATCGCCCTGGGTCGCGGTGGGACGCCCGAGCCGCCCACCTGACCGACTGCCGCGCACGCGGCATCCGCCCACCCATCCCGAGGAGGCACCCATGAGCGACGCGGCACCCATGAGCGACGCGGCACCTGCAACGCACGCGCCCGACCGGCACCACCACGCCGGACCCGAGGACCGGGTGCTGCCCTACACGCGCGTGGTCGCCTACGTGATCATCCCGTTCCTCGTCGCCGCCGCGTTCCTGCTGCTCGTGCTGCCGGGCGGCACCGAGCAGCACTTCGCCTGGACGATCGCGCCGCCGATGACGGCCATGCTGCTCGGTTCCGCCTACGCGGGCGGCATCTGGTTCTTCGCGCAGGTGGCGGTGCAGAAGCGCTGGCATCGGGTGCGGCACGGGTTCCCGGCGGTGCTCGTGTTCGCGACGCTGCTCGCCATCGCCACGATCCTGCACTGGGACCGCTTCCACTTCGGCCACGTCTCGTTCATCACGTGGGCCACGCTCTACGCCTGCACGCCCGTGCTGATCCTCATCGCGATCATCCTGAACCTCCGCGAGGACGACGGCATGCCCGAGGGCGACGACATTGAGATCGCCGCGCCTTGGCGGTACGTGCTCGCGCTCGTCGGCGCCGCGGCATCCGTCACCGGGCTGGTGCTCTTCATCTCCCCGTCGCTGCTCATCGGCGCTTGGGCGTGGGACGTCACCCCGCTCACCGCCCGCGTCGTCGGCGCGGTGCTCACGCTGCCGGGCCTCGTCAACGTGTGGATGCTCTGGGACGACCGGTGGTCGGCGTTCCGCCACGTGTTCCAGGCCCAGCTGGCGAGCCTCGCCTGCATCCTCATCGCGATCGTCGTGCGGATCGGCGACTTCCAGTGGCAGCGGCCGAGCGCGTGGCTGTTCGTCGGCGGCATCGTGCTGTCGGCCGTCGTCTACGTCGTGTTCTACGCCTCCCTCGAGCGGGCGCGCCGGGGGAACGTCAGACGGTGACGGATGCCGCGAGGTGCGGCGCGACCGCGGAGCCGAAGCCCGCGGCGGTGCGCGCGACGACCTCGGCGTACGGCGTGTCCCAGATCTCCTGGTTGAAGATCTCGACCTCGACGTCGCCCCGATAGCCGGTCGCCTCGACCGCGTCGGTGAGCGACGCGAAGTCGATGACGCCGTCGCCCGGGTAGTGGCGGCCGAGGAGCACGTCGGCCGGCAGTGGGGTCTTCCAGTCGCAGACCTGGTAGGTCGCGATGCGACCCTCGGCGCCCGCGCGCGCGATCTGCGGCAGCACCTCGGGGTCCCACCAGACGTGGAACGTGTCGACGGTGACGCCGACCACCGAGGGGTCGAACGGCGCCGCGAGGTCGAGCGCCTGCTTCAGCGTCGAGACCACGGCGCGATCCGACGCGTACATGGGATGCAGCGGCTCGATCGCGAGGGTCACCCCAGCCGCCTGCGCCTCGGGGGCGAGTTCGGTGAGGGCGTCCGCGATGCGGGCGCGTGCGCCGAGCAGGTCGGTCGACCCCTCGGGGATGCCTCCGGCGACGAGCACGTAGACCGAGGTGGACCCGGGTGCGCCGGCGGCGGCGAGCGTGGCCGTCTCCTCGATGCCACGGCGGTTGTCGTCGATCGAGGCGCGCCGGGCGGGCCCCTCGGGCATGGTGAAGAAGCCGCCGCGGCAGTAGGTCGAGAGTCGCAGGCCCGAGTCGCCGAGTCGGCGCGCCGCCTCGTCGAGGCCGACCGCCTGCACCGGCTCGCGCCACAGGCCGATCGACTCGTAGCCGCCGGCCGCGGTGACCTGGAGGGCCTCGTCGAGCGAGGCGTACTTGATCGTGGCCTGGTTCAGCGACAGGCGGGGGTGGGCGCTCATGCGAGCACCTCGATGTCGTCGGACGGGGCCCCGGCTGCGGCATCCGTCGCCTCGGGGGTCGCCTCATCGTCAGCGGATGCCGGGACCGCCGCCGTGACGTCGACGCCGTTGAGCGTGAGCAGCGAGTGCCAGCGCGCCGCCGCGAGCTCGGGTCGCTCGAGCGACCCGGAGGCGTTCGCGAGCTCGACGATGCGGGACAGGTGCGGCAGGCTGCGAGCGGCGTGCAGGCCGCCCACCATCTGGAACGCGGCCTGGTGGCCGTTCAGCCACGACAGGAACGCGACGCCCGTCTTGTAGTAGTACGTCGGGGCGGCGAAGACCTGCTGCGAGAGCGGCTCCGTCGGGGCGAGGATCGCGCGATACGCGTCGACATCGCCGCGGTCGAGCGCCTGGATCGCCGCCGACGCGTTCGGCGCGAGCGCCGCGAACGCGCCGAGCAGCGCGTCGGAGTGGCCCCGCTCGTCGCCCTCGATGAGCCCGACGTAGTGGAAGTCGTCGCCCGTGAACATGCGCGCCGACTCGGGGAGCTTCTCGCGCACCGCGATCTCGGCGTCGGCGTCGAGCAGGCTCATCTTCACGCCCTGCACCTTGTCGCGGTTGTACTCGATGATCTGCAGGAGCGTCGCCGCCGCGGCATCCGTGTCTGCCGACCCGAAGTAGCCGGCGAGGCTCGGATCGAACGCCGGCCCCAGCCAGTGCAGCACCACCGGACCGCCGGCCGCGGCGAGCACCTCGCGGTACACCCGGCGGTAGTCGTCGGCCGTGCGGGCCGCCCGCGCGAGGTGGCGACTCGCCATGAGCACGACGCCCGCGCCCGCGTCCTCCGTGTGGTGCAGCTGCTCCTTGTAGGCGTCGATGACCTGCTCGAGCGAGATGTGCTCCTCGTCGACGTGGTCGGTGTTCACGCCCACGACCAGCCTGCCCCCGACGGATGCCGCTTCCGCGGCACTGCGGCTGATCAGCTCGCGCGTGGCCAGGGCATCGAGCCCCATGTTGCGCTGCGCGGTGTCCATCGCGTCGGCGACGCCGAGCCCCCACGACCACACATGGTGGCGGAACGCGAGCGTCGCGTCCCAGTCGATGTCGGCCGGCTCGCCGGGCGTGTTGTCGGCGAACGGCTTGGGCACCACGTGCGCGGCCGCATAGGCGATCCGGCTCGTGAGGGGATGCCGCGGCTTCGAGAACGCGGGCGCCTCCGCGAGCGGCACGGCGCGAAGATCGCCGGTGCCGTCGATGAGGGTGATCGCGGTCATGG
Organism: Agromyces sp. P2_B3; assembly: GCF_056404815.1. Classification (NCBI taxonomy): domain Bacteria; kingdom Bacillati; phylum Actinomycetota; class Actinomycetes; order Micrococcales; family Microbacteriaceae; genus Agromyces; species Agromyces sp. P2_B3. The sequence goes on along the minus strand of NZ_JBFUDH010000011.1, from coordinate 1,506 downwards.
TCAGCGCGCCCCGGTCAGCTCGGGGGCCTCGACGGACGCCGGCGCCGCGGCATCCGTGGTGCCCGTGGTTTCGCCTGTGCCTGCGGCATCCGCTCCGCCCGCGGCATCCGTCGAGGCACCGTCGAGCGTCACGACCGGCAGCGTGATGCGGCGGCCCTCGGCGGAGGACTTGAGGCCCTCCTCGGCGAGGAGCACGCCGCGGGCGCCGGCGAGGAAGTCGTAGTGGTTCGGGGCATCCTCGACGACGTGGCGGATGAACTCCTCCCACTGCGTCTTGAAGCCGTTCTCGAACTCGCGGTTGCCGGGGGACTCGATCCAGTCGGCGGCGTAGTCGTGCTCGTCGGCGAGATCGGGGTTCCACACCGGCTTCGGGGTGGCGTTGCGGGGCTGGATCTTGCAGCCGAACAGGCCGACCACGGCCGAGCCGTGCGTGCCGTCGACCTGGAACTCGACGAGCTCGTCGCGGTTCACGCGGGTCGTCCAGCTCGAGTTGAGCTGCGCGACCACGCCGCCCTCCAGCTCGAAGATCGCGTAGGCGGCGTCGTCGGCGGTGGCCGCGTAGGGGTGGCCCTTCTCGTCGACGCGCTCGGGGATCTCGGTGACGGCACGCGCGTACACCGACTCGACGCGGCCGAAGAGGTTCTCCAGCACGTAGTTCCAATGGGGGAACATGTCCACGATGATGCCGCCGCCGTCCTCGGCGCGGTAGTTCCAGCTGGGCCGCTGCGCGGGCTGCCAATCGCCCTCGAAGACCCAGTAGCCGAACTCGCCGCGCACGCTCAGGATGCGCCCGAAGAATCCCGAGTCGATGAGCCGCTTCAGCTTCTGCAGGCCCGGGAGGTAGAGCTTGTCGTGTACGACGCCGTTCTTGATGCCGGCCTCCTCGGCGAGGCGCGCGAGCTCGAGCGCCTCCTCGAAGGACTCGGCGGTGGGCTTCTCGGTGTAGATGGCCTTGCCCGCGGCGATCGCCTTCTTGATGGCCTGCGCCCGTGCCTTGGTGACGAGGAAGTCGGCGTAGATCTGCCAGCGGTCGTCGGCGAGCGCCTCGTCGAGGTTCGTCGTGTAATGCTCGATGCCGTGCTTCGCGGCGAGGTCGGCGAGCTTCTTCTCGCTGCGGCCGACGAGGATGGGCTCGACCTGCACGCGGGTCTCGCCGTCGGCGAGGAGCACGCCGCCCTGCTCGCGGATCGCGAGGATCGAGCGCACGAGGTGCTGCCGGTAGCCCATGCGGCCCGAGACGCCGTTCATGATGATGCCGATGGTCTGCGGCGCCTGCGCGGTGTGCTGGTCGCGGGTCTGCTGGTCGGTCTGCGGGGTGGTCTGCTCTGCCACGGTGGATTCCTGTTCGAGCCGGGAGCGGGCGGAGGCGGGAGCCGCCGCTTCGCTGCGGGAAAGCGTTTACCCGAGTGTAGGACAGGCATGGCGAATGCGCAACACCCCTGTGCGGGGCGGCCGCACGCGCGGCGGCGCCGGCGCGGCGCCGGAGCGCTGCGACCGGGGCGCAGC
>NZ_JBFUDH010000010.1:0-141524 GCF_056404815.1 Agromyces sp. P2_B3 | reverse complement strand
CGCAACGGCCAGCCCTCCGGCGAGGCGGGCGCGGCGGGCGAGGCCGCGGAGCCCGCGGCGGCGGCGGCACCGAAGGAGCCCGGCACGGGCACCCACGACGGCAAGGGCCACGAGCATCACGACGGCAACGCGGCCCCGCGCCGTCGTCGCCGCCGGCGCGGGCCGGGCACGGGCGGCGCAGCACCGCAGGCGTGAGCCCGCGGCATCCGCTCGCGACCACTCAACGGTGAGCGAGCGGATGCCCCTACGGGAGCACCGGCGTCGAGCCGCGACCCTCGGCGATGAGACGTTCGACGACCGCTGACGGCGTGGTGCACTCGGCCAGGCGATTGGGCTTGCCCGCGCCGTGGTAGTCGCTCGAGCCCGTGATCTCGAGGCCGTACTGCTGCGCCAGGGCCCTCAGCCGGGGCTTCGCGTCGGCGCGGTTCTCGGGATGGTCGACCTCGAGCCCGAACAGGCCGGCGTCGGCGAGGCGGGCGAGGCGGTCGGGCGGGATGACGCGCTCGGCACCACGGGTGCCGGGGTGCGCGAGCACCGGCACGCCGCCCGCGGCGCGGATGAGCCGCACGCCCGTGAGCGGGTCGGGTGCATAGTGCGGCTCGGCGTAGCCGGCACGGGGATGCAGGATGCCCGCGAACGCGGCCGATCGCGTCGACACGTGACCCCTGGCGACCAGGGCGTCGGCGATGTGGGGCCGGCCGATCGTGGTGCCCTCGACGGTCTGGGCGAGCACGTCGTCCCAGCTGAGGTCGTAGTCGCGACCGATGCGCCGCACGATCTCCTCGGCGCGCGTCACGCGCGACTCGCGGATGCGCGTGGTCTCCGCGAGCAGCCGCTCGTCCGAGGGGTCGATGAGGTAGGCGAGCATGTGCACGCTCATGAACCCCTCGCGCGTCGACAACTCCATGCCGGGGATGAGCGCGACCCCGGTCGCCGGCACCGCGGCGGCGGCCTCGGCCCACCCGCTCGTGGAGTCGTGATCGGTGAGCGCGATGCCCCAGAGCCCTGCGGCGGCCGCCTGCGCCATGAGGACGGCGGGCGCCTCCGTGCCGTCGGACACCGTCGAGTGCGTGTGCAGGTCGGCGTCACCGATGACGGCGGGGGCTTCGGACATCCCCTCATGCTAGCCGCGGCCCCGGACGCGGCATCCGAGGGATGCCTCACCGGAGGCCGCGCCGGGAACCTCACCGGGGACTCCCAGCCGACGGGCGGCGGCGCCCCGGTTCCGACGCCGGTCACTCGCCTAGGGTGGATGGAATGCTCCCCCGCATCCTCGGCTGGGCCGTCGTGCTCGGCACCGCCGCCGTCGCCGTCGTGCTGCTGTGGCCGCAGGCGTTCGGGCTGCAGAACCAGTGGATCGCCGCGCATGTGGTCGCGCTCCGCGGGACCGCCGCTGCGTGCGCCGTCATCGCGGCGCTCGGGCTCGCCCTGCTCGCCATCCCCCGCGCCACCCGCACGTTCGGCATCGCGATGGCCGTGGTGCTCGCGTCGTACGCGGTGGGCAACGTCGCGGTGCTGGCGGCGCGCGGCCTCGGCGGGTCGGATGTCGCGGGCGACGAGGCATCCGTCACCGTGCTCAGCTGGAACACCCTCGGCGAGGTGCCGGATGCCGCGACCATCGCCGGGCTCGCCCTCGACGAGGGCGCCGACGTCGTCGTGCTGCCCGAGACCACCGAGCCGCTCGGCGAGGAGGTGGCCGTCGCCATGCGCGACGGCGGGAGCCCGATGTGGGTGCACACGGTCGCGTTCGACGAGGTCGCGAAGGCCCGCTCGACGACCATCCTCATCTCGCCCGACCTCGGCGAGTACGAGGTCATGTCGGCGCTCGTGCCCGGGCCGCCCGGCAACACGAACACCGTGCCGTCGATCGTCGCGGAGCCCGTGGGCGGCGACGGGCCGCGCATCGTGGCCGTGCACGCCGTGGCCCCCATCCGGTGGGAGCTGCGCAACTGGCGCAGCGACCTCGACTGGCTCGCGGCGCAGTGCTCCGGCGAGAACGTGATCATGGCCGGCGACTTCAACGCGACCGTCGACCACTTCGCCGGCCGCGGCGTCGACGGCGGCGACCTCGGGCGGTGCCGGGATGCCGCGGTGGCCGGCGGTGCCGGCGGTCTCGGCACGTGGCCCACCGACGTGCCCGAGTTCCTCGGCAGCCCGATCGACCACGTGCTCGCGACGCCCGGCTGGCGGGTCGACGCGTTCCGGGTCATCGGCGAGATCGACGGCTCGGGCAGCGACCACCGCCCGGTCGTCGCCACGCTCTCACCCGCCTCGTGAGCGGTGCGAGAATGGACGACATGGCCAACACGAGCGACACCAGCACCACGACCGCGCCCCCCGCCTCCGAGGAGTCCGGCCGCAACGCGAATCGCTCGACCACGCCGGGCTCCGAGGGCTTCAAGGAGTTCATCGGCAGCGGCTGGGCCGACCGCGATGAGACGCTGCCGCCCGCACGCGCGCAGGCCGCGTTCGCCGCCGCGCGACGGGCGACCGTGTCGGCCGCCTTCACCGGCGTGCGGCTCATCGTGCCCGCCGGCGACATGAAGCAGCGGGCCAACGACACCGACTACCCGTTCCGGGCGCATACGGCCTTCGCGCACCTCACGGGCTGGGGATCCGACTCGGAGCCCGGCGCGGTGCTCGTCTTCGAGCCGAACGGCGACGGCCACACCGCCACCGTGTACTTCCGGGAGCGCGCGGGGCGTGACTCCGAGGAGTTCTACGCCAACCCCGCCATCGGCGAGTTCTGGATCGGCCCTCGCCCCTCGCTCGCGCACGTCGCCGCCGACCTCGCGATCGAGACGCGCGGCCTCGACGACTTCGACCGGGTGCTCTCCTCGGTCGACACGTCGACCCTCGTGCTGCGCGAGGCCGACTCGGCCATCACCGAGCGCGTCGACCACGCGCGCATCCGCTTCGCGGCCGAGGAGGCCCTCTCGACGAACGCGTCCGACGCGCCGTTCTCGATCGAGGTGAACGGCGCCCACGATCCCGACGCCGAGCTTGCCCGCGTGCTCTCCGAGCTCCGCCTCGTCAAGGACGAGTTCGAGGTCGCCGAGATGCGCGCCGCGATCGACGCGACGCAGCGGGGCTTCACCGAGGTGCTCGAGGAACTCCCCCGCATCACCGCCGAGGTGCGCGGCGAGCGCGTGATCGAGGGCGTCTTCGCCACCCGCGCGCGGCTCGACGGCAACGACGTCGGCTACGGTTCGATCGCCGCGGCCGGACCGCACGCCACCATCCTGCACTGGACCCGCAACGACGGCCCCGTCGTGCCCGGCGACCTGGTGCTCCTCGACGCCGGCGTCGAGCGCGACACCTACTACACCGCCGACATCACGCGCACCTTCCCGGTCAACGGCACGTTCTCACCCGTGCAGCGGCAGGTCTACGAGGCCGTGCTCGAGGCAGCGGATGCCGCGTTCGCGGTCGTTCGCCCCGGTGCGATCTTCCGCGAGGTGCATGCCGCAGCGATGGAGGTCATCGCCCGGAAGACGGCCGAGTGGGGCTTCCTCCCGGTCTCCGCCGAGGAGTCGCTGCAGCCCGAGAACCAGTTCCACCGCCGCTACATGGTGCACGGCACGAGCCACCACCTGGGGCTCGACGTGCACGACTGCGCGCAGGCGCGGCGCTCCATGTACATGGACGGCGTGCTCGAGGCCGGCATGGTCTTCACGATCGAACCGGGCCTCTACTTCCAGTCCGACGACCTCACCGTGCCTGCGGAGTTCCGCGGCATCGGCGTGCGCATCGAGGACGACATCCTCGTCACGGCCGACGGCGCCGAGAACCTCTCGGCGGGAATCCCGCGCACGGCCGACGAGGTCGAGGCGTGGGTGCGCGCCGGCCTGGATCGCTAGCGGCGGTCAGTCGGCGAGGGCTAGCCTGAGCGCACCCCGTCGATCGCTGGAGGACCCATGCCGTCACGTCGCCGCCGTACCGCACTCCTCGCCGTGATCGCCGCGGTCGCGGCATCCGCCGTCGTGGCTGCGCCATCCGTGGCCGTCGCCGCGCCACCGGTGTACACCCCGGGAGCCGACGGCGCCGGCGACCCGTACTTCCCGTTCGCGGGCAACGGCGGCATCGACGTGCTCCACTACGACCTCGACCTGGACTACGCGCCACCCGCTCCCGAGCCCGCTCCCCTCACCGGGCACCTGAGCGGGGTCGCGACCATCGACCTCGTGCCCACGCAGGACCTGAGCAGGTTCAACCTCGATCTCCGCGGGCTCACCGCGACGGCGGTCACCGTGGCACGCAAGGCCGCGACCTTCGCGCAGGTGGGCGACGAACTCGTGATCACTCCGACGAAGAAGCTCAAGGAGGGCAAGCGGGCGCAGGTCGTCATCACCTACGGCGGCCCCACGACGCGGCCGACCGACATCGAGGGCGCGCTCTACGGCTGGGTCACCACGCGCGACGGCGCGATGGTCGTGAATGAGCCCGACGGCGCCTCCACCTGGTTCCCGGCCAACGACCACCCCGTCGACAAGGCCACCTACACGTTCGAGATCAGCGTTCCCGAGGGGCTCGTCGCCGTCGCCAACGGCCTGCCCACCGGTCCGCCGGTGACGGCGGGCGGCACGACGACGTGGAACTGGGACGCGCCCGACCCGATGGCCGCATACCTCGCCACCGCGAGCGTGGGCGACTACGTCGTCAACCAGTACACCGCGGCCGACGGCACGCCGATCTTCGACGCCGTCGACCCGACCCGCCTCGGCGCCCCGAGCGCCGACCTCGCGCTCACGAGCGACATGCTCGTGTTCTTCGCCGGACTCTACGGCGCGTATCCGTTCAACTCGTACGGCGCGATCGTCGACGACGACTCCGTCGGCTACGCGCTCGAGACCCAGACCCGGTCGGTCTTCTCGCGCAGTGCCCGCGAGGGCACCATCGCGCACGAGCTGGCGCACCAATGGATGGGCGACGAGGTGAGCCCCTTCCGATGGGCGGACATCTGGCTCAACGAGGGTTGGGCGACGTACTCGCAGTGGATGTGGACCGAGCACCGGGGCGGCGCCACGGCCCAGCAGTCGTTCGACGAGGTGATGGCGATTCCCGTCGACGATCCCGACGAGTTCTGGCAGGTCGTGGTCGCCGACCCGGGGCCCTTCGGGCTCTTCGTCGACCCCATCTACGATCGTGGGGCCGCCACGCTGCACGCGCTCCGCGTGAAGATCGGCGACGACGCGTTCTTCGAGCTCGCGAAGGCCTGGGTCGATCGGTTCGGCGGCGCCACGGCGTCGACGGCCGACTTCACCGCGTTGGCCGAGGAGGTCTCGGGCGAGGACCTCGACGCCTTCTTCGAGGCCTGGCTGTACGCACCCGAGAAGCCGACGGACTGGTAGCAGCTCAGCGGTCGGAGGAGGACGGGGTGTCCGCGTCGTCGTCGACGGCGGGCGTGCCGGATGCCGCGGCATCCTTCGTGGAGGCATCGCCGTCAGCATCGCCCGTCGGCGCGTACTCGCCGTACCGCGGACGCTCGCGGGCCACCGGGCCGGCCGCACGGGCCGTCTCGGCCGCAGCCGCCCGGCGCGCGGCATCCGTCGCCTCGCCGTAGCTCATCGGACGCCCGCTCGTCGGCGAGGAGGCCGGCACCACGGGCGGCCGGGACGGGATGGTGCTCGGCGCGTCCACGCCGAGCACGGAGCGTGCCCGCTCGACATGGGCCGACTCGGCGATGATCGCATAGCGCGTGGCGAGCACCTGGTTGACGGAGGTGAAGTCGCGTCGGCGGCGGTTGACCGAGTACGACACGACGCTGAAGATCATGCCGAAGCCCGCACCGATGAGCACCGCCGATCCGAGGATGCCGAGCGTGGCGCCCGAGGGCGCGAAGATGAAGAACAGCAGGCCCAGGAACGTGCCGAACCATGCGCCCGAGATGGCGCCCGCGCCGGCTGCGCGACCCCAGCTCAGCGTGCCGGTGATGCGCTCGACGCTCGTGAGGTCGGTGCCCACGATCGCGAGCTCCTTCACCGGGAACGCCGCCTTCGCCAGCTGGTCCACCGCCGCCTGCGCCTCGGGATAGGTCTCGAAGGTCGCGACGGTCTCGCCCTTGGGAAGGGTCGGGAACGTGCGCGCCGTGCGGCCGCCGAACGGGGAAGGTGAGCTCACCCCGTCATTCTCCCACGCGCCCGCGCGCCGCCGCCGGGCAGCCGCCGGGAGGGCCGGGTTCCCGGTTCCGGGGGCTAAGTTGGTACCGTGAGCGCCACGAGAGTCTTCGTCGCCCGACTCGCCGGGTGCGCCGTCTTCGACCCCGCCGGGGATCGGGTCGGCAAGGTGCGCGACGTGCTCGTCGTGTACCGCAAGAGCGACCCTCCGCGCGTGGTCGGCCTCATCGTCGAGATCCCCGGCAAGCGTCGCGTGTTCGTCTCGATCGGGCGGGTCACGTCGATCGGCGGCGGGCAGATCATCACCACCGGGCTCATCAACCTGCGTCGCTTCGAGCAGCGCGGCGGCGAGGTGCGCGTCATCGCCGAGATGCTCGGCCGCAAGGTCGTCTTCAACGACGGCTCCGGCGAGGCCACGATCGAGGATGTCGCGATCCAGGAGAAGGAGCCGGGCGAATGGGAGGTCGACCAGCTCTTCGTGCGGCGTCCCAAGGGCGCGTCGCCCTTCTCCAAGGGACAGTCGGCCTACGTCACGTGGCGCGAGGTCCGTGAGCTGAACGCGAGCGGCGAGGCGCAGTCGGCCGAGCAGCTCATCGCCACGTACTCCGAGCTGAAGCCCGCCGACCTCGCCAACACGCTGCTCGACCTGCCCGTGCAACGACGGCAGGAGGTCGCCGAGGAGCTCTCCGACGACCGCCTCGCCGATGTGCTCGAGGAGATGCCCGAGTCCGACCAGGTCGAGATCCTCTCGGGCCTGGGCGACGACCGAGCCGCCGACGTGCTCGATCACATGCAGCCCGACGACGCCGCCGACCTCATCGCACAGCTCCCCGAGGAGCGCGGCGAGCACCTCCTCGAGCTCATGGAGCCCGAGGAGGCCGACGACGTGCGGTTCCTCCTCTCCTACGGTCCCGACACCGCCGGCGGCCTCATGACGACCGAGCCGATCATCGTGTCGGCCGACGCCACCGTGGCCGAGGGCCTCGCGCTCATCCGGCGCCACGACCTGCCGCCGGCGCTCGGTGCGGCGGTCTGCGTCACGCTGCCGCCGTACGAGCCGCCCACTGGCCGGTTCCTCGGCGTCGTGCACTTCCAGCGGATGCTCCGCTACCCGCCGCACGAGCGCCTCGGCACGCTGATCGACCAGGGGCTCGAGCCCGTCCGCGCCGACACCTCCGCCGCCGAGGTCAGCCGCATCCTCGCGAGCTACGACCTCGTCTCGGTGCCGGTGGTCGACGAGAAGCACCGACTCGTCGGGGTGGTGACGATTGACGACGTACTCGACTACCTCCTGCCCGATGACTGGCGAAGTCACCCCGACGACGAGACCGATGTGGGGCGCCGGGCCGCGGCTCGCTCCCAGCTGACCACGGGCAGCATCCCGATCCCGAACGGAAGGAGGGCAGGAGATGGCACGCGTTGACGTCGAGGACCGCCGGTTCGACACCCCGAAAGGCACGCGCCGATCCGTGCCCTTCCGCGGGTCGGGCGACAGCGACCGGTTCGGCCGCTTCACCGAGTGGGTGGCCCGGGGCATGGGCACGCCCGGCTTCCTGCTCGGCCTCTCGGTCTTCGCGATCTCCTGGATGGCGTGGAACACGTTCGCGCCCGAGCCGCTGCGCTTCGACTCGATCGCGATCGGGTTCACCGCGCTCACCCTCGTGCTCAGCCTGCAGGCGTCGTATGCCGCCCCCCTGATCCTGCTCGCCCAGAACCGCCAGGACGACCGCGACCGCGTGCAGATCGAGCAGGACCGCCAACGCGCGGAGCGCAACCTCGCCGACACCGAGTACCTCGCCCGAGAGGTCGTCGCGCTGCGCCTCGCGATGCGCGACGTGGCGACGAAGGACTTCATCCGCTCCGAGCTGCGCGCCATGCTCGAGGAACTCGACCGCAAGGACGAGGAGGAACGGGAGCATGCCGCGTCCTGAGGGCGACGGCGGTGCGGCCGCCGGCATGGCATCGGGCTCTCCTGCGGATGGGCTCGTCGCATCGGTCCTTGCCGCCCTCGCCTCGGTGATCGACCCCGAGATCCGGCGCCCGATCACCGAGCTCGACATGGTCGAGTCCGTACGAGCCGGCGACGACGGGCGCGTGCAGGTCGTCATCCGGCTGACGATCGTCGGATGCCCCGCGGCCGATCGCATCGAACGCGACGTGCTGCAGGCGGCCGAGGCGGTCACCGGCCCCGGCCGCGCGGACGTGACCCTCTCGGTGATGACGCCCGAGCAGCGCGCCGCGCTCACCGAACGCCTGCGCGGCGGCCGGGCGGCCCGCACGAACCCGTTCGGACCGGGCAGCCTCACCCGGGTGATCGCCATCACGAGCGGCAAGGGTGGCGTCGGCAAGTCCACGATCACCGCGAACCTCGCCGTGGCCCTCGCGGCTCGTGGGCTGTCGGTGGGGCTGGTCGACGCCGACGTGCACGGCTTCTCCATCCCGGGCCTGCTGGGCCTCGTCGACGAGCACGGCAACGCCGCCCGTCCGACCCGGGTCGACGAGATGATCCTGCCGCCCGTCGCGCACGGCGTGAAGGTCATCTCGATCGGCATGTTCGTCGAGCCGACGGAGCCCGGCGGCCGGGCGTCGTCGGTCGCCGTGGCCTGGCGCGGCCCGATGCTGCACCGCACGCTCAACCAGTTCCTCACCGATGTCTACTTCGGCGACCTCGACGTACTCCTCGTCGACCTGCCACCGGGGACCGGTGACGTCGCCATCTCGCTCGGGCAGCTGTTGCCGAACGCCGAGGTCGTGGTCGTCACGACGCCGCAGCCCGCCGCTGCCGACGTCGCCGAGCGGTCGGGAGTGGTGGCCCGCCAGACGGGCCAGCGACTCGTCGGCGTGGTCGAGAACATGTCCGGCTTCGCCGGACCCGATGGCGTGGTGGAGCTCTTCGGCTCGGGCGGCGGCGTGCTCGTCGCCGATCGCCTGTCCGAGGGACAAGATGCCCCCGTCCCGCTGCTCGCGAGCGTGCCGCTCAGCATCGCATTGCGACAGGGCGGCGATGCCGGTACCCCCGTCGTCCTGTCGGCACCCGACGACCCCGCCGCCCGGGCGATCGAGCAGGTCGCCGCACAGCTCGCCGCGCTGCCCCGCTCCCTCGGGGGCCGTCGCCTCGACGTCTCGGTGCGGTGAGCCCGACGTGGGTCGGATGCCGCGCCGCCGCCTCCCTCGGTCGACCGCGCTCGTCGCCGTCGCCGTCTCGCTTCCGCTCGCGCTCGCGTCATGCGCGCCGGCGTCGTTGCGACCGACCCCGACGCCGCCCGACGGACTCTCGGTGTCGATCAAGCAGGGGCGGCTCGACGTCGTCGGCCACCGGCTCGTGGTGCGGTTCGAGAACGACGCCGGCCACGAGGTGACCGTCGACGGGTTCGTCGTGAAGACGCCGACCCTCGACGACGGCCTGATCCGCACCAAGCCGTTCGAGGTCGGCGCCGGGAGCGCGATCGACATCCGCCTCGACCTGCCCGCCAGCCGCTGCGACGCCGAGCCCGGCCCGGTGGAGGTGACGCTCGACTGGCGCACGACTGCTGAGGACGACGCGTCGGCGGACTCCGACTCCGTCCCGGGAACGTTGACCGCCGACGACCCGTTCGACACCGTCGCACGCGTGAACGCCGCGGACTGCCTCGCGGAATCCGTCGCCGACGTCGCGACGATCGTGATGCCCGAGCACCTCCGCTCGACGGGCGCCGGCCCCGATCGCCGGGCGTTCATCGACGTCGTCGTCGAGCCCGTGGCATCCGGAGACGCCACCATGCGCATCGAGCGGATCTACGGGACGACCCTGCTGAACGCCGAGGACGGCATCGACTGGACGCTCGGCATCGACGTGGCCGCAGGCGACGCCCCCACGACCCTGAGCCTGCCCGTGCGCCCGGCTCGGTGCGACGCGCACGCCATCGCCGACGACAAGCGCGGCACCATCCTGCCGTTCGAGATCACCGCCGGCGACGGACGGGCGGGCCGACTCGACGTGCCCTCGAGCGACGGCCTCAAGGCCGAGCTGTACGCCTACTACGGCGAGCGCTGCGGCCTCGCCTGATCGGCGCGTCGCCGCGTCAGCCGCGGGGCTCCACGACCCGCGCGAGCAGCTCGACGAGCAGTCGCTCGGTGAGCGGGCCCGGCAGCGCCTCGACGAGCGCGAGCACCGGTGCCAGGCGGTCGGGCAGCGCACCGCCGGCGCCATCGCCGCCGAGCAGTCCGAACGCGCCGAGCAGTGAGGCCGCCGCATCGGAGTCGATCCCGTCGGATGCCGCGGCGAGGGCGTCGAGGCCGCCGGGCAGCTGCGCCGCCAGCCCGGCGAGGAGCGCGCCGCCGTCGACGGGCGGCTCGCCCCGCACGGAATCCGCGGCGACGACGAGCGCCGCGGCGAGCTCGGGCACCGCGCCCTCGGTCACGGGGGTCACCGTGAGGTGGGTGGTGTGCGGCAGTCGGGTGCCGTCCGCTTGCACCATGCCGGGCTGCAGCTGCAGGAACCAGCCCGAGCCTCGCGTCGCGTCGGCCCAGTGGTGCGGGTCGACCCGGCGCTCGGGCGCCACGGCGGCGTCGGTCGCCACGGCGAACAGGGGGCCGGTGGGGTCGCCGACCACGCGGAGCCCCTCGATGCCCTCGACCACCGTGCGCAGCGCCTCGGTCGCACGCGCGGCACGGGCGGTGAGGTCGGCGAATCCGGCTTCGCCGAGCGCTTCGGCGATCGACCACGCCGCGGCCAGCGGGCCGGCCGGCTTGGACCCGGTCATGGTCGGATTGACGACGGGGTATCCGGGCCAGCCCGTGGTCGCGAAGTACTGGTGGCGCTGCCGGTCGCGGCCGCGCGTGAGCAGCACCGACACGCCCTTCGGCGCGTAGCCGTACTTGTGCAGGTCGGCCGAGAGGCTGGTGACACCGGGGACGGCGAGGTCCCACGCCGGCAGGTCATCGGGCCAGAACGCGAGCGCGAAGCCGCCGATGCAGGCGTCGACGTGCAGGGCGATGCCGCGCGCACCGCAGATCGCTGCGACGTCGGACACGGGATCGAGGCTCGCGAAGGGGTACGACGGGGCGCTCATCACCACGAGGGCGACGTCGTCGCCGAGCCGCTCCTCGATCGCGGCCGGCGTGAGCGTGCCCGTGGCCGGGTCGACGGGGACGAGGTCGAGGGCGAGCCCGAAGTACTCGGCCGCCTTGTGGAACGCGGCGTGCACCGTGACCGGGGCGACGAGCCGCGGCGTGCGCGGGGTCCCCGCGCGCGCCGAGCGCCACACGTCGCGGGCCGACTTCACCGCGAGCAGGCAGCTCTCGGTGCCGCCCGAGGTCACCGACCCGACGACCACGCCACCGGCCTCGTCCTCGCCGTGGAAGACGCGACGCGCGAAGCCGACGAGGCCCGACTCCATGGCGGCGACCGACGTGAACGTCGTCGGGTCGAGCCCGTTCACGGGCTGCACGAGCCGCGCGGCGGCGGCGGCGAGCTCGTCGAGCTCGGGCATGCCGGAGTCGTAGACGTACGACAGCACGCGACCACCGTGGGTGGGCGCGTCGCCGGCGCGGAGCGTCTCGAGCTCGGCGAGGATGTCGGCCGGATCCCGGCGGAACGCGGTCATCGCGCGACCGCCTGGGCCGCGGCATCCGCTTGGACGTCCACCCTGCGGAGCGGATAGCGACGCAGGGCGACGAGGCTCAGCCCCACGAGGGCGGCGGGGAGCACGCTGAAGCTCAGCACGATGCCGGCGACGGCCGCCGGCGGCTGCTCGACGACCGCGGACCCGACGGACTCGACGTAGCCCGTCAGCGCGAGCATGAGGGTGAGCAGCGTGGCACCGAGTGCCATGCCCGCCGTCTCCCCCGCGGTCCACACTCCGCCGAAGCTGCCGGCACGACCCTCGCCGTGCTCGCGGGCGTCGTGCGAGATCACGTCGGGCAGCATCGCCATCGGCAGCGACTGCATGCCCGCGTACGCCGCGCCGGCGACCGCGACCGGAAGGTACACCCAGGCTCCCGGTGCCCACAGCATGCCGACGAGCGCGAGCGCGGCGACCGCGAACACCACGCTGGCGTACGCGAACCCGCGCTCCTTGCCGACGCGGCGGGCGACGCGCTCCCACACCGGGGCGAACACGACCGCGGGCGCGATGAGCGCCACGAACAGGAACGTCACCGCGCGCGGGTCGTGCAGCACCCACGTCGCGACGAACTGCGCGCCCGCCAGCATGAGGCCCGTGGCGAGCCCCTGCAGCACGAACGCCGACAGCAGCGTGCGGAACCCGGCGCTGCGTCGAAGCGCGGCGAGCCCCTCTGCGTACCCGGCCCGAAGCGACCGGCGCGGCGCGGCATCCGGTGCCGGACGGCCGCGGGGGGCCGTCGTCGTGGCCACGAGCATGCCGATGCCGATGGCGAGCCCGGCGACGATCGCCATCACGAGGTAGCCCACGTACTCGTCGGCGAACGCCGAACGCACCTCCGGACCGCCGGCGCCGAACAGCAGGATCGCGATCGTGAGCACGACGACGCGCCACGTGAGCAGGCGCGTGCGCCCGTCGTAGTCCTGCGTGAGCTCGGCGGGCAGCGCGATGTAGGGCACCTGGAACAGGCTGAACGCCGTGGCGGTGGCGAGGAACGCGAGGAAGACCCAGACGCCGGATGCCGCGGGCGCGAGCCCGGCCGGAACCGCGAACGTCAGCACGAACCCGACGGGCAGTGCGCAGGCGCCGACGACCATCCACACCCGGCGGGTGCCGGTCGCCGCCAGCGCTCGGTCGCTCCGCTCGCCGATCCACGGGTCGATGAGCACGTCCCACACCTTGGCGGCGGTGACGACGAGTCCGGCCACCAGGGCGGTGACGCCGAGGGTGTCGGTGAGGTAGAACACGAGCACGAGGCCGGGCAACGTCGCGAAGCCTCCGGTGCCGATCGAGCCGATCGCATAGCGGGTCACGACGCCGCGGGACAGGGATCGCTCCGGTGCGGTCATGGAGGCAGTGTACCCATCCGGCGGCGAAGTGGGTCAATTGACCTAGACTGTGGCTCATGCGCGCCACCACGGCTGACCCGAAGCTGTACGCGAGCCTGACCGACGACGTCGTCGCCTCGGGTTCCGAGACCATCGGCGTCCCCACGCCATCCACCGGCGAGACCCTCCACGAGCTGCCCCGCTCGAGCGCCGACGACGTGCGCGACGCGGTCGCCCGCGCCCGGCTCGCCCAGCTCGCGTGGGCCCGGGCCGGCTTCGCCGAGCGCCGGCGCGTCCTGCTGCGCGCCCACGACCTGCTGCTCGAGCGCGGCGACCTGCTGCTCGACCTCGCCCAGCTCGAGAGCGGCAAGACGCGCGGCCAGGCCCTCGAGGAGCTGTACCAGGCGGCATCCGTGACCCGGTACAACGCGCTCACCGCGCACCGGGTGCTTCGCGGCCGCACGCGCCGGGCCGGCGTGCCGCTCGCCTCCACGACGCGGGTGCGCTACCGGGCCAAGGGCGTCGTGGGCGTCATCACGCCGTGGAACTACGCGCTCAGCCTCGCCGCGATGGACGTGATTCCCGCACTCGCGGCCGGCTGCGCCGTCGTGCAGAAGGCCGACGACCAGGGGGCCCTCACGATCCTCGCGCTGCGGCGCGCGTTCATCGACGCCGGCGTGCCCGAGTCGCTCTGGGCCGTGGTCACAGGTCCGGCCGCCGAGGTGGGCGAGGCGCTCACCGACCAGGTCGACTACATCTGCTTCACCGGTTCCACGGCCACGGGGCGCCGCATCGCCGAGAAGGCGGGCCGTCGCCTCGTCGGCGCGTCGCTCGAGCTCGGCGGCAAGAACCCCATGATCGTGCTCGACGACGTCGACCCCGAGCAGGCCGCAGCGGATGCCGCGTACGCGTGCTTCTCCGCGATGGGCCAGCTCTGCGTGTCGATCGAGCGCATCTACGTGCACCGTCGGGTCGCGGGTCCCTTCACCGCAGCACTCGTCGAACGGCTGCGCTCCGCCAGCCTCGGCTCCTCGCTCGACTTCTCCTCCGACTACGGCTCGCTGGCCAGCGCCGCGCAGCTCGAACGCATCCGGGGCCACCTCGACGACGCGCTCGCCAAGGGCGCGACCGTGCTCGTCGGCGGGAGCCCGCGACCCGACATCGGCCCGTGGTTCTTCGAGCCGACCGTGCTCACCGGCGTGACGCCCGAGATGCGCGTTTACGCGGAGGAGACCTTCGGCGCCGTCGCGTCGCTGTACCTCGTCGACTCCGAGGAGGAGGCCATCCTCGCGGCGAACGCGAGCGAGTACGGCCTGAACGCCTCGGTGCTCACCGGCTCACGCCGACGGGGCCAGCGGGTCGCCGACGCGCTCGAGGCCGGCAGCGTGAACATCAACGAGGGCTACCGCGGCACGTTCGGTTCGGTCGACGCACCCATGGGCGGCATCAAGGCATCGGGGCTGGGGCGTCGGAACGGACCGGAGGGGCTGCTGCGGTTCGTCGAGCCCGTCACGATCTCGGCGGCGACGGGCCTGCTCACGCTGCCGCGCACCGGTCGCGACTTCGACGTGCTCGCAGCCCCGTTCCTGCTGCTCGCGCGGGTCCTCCGCGCCGCGCGTCGGCGCTGACCCCGGAAGCGGAACGACCTACGTCGCCTCGGAGTCGTAGGGCGCCGCTTCGTCCGCCCCGAGTGCCTCGCGCTTGCGCTTTCGCTGCAGGTACGCGGAGTTCTCGTTGACCGCTGCGGCGGAGCGTGCGACGACCGGCTTCGCGGGTTCGGCGAACGGGTCGACGTCGGTCAGCGCCTCGCGGATGATGCGGCGCGGGTCGTACTGGCGCGGGTCGAGCTTCTTCCAGTCGACGTCGTCGAAGTCGGGGCCCATCTCGTCGCGCACGCGGTTCTTCGCGCCGTCGGCCATGTCGCGGAGCGACCGCACGAGGCGACCGAGCTGCGCGGCGTAGTGCGGGAGGCGTTCGGGCCCGAGCAGGAAGACGGCGATCACCCCGATGATGAGGAGCTTCTCGAACGTCAGACCGAACATCACTACAGGATAGTCGGCGGCGAGGCGTGCGAACGCCGTACGCCCACGGCCCCTAGGCTTGGGGGTCGAGACCTTTCACCGGGAGCCGCACGTGTCCGATCGAGACCTGAACTGGAAGTACGTCGACGACTCGGTCGTCGAGACCGATGCCGTCGCCAGGGCACGCCAGCAGTCCCTCGAACTCGGGATCGAGCCGGTCTCACCCGCGATGGGTGCGCAGCTCGCGGTGATCGCCGCTGCGGCACGCGCCGAGTCGATCATCGAGGTCGGCACCGGCGTGGGCGTGTCGGGACTCTGGATGCTGCAGACGGTGCGCGGCGCGATGCTCACCTCGATCGACACCGAGAACGAGTACCAGCAGCAGGCGCGCGAGCACTTCGCGGACGCCGGCATCGCGCCTGCGCGCGTGCGCCTCATCGCCGGCCGCGCGAGCGAGGTGCTGCCGCGCATGAACGAGAGCTCCTACGACGTCGTCTTCGTCGACGCGGACGCCCCGTCGGTGATCGAGTACGTCGAGCACGGGCTGCGCCTGGCCAAGCCCGGCGGCAGCGTGCTGGTCGCGCGGGCGCTCTGGAAAGGGCGGGTGGCCGATCCCGCTCGTCGCGACGACGCGGCCACCGCCTTCCGCGAGCTCATCGCCGAGCTCGCGGCCTCCTCCGCCGTAGCAACGGCCGTCTCCCCTGCGGGAGACGGCCTGTTGCAGATCGTGAAGCTGGGCGCCTGACTCAGGCGGGGTTCACGACGCCGCCGAGGACGTCGTAGAGCTCCTTGGCCTCAGCGTCGTTCACCGAGACGACGAGACGACCGCCACCCTCGAGTGGAACTCGAACGATGATGAGTCGACCCTCCTTCACAGCCTCCATAGGCCCGTCTCCGGTGCGTGGCTTCATGGCCGCCATTGAGCTACCCCTTTCGTGGCTGACCTTCCTATTATCGGCCATCCCGAGCGGTGCTGGGAAATCGCAGGGAGACTGTGGAGAACGCTTGCTGCCCCGATGCCTCGGCGCAGCGGCATCCGTCGACGCCGATTCGCACGCTCATCAGGCCGACCAGCACCGATCACGGCGGCGTCCAGTCGCGCCCGTCCACTCCCCAGCAGATGAGGAGCCACCCCACCTGCAGGACGAGGAAGAGCACCGAGAGGCTCCAGCGGTACCAGCGGGCCCTCGGAAGCGCCAGTGCGCCGAGCAGTGGGAAGAGCGGCGCGATGATGCGGAACGTGCTCGACTGAGGGAAGAACACCGCGAGCAGGTAGACGGCGTACGCGATGGACCAGAACCGGATGTCGGCGCCGAGGCGCCCGACCGCGGGCGACGCGACGAACAGGCCGAATCCCACGATGAGCGCGACCACCGCGATCGTGCCGAGCGGCTGGCCCAGCCACCAGTCCCCCGACTGGAACCACGCCGTGAACGGCACGAGCTCGCGGTAGCCGATGTACGCCGAGCGCCATGCGAGCTCGGTGTCGGTGTAGGCGTGCAGGTCGCCGGTCGCCCACCACGCGACGCCGATCCATGCGAGCCCCGACAGGCCGGCGAAGACCGCAGCGGATGCCGCGAGCACCCGGTCGCGCACGGGGAACGGGTCGCTGCCGCGCCGGATCCAGCGCCACGCCCAGTGCAGCACGAGCGCAAGCGCGAAGGCGAGCGCCCCCGGCCGGGTGAACGACCAGGCCAGCACGACCGGGAACAACCAGGCGTAGCGCCGCTCGACGAGCAGCAGGAGCGCCAGCGCGAGCCAGAGGAATCCGAGGGACTCCGCGTATCCGAACTGCATGATCGGCGAGACCGGCGCGACGCAGAAGAGCACCACGGCGAAGAGCGCCCGGTCGGGCTCGAGGAACCGCGACATGAGCCGGTGGAACACGAGCGCCGCGCCGAGCCCGGCGGCGACGGCGATGACCACCGAGGCGACGTTCCACGGGATCGAGAGCCACGTGAGCACCCCGGCGAGCCCCGGGTACAGGGGCAGGAACGCCCAGGCGTTCTCGCCGACGTGGACGCCGTCGGGGTACGGCAGCTCGCGCGGGTATCCGCCGAGCGCGACGATCTGGTACCAGCGCGCATCCCAGAGGTTGGCGTACGCGAAGTACCCGGGCCGTGCGCCCGTCCAGGCGTTGGGGCCCTGCTCGTTCGCGAGGAGGAGCACGAACACCGTCGTCACGGCCCGGGCCGCGGCGTAGACGAGCACGACCTTCGCCCACCAGGGCAGCAACCGCCACCGGACCCTCGGCGAGGCGCGCGTCACCCGGAACGGATCGGGCTCGCGCTCGCGCCTCCCCGGCGCGGGCGCCGCCGTGCCCTGCGCCTCAGGCTCCACCGGTCAGCCATGCGCGCAGGGCGCGCTCGCAGGAGAGGATCTGGTCGGTCGCGACGCGCTCGTCGTCGGCGTGCGCCTTGAGCGGATCGCCGGGCCCGAAGTTCACCGCGGGGATGCCGAGGGCGCTGAAGCGGGCGACATCCGTCCACCCGTACTTCGGCCGCGCCTCGCCGCCGACCGCGCGAACGAACTGCTGTGCGAGGGGGTCGTCGAGTCCGGGGCGCGCGCCCTCGGCCTCGTCGACGACGGTGAGCTCGTACTCGGGGAAGAGCCCCCGCACGAGCTCGATCGCCTCGGCGACCGAACGGCTCGGCGCGAACCGGTAGTTCACGTGCAGCATCGCCTCGTCGGGGATCACGTTGCCCGCCACTCCGCCGGTCACGCCCACCGCGTTGAGGCCCTCGCGGTACTCGAGGCCGTCGACCTCGACGGTCGCGGCCTCGTACGCCGCGAGGCGCTCGAGCGCCGGGGCGAGCTTGTGGATCGCGTTCTCCCCCACCCAGCTGCGCGCCGAGTGGGCCCGCCGGCCGTACGCCCGCAGCTCGACACGGAGGTTGCCGTTGCATCCGCCCTCGACCCGCGCGTTCGACGGCTCGCCGAGGATCGCGAAGTCACCGGCGAAGAGCTCGGGGCGGTGGCGCGCGAGTCGGCCCAGGCCGTTGAGCTCGGCCGAGACCTCCTCGTGGTCGTACCACATCCACGTGAGGTCGACGACGGGGTCCACGAGCTCGAGCGCGAGCTTCAACTGCACGGCGACCCCCGCCTTCATGTCGACCGTGCCGCGGCCCCAGAGGTACTGCTGGCCGTCGATGGTCTCGAAGCGGGTCGGCAGGTTCTCGTTGATCGGCACCGTGTCGAGATGCCCGGCGATGACGACGCGCCGCTCCCGGCCGAGGTTCGTGCGCGCCACCACGGTGTCACCGTCGCGGATGAGCTCGAGGTGCGCGGCACCGGCCAGGGCCTCGACCACGAGGTCGGCGAGGCGGGTCTCGTCGCCCGACACGCTCGGCACGTCGCAGATCGCCCGCGTGATGGCGATGGAGTCGGCGGACAGGTCGAGCGCGGGCTGGGCCGGGGCGGGAGTCGACATGCCACGAGTCTACGGATCGCCGCGCCCGCGACCGGGCGTCGGCCGGTCCGAGGCGTGCCTCGCCGCGGCGTCGCCGGTCGCCATCGCACGTCACGGATGCCGCGTGGGGCGGGTCCGCCGATACGCTGGAGGCATGCCCGCCAGCACCGACACCGCCTCCTCGCCTGCCCGCCTCGCGTGGGGCCACGGCCTCGCGACGGTCGCCGCCGACGGCACCGTGCTCGACACCTGGTACCCCTCACCGGCGCTGGGCGCCGCCGACGGCTCGGCACTGCCGGTCGAGCTCCGCCCGCTCACCGGACCCGACGACCGCCGCGCCGTCGCCGTCGAGGCGGTCACGGTGCAGGTGGACCTCGATGCCCCGCCCACGGGTACCTCTGACGCCTACCTCCGACTCCACGTGCTGTCGCACCTGCTGGCACGACCGAACGAGGTGAACCTCGACGGCATCTTCGCCCACCTCCCCGCCGTGGTGTGGACGAACGCCGGCCCGGTGCATCCCGCCGACTTCGACCGCCTGCGGCCGACGCTGCAGCGCGCCGGCATCCACGCGACCGGGCTCGACAAGTTCCCGCGGCTGCTCGACTACGTCACTCCCGAGCGCGTGCGCATCGCGGATGCCTCGCGCGTGCGCCTCGGCGCCCACCTCGCTCCCGGTACCACGGTCATGCACGAGGGCTTCGTCAACTTCAACGCCGGCACGCTCGGCACGTCGATGGTCGAGGGCCGGGTGTCACAGGGCGTCGTCGTCGGCGACGGCAGCGACATCGGCGGTGGCGCCTCCATCATGGGCACCCTCTCGGGCGGCGGCACGCAGCGCGTGGCCATCGGCGAGCGCGCCCTGCTCGGGGCGAACTCGGGCATCGGCATCTCCATCGGCGACGACTCGGTCGTGGAGGCCGGCCTCTACGTCACGGCCGGCACGAAGGTCGTGCTGGTGGGCCGTGCGGGTGAGGCGGGGCGTACCGTGAAGGCCGTCGAACTGTCGGGCGTCCCGAACCTGCTGTTCCGCAGGAACTCGCTCAACGGACAGGTCGAGGTGCTCTCCCGCACCGGCGAGGGCGTCGCCCTCAACGCGGCGCTCCACGCCTGAGGCGCGGCCACCCCGGGTCGACTACAGTGGGGTGCTCAGGCCGCCGCTGGGCGGCCGTCGTCATGCGCATCACGAAGGAGTGACGTGGGCACCGACGCACCGCGCACCCGCAGGCACCGCGGCCTCACCGTCCTGGTCGTCGTCCTCATCGCGGTGCTGGTCGTCGGCGGCGCGGCGGCCGGGTTCGGCTGGTGGACGGTGCAGCGCTCCTTCCCCACCACGAGCGGAGAGGTCGACGTCGCCGGCCTCGACGCGACCGTGATCGTGTACCGCGACGACGCGGGGATCCCGCAGCTGGTGGCCGAGACCGACCACGACCTCTTCTTCGCGCAGGGCTACGTGCACGCGCAGGACCGGTTCTGGGAGATGGACTTCCGCCGGCACGTGACCGCCGGGCGCGTCGCCGAGCTCTTCGGCGAGTCGCAGGTGTCGACCGACGCCTTCATCCGCACGCTCGACTGGCGGGGCGTGGCCGAGCAGGAGTACGCGCTGCTCGACCCGGTGTCGCGGGCGTACTACGACGCCTACGCCGAGGGCGTGAACGCCTACCTCGGCGAACGCGACGGCGCCGGGCTCTCGCTCGAGTACGCGGTGCTCGGGCTGCAGAACCCCGGCTACGAGCCCGAGCCGTGGACGGCCGTCGACTCGATCGCCTGGCTGAAGGCGATGGCCTGGGACCTGCGCTCGAACCTCGAGGACGAGGTCGACCGCGCACTGCTCGCGACGGCGTTGCCGCCCGAGGAGGTCGCCCGGCTCCACCCGGCGTTCCCCTTCGGGCAGATGCCGACGATCATGGAGGGCCCCGTCACCGCGGCACCTGCCGCGACGGACGTCGTGCCCCTGCCCGACGACGGTGCCGTCGCCGAGAACGCCCCGGATGCCGCGACCCTCGACTCCTTCGCTGCGCCCGTCGCGCGGCTCAGCGACCTGCTCGACGGCATCCCCGAGCTCCTGGGGCCGGAGGGCGGCGACCTCGGCTCGAACTCGTGGGTGGTCTCGGGCGCGCACACGGAGTCGGGGCTCCCGCTGCTCGCGAACGACCCGCACCTCGGGCCCGCCATGCCCTCCATCTGGACGCAGATGGGCCTGCACTGCGCCGAGGTCGGCGAAGCGTGCGGCTTCGACGTGGCCGGGTACACGTTCTCCGGCCTTCCCGGCGTCATCATCGGGCACAACCAGCGCATCGCCTGGGGGTTCACCAACCTCGGCCCCGACGTCGCCGACCTCTACCTCGAACGCGTCGACGGCGACGCCTACGAATACGACGGAGCGTCGCTCCCCCTGACGCTCCGCGAGGAGACCATCGAGGTCGCCGGCGGGGATCCCGTCGCGATCACGGTGCGGTCCACCGCGAGGGGACCGCTCGTCACCGACATCGACGCGGACTTCGCCGAGGTCGCCCAGGCGTACCCCGCGGCATCCGGCCAGACCGACGGCCAGTACGCGCTGTCACTGCAGTGGACCGCGCTGACGCCCGGCCGCACGCCCGCCTCGATCTTCGCGATGAATCGCGCCCAGGACTGGAACGCCTTCCGGTCCGCGGCCGCGCTGTTCGACGTGCCCGCCCAGAACCTCATCTACGCCGACGTGGACGGGAACATCGGATACCAGGCACCCGGGTCCATCCCCGTCCGGCTCACGGGCGACGGCACCGTGCCACTGCCCGGGTGGACGAGCGCGAACGGCTGGTCCGGCACGGTCCCGTTCGACCAGTTGCCGTCCGTGCTCAACCCCGAGCGCGGCTACCTCGTGACCGCCAACAACGCGGTGAGCTCGTCGGGCCCGATGCTCACGAAGGACTGGGACCTCGGCTACCGGGCCTCGGGCATCGAGCGCATGCTGCAGGAACGCATCGCCTCGGGTGAGAAGATCACCGTTGCAGACCTCGCGACGATGCAGCTCGACACCGCCGACGCGAACGCCGCGGCCCTCCTTCCCATCATCGCCGAGCTCGACCTCGACGGCGACGCGGCGCGCGGCGCGGAACTGCTCGACGGGTGGAACACCCGAGCCGACGTGGACAGCGCCGAGGCCGCCTACTTCGCCGTGTTCTGGCGCACGCTGCTCGACGACATGTTCGGCGGCCTTCCCGAGCAGACCCGTCCCGTCGGCGGCGACCGGTGGTTCAGCGTCGTGGGCACCCTCCTCGGCGAGCCCGATGCGGCGTGGTGGACCAACGAGCACGAGGGCGTCGCGGGCCGCGACGCGATGATCGCCCACGCGCTCGACGAGGCGTGGACCGAGGCATCCGACCGCATGGGGAGCGACCCCGACGGCTGGCGCTGGGGCCGGCTGCACACGCTCACCCTCACCAACCGGAGCTTCGGCGAATCGGGCATCGCCCCCATCGAGTGGCTGTTCAACCGAGGCCCCTACGAGCTCGGCGGCGGTTCGGCGATCGTCAACGCGATCGGCTGGGACGCCCGGGGCGACTACGGCGTCGACTGGGTGCCGTCGCTCCGCATGGTCGTCGACCTCGACGACCTCGACGAATCCCGGTGGATCAACCTCACCGGCGCATCCGGCCACGCGTTCGACCCGCACTACGCCGACCAGGCGCCGCTGTGGCAGCGTGGCGAGACCAGGGCCTGGCCCTTCACCCTCGCGGCCGTGCAGGACGCGGCGGCGCAGACCCTGCGCCTCTCGCCCGCCGGCTGAGTCGGTAGCCCGGCGAGGGCGCGCCCGGCGAGGGCGAGCGCGGCGCCCAAGCCGAGGCAGACCGCGCAGCCGGAGCCGACCGCGGTCGCCGCTAGGCCGAGGGGTAGTTGCGCTCGGGCTCGCCCACGTACAGCTGCTGCGGTCGACCGATCTTCGTCTGCGGGTCGAGGTTCATCTCGCGCCAGTGCGCCATCCACCCGGGCAGGCGCCCGATCGCGAACAGCACGGTGAACATGCGCGTGGGGAAGCCCATCGCCTTGTAGATCACACCGGTGTAGAAGTCGACGTTCGGGTAGAGGCGACGCTCCTTGAAGTAGTCGTCCTCGAGGGCGATCTGCTCGAGCTCCTTCGCGAGGTCGAGCAGCGGGTCGTTCACGCCGAGGCCCGCGAGCACCTCATCGGCCGACTCCTTGACGAGCTTCGCCCGCGGGTCGTAGTTCTTGTAGACGCGGTGCCCGAAGCCCATGAGCTTCACCCCGTCCTCCTTGCGCTTCACGCGCTCGACGAACTTCGCGACGCCCTCGCCCGAGTCCTGGATGCGGGCGAGCATCTGCAGCACGGCCTCGTTGGCCCCGCCATGGAGCGGCCCCGAGAGGGCCTGGATGCCCGCGGAGATCGAGGCGTAGAGGTTGGCGCCGGTGGAACCGACGAGGCGCACGGTCGACGTGGACGCGTTCTGCTCGTGGTCCTCGTGGAGGATGAGCAGGCGATCGAGCGCCTTCGAGAGCACCGGGTCGATCTCGTACGGCTCGGCCATGTTGCCGAAGTTCAGGCGCAGGAAGTTGTCGACGAAGCTCAGCGAGTTGTCGGGGTACAGGAACGCCTGCCCGATGCTCTTCTTGTGCGCGTAGGCCGCGATGACGGGGAGCTTCGCGAGCAGCCGGACCATCGTGAGCTCGACGTGGTCGAGGTCGTGCGGGTCGGAGGAGTCCTCGTAGTAGGTGGAGAGCGCCGACACGGCGCTCGACAGCACCGACATGGGATGCGCGGTGTGGGGCAGCGCGGAGAAGAACCGCTTCAGGTCCTCGTGGAGGAGCGTGTGACGGCGGATCTTCTCGTCGAACTCGCCCAGCTCGTCGGCGGTGGGCAGCTGCCCGTAGATGAGGAGCCACGCCACTTCGAGGTAGGTGGAGCCCTTGGCGAGCTGCTCGATCGGGTAGCCGCGGTAGCGGAGGATGCCCTGCTCGCCGTCGATGTAGGTGATCGCCGACCGCGTCGAGGCGGTGTTCACGAAGCCGTAGTCGAGCGCGGTGAGGCCCGTCTGCCGGGTGAGCGTCGAGACGTCGATGCTCGAGTGGCCGTCGATCGCCGGCTGGATCGGGAACTCCGCGACGCCGCCCGGGAACGAGAGGCTCGCCGTGGCGGGGGTCTTCCCGTCGGCCTGGTTCACGACGTCGCTCACGGCGCCTCCTGTGATCGTCACTTGCGCGGTCACCTGCTTTCCGGACAGGGGCCGAGTCGGCCGAGGTCCGAATACAGCCTAGACGTGCTCCGGGCACACTGTCGCATCCCCCAAGACATCACGCCTTCCGTTGGCGGATGGCACAGTGGGCGCGCTCAGGCCTCCACCGACGCGCGCAGACGGGCGGAGGCCGCGGCGACCCGCTCGTCGTCGGCGGTGAGGGAGAGCCGCACGTGCTCGGGGTAGTGCACCCCGTAGAAGTGCCCCGGTCCGGCGAGGATGCCGAGGTCGGCGAGCCGTGCGATGGACTCCCACGCGTCGCGGCCCTCGGTGGCCCAGAGGTAGAGGCCGCCCTCGCTCCGGTCGATGCGGAAGCCGGCGGCGTCGAGCGCCGGCCTGAGGAGGTCACGACGTGCGCGGTACCGCTCCTTCTGCGCGGCGACGTGCTGCTCGTCAGCGAGCGCGGCGACCATGGCCGCCTGCAGCGGCGCCGGCAGCATGAGGCCGGCGTGCTTGCGCACGTTGGTCAGCCGGGCGATCGACTCGCGGCATCCGGCGATGAAGGCGGCCCGGTAGCCGGCCATGTTCGACTGCTTCGAGAGCGAGTAGATGGCGAGCGTGTGGCGGGTGTCGCCGTCGGTGACGCGCGGGTCGAGCAGGCTCGGCACGGGCTGCTCGTCCCACGGTGCATCCCAGCCGAGCTCGGCGTAGCACTCATCGCTGACGATCACGGCGCCGAGCTCGCGCGCCCGCTCACGGGCGGCCCGCAGTTCGTCGACCGAGAGCACCCGACCGTCGGGATTGCCCGGGGTGTTGAGCCAGATGAGCCGGGTCGCATCGGGCCATTCCCCGGGGTCGTCGGACGCGAGCGCCCGCGCGCCGGCGAAGAGGGCGCCCATCTCGTAGGTGGGATACGCCGCGCGCGGATGCACGACCACGTCGCCCTCGCCGACGCCGAGCATGAACGGCAGCAGCGCCACGAGCTCCTTCGAGCCGATGGTGGGCAGCACGGATGCCGCGTCGAGCCCCTCGACGCCGCGTCGGCGTGCGAACCACTCGACGATCGCGGCGCGCAGCGCCGGAGTGCCCACCGTCTGCGGATAGGCGTGCGCATCGGTCGCGGCGGCGAGCGCCTCACGCACGACCTCGGGCGTCGGGTCGACGGGCGAGCCGATGGACAGGTCGACGAGCCCGTCGCGATGCGCGGCCGCGCGCTCCGCATAGGGAGCCATGAGGTCCCAGGGGTAGTCGGGCAGCGCTCCGAGCGCCATCGTCAGTGGGCCTGCGGCGGCAGTGCGGCGATGAGCGGGTGGTCCTTCGGGATCACGCCCACCTTGGCGGCGCCGCCGGGCGAGCCGACCTCGTCGAAGAACTCGACGTTGGCCTTGTAGTAGTCGGCCCACTCCTCGGGGAGGTCGTCCTCGTAGTAGATCGCCTCGACGGGGCACACGGGCTCGCAGGCGCCGCAGTCGACGCACTCGTCGGGGTGGATGTAGAGCGAGCGTTCACCCTCGTAGATGCAGTCGACGGGGCATTCGTCGATGCAGGCGCGGTCCTTGACGTCGACACACGGCAGGGCGATGACATAGGTCACAGTGGCTCGCTGTCCTCTCGAAGGTGGAACTCAAGTCTATGCGTCGGCGGCGGGTGCGGTGCGTCTCTGGGGCAGCTCGGGCCACGCCACGACGAGCACGGCGATGAGCGCGGGGCCGACCGCCCACACGGTGCCGACGACGTCGCCGGCGACGAGCACCGACCCGCCGGGACCGGGCAGCGTGAGCAGCGCGACCATGCCGATGACGCCCACGGCTGCCGCGGCGGCGACCCACCGTCCGCCGGCGACGAGGCGGATGCCGACGAGCAGCGCCAGCACACCAGCCAGGGCGAGGACGAGTCCCCACGGCACGACCACGTCGCCGACGGTCACCGACTGACGATGACCGATCGTGGCGACCGCCCCGTAGATGGCGCCGAGCAGCGCGGCGAGCACGTACATGCCTGCCCGCGCCAAGGGCGAGGGCTTCACGTCGTCGTTCACTGCTGGTTCGTGTTGGGGGTGACGGTGTACGTCAGCGTCTCGCCCTCGCCGGCCACGAGCACGAAGAACTCGGGGTTCGTGAAGATCCGGGCGCCCGCCTCGCCGCCCGTCATGGTGGTGTCCTCGGTGAAGCCGGCGCCCTCGAGCGCGGTTGCCGCGTCACCCACCGGATCGGCCGCGGAGGACGTGAGGGCGACGATCCAGCCCTGTCCATCGGCATCGCCCGCGCCGCCGGCGAACGTCACGTCGCCGTCGATGAGCGGGATCGACGTCGGGAAGTCGGCAGGCAGCTCGCCGCCGAGGCTGACGTCTCCGCCGGTCGCGCTCTCGATCGCGTCCTCGACGCCCTTGTTGACGAGGTCGGCGGGGTTGCCGAAGCATCCGGTGAGCAGCGACGCGGTGAGGCCCGCGATCGCCATGGCGGTGGCGGCGCGGGTCGTGGTCGTCAGGGTCGTCATGGCGAACTCCTCGCTGGCGTGGACGGGCACGGGAAGATCGCACGGCCCGGCGGTGCCCCCGGCATCCGCTCGCGTCGGAGTCTACCGCCCGGCGACGGGCGCCGCCGATGCCGTAGCGTGGTGGGCGTCGCGGGGCCGCCCGCCGGGAAGGATCGATGACGATGTCGGATGCCGCAGCGACGAGCCACGGCGACGAGCGGGCGGTGCGCGTCGAACGCGACGGCCGCGTCGCCACCGTCGTCATCGACCGCCCGAAGTCGCTCAACGCCCTCTCCCCCGAGGTGCTCGGCGCGCTGGACCACGTGTTCGGCGGCCTGTCGGAGGACCCGGGCGACCTCGCCGGAGTGCTGCTCGTCGGCGCGGGCGGGCGGGCGTTCGTCGCCGGTGCCGACATCCGGGCGCTGTCGCAGTCCACCCCGGCCGAGGGGGCGGAGACCGCGCGACTCGGTCATCGCGTGGCCGCCACGATCGAGGCGCTCCCCCTTCCGGTCATCGCCTGCGTCGACGGCTTCGCGCTGGGCGGCGGGCTCGAGCTCGCGCTGGCGTGCGACTTCATCTACGCGACGGATGCCTCGCGCTTCGGCCAGCCCGAGGTGAAGCTCGGCCTCATCCCCGGGTTCGGCGGCACCGTGCGGCTGCCCCGAGTGGTCGGGCCCGCACGCGCGCGCGAGCTGATCTATACCGGGCGCCAGATCGGCATCGAGGAGGCCGTGGCCGCGGGGCTCGTGCTGCGGCGGTTCGAGGACCACGAGACCCTCCTGGCCGGAGCACGGGAGACCGTGGAGCTCATGGCGACCGGCTCGGCGTCGGCGGTCGGCATCGCCAAGCGCGTGCTCGTCGCGGCATCCGGCCGGGCCACCGACACCGCCACCGAACTCGAGATCGCGGGCTTCGAGGACGCGTTCTGCACCGGCGACAAGGCCGAGGGCGTGGCCGCCTTCCTCGAGAAGCGCGAGCCGCGGTTCACCGATGGCGCCGGCGCCGGCGCCACGCCCGCCTGACCGGGAGCGACCGACCCGGTTCGCGACCGGGCGGCCCTTCTCAGGCGATGTGGTCGTCGAGCCAGGCGAAGCCGTCGAAGCGAACGCCGTCGGCGCCGAACATCTCGAGGTGCATGTGCGGGCCGGTGGACTGGCCAGTCGTGCCGACGACGCCGAGCTGCTGGCCCGCGCTCACACGCTGGCCCTCGACGACCTGCAGCGAGCCGAACTGCATGTGCGCGTACGAGCTCGTGATGAGCTCGCCGTCGATGTTGTGCTGCACCTCGACGTTCACGCCCAGCCCGCCGCCGTTCTCGGTGGCCAGCACCACGACTCCGTCGGCGATCGACATCACGGGCGAACCGTTGCCCGGATTGAAGTCGACGCCGTCGTGGCTCGTCGAGCAGCCGGCGCAGGGCGCGTTCCGGGGGCCGAAGCCGTCCGAGCGCTTCTGCGGCGTCAGCACCGGCCAGACGACGAGGTCGGCCTTGATGATCGAGACGCTTCCGAGGCCCGCGACCTGGGAGAGGAGGGGCGGCGGAGCGGCCTCGACCGCGTAGCCCTCGACCGCCATGGGCTTCAGCTCGGCCTCGTGCGCGACCTCGATGGTCTGCGGGGCGAGCGTGATCGAGTCCTCGATCGGAGCGTACACGGAGGCGCGCGGCTCGGCGTCGGTCGCGGTGATCGCGAGGGCCGGCACGCTCGTCGCGACGAGCATGCCCGAGGCGAACGTCATCGCGATCATCGAGAACGCGGGCCGCAGCGATCGGCTGCGAGGGGTGCGGTCAGGACTCGTGCGGGAGG
Source organism: Agromyces sp. P2_B3 (assembly GCF_056404815.1). Lineage (NCBI taxonomy): Bacteria > Bacillati > Actinomycetota > Actinomycetes > Micrococcales > Microbacteriaceae > Agromyces > Agromyces sp. P2_B3. The sequence continues at coordinate 113,593 of NZ_JBFUDH010000010.1, read as the reverse complement.
CGCGGGGGCCGGCACCGAAGGTGCGGGCGCGGGAGGAGGCAGGGGGCTTCGGGGCGGCGCGGCGGCCGTGAGTGGGGGAATTCATGCAGGTGCGTTACGTATCCGGGTCAGAAGTCTCGAGGCGATCCTGGCTACCGTACGCACCGAATCTGGGAGATTCATCCGTTACCCGACCGTTACCTCGTCGGTTCGGCATCCGCTTTCCGTTGCGGAGCGCGCAATGAACTGAGCGGATGCCCCGAGCTCGCGCTCGAGACATCCGCTCATCGGATGCTGAACCTGTGAATCAGCCCTGCTTCTTCAGGCGCGAGGTCGCACGGGCGCGCGCGGTCTGGTCGAGCTCGACCTTGCGGATGCGTACCTTCTCGGGCGTGACCTCGACGCACTCGTCCTCGCGGGCGAACTCGAGGCACTCCTCCAGCGTGAGCTGGCGCGACGGTGTCATCGACTCGAAGGTGTCGGAGGTCGACTGGCGCATGTTGGTCAGCTTCTTCTCCTTGGTGATGTTCACGTCCATGTCGTCGTTGCGCGAGTTCTCGCCGATGACCATGCCCTCGTAGACCTCTTCGGTCGGGTTCACGAAGAACGTCATGCGCTCCTGCAGGGCGATGATCGCGAACGGCGTGACGACGCCCGCGCGGTCGGCGACGATCGAGCCGTTGTTGCGCGTGACGATCTGACCGGCCCACTCGTCGTACCCGTGCGAGATCGCGTTCGCGATGCCCGTACCGCGTGTCGTCGTGAGGAACTCGGTACGGAACCCGATGAGGCCGCGGCTCGGCACGATGAACTCCATGCGCACCCAGCCCGTGCCGTGGTTCGACATGTTGTCCATGCGGCCCTTGCGCGAGGCCAGGAGCTGGGTGATCGCACCGAGGTACTCCTCGGGCGCGTCGATCGTGAGGTGCTCGTACGGCTCGTGCGTCTTGCCGTTCACCTGCCTGGTGACCACCTGGGGCTTGCCCACCGTGAGCTCGTAGCCCTCGCGTCGCATCTGCTCGACGAGGATCGCGAGCGCGAGCTCACCGCGGCCCTGCACCTCCCACGCGTCGGGACGGCCGATGTCGAGCACCTTGAGCGACACATTGCCGACGAGCTCGCGGTCGAGGCGGTCCTTGACCATGCGCGCCGTGAGCTTGTGGCCCTTCACCTTGCCGACGATCGGCGAGGTGTTCGTGCCGATGGTCATCGAGATCGCGGGGTCGTCGACGTGGATCGCGGGCAAGGGGCGCACGTCATCGGGATCGGCGAGCGTCTCGCCGATCGTGATGTCCTCGAAGCCCGCGACGGCGATGATGTCGCCGGGGCCGGCCTCCTCGGCGGGGAAGCGCTCGAGCGCCTTCGTCTTCAGGAGCTCGGTCACGCGCACGTTCGAGTGCGAGCCGTCGTGACGCACCCAGGCCACGGTCTGGCCCTTGCGGATGCGGCCGTTGAAGACGCGCAGCAGCGCGAGGCGGCCGAGGAACGGCGAGGCGTCGAGGTTCGTGACCCACGCCTGCAGCGGTGCCTCGTCGTCGTAGCTCGGCGCCGGGATGTGCTCGATGATCGCGCCGAAGAGCGGCTCGAGGTCGTCTTCGGCCGGGAGCGAGCCGTCGGCCGGACGGGTGAGCGACGCGCGACCGGCCTTGCCCGACGCGTAGACGACCGGCACGTCGAGCAGCGCGTCGACGTCGAGGTCGGGCACGTCGTCGACGAGGTCGCTCGCGAGTCCGAGCAGCAGGTCGTGGCTCTCCTCCTCGACCTCGGCGATACGAGCGTCGGGGCGGTCGGTCTTGTTCACGAGGAGGATGACCGGCAGCCGGGCCTCGAGCGCCTTGCGGAGCACGAACCGGGTCTGGGGCAGCGGACCCTCGGACGCGTCGACGAGGAGCACGACGCCGTCGACCATCGAGAGGCCGCGCTCGACCTCGCCGCCGAAGTCGGCGTGACCCGGGGTGTCGATCACGTTGATCGTCACGGGACCGTCGGGCGCGTGCACGCCCTCGTAGCTGATCGCCGTGTTCTTGGCGAGGATCGTGATGCCCTTCTCACGCTCGAGCTCGTTCGAGTCCATGGCGCGCTCGTCGACGTGGGCGTGGTCGGCGAACGAATGGGTCTGCTTGAGCATGGCGTCGACGAGCGTCGTCTTGCCGTGGTCGACGTGGGCGACGATCGCGACGTTGCGCAGGTCGTTGCGGGTGGCGTTGGCCATGGTTGGTCCTCAGTGATGCGTGTCGTCACGTGGCACCGACGCGGCCCTCGCGGGCGGCGCGGCGGCAGCGCGGAAGCGCTGGGTGTGAAGGTCTGTGGGATCGCGCGAAGCCGATTCCACGGCGCGCACCCGACAAGCCTACCGTGCGAGGCGCGGGTTCGGCTGGGAACGCCGAACGCCCGGCATCCGGGTGAGCGGATGCCGGGCGTTCGGATGGTGCTTCGGGCTACGCCCCGAGCTCGATGCCGGCCCCGGGGATCGCCGCGAGCAGGTCGCGGGTGTACTGCTCCTTGGGGTTGTCGAACACCTCGTCGGTCGTGGCCGACTCGACGATCCGACCCCGCTGCATCACCGACACGTGGTCGGCGATGACCCGCACGACGGCCAGGTCGTGCGTGATGAACAGGTACGTGAGCCCGAGCTCGGCCTGCAGGTCCGCGAGCAGGCGCAGGATCTGCGCCTGCACCAGCACGTCGAGGGCGGAGACCGCCTCGTCGAGCACCAGGATCTCGGGCTTCAGCGCGAGCGCCCGCGCGATCGCGATGCGCTGACGCTGGCCGCCCGAGAGCTCATTCGGGTACCGGCTGACGAGCGCACTCGGCAGCGACACCTGGTCGAGCAGCTCGAGCACCCGAGCGCGGCGCGTGGCCTTCGTGCCGACCTTGTGCGTGTGCAGCGGCTCCGCGATCGTGTTGCCGATGTTCCGCAGTGGATTCAGCGAGCCGTACGGATCCTGGAACACTGGCTGCATCCGGCTGCGGAGGTTGAAGAGCTCCTTGCCGGTGACGCTCGCCAGGTCCTTCCCGCCGACCACGATCTTGCCGCTCGTCGCATTCTCGAGCTTGAGGAGCATCTTCGCGACCGTCGACTTGCCCGAACCGGACTCGCCGACGAGCGCCATCGTGGTGCCCTTCGGGATCTGGAACGACACGTTGTCGACCGCGGTGAACTCGCCCGAACCGCGGATCTTGAAGACCTTGGTGAGGTCCTCGACGATGATCGCGGGCGGAGCGGATGCCGCAGCCGCGAGCGCCTCGGCACGGGCCTCGGCCGTGGCGATGAGGTCGATGGTGTCACCGGCGGCGTGCGACGCGTCGGACGCCATGGACGACTCCGCCGCGGCGATGCTGCCGCTGGCCTGGATGCGGCGCGAGGCGAGGCTCGGCGCCGCGGCGACCAGCCGCTGCGTGTACGGGTGCTGCGGGTTCTGCAGGATCTGCGCCGACGGGCCCGACTCGACGACCTTGCCCTTGTACATGACCACGAGCTGCTCGGCGCGCTCCGCGGCGAGGCCGAGGTCGTGCGTGATGAACAGCAGGGTCGTGCCGAGCTCGCGGGTGAGCGACTCGAGGTGGTCGAGGATGACGCGCTGCACGGTGACGTCGAGCGCCGAGGTTGGCTCGTCGGCGATGAGCAGCTGCGGGTCGGCAGCGAGTCCCATGCCGATGAGCACGCGCTGGCGCATGCCGCCCGAGAACTGGTGCGGGAACTGCTTCAGGCGCCGGTCGGCGTCCTGCAGGCCGGCCTGCTTCAGCACCTCGATGGCGCGCTGCTTGACCTCCTTGCGGCCGGTCGCGATGCCGTTGGCCTTGATGGCCTCCTCGACCTGGAAGCCGATCGACCACACGGGGTTGAGGTTCGACATCGGGTCCTGGGGCACGAAGCCGATCTTCCGACCGCGGATGCCCTCCATCTCCTTGGGCGAGGCCTTGGTGAGGTCCTGCCCGTCGAGGAGGATCTGGCCGCCCGACACGTGACCCGTGCCGGGGAGGAGGTTGATGATCGCGTGCGCGGTCGTGGACTTGCCGGAACCGGACTCCCCCACGATCGCGAGGCTCTGCCCGCGGTAGAGGGTGATGTTCACCCCGTCGACGGCCTTGACCAGGCCGTCCTGGGTGGTGAATCCGACCTGGAGGTCCTTGATCTCGAGGAGCGGGCGCTCCCCGACATCGACCGCGGTGCGCTGCTGCACGTTGCTTCCGTTCACGATCTCGGTCATCGCTGGGCCCTCGCCTTCGGGTCGAGCGCGTCACGGATGACCTCGCCCAGCATGATGAAGCTCAGCACGGTGATCGACAGCGCGACCGACGGCAGGATCAGCACCTGCGGCGCCGTGCGGAGGTCGGTCTGGGCGGCGCTGATGTCATTGCCCCAGGACATGGTGCTCGAGGGCAGGCCGACGCCGAGGAACGACAGCGTCGCCTCGGCGACGATGGCCGCGGCGAGCGAGATCGTCGTGATGACGATGACCGGGGCGATCGAGTTGGGGAGCACGTGACGGACCAGGATCCGGAAGCGCGAGACGCCGAGCGCCGTCGCGGCCATCACGAAGTCGGCGTTCTTCACCCTGAGGATCTCCGCTCTCAGCACGCGGGCCGTCGCCGGCCACGCGAATATGCCGATGGCGAGTGAGATCACCCACACGTTCGCGTACTGCGAGAACACCGACATGATGACCACGGCCGCGAGGATGTAGGGGATCGAGAAGAAGATGTCGCCGAGGCGCGAGAGGACCGAATCGATCCAGCCGCCGTAGAAGCCCGCGAAGGCGCCGAAGACGATGCCGAGCACGAACACCAGCACGGTCACGATGATGCCCACCGACAGCGAGGTCGACGTGCCGTGGATGATGCGCGAGTAGATGTCGCAGCCCTGCTTGGTGAACCCGAGCGGGTGGCCGTCGGCGGGGCCGCCGTTGCTGTTGGACAGCTGGCAGTCGTTGTTCGGGGCGACCTGCGTGAACAGGCCCGGGAACAGGGCGACGACGACGACGAGCACGATGAGGACCGACGAGATCCAGAACATCGGGCGCTTGCGCACGTCGTTCCACGCGTCGATCCAGAGGTTGGTGGGCTTGCCCTCCGTCTTGACCTTGTCGATCGCGACGAGCGGGGTCTCCTCAAGCGGAGCGACGAAGTGCTGCTGGTCTGGTCTGGTGATGTTACTTGGCATAGCGGATCCTCGGGTCGAGAACGGCGTACAGCAGATCCACCAGCAGGTTCACCACGAGGTAGATCAGCACCATGACGGTCACGAAGGAGACGACGGTGGGTCCCTCTCCGCGGATGATCGCCTGGTAGAGGGTGCGGCCGACGCCGGGCACGTTGAAGATGCCCTCGGTGACCGTCGCGCCGACCATCAGCACGCCGAAGTCGACGGCGAGATAGGTGACGACGGGGATGAGCGAGTTGCGCAGGATGTGCACGGGGACGATCCGGCTGCGGGACAGGCCCTTGCTCGCGGCGGTGCGAACGAAGTCCTGCGTGCCCGTGTCGATGACTGACGCCCTCGTCAGTCGAGTGATCTGGGCGAAGCTGATGGTCGCCAGCACCAGCGCCGGCAATATCAGGTCTTGCGTTGGAGCACCCGGACCGACCGTGGTGCGGAACCACCCCAACTGGATGCCGAAGATGTACTGCGCCACGAAGGCGACCACGAAGATCGGGAGCGAGATGAGGATGAGGCTCACCACCAGCGCGCTCGCGTCGAAGATGCCGCCCTTGCGGAGGCCGGAGATGAGGCCGACCGAGATGCCGAAGACCATCTCGAAGAAGACGGCGATGACGGCGAGGCGGAGCGTGACCGGGAACGTCGTCGCGAGGATCTCGGAGACGGGCTGACCCGAGAACGAGGTGCCGAGATCGCCGCGGAAGATGTTGCCGAGGAAGATCAGGTACTGGACGATGAACGGCTGGTCCAGGTGGTAGCGCTCGCGCAGCTGCTCGAGCACCTGCGGCGGCGGCGTCTTGTCGCCGAACAGGGCGACGATCGGGTCTCCGGGCATTGCGAAGACCATGTAGTAGATCAGGAAGGTGGTGCCGAGCAGGACAGGGATCGCCTGAAGCAGTCGGCGCACGATGTAGCCGGCCATGGATCAGGCCCCGCTGTTCGTGATTGTTGACATGTGCCCCCCCCCCCCACGGGCGCCTCAGAGTCTAAACCCGGAGTGCCCCAGAACGAGAATTACTCGCTCTTGGTGACCTGGTAGTACAGCGGCACCGAGTTCCAGCCGAACTCGACGTCGTCGACCGACTCGCTCCACGCGCCGTTGACCGTGGAGTACCACAGCGGGATCGCGGGGAGGTCCTTGAAGAGGATCTCCTGCGCCTGCTGGAACTTCTCGTTCGCGGCGTCGAGGTCAGTGAGCGCGAGGCCCTCCTTGAGCAGGGCGTCGAACTCGGGGTTCGAGTAGTCACCGTCGTTCGAGCCGGCACCCGTCGCGTAGATCGGGCCGAGGAAGTTGAACAGGGCCGGGTAGTCGGCCTGCCAACCGGTGCGGAAGCCGGTCTGGATGGTGCGGTCGGTGATCGCGGTGCGGACCTCGGCGAAGGTCGGGTACGGAGCGCCCGACGCGTCGATGCCGAGGTTGTTCTTCAGCTGGTTCGCCACAGCGTCGACCCAGGCCTGGTGGCCGCCGTCAGCGTTGTAGGCGATCTGGAAGGTGCCGTCCCACGGGGCGATCGCGTCGGCCTCGGCCCACAGCTTCTTCGCCTCGTCGGCGTCGAAGTCGAGCACCTCGGAACCGGGGATGTCCTCGGAGTAGCCGTCGATGACCGGCGAGGTGAAGTCGTGCGCCGGGGTGCGGGTGCCGGAGAAGATCACGTCGGTGATCTCCTCGCGGTCGATCGCCTTCGAGATGGCGGCGCGACGGAGCTTGCCCTCCTCGCCACCGAAGTGGGCGAGACGGTCGGGGACGGTGAACGACTGGAAGATCGCCGCGGCCTGCGTGACCGAGCGGTCGCCGAACTCGTCCTGGAAGGTCGACAGCGCGCCGTCAGGGATGGCGTCGAGCACGTCGAGGTTGCCGCCCTGGAGGTCGGCGTAGGCCGCTTCCTGCGTGGCGTAGAAGACGATGTCGAGCCCGCCGTTGGCCGGCTTGCGCGGGCCGTCGTAGTCGGGGTTCACGACGAGGTCGATCTTCTCGTTGTGCTTCCAGGCGCCTTCGCCGTCGAGCATGTAGGGGCCGTTGCCGACCGGGTTCTCACCGAAGGCTTCCATGTCCTCGAAGGCCGACTCGGGCAGCGGGTAGAACGCCGAGTAGCCGAGGCGCAGCGGGAAGTCCGACTCGGGCTGCTTGAGCTTGACCGTGAAGGTCGTGTCGTCGACGACCTCGAGGCCCGTGAGCTCCGAGTCCTCGTCGTAGCTGAAGCCCTCGATCGACTCGAAGAAGTAGCTCGAGAGCTGCTCGTTCGAGAGGAGTGCGCCGTAGTTCCAGGCGTCGACGAACGAGTTGGCCGTGACCGGCTCGCCGTTCGAGAACTTCTGGTCGGCCTTGAGCTTGATGGTGTAGTTCTGCGCGTCGTCGGTCTCGATCGACTCGGCGACGTCGTTGACGGGAGCGCCCTTGGCGTCGTAGTAGATCAGGCCCGCGAAGATCGCGTCGAGGATCTTGCCACCACCGGTCTCGTTGGTGTTCGTCGGGACCAGCGGGTTCTGGGGCTCAGAACCGTTCGTGGTGATGACGGCGCTGGTGTCGCCGGCGCCGGCCGACGACGAGGCGTCACCGCTGGTGCAGCCCGAGAGCGTGAGCGCTCCCGCGGCCGCAAGAGCAATGGCGACAACGCCAAATCTCTTGATCTTCAATGTTCCTCCTGGTGAGATGTGCGTCGACAGCACGACTTCTGGTCGCACTGGAGCGCTAGTAGATCGAGACTATGAAGCGGCTTGCACGGAAGCAAACCCAGAGGGAAACCGTTACCGACGCGCAATGTAGCGGGTGACACGAAGCCGTAAAACCGCGTGAGGGCGCATGATTCTTGCGCGCACGAGGCGCGTGCGAGGATTACCGCATGTCCACTGCATGGCGCCTGCGGATCGAGGTCGTGATCGTCCTCGGGCTCTCGCTCGGTGCGTCCGCCGTCTACTCGATCGTGTCGCTGATCGCGAAGCTCACCGAGGAGCGCGCACTCGGCGACCAGAGCGTCGCGCTCAATCCGTCGCGGTCCACGCGGGAGTGGCTCGACTTCACCTACCAGTTCCTCGACGTCTTCTTCGGGCTCTTCGCGGTGGCGCTCGTGCTCTACCTGCTGTGGCAGCCCGGCCGCAGCCCGTTCCGCCGCATCGGCCTCGACTTCACCCAGCCCGGCCGCGACGCGGCATCCGGCGTGCTGCTGGTGCTCGTGATCGGCGTGCCCGGGCTGGCGCTGTATGCGCTCGGGCGGGCGCTCGGCCTCACCGTCGCGGTGCAGGCGTCACCGGCCGACTGGCTCTGGTGGACGGTGCCCATCCTCGTGTTCCGCGCGCTCGAGGCGGCGCTGACCGAGGAGGTCATCGTGGTCGGCTACCTCTTCACGCGCTTCGCGGAACTCGGCGTGGGACGGTGGGCGACCATCCTCTCGAGCGCGGTGCTGCGCGGGAGCTACCACCTCTACCAGGGCTTCGGCCCGTTCGTCGGCAACGTCGCGATGGGCATCGTGTTCGGCTGGTGCTACGCACGGTGGGGTCGCACGATGCCGCTCGTGATCGCGCACTGGATCATCGACATCGTGTCGTTCGTGGGCTATCCCCTGGCCGTCGGCTGGTGGCCGGGGCTCTTCGCCGCCGCCTGAGCCCTGACCGGCGCGTCGGTCGACGGATGCCGCGTGCGCGGCGCCTGCGGCACGTGCTCGCTGCGGGCGAGGGCGACGACGGTGGCCGGCATCGGCGGCAGCGTCTCCTCGGGAACCTCGACGCGGAGGTCGGAGTCGGTCGCCCGCACCCGGGCCATGTCGTGCCAGCTCTTCCGGCTGGGCGTGCACACGGCGCCGAAGCCCTCGTCGCCGAACACCGTGCCGCTGGCGAAGTCGGTGATCGACTGCGCACGGCGGAGCGCGGCCGCCGTGCCCGGATCTCGGCGTTCGAGGAGCCCCGCGCGTTGCTCGAGCCCGAGACCGCGCCCGGCGAGGACCGACGTGCCGACGAACAGGCCGATGAAGCCGGCTGTGGCGAGCACTGCGAGGAGATCGGCGGAGACCATGCGCACCCCCTAGACGAGAGAACCTCAGTGTACTCCCGGGGTGCGACATCGGGACCGCCCGGATCCGGCGGATCCCGGCCGCCGGGAACATCGGTCCCGTCGCGGTCGATCGACGATCGCGCGGATGGGAACGGGACGATGAGCCTCGCACACGCGTTCGCCACGGCGGGCCTCGCCGCACGCCGCACGGATCGGCGCACCGCGACCACGGAGGCGGAGGTGCGGGAGGCCGAGCGGCGCGTGATCGAGCGCCGCACGGGCCTCGTCGCGGCATCCGCCGGCCGGACCTACGCGCAGCGCGGGCGTCACGCCGCACCGCGCCCCGCGTAGCCGCGACCGCAGCACGGAGCGGCCGGCCGCCCGCCATGACCCGCGTCGCCCCGTCCGCGCACGAGGCGCGGCGGCGAACGGTCACCCGTCGCCGGGCTCCGCCGTGAGGAGCACGCGGGCGCTCTCGACGCCGCGGATCTCGAGCGACGAGATGTCCTCGACGTCGACCGCCGTGGCCGCCTGGAGCCGCGCGGTGGCGCCGGGCATCGCGCGCCAGCTCGACACCTGGGTGCGATTGCCGTCGCGGTCCACCACCACGAGGGCGTACGGCCATCCGCCCTCGGGCGCGTCCGCGGCATCCGACGCATCGGTCTCGTAGGTGCAGTCGAGGGCGATGCGCGTGCCCCACTCGACCGGGGTGAGCACCGCGGTCGCGGTCACCGGCACGTCGGCGACGGTGTCGAATGCGACCGTCTGCCCGCCGGGCGCGGGGCGGCTGAAGGCGAGCGGGACGAACAGCGCGGCGAGCACCACGACGGCCGCGGCCGCGACGGTTGCGACGGCCCAGCCACGGCGACGGCGACGGATGCCGCGGCGGCGCGCTTCGAGCCGAACGGCGTCGAGCAGCTCGGGCTTCGGCGCGGCCGCTGGCGGCGCCTCGGCGTCGAGCAGTGCCGTGGCGCGCTCGGGCGTCAGTCGGGAGAGAAGACCGGGCATGGGTGCGAGCTCGGCGACCGACCGCAGGCATGCGTCGCACGACTCGAGGTGACCCTCGTACTCGCGGCGCTCGGCCGGCGACAGCGCGCCCAGCACGTACGCCGCATCCCAGTCGGCGTAGCGCTCGTGTTCGCCGTTCATCGCGTCACCCCCTTCTCCTGGAGCGCCAGGCGAAGCGCACGCAGCCCGTAGTGCAGCCGCGACTTCACCGTCCCCTCGGGGATCGAGAGCCGCCGCGCCACCTCGGCGATGCTGCATCCGCCGTAGTAGGCGTGCACGATGACCGCGCGGTGCTCGAGGTCGAGGCCCGCGAGCGCCTCCTCGACCAGCAGGCTCTCGAACAGCGCGTCGGTGCCGTCGCCCAGCCCGCGCTCGGGCGTCTCGGCGACGCCGATCTCATGCCGCCTCCGGGCACTGCGCGCCTCGTCGATCACGAGGTTGCGGGCGACGGTGAACATCCACGCCCGCGTCGAGGCGGGCTCCTGCGCGAGGATGCGCGGGCTCCGCCACGCGCGCAGCAGCGTCTCCTGCACGATGTCGTCGGCTCCGGCGGCGTCGCCCGTGAGGTGCACCACGTACCGCCAGATCGACGGCGCGTGGGCGTCGTAGAGCGCGACCAGCCTGCGGTCGTCCTCCAGCGGCATCCGTCACCTCCTGCCGTGACCACGAGACCGCGGCGGGTTCGGTTCACCCGCGCGGGCAGGTGACCGATGCTATGCGAACGCCGCTCCTTCGTCGCGGCGTGGGCCCGCTGTACTCTCCGGTCGGCATTCGCTCCGCTTCGCTACGCGAACGCCTCGACCGGCGGGCAGGCGCACACGAGGTTGCGGTCGCCGTAAGCCTGGTCGATGCGGCGCACCGGCGCCCAGTACTTGTTGCGCACGAGGGCGTGCACCGGGTACACCGCCTGCTCGCGCGTGTAGGGGTGCGTCCACTCCCCCGCGATGACCGACTCGGCCGTGTGCGGCGCGTTGCGGAGCGGGTTGTCCTCGACCGGCCACTCGCCGCGACCGACCGCGTCGGCCTCGGCCTTGATCGCGATCATCGCCTCGACGAAGCGGTCGAGCTCGGCGAGGTCCTCCGACTCCGTCGGCTCCACCATGAGCGTGCCCGCCACGGGGAACGACATGGTCGGCGCGTGGAAGCCGTAGTCGATGAGGCGCTTCGCGACGTCGTCGACGGTGACCCCGGTGGCCGCGGTGAGCGGACGCAGGTCGAGGATGCACTCGTGGGCGACGAGGTGGTTGTCGCCCGTGTAGAGCACCGGGAAGTGGTCGCGCAGGCGCGCGGCGACGTAGTTCGCCGCGAGCACGGCCGCGGCGGTGGCCTGCTTGAGGCCCTCGGACCCCATCATGCGCACGTACGCCCACGAGATCGGCAGGATCGACGGGCTGCCGTACGGCGCGGCCGAGACCGGCCCGCCGTCGTGGGTGACGCCGCCCGAGTGGTCGGCGCGCTGCGCGAGCGGGTGCCCGGGCAGGTAGGGCGCGAGGTGCGCCTTGGCCGCGACCGGTCCGACGCCGGGCCCGCCGCCGCCGTGTGGGATGCAGAAGGTCTTGTGCAGGTTGAGGTGCGAGACGTCGCCGCCGAAGTCGCCGAACCGGGCGAAGCCGAGCAGCGCGTTCAGGTTGGCGCCGTCGACGTAGACCTGGCCGCCGGCGTCGTGCACGGCCTGCGTGATCTGCTTCACCTCGTGCTCGTAGACGCCGTGCGTCGACGGGTAGGTGATCATGAGCGCGGCGATGCGGTCGGCGTGCTCGGCGATCTTCGCCCGCAGGTCGTCGAGGTCGACGTTGCCGAGCTCGTCGCAGGCCACGACGACCACGCGCATGCCGGCGAGCACGGCGGAGGCCGCGTTCGTGCCGTGCGCGCTGGAGGGGATGAGGCAGAGGTCGCGATCCAGGTCGCCGTTGGCGCGGTGGTAGCCGCGGATCGCGAGGAGGCCCGCGAGCTCGCCCTGGCTGCCGGCGTTCGGCTGCAGCGACACGGTGTCGTAGCCCGTGACCTCGGCGAGCCAGTTCTCGAGCTGCTCGATGAGCGAGAGCGTGCCCTCGACATCGGCCTCGGGGGCGAAGGGGTGCAGGTTCGCGAACTCGGGCCACGTGACCGACTGCATCTCGGTGGCCGCGTTGAGCTTCATGGTGCACGAGCCGAGCGGGATCATGCCGCGGTCGAGCGCGTAGTCGCGGTCGGCGAGCTGCTTGAGGTAGCGCATCATCTGCGTCTCGGACTGGTGCGTGTTGAACACGGGATGCTCGAGGTAGGAGCTCGTGCGGCGCAGCGACTCGGGCAGGCTCGCGGGGAGCTCGCGCAGCGACACGGGAACCTCGATGCGCGGGTCGAAGCCGAACGCCTCGACGACGCGAGAGAGCTCGTCGGCGGTCGTCGTCTCGTCGACAGCGACGTGCACGGTGGCCTCGTCGGCCTCCCAGAGGTTGAGGCCGAGCTCGCGTCCGCGGGCGACGACGTTGGCGGCGAGGCCGGGCACATGCACCCGCACGGTGTCGAAGTACGCGTCGTGCGCGAGGGTGAGGCCATAGCCGGTGAGCGCATCGGCGAGCGCCTTCGCCTTCGCCGCCGTTGAGAGGGCGATGTGCCGGATGCCGCGGGGCCCGTGGTACACCGCGTACATCGACGCCATCACGGCGAGCAGCACCTGCGCGGTGCAGATGTTCGAGGTCGCCTTCTCGCGGCGGATGTGCTGCTCGCGCGCCTGGAGGCTGAGCCGGTAGGCGGGGTGCCCCGAGGCATCCTGGGAGACGCCGACGAGGCGGCCGGGGAGCTGGCGCTCGAGGCCCTTCCGCACCGCCATGTAGCCGGCGTGCGGACCGCCGAAGCCCATCGGCACGCCGAAGCGCTGCGACGTGCCCACCGCGACGTCGGCGCCGAGCTCGCCCGGGCTCGTGAGGAGCGCCATCGCGAGCAGGTCGGCCGCGGCGACGACGAGCGCGCCCTGCGCCTTCGACGCGGCGATGACGGATGCCGGGTTCCACACGCGACCCGAGGCGCCCGGGTACTGCACGAAGAGCCCGAAGTGCTCGCCGAGGGCGGCGACATCCGTGCCCTCGTCGAGGTCGGCGACGACGAGCTCGATGCCCACGGCCTCGGCACGAGACGCGAGCAGCGCATGGGTCTGCGGCAGCGCGTCCGCGTCGACGACGAAGCGGTTCGAGGCCGACTTCGACGCCCGGCGCGTGAGCAGCATGCCCTCGACGACCGCGGTGCCCTCGTCGAGCATCGACGCGTTGGCGGTGTCGAGGCCCGTGAGGTCGGAGACCATGGTCTGGAAGTTGATGAGCGCCTCGAGCCGGCCCTGGGAGATCTCGGGCTGGTAGGGCGTGTACGCCGTGTACCAGCTGGGGTTCTCGAGCACGTTGCGCTGGATCACCGACGGGGTGATCGTGCCGAAGTAGCCGAGGCCGATCATCGACGTGCGCACCGCGTTCTGCTCCGCCAGTGCGGCCAGCTCCGCGAGCGCCTCGCGCTCGGTGGCGGCCGGCGGGATCACCGAGTCGACCACCTCCCCCATGCGGATCGCCGTCGGCACCGCCGCCGTCATGAGCGCGTCGAGCGAGTCGTAGCCGAGGGCGGCCAGCATCCACTCGTGGTCGTGCGGGGTCGTGCCGATGTGGCGGCGGCCGAACGCGTCGGCGTCGTAGGCGGAGGAGGTGTTCATCGCTGGGTGGATCCTTACTCGCCGACGAGGGCGCGGTACTCGGCGTGGCTGAGGAGCTTGGGGAGGGCGCTGGCGGTGACCTTGATGAGCCACCCCTCGCCGAACGGGTCGCTGTTCACGAGCTCGGGCGCGTCGATGACGGCCTGGTTCGCCTCGACGACCTCGCCGTCGACGGGCGCGAACAGCTCGCCGACCGACTTCGTCGACTCGATCTCGCCGACGACCTTGCCCGAGGTGATCGCGGTGCCGGCGGCCGGCAGGTCGACGTAGACGACGTCGCCCAGCTTCTCGGCGGCGTAGTCGGTGATGCCGATCGTGAGCGTGTCGCCCTCGACGAGCACCCACTCGTGCTCTTCGGTGTACTGGAGTTCGGTCTGGTCGGTCATGGGATTCTCCTCGCGGTGGCGGTGCGGTGGCGGTGGCGGTGCGGCTGGTGCTGGTGGTCGGGGCGCGCGGCGTCGGTGGGCGGCCGCTCAGGCCTGGCGCTTGTAGAAGGGCAGGGCGACGACGGATGCCGCGACCCGCGTTCCGCGCACGTCGACGAAGAGCTCGCGGCCGGGCTCGGCGGCCTCGGGCGCGACGAACGCCATGGCGACGGGGTGGCCGAGCGTCGGCGACAGGGCGCCGCTCGTCACGACGCCGACGCGCGTGGCGTCCTCGCCCGCACCGTCGTAGACCTCGTAGTCGGCGCGGGCCGCTCGACGACCCTCGGCGGCGAGGCCGACCAGCACCGGGGCATCCGTCGCCGGGCCCTGCTCGATCGCGGTGCGACCGACGAAGTCGCCCTCCTTCGTGAGCGCGACCACGCGGCCGAGGCCGGCCTGCACCGGCAGGACGTCGCGACCGAGCTCGTGGCCGTAGAGCGGCATGCCCGCCTCGAGGCGCAGGGTGTCGCGGCTCGCGAGTCCGCACGGCACGACGCGGGAGCCGCCGGTCTCGCGCAGGGCGTCCCAGATGCGTGCCGCCACGTCGGGCGCGACGTAGAGCTCGAAGCCGTCCTCGCCGGTGTAGCCCGTGCGTGCGACGAGCACCGGCTGGCCCTCGTACTCGGCGGCGATCGCCCGGTAGTACTTGAGGTTCGCAAGGGCGGTGACGAAGTCGTCCTCGTCGTTGCCCGGACCCTGGATGCCGAAGCCCGGCGTCTGCTGCAGCACCTCGAGCGCGTCGGGGCCCTGCAGGGCGATGAGCGCGATGTCGTCGCTCTCGTCGAACACCTCGGTGTCGAACGGCGAGGTGCGGTCGCGCAGCTCCTCGGCGACGACCTCGCGGTTCGACGCGTTCGCGACCACCATGTAGCGGTCCTCACCAGTTCGGTACACCACCAGGTCGTCGATGACGCCCCCGTCACGGTCGAGGAGAAGCGAGTACTTGGCCTGGCCCAGCGCGATCGCCGAGAGCTTGCCGGCGAGGGCGTAGTCGAGCGACTCGGCGGCCTCGGGGCCGACCACGATGATCTCGCCCATGTGCGACAGGTCGAAGAGGCCGGCATGCTCGCGCACGGCGTGGTGCTCGGCGAGGTCGCTGGAGTAGCGCACCGGCATCTGCCATCCGGCGAAGTCGGTGAAGCTCGCGCCCGCGGCGCGGTGCACCTCGTCGAGGGGGCTCCGACGTTCGGTGGTGCCTGTGTCGGTGGTGCCGTTGTCGGTCGTTCCGGGGTCGGTCACGAGTTCTCCAGAGTCGCGTGGGCGGTCGGCGGATGCCGCTTGAGAACTCCCCCTCTGTCATGGGCCTGAGAGCTTCGCGTCGCACCCGTGGGGCGCTCGGCTTTCACCGTCGGCGGGAGGCCGCGGTCGCGGCATCCACTTTTCAGAGCGGCCTTGTCATCGCGGTATGTGCGACCTGAGAGATTGGCGGGGAGGCTTGCTCCTTCGGTGCCGGCCAGTGCTGGTGGGCGCTGCCCGGCTCTCCCGCGATGCGTCGATGGCCCGGTGTGAGGTTGTACGCCGATCCTAACCCACCCGCTCCCGGATGCCGCCTGCGCGGGCCCTGAGCCGAGTCCGGGTGGCCGGGTCAGCAGGCCACCCCCGCAACCCACGGCGAGTGCGTGGTGGACTGCGGTGCCGCGCAGACGGGTCCGGACGAGCGGACCAGCCTGTGGAGAATCCGGGACATGCAGCACGTCCACGGGCGACGATTCCGGGATGCGCCGCCCAGCTGCCCTGCCACCCGAGCTCGCCGTGCGTCCCGCCTTCGCCCTCCGCAGCGCCCTCGAGCTCGGCGCGAGCCGACGCCGCCTCGAGGCATCCGACCTCCGGTCCCCATTCCGCGGCGCCCGCTTGCACGCCGGACTCCCACTCGACGTGCAGCACCTCGCGGCCGCCTATGCAGCGCGGATGCCGCCGACGCAGTTCTTCAGCCACACCACCGCCGCGATCCTGGGCGGTGTGCCGCTGCCTCGCCGGGTGGAACTGGACACCCGGCTGCACGTCTCGGTCTTCGCCGGCGATCCGCAGCCGAGAGTGCGCGGCGTGATCGGCCACCAGCTCGACCGCGGCAGGACCGGAACGGTGGCGACGGCCACGATGCGCATGACGGATGCGGCAACGACCTGGTGTCAACTGGCGGGCCTGCTCGGTCTCGAGGATCTCGTCGCCGCGGGCGACTTCCTCGTGACCGGGCGCGCGGGGGCGGGCGGTCGACCGCCCGCCGCCACGATCGCGACGCTCCGGGATGCGGTGACGCTACGCCGTGGGGGCACCGGCGTGGGGAAGCTCCGTGACGCGCTCGGCCACGTGCGACGCGGTCCCCTCTCGCGGCGCGAGACCCTGCTTCGCCTCCGACTCGTCGCGCACGGGCTGCCCGAACCGGTCGTCGCGCACCGGGTCGAACACGCCCGGCTTGCTCCGTTCGAGCCGACGGTCGACCTGGCGTACCCCGAGGCCCGCATCGCGATCGAGTACGAGGGCGACTACCACCGCACACCCGAGCAGTTCCGCCGCGATATCGCCAGGTACGAGCGCCTGCAGGACATCGGATGGCTCGTCCTGCGCGTGAGCGCGAACGACGTGCCCGACGCCGAGGGACGGCTCTCGGCCGTGCTGGTCGAGCGGGTCGTCGCCCGTCTTCGGGAGCGCGGCGGGCGTTGAGTCCGGGCTCCGTCGCAGTCGGGGCATCCGCTCAACGGCGCCCACCGAGTCGGCGGGTCAGCAGACGACCACGCCATGCTTCGCTGTTCGGGTGGTGGACTGCGGAGGCACCGCGGGAGCGGCGGCGACCGGCGGCGTCACACGATTGGCGTTCGTGTCATCGTGACTGTAAGCTGATCCCAGCACTTCGGGTCACACTGACTCTAAGGTGGTCGGGCGAGAGGGGGCAGCGGATGTCGCAGCAGCACGATCGCGGCGCGCAGGCGCGGCTCGCCGTCTCCACGGTCATCTTCGCCCTGAGCCCCGACGCCGGCGCGGCCTCGCCGAGCCTCCGCATCCCGCTCGTGCGACGCCTCCGCGAACCCGGCGCGGGTCGCTGGGCGCTCCCCGGCGGCTGGCTCCCCGTCGATGAGGCGCTCGACGAGGCGGCCGCGCGCACGCTCGGCGAGACCACCGGGCTGGCCCCGCGCTACCTCGAGCAGCTGTACACGTTCGGCGCCCCCGACCGCTCCCCCGACGAGCGGGTGGTGTCGGTCGTGTACTGGGCGCTCGTGCACTCCGACGAGGTCGAGCGCGCCGTCTCGGACGAGAACGTGCAGTGGTTCGACGAGGACGCGCTGCCCGACCTCGCGTTCGACCACCGCCAGATCATCGACTACGCGCTCTGGCGGCTGCGCACCAAGCTGCAGTACTCCCGCATCGCGCACGCGCTGCTCGGCGACACCTTCACCATGGCCGAGTTGCGGGGCGTGCACGAGGCCGTGCTGCGCCGCCGGCTCGACCCGGCGAACTTCCGCCGCACCATGGAGGCCTCCGGCACGCTCGTCGACACGGGCCGACGCCTCGCGGGCACGCCGCATCGCCCGCCCGCGCTCTACCGCTTCGACACGGGCGCCGGCCCCGCGGCATCCGTTGCCCCCGCCATCACCGCACCACCCGCACTGCAGAGGACGAACCCATGACCATCGCACCTCCTCCCCCCGTCCGCGACGCGGGCGCGACGCGCGCGGCGGCATCCGTCGATCGCACCATCCGGCTCATCACGACCGGCGCGGCGTCGGGCGCCGCCTGCGCGCCCGAGCTGGCGAAGGGCCCGTGGGAGTTCGACGCCGGCCCCGCCGGGTACGGACCCGGCTCGTCGATGGGCGACGTCATCCCCACCGGGTCGCCGCGCCAGGGCCAGCTTCCCGCCGAGTACCGCGAGGCGAGCGACGCCGAGCTGCACGACCGCATCCGCGCCGCGAAGGCGACGCTCGGCGACCGCGTCGTCGTGCTCGGCCACTTCTACCAGCGCGACGAGGTGATCGAGCACGCCGACTTCGTGGGGGACTCATTCCAGCTCGCCAACGCGGCGCTCACCCGTCCCGACGCCGAGGCGATCGTGTTCTGCGGCGTGCACTTCATGGCCGAGACCGCCGACCTGCTCTCCACTCCCGAGCAGGCCGTGATCCTGCCGAACCTCGCCGCCGGGTGCTCGATGGCCGACATGGCCGACGAGTCGAGCGTGGAGGAGTGCTGGGAGCAGCTCGCCGACGTGTACGGCGACCTCGACGCCGCCGACGCCGACGGTCGCGTCCCGGTGATCCCCGTCACCTACATGAACTCCTCGGCGGCGCTGAAGGGCTTCGTGGGCCGCCACGGCGGCATCGTCTGCACCTCGTCGAACGCGCGCACGGTGCTCGAGTGGGCGTTCGAGCGCGGGCGGCGCGTGCTGTTCTTCCCCGACCAGCACCTCGGCCGCAACACCGCGAAGGCCATGGGCGTGCCGCTCGAGCAGATGCCGATGTGGAACCCGCGCAAGGCGCTCGGCGGCAGCACGGCGGGCGAACTCGAGGACGCACGCGTCATCCTGTGGCACGGCTTCTGCTCGGTGCACAAGCGGTTCACGGTCGACCAGATCGCCACCGCACGCGAGACGCACCCCGGCGTGCAGGTCATCGTGCACCCCGAGTGCCCGATGGCGGTCGTCGATGCAGCGGATGCCGCGGGTTCGACGGACTTCATCGTGAAGGCCATCCAGGCCGCCCCCGCGGGCTCGACGTTCGCGATCGGCACCGAGATCAACCTCGTGCAGCGGCTGGCGGCGGAGTACCCGCAGCACGAGATCTTCTGCCTCGACCCGGTGGTCTGCCCCTGCTCGACGATGTACCGCATCCACCCCGGCTACCTCGCCTGGGTGCTGGAGGAACTCGTCGCGGGTCGCGTGGTGAACCGCATCACGGTGCCCGAGGCGGTCGCCGACCCGGCCCGACTCGCGCTCGAGCGGATGCTCGCCGCGAAGCCGCCGGCCCCAGCGGTGACGGGAGCCTGACCATGGCGCACGTGCTGGTCGTCGGCGGCGGAATCGCGGGCCTCTGGACCGCAGTGAAAGCCGCCGACGCCGGGCACACCGTCGAGCTCGTCACGAAGGCCGAGCTGGCCGACGGCAACACCAGGCACGCGCAGGGCGGGATCGCCGCGGCGCTGTTCCCCGACGACTCGGCCGAGCGTCACTACGACGACACCATCGCCGCGGGCGCCGGCCTCTCCGATCCCGCGGCCGTGCACGTGCTCTGCGACGAGGGGCCCGCTCGCGTGCGCGACCTGATCCGGTTCGGGGTGGCGTTCGATCGCGGCGAGTCGGGCCTCGAACGCGGGCTCGAGGCGGCGCATTCCCGCGCGCGCATCCTGCACGCCGGCGGTGACGCGACCGGGGCGGCGATCGAGTCGGCTCTGGTCGCCACGGTCCGGCGCCGGGCCGTGCGGATCCACGAGGGCACGATGCTCGCCGACCTGCTGGTGCGCGAAGGGCGGGCCGTCGGGGCCCGCGTGCTCGCGGCATCCGGAACCGTCGTCGACCTCGCCGCCGACGCGGTCGTGCTCGCGACCGGCGGCAGTGGATGCCTCTACCGGTATACGACGAACCCCGACGTGGCGACGGGCGACGGCGTGGCCGCCGCCTGGCGCGCCGGCGCTGCGGTGGCCGACCTCGAATTCGTGCAGTTCCACCCCACCGCGCTCGCGGCGCCCGGCACTCCGCTCATCTCCGAGGCCGTGCGCGGCGAGGGCGCGGTGCTCCGCGACCGCGACGGCGAACGGTTCATGCTCGACGTCGATCCCCGTGCCGAGCTCGCACCCCGGGACGTGGTCGCGCGCGCGGTGTGGCGGCGCGTGGCCGAGCAGGATGGCGAGCCCGTGCTCCTCGACGCCACGGCGCTCGGTGCGGAGTTCCTCGCGCATCGGTTCCCGAGCCTCGACGCCGCCTGCCGCGCGGCCGGCTTCGCGTGGGGACGCGAGCCCGTGCCGGTGACGCCCGCGGCGCACTACGCCATGGGCGGCGTGGCGACCGACCTCGACGGCCGCACCAGCCTGCCGGGGCTGTGGGCCGTCGGCGAGACCGCACGCACCGGTGTGCACGGCGCCAACCGGCTCGCGTCGAACTCGCTGCTCGAGGCGGCGGTGTTCGCCGACCGGGCCGCGCGCTCGCTCGACGACGCCTGGCCGGATGCCGCGACCGCCTCCCCGACCGCCCCCAGTGCGTCAGCGGCGCCGTCTCGGGTCCCATTCGCAGGAACTCCGGCGCGACACACCGGCCGCCCCGCTGTCGGCCGCGGCGTGTCGGCCGATTCTTCCTCCATTTCGGCGCAGGAGGTCGTGGACCGGCAGGAACTCCAGGCCCTCATGTGGGAGCACGTCGGACTCGAGCGCGACGCGGCAGGCCTGGCCGCGGCATCCGCTCGGCTCGACGCCTGGCGCGCACCCGACGGGCTCGACCGCCGCTCGGCCGAGGACCGCAACCTGCTCGACCTCGCGCGGCTCACCGTGGCCGCGGCGCTGGCGCGTACCGAGAGCGTCGGCGCGCACTTCCGCACGGATGACCCGGCGACCGCCGCGGATGCCGCCGGCATCGGCGCCACGTCGGCTCGCGATTCCCACGCGACGGCGCACGCCGCCGCACGCACCGCCTTCGAGGAGGCCGCCTGATGACCGACCGCCGCGAGATCGACCGCATCGTCACGGCCGCGCTCGACGAGGACGCGCCCTGGGGCGACCTCACGAGCGAGACCCTGATCCCCGCGGATGCCACGGCCGCGGCCGACCTCGTCGCCCGTGAGCCGGGCGTGCTCAGCGGCATCGACGTGTTCGCCGCGGCGTTCCGGCTCGTGGACCCCCGCATCGTCGTCGAAGCGCTCGCCGCCGACGGCGACGCGTTCGACACGGGAGCGGTGCTCGCCCGCGTGCAGGGGCCCGCCCGCGGCATCCTCACCGCCGAGCGCGTCGGCCTCAACCTGGTGCAGCGCATGTCGGGCGTCGCGGCCCTCACTGCACGCTACGTCGCCGCCATCGCGGGCACGGGCGCGCGCATCGTGGACACCCGGAAGACCACGCCCGGCCTGCGCAGCCTCGAGCGCCAGGCCGTGCGGGACGGGGGCGGCCGCAACCACCGCCGCTCGCTCTCGGACGCGATCATGGCGAAGGACAACCACCTCGCGGTACTGACCGCCGGGGGCCGCGACCTCGCGACGGCGCTGCGCGAGGCGCGCGAGCGGATGCCGCACACCGCCCACCTGGAGGTCGAGGTCGACCGGCTCGACCAGCTCGACGCCGTGCTCGCCGGGGGCGCCGACACGATCATGCTCGACAACTTCTCGCTCGACGACCTGCACACGGGCGTGCAGCGGATCGCCGGTCGAGCGGTCGTCGAGGCATCTGGCGGGGTCTCGCTCGACACGGTCGCGGCGATCGCGGCGACCGGCGTCGACGTCATCTCGGTGGGCGCGCTCACGCACTCGGCGCGAGCCCTCGACCTCGGGCTCGACGTGGTGATCTCGGCGTCGGCGGCGGCGTCGGATGCCTCGGGGGCGGCGCCGTGATCTTCCTCGACCACGCCGCGACGACGCCCGTGCGCCGGGAGGCGCTCGAGGCGATGTGGCCGTACCTCACGGGGTCGTTCGGCAATCCGTCGAGCCGGCACGGGCTCGGCGACGAGGCCGCGCGTGCACTCGCGGCGGCCCGTGCGGAGGTGGCCGCCGTGGTCGGCGTCCGCCCGGGGGACGTCGTCTTCACGGGCGGCGGCACCGAGGCCGACAATTTCGCGGTGAAGGGCATGGCGCTCGCGAACCCGCGCGGCCGCCACGTGCTCGTGTCCCCGATCGAGCACGAGGCGGTGCTCGAGTCGGCCGCGTACCTGGCCCGCGTGCACGGCTTCACCGTGGAGATGCTCGAGGTCGACGAGCACGGCTCCGTCCATCCCGCGGCGCTCGCCCGACGCATCCGCGACGACACGACGCTCGTCTCCGTGCAGCTCGCGAACAACGAGATCGGCACCGTGCAGCCCGTCGCCGAGCTCGCCACGGTCGCCCATGCCGCCGGTGCGCTCATGCACACGGATGCCGTGCAGGCGGCCGGCTGGCTTCCCCTCGGGCTCGACGGGCTGGGCGCCGACGCCCTCTCGCTCGCCGGGCACAAGGTCGGCGCGCCGAAGGGCACGGGCGCGCTCATCGTGCGCGGGCGGATCCCGCTGGAGCCGGTGCTGCACGGCGGCGGACAGGAGCGCGGACGTCGCTCGGGCACCGAGAACGTTGCGGGCGCCGTCGCGTTCGCCACCGCGCTGCGGCTCGCCGAGGCCGAGCGGGCGGATGCCGCGACCCGCGTCGGCGGGCTGGGCGCCGACCTCGCCGCACGCGTCGTCGCCGCGGTGCCGGGCGCCGTGCTGACCGGCGACCCCGTGCGGCGACTGCCCGGGACGGTGTCGTTCGTCTTCCCGGGCACCAGCGGCGAAGCGGTGCTGCTCGAGCTCGAGCGCGACGGGGTGGTCTGCTCCAGCGGGTCGGCGTGTGCCGCGGGGAGCGACGAGCCGTCGCATGTGCTCACGGCGATCGGCATCCCGGCCGACCTCGCGCAGACGGCCGTGCGATTCACGCTGGGCGCCGAGACGACGGCCGACGAGATCGCGGACGCTGCGGCCGCGGTCGCCCGCGCAGTGTCAGCGGTCCGCAATATCGTGGAGTCATGACCGATCCAAGTGCCATTCCCGCAGACGACGACGCCGATCTCGAGGTCGGCGAGAAGCGGGTCGAAGACGAGGTCGCTCCCGAAGAGGAGCAGCTCGAGGGCTGGCTCCCCGAGCCCACTCCGACCGACGGTCCCTCGCCCGCTCCGTAGCCCGCCGCGCCGCACGATTCATACGTTCCGATCCATCTCGCCGATCGGGAATAGTGCGTCGTCCGACGCAGGTTGACACACACATTCGACGCAACTCCCCCCGGCGCCGCTCTGCGCCGAGATCGATTGGATGCCTCTCCGTGACCGAACGCGCCGTTCCAGACCTGACTGCGCCCGAGGCCGCACGCCTCGACGCGGCCGCCACTCACCAACACACCGACTCCGACGTCGAGGCGCTCCACGGCGCGCGGAACAACCGCGTCATCTGGCTGCTCCTGGCCTCCGCGTTCGTCGTCATCCTCAACGAGACGATCATGGGCGTGGCGATCCCCCACCTGGTCACCGACCTCGGCATCACCATCTCGCAGGCGCAGTGGCTGACCACCGCCTTCATGCTGACGATGGCGGTCGTCATCCCCATCACCGGCTTCCTGCTGCAGCGATTCGCGACGAGGCCGATCTTCATCGCCGCGATGTCGCTGTTCTCGACCGGCACCTTGATCGCCGCCCTGTCTCCGGGTTTCGAAGTGCTCCTCCTCGCCCGCGTGGTGCAGGCGAGCGGCACGGCCATCATGATGCCGCTGCTCATGACGACGCTCATGACGCTCGTGGCGGCGGCCGATCGCGGCCGGTTCATGGGCCGCGTGTCGATCGTCATGTCGGTCGCACCTGCCATCGGCCCGACGATCTCCGGCCTGATCCTGAGCTTCCTGTCGTGGCGGTTCATGTTCTGGCTGGTGCTGCCGATCGCGCTGACGATGCTCGTCATCGGCATCCGACGCGTCGAGAACGTCAGCGAGCCGCGCGCCATCCCCATCGACGTCTTCTCGGTCATCCTCTCGGCGTTCGGCTTCGGCGGCCTCGTCTACGGGCTGAGCCTCGTCGGCGGCGTCGTCAGCGGCATCGAGCATCCTGCCGCGATGGTCGTCTCCCTCGTGGTGGGCGTCCTCGGCATCGGCGGGTTCATCTGGCGGCAGCTGCTCCTCCAGCGACGAGAGCGGGCGCTGCTCGACCTGCGCACCTTCCGTTCGGGCAACTTCTCGATCTCGGTCGGGCTCATGGTGGTGATGATGGCGGCGCTGTTCGGCACCATCATCCTGCTCCCCATCTACATGCAGGACGTGCTGCACCTCACGCCGCTGGCGACCGGCCTGCTGCTGCTCCCCGGTGGCCTGATCATGGGACTCTTCGGACCCACGGTCGGCCGGCTGTTCGACCGCTACGGGCCGACGCCGCTGCTCGTACCCGGAAGCATCGTGGTGAGCGGCGTGCTCTGGTCGCTCACGATGGTGACCGACCACACGTCGCCGTGGCTCGTGCTCGCGGCGCACGTCGCGCTGTCGACGGGTCTCGCCTTCATGTTCACGCCGCTGTTCACCTCGGCGCTCGGCTCGGTCGAACCGCGCCTCTACTCGCACGGCTCCGCGATCGTGGGCACCGTGCAGCAGGTCGCGGGCGCCGCGGGCACCGCGCTCTTCGTGACAGTGATGACCGCCGGCACCGTCGCCGTCGCCGCGACGGGCGCATCCGCCGAGGTCGCCCAGACCGCCGGCATCCGCTCGGCATTCCTGGTCGGCGCGATCCTGTCGCTCCTCGCCATCGTCGGCTCGTTCTTCGTGCGCAAGCCCGCCGACATGATGACGCACGCGCGTGAAGATGCCGTGTTCGAGGAGCCCGCCGAGGCGTGATCCGCGGAGGCGCATGACGAAGGGCCCGGTTCGAGAACCGGGCCCTTCGTCGTGTTCGGGGGCCGACCGTCATGTTCGGCGACCGACGTTCATCGGCCGACGGCGACGCTCAGCCGCAGTTCGGGCGGCAGGTGCGCTGCGACAGCGCATCCACGAGCACCGTGCTGAGGTCCTCGGGACGCGATGCCGAGTAGGCAGCGCCCTTCGTCGCCTGGGCGATGCGCTGCATCGCCGCCAGGTCGGTGTCGGGGCCGAAGCCGATCATGATCACCGGCACGGGCTTGGACGGATCGTCCATCTTGGCGAGCTCGGCGAGCAGCGTGTCGAGGTCGATGCCGTTCTCGTCCTCGTTCTTGCCGTCGGTGATGAGCAGCACCGAGTTGACCTTCTCCGGGTCGTACGTCTCGCGCACCCGCTTCATCGCCGCGAGGGTCGTGTCGTACAGGCCGGTGGCGCCGCCGAGTCGGGCCGGCAGCGACTGGATGATCCCCGCGATCTCCTGCTTGTGCGCGAGGTCGGCCAGCGGTGCGATCGGGCTGAGGTCCTCGTAGTCGAGGTCGCCGTTGCGCGCGGTCGAGAAGACCCACACGCCCATCTCGACCTCGCCCGAGAACTTCTCCATGGCGCCGATGGCGGCCTGCTGGAAGATGTCGATGCGGCGCAGGCCGTTCTCGGCCGGCTCCTCCATCGAGCCCGAGACGTCGATGACGGCGAGCATGCGCGACCGCAGGGTGAGCACGGCCCACGCACGGAGGATCTCGAGCTGCGCGGCCGGGTCGAGCTGCGCCGCCGCGGCGGCCGGGCCGTCGACGGCCAGTCCGGGGATGTCGAGCGTGCCCGACCCGTCGCCGGCGCGGAACCCGGCGGCGGCGAGCCGCTCGGTGTCGGCCCGGGCCGCGTCCGCGAACGCCGTGAGCAGTTCCGTGCGCGCCTCCGCGGCATCCGCGGTGCTGTCGGCCGACGCCGTCCCGTCGGGGTCGACAGGGGCGGGCAGCTGCACGAACGGGTAGTCGAGGAGCACCGTGCCATCGGCGGGATACGCCGCCACGAGCGTCTCAGCCGGCTCGTCGAGGTTGTAGTCGGCGACCTGCGCCTCGGTCGTGAGCACCACGCTCGGCTGCTGGCTGGCCGCGAGAGCGCCGAACGCGGCGCTCGTCGAGGCGGGAATGGTCTTGCCGAGCTCGATCATGGCCCCGGCGAACTGCCGCGGGTCGTCGGGCGAGGAGTGGCCGCGCAGCGCCATGAGCCCGGCGAGGCTCGCCGAGGAGGCTTCGGGGTCGGGGAGGATGGTCGGCAGGCCGCCGCCCAGCACCCTCGTCCAGGTCACCGGCTCGCTCGCGACCTCGGCCGCCGTCGTGGCCGCGGCGGCCAGCACCACGGGCGTGGAGGCGATCGGCTCGCCCACCTCGACCTCGGGGGCCGTCTGGCCGAGCGACGCCGCGGTCGCGGCCATGCGGTCGACCCAGACGCTGGACTCGGGAACCCACGCGTCGGCATCGGCGCCGCCCGACGCGATGACGGCGGCGGTGTCGGCCGAGTCCTGCGACTTGATCACGGTCTCGACGCACGCGTCGGACGACGCGTCGTAGTCCTTCGCGAGGTCGGTGAGCGCCGGCGCGATGGACGTGTCGGCGACGACCACGATCTGCTCGGTCTCGGCGCAGCCGCTCTCGGCGGCCGCGAAGAGCGGGGAAAGGTGACCGCCGACCCACAGGTAGACCCCGGATGCGACGATGCCGACGATGGCCACGGCGGCGATGATGGAAAAGACGAGCGCGCGCCCCGGCTTCCTTGCCGGGGCCTTGACACTATGACGCCCCACGGACACTCCAAGCCCGACGGCGTCGAGTCGCCGTCGAATCCCTGTGCTGAACGGGTTCCCCCGTTCGTGGGGGAGGGTCCACTCAGCATAGGCGACGGGGCCTGATACGCGAACTTCACTCGGGAACGGTGAGAACGCGGGTCGGATGACCCCCAGTCATCCGACCCGCTCCCCCGCCCTGTGCGTCGACCCCTCAGTCGTCGCTCAGGCGTTCCGGTGTTCTCACCGGCCGCGCGATGCGCGTTCGACGAGTCGCCTCGTCGGTGTCCGGTGCCACGTCATCAACGCTAGGCGGCGCCCTTCCGAGGTGACAGGGCTTGACGCGTCGAACAGCGCACGCTAGGCCTGAGGTGCATACGGTCACAAGTGCCAGGGGGTGCGATGACCATCATCAGGGCGGTTCCCGAGGACGAGGCGCCCGAGGGCTTGGAGCGCTACTACGCCGAGGATCGCGCGGCGTTCGGCCATGTCGCGACGCACACCACGGCGATGGCGGTGAACCCGGCGGCGTACGCGGCCTTCCGGGCACTCACGGCCTCGACGATCGAGTCGCTGGGC
Organism: Agromyces sp. P2_B3; assembly: GCF_056404815.1. NCBI lineage: Bacteria > Bacillati > Actinomycetota > Actinomycetes > Micrococcales > Microbacteriaceae > Agromyces > Agromyces sp. P2_B3. Next base: position 86,486 of record NZ_JBFUDH010000010.1, on the reverse strand, counting down.
TTCCGGGGATTCGAGCTCGTGACGCTCGCCGCGGCGCTCGGCACGGGCTCCCGTCACTGCCGTCTGGCCCACGGCCAGAAGTCGCTGAAGGTGTTCGACGAGTCCCAGCTCGAGCGCATCGCCCTCGACTACACCGATGCCGGCCTCACCGACGCCGAGGTGGAGATGATGCGCTTCGCGGAGCAGCTGGCCCGCGACTCGGCCGGCATGACCGACGCCGACAGCCTGCGCCTTCGAGAGGCCGGGTTCAGCGACCGCCAGATCGTCGACATCACCGTGGCCGCCGCGGCCCGCGTCTACTACGGACAGGCCCTGCAGGCGCTCGCCGTCGAGGTGGACGTGCCACCGTCGCTCAGCGAGCCGCTCCGGAACGCCCTCGTCGACGGGATCTGACGCGGTCGGCCGGCCGGCTGAGCCGAGGCGCGAGTGGGTGCGGCACGCGATGTCCAGTGAGCGCTTCACCGACCGACGCGACGCGGGTCGCCGCCTCGCGGGCGTCCTCGCCGAGCGCCCGCTCGTTCGCGCCCTCGTCGATCCGGTCGTGCTCGGCCTGCCGCGTGGCGGGGTGCCCGTCGCCGCCGAGGTCGCCCTGGCGCTGGGCGCGCCGCTCGACGTGCTCGTCGTGCGGAAGCTGGGCCTGCCGCGCCAGCCCGAGCTCGCGATGGGCGCCATCGGCGAGCGCGGTGCGCGCGTGCTCAACCACGACGTGCTCGTGCAGGGCCGCGTCTCAGCCGAGGAGCTCGCCGCCGTCGAGCGGCGCGAGCGCGCCGAGGTCGAGGCACGGCTGCTCCTCTTCCGCGGGGATGCACCGCCGGTCGACTTGGCCGGCCGCACGGCGGTGATCGTCGACGACGGCGTGGCGACGGGTGCGACCGCCCGCGTGGCGAGCCTCGTCGCGCGAGAACTGGGCGCGGCATCCGTGCTGCTCGCGATGCCCGTCGGCGCCCCCGACAGCGTCGCCGAGCTCGCGGCCATGCCCGAGGTCGACGAGGTGGTCTGCCTCAGCACGCCGAACGGCTTCATGTCCGTCGGCATGCACTACCTCGACTTCCGGCAGACGACGGATGCCGCGGTGCAGGCGATCCTGGCCGACGCCCATCGTGATCGCCACGGCGGCCGACCGGGCGCCGACCGCTGACCGGGCGCAGCCGCCCGCCGACCGCCGACCTCCGCCCGGAGCTCAGTCGTTCGGCGCGCGGCGGCCGATCGCGACGGTGGCCGCGAGCTCGTCGTCGCGCACGATCGTCGTCGAGAGCCCGCCGGCGCGGAGCAGGGCCTCGGTGGTCGCTGCCTGGCGACGGCTCGTCTCGATGAGCACGGACCCGCCGGGAGCGAGCCACGCCCGAGCGGATGCCGCGACGCGCCGGTGCACGTCGAGCCCGTCGTCGCCGCCGTCGAGGGCGACGTGCGCCTCGTGGTCGCGCGCCTCGGGAGGCATCATCGCGATCTCGGCGGTGGGCACGTAGGGCGCGTTGACGGCGAGCACGTCGACGCGCCCGCAGAGCTCGCCCGGCAGCGCGTCGAAGAGGTCGCCGGCGACCACGAGCGCACCCAGCGGCTCGAGGTTGCGGCGCGCGGCCCTGACGGCGGCCGGGTCGATGTCGGCGGCGACGAGCTCGACCGGCCCCGCGGCATCCGCCACCGCCGCGCCGATCGCCCCGGCGCCGCAGCACAGGTCGACGACCACCGGCGTGCGCCCCTGCTCGTGCACCGCCAGCGCGAGGCGGGCGGCCTCACCCGCGAGCACCTCCGTACGCCGTCGCGGCACGAACACGCCGGGCTCGAGGAGGACGCGGCGGCCGGCGAACTCGGCCCAGCCGAGCAGCTGCTCGAGCGGCTCCCCCGCCACCCGGCGGGCGACGAGGCGCTCGAGCTCGGCCGGGGCATCGGGTCGTCCGCCGACGGCCTCGGTGAGCAGGGCGGCCTCGTCCTCGGCGAAGACGCACCCCGCCGCGCGCAGTCTGGCCACGAGGGCGGGGTCCGGTTCTGCAGGCACCACCGCATCGTACTGTCGTCGCCGATCAGGTGCGCCGAGCGGCGGCATGCCCTAGAGTGCTCGACATGACCGCGTCGATCCGCACCTGGTGGCCCGCCTCCTAGGCGGACTCCCTGCGTTTCGACGTACGACGACCGCCCGAGGGCGGTCGTTTCGCGTGTGCAGCGGGATGCTCCGGCCGAGGGCCCGACCGGAGACCGACATGACTCGCCTGCTTTCCTCGCTCCTCGCCGCGTCCGCCGCTGAGGCGCCTCCCTTCGCCGTCATCCGGCGGGAGCACGAACCGACCCTCGACGTGCTCGTCGGCGAGGTCGTCGACGCGCATCGCCTCGTCGACATCCCGCTCGGCGACGCGGAGGTGCTGGCGCTCGTGCCCTTCCGCCAGGTGCGCGAACGCGGGTACGCCGCCCACGACGACGACGCGTCGATCCGGTGCCTCGTCGTGCGGGAACGGGAGGCGGTCCCCGTCGACCAGGCCATCGAGCTGCTGCCGCGGCATCCGGTGGTCGTCGCCGACCTGGCGGTCGACGTGAGCGACGACGACTACGCCGAGGCGGTGCGCCGCGTCATCGACGACGAGATCGGGCGCGGCGAGGGCGCGAACTTCGTCATCCGGCGCGACTTCACCGGGTCCACGGATGCCGCGCCGGCGACCGCGGTGCTCGGCTGGCTCCGGCAGCTCCTCGAGCACGAGCGCGGCGCCTACTGGACCTTCGCGATCAGCACGCCGGGACTCGCGGCGGCGGGCGCGACACCCGAGCGCCATGTGTCGTCGATCGACGGGCTCGTCTCGATGAATCCCATCAGCGGGACGTTCCGGCACGGCGACGGCGTCAGCGGCCACCGCGACGGCGACGGCGACGGCGACGGCGAGCCCGACGATGCCGCCCTGCTGGCCTTCCTCGACGACGTCAAGGAGCGCGAGGAGCTCGTGATGGTCGTCGACGAGGAACTCAAGATGATGAGCGCGGTGTGCCCCGACGGCGGCCGCATCCGCGGTCCCTTCCTGAAGCGGATGTCGCGCCTCACCCACACCGAGTACCTGCTCGAGGGGCGCTCGACGCTCGACCCCCGAGAGGTGCTGCGGCTCACGATGTTCGCCCCGACCGTCACCGGTTCGCCGATGGGCAACGCCTGCGCGGTCATCGCCCGCCACGAGCCGACGCCCCGCGGCTACTACGGCGGCGTGCTCGCCCGCTTCACCCCGCGCCGCGGCGGCCACGACCTCGACGCGCCCATCCTCATCCGCACCGCGTACCTCGACGGGACGGGCCGGGTCCGCGTGCCCGTGGGGGCGACGCTCGTGCGGCACTCCGATCCCGCCGGCGAGGTCGCCGAGACCCGCGCGAAGGCGGCCGGTGTGCTCACCGCGCTCGGCGCACTGCCTCGCGTGGCCGCACCGAGGCGCACCCTCAACGACGACCGCCTCGGCACGCTGCTCGACGCCCGCAACGACCGGCTCGCCGCCTTCTGGCGGACCCCGCAGGCCCCGGCGCCGACCCGCGCCGCGAGCGCCATCGTCATCGACGCCGGCGACGACTTCACCACGATGCTGGCCCACCAGCTGCGGCACCTGGGGGTGGATGCGCGGGTCGTGCCGTGGCACGAGGCGCCCGCCGAGGCATCCGAGGACCTCGTGGTGTTCGGCCCAGGCCCCGGCGACCCGCGCGACGCCGGCGATCCTCGCCTGCAACGGCTTCGGGCACTCATCTCGGCGCGACTGGCGTCCGGGCGGCCCATGCTGGCGGTGTGCCTGAGCCACCAGGTGCTCGCCGATCTCGCCGGGCTGCCGATCGCGCCGTTGCCGTCACCGCGCCAGGGCGTGCAGCTCGAGGTCGACGTCTTCGGCGAGACGGCCGCGATCGGGTTCTACAACACGTTCGCAGCCCTCGCACCCGCGGGCTCCACGACGCCGCGGCTGGGCCTCGAGGTGGCCTCGGATGCCGCGAGCGGGGTGGTGCACGCCCTCCGTGCGCCGCGCGTGGCCTCCGTGCAAGGGCACCTGGAATCGGTCACCTCACCCGACGGACTCGCCACGCTCGAGCGACTGGTCGAGGGAGTTCTCGCGGGTCAGCCCCGGTTTGCGAATGTCACGGAGGTCGCGCGCGCGGCGGGATGATCCCGCACTCGATGCCGAAGCGCAAGGCATTGCGGACCATCGTCACGATGGATTGGCTGGGGCCGACCCGATTCGAGGAGGCGGTTCCCTGTGGACACCAGCACCATCATCTGGATCATCGTCGGCGTCATCGTCGTCATCGCGATCATCGTGGTCGCGGTGCTGATGACGAGCCGGCGACGGCGTGAAGCCCATCTGGAGGCGGAGCGGAAGAAGGCGGCCGAGCTGCGGCAGAACGCGTACGAGTCGGACGTCGCGCGGCGCGAGCGCGAGGCGGACGCCGCGCGTGCCGACGCTGCCGCCAAGCAGGCGGAGGCGAACGCCATGCAGGCGCAGCTCGAGGCCGAGCGCCTGTCGCGTGAGCGCGAGGCGCACGAGTCGGACGCCCAGCAGCTGCGGACCGAGGCCGAGGAGCGCCTGCGCAAGGCCGACGAGGTCGACCCCGACGTCTCGTCCGACCGGGACGCGACGGCCGCGGACGACCGCCGCGAGCGCGACGGAGCGGCCACGACCGCCCCGGTCGCCGCCGACCGCACGACGGCTGCCGGCACCGACCGCACGACGGTCGCGGCAGACGACCGAACGGCCGTCGCTGCCGATGACGCCGCCGTGCGCGACGATCGGGTCGTCGACGATCGAACGACGACCACCGACGAGCGCACGGCCGCCGCGGACGCCGCCGCTCGCCGGGACACCGAGACCGGTCGTCGCATCTGACGACCAACGCCTGAACGGGCGGGCGGCGGGCCGATCCGCCGGCCGCCCGTTCGCACGCGCGTGGCGTCAGCCCAGTGCGATGACCGCCTGGAGGGTGTCGTCGTCGACGGGCCGGTCGGTGAAGACCAGCCGTTCGAGATGCGTGGTGTCGTCGGCACCCCTCGGCGCATCGCTCGACGCGCCCTGCCAGGCGAGCTCGAGCCCGAGTCGTTCGAGCACGCGCACCGACGCGGGGTTGTTCGCGAGCACGCGGGCGGTCACCGCGGCATCGGGCTGCGCCCGGCGAGCAGCACGCAGCGAGAGCGCCGCCGCCTCGCCCGCGATGCCGTGCCCCCACGCCTCGGGCGCCAGCCGGTAGCCGAGGTTCCAGGCGCCGAACGGCATCATCGACGCGCCCGCCGACCCGACGAACGAGCCCGGACCGAGCGTGCCGACGGGCGCACGGAGCACGACCGCGCAATGCCCGAACCCCGAGGTGCGGACGCTCTGCATCGAGCGCTCGATCGCCTGCGCCGACTGCCCACGACTCGTGTGCCGGCCGGTCGGCAGGTGCTGCCAGGTGCGTGGGTCGCTGTAGACCCGGTGGTAGTCGTCGAGGTGGTCGAGGGTGAGCGGCGTGAGCAGGAGGCGTTCGGTGTGGAGTGCGTCGGTCATCGCGACGAGTCTGGCAGCGGCATCCGACATCACGGCCGGACGCTGCGCAGCCGGGTCACTTGAGCAGGCGGGAGAGCACGCGATCGGCGAGCGGCTTGCCGCCCGTCTGGCAGGTCGGGCAGTACTGGAAGGTCGAGTCCGCGAAGATGACCTCGCGCACGATGTCGCCGCACACGGGGCACGCCTCGCCCGTGCGGCCGTGCACCTGCATGCGGGTGCGCTTGGAGTCCTTGAGCTGCTCGGGAGGCCGCCCCGCCGCGGCCGCGATCGCATCGGAGAGCGTGTCGCGCAGCGCGTGGTAGAGGCGGTCGACCTCGTCGGGCTTCAACTTGGCGGCGAGCGCGTACGGTGACATGCGCGCGTTGTGCAGGATCTCGTCGGAGTAGGCGTTGCCGACCCCGGCGAACACCGACTGGTCGCGCAGCAGCCCCTTGATCTGGGTGCGACGGCCGGCGAGGATGCCCGCGAAGTCGTCGAGCGTGAAGTCGGGCGCCGTCGGATCGGGGCCGAGCCGGGCGATGCCGGGCACCTCGGCCGGGTCGCGAACGACGTAGACCGCCAGCGACTTCTTCGTGCCCGCCTCGGTCAGGTCGAATCCCGCGCCGTCGTCGAGGCGGACGCGCAGCGCGATGGGCGACTTGCCCGGCCGGATGACGGTCTTGGGGAGCTCGTCGTACCACCGCAGCCACCCGGCGCGGGCCAGGTGGAACACGAGGTGCAGGTCGCCCACCGCGAGGTCGACGAACTTGCCGTGCCTGCTCGCGGCCACGATCGTCGCCCCGGTGAGCTGCTGCAGCGGCGGATCGAACGTCTTCAGCGCCGAGATCGCCGCGACGGTCGCCCCGGCGACGGCATGACCCACCGCCCGCTCGCGGAGGAAGCCCACGAGCGCGTCCACCTCGGGAAGCTCAGGCACCAGCCCATCGTCTCACCGACCGGCGACATCGTCACCCGACCGGCGGGCACGCTTCGTAGGATCGGAGGATGATCCGTCCCGTCCCGATCGCCGACGACGTCGCGCTCCGCCTCCTCGACGCCGGCGATGCGGCCGCCCTCGCCGCCGCGTACGACCGCAACCGGGAGCACCTCGCCCCGTGGGAGCCGGTGCGCGACGACGCGTTCTTCACCGAGGAGGGGCAGGCCGCCGACCTCGATGCGCAGCTCGCGAGCGCCGTCGCCGGGGCGTCCCTGCCGCTGGCGCTCGAGGAGCGGTCGACCGGGCGCATCATCGGTCGGTTCACGATCTCGGGGATCATCCGCGGCCCGTTCCAGAGCGCGCACCTCGGGTACTGGGTGGACGGCGCGAGCAACGGCCGGGGGCTCGCCACGTCGGCGGTGCGCGAGGTCCTCCGGGTGTCGCGTGACGAGCTCGGCCTGCACCGGGTGCAGGCGGTGACGCTGCCGCACAACGCCGCCTCGCAGCGCGTGCTCGAGCGCAACGGATTCGAGCGCATCGGATTCGCACCCCGCTACCTGCAGATCGCCGGCCGCTGGCAGGACCACGACCTGTTCCAGGCGATCCTGCACGACTGACGTCCGCAGGCCATACGATCACGCTGTGGACGCTCTCACGGCGCGGCAGGTGCTGCGCATCTCCCCTGATTCCCCACTCACCCCCGAGCTCGTCGAACGCGCCTTCGCGGGCGAGTCCGCGGCGCGGCATCCGTCGCTCTACCCCGATCCCGTGGGGCGCGCGCAGGCCGAGGAATGGGCGACGACCCTGCAGCAGGCCCGCGCGACGCTGCACGCGCAACTGGGAGCCCCGGCCGCCGTCCCGGCCCAGCGGCGGCGACTTCCCGGCTGGGCGATCGCCGCGATCGCGGTGGGCGTCGTCGCGCTGCTCGCGCTGATCACGCTCGGCACGCTCGGCGCGCTGCGACTGGTCGGCGAGGCGGGAGAATCAGCGTCACGCGCGCTCGAGTCCGAGAACGCCGACGACGACGAGCCCGGCGTCGAACGGATGGAGGCCGACGAGACCTACTTCGCGTTCCCCGCGGCGATCGAGTTCTACGCCGATGGCCGGTACCTCGACGAATGCCCGAGCGAGTACGAGCAGGGCTGCTGGCAGGCGGCCCTCTTCGCCGAGGCCGACTGCGAGGCCCTGCAAGTGCAGCTCGGCTTCTCGAACGACGCGAGCGCCATCGCGCCCGATTCCACCGAGATCGTGGAGAAGCACGACGTGGCCGCCGGTGACGCGACCGTCGTGGTCTTCGGGCACGACGACTACGGGTACGGCTGGATCAACCAGGTCACCTGCCTCGACGCCGGCTGACGCGCGACGCGGTGGCCGGCGCGGCGTGGTGGCCGGCGCGCCCGGCGGCCCGGCGGGAGTACCCGGTGCGCGACCGGGCGCTCGACGCTAGGGTCGTCGCATGTTCATCGACGACGGCAGCGACATCCGGATGCTCCACCTCGAGCCCGAGGGCGACCTCATCTCGACGCCCGATGACGCCAACGACCTCGTCGGCTCCGCCTGGTCGCACCACGCGAACTTCGTCGTGGTGCCGGTGTCGCGCCTCGACCCCGAGTTCTTCCGGCTGAGCACGGGGATCGCGGGCGAGATCACGCAGAAGCTCGTGAACTACAGGCTGCGCCTCGCGGTCGTCGGCGACATCTCGGAGCATCTCGCCGAGAGCAACGCCCTGCGGGACTTCGTGTGGGAGTCGAACCGCGGCGACCAGATCTGGTTCGTCGGCGACGAGGCGGCGCTGCAGGAGAAGCTCTCGAAGCGGAGCGGCGGGGCCGGCTGAGGGCGCGCGACCGCAGCTCAGGGCGCCGGACGCCGGTGCCCGACACGATGTCGGTGGCTCCTGAGACACTCTCACTATGGAGGTCCTGGAGCTGCGACAGACTCGTCACCTGCGGGTGGGCGACACGCTCGTCAGCGCCTCGGGCCGCACGTTCGAGGTCACGAAGGTGGCCCGCGTCGGCCGGGGCATCCGCGTCGCCTACCGCGACGACGACGGGCGGCCGGGGCGGTTCACCGCCGCGCCCGACGCGGTCAGCCGGGTGCGCCGCGGCCCCGACGAGCACCTCGCCTCGATCACCGGCGCGGCCTGACTACTCCTCGAGCCGGAACCCGACCTTCAGCGTGACCTGGAAGTGCACGACGTTGCCGTCGGCGACCTCGCCGCGCGTCGACACGACCTCGAACCAGTCGACGTTGCGAAGGGTCGAGGTCGCCCGCCCGATGGCGTTGCGGATCGCGGTGTCGATGCTCTCGCCCGATGTGCCGACGATCTCGGTGACCCGGTAGACGTGATCGGTCATGGTCTGCTCCCCACCCCCGCGCCGTCGCGGGATGCCTCGACCCTAGCCCGCGCCGCCGCCCGCCGACAGGGCTCGATCGTCTCCGGCGATCGCGCCTCACTTGAGCGCCAGCAGCTCGCCGTGCGTCTGGTCGGTCGGGCAGTACTGGGCGGTGGTGCTCGCGAACGAGAAGTCGCGAATGGTGTCGCCGCAGACCGGGCACGGCTCGCCCGCCCGGCCGTGCACTCGCATTGACGCGACCTTGGCCGCCTTGAGCTCCGCGATCGGCACGCCCCGCTGGGCCTCGATGGCGTCGCCGATCGTCCCGACGGTGGCGGCGAACAACCGATCGGCCTCATCCGCGGTCAACGCGGCGGCGTGCCCGACGGGCGAGATCCTCGCTGTGAACAGGATCTCGTCGGAGTAGGCGTTGCCGATGCCCGCGAGCGACTCCTGGTCTTGCAGCACGGCCTTCACCTGCTTGCGACGACCGGCGACCGCCGCGTCGAACTGCGCCCGCGAGAAGTCGGGGTGGGCCGGGTCGGGACCGAGCTTCGCCACGGCGGGCACCGCGGCCGGGTCGTCGACCACGAAGCATCCGAGCGAGACCCAGTCACCGGCATCCGTCAGCTCGAGCGTCGAGCCGTCGTCGAACTCGAGCACCACGAGCGTGGGCGGCGCGTCGTCGGGCAGATCGGCCTCGTCGCCGGAAGCGCCCCATCGCGCCCAGCCGTGGCGGCCGAGCGAGACCACGAGGTGCGCCGCACCGAAGGCCACGTCGACATGCTTGCCGTGGCGGGCGGTGCCGGTCACCCGTTCGCCCACGAGCGTCTCGGGCGTGCGTGCCCGGGTCTTCAGCGTGCGGAACTCGACGACGTCGACCCCCGCGAGCGCGCGTCCCGTCAACCGCTCGGCGAGCTCCTCCGTGAGCGCCTGCACCTCTGGTGATTCCGGCATGCCGCCAGCCTTCCACGGGATCGCGCTCGTGAACAGGCCGTGCCGGTTCCGGATGCCGCGGCCGACCGGGATGGCACAGACCCGGTCAGTCCCCGATCACTCCGCCGACGCGAAGTCGAGCTTCGCATCGGCGACGGCGATGACCGACCAGGTGCCGCCCGCGGCATCCGTGAACTCGTAGGCCGGGACGACGAGCACACTGCCGTCGGGCTGCCACTGGCTGGCGAGGCCGAGGCGGGCGCTGACGATCTCGACGTCGTTCACGGGCCAGGCGACGGATGCCCCGTCGGCCGGCGTCGCCGGCGGCTCGGTCGGCGGCACCCACTCGGGAGTCGCGGTCCATCCGTCGGCCGTCTCGATTCCCTGCTCGCGGATGGCGAGCGGCATCGCGGTCACCTGCGCGCCGAACCGGGGGTCGGAGAGCCGCTCGAACGCCTCCTGCTCGCTGACCACCGGGTAGTCGCCGAGGTTCACGAGCTCGGCGAGCGCGCCGTAGGCGCTCACGATGCCGCCGTCGGTCAGCTCGAGGCTCCACGACTGGTCGATGCGCTGCCCGTCGACGACGGGCCAGGCCTGCGCCGAACGGGTGACCGCGCCCTCCCACGTCTCGGAGGTGTACTCGAAGGCACCGGGGTCGCGTCCGACGGAGGCGATGAGCGACCGCAGGGCGTCGATCGCGGCGTCCTCCGACGGCAGGCCGACGGTCGGCGGCTCGCAGGGATCGACGGGGGCGACCTCGCCCGTGCCGTCGGTGCCCTCCGTGCCCGCGCCGGTGTCGGTCGTCGCGCAGTTCCAGGGGTTCAGGAGCGGATCCGAGTAGGAGAAGCTGAGCGTGCCGTCGAGCCCGACGTAGAGCGACGGGGCGGTGCCGTCCTGGGGACCGACCGTCCACGCGCCGTCCTTCAGCTGGGGCGTTCCCGTGACGCCGAGGGCGGCGGCCAGCGCACCGACCGTTTCGGCGTTCGAGGCACCGCGGGCGTCGTACCCGTAGCCGGGCGCGCTGCCCGACGCCGTCGAGAGGCCCGACGAGCGGAAGCTGTTGCGCCCGAACCCGGGGTAGAGCATGCCGCTCGCGCCGGATGCGGAACGCTTGGCCTGATCGGGCGCGGCTCCCGCGATCGCGCCGTCCTGGAGGGTGCTCTGCTCGGTGGTCGCGCCGTCGGCGGCGCCCTGCAGCGAGATGGGCGGGGCTGCGGCGCCCGCGACGTTCGTGAACCCGTTCGTCGAGGCTCCGACGGCGTAGCCGGCTCCGCTGAAGACCACGAGCGAGGCGGCGACCGCCGCGATGGCGACCCAGGTCGGGCGGCGGCGCGCACGCTCGGAGGCCAGGTCGGCGACGGGCGACGGCTCGGCCGGCGAGGCATCCGTCGTGGACGTTGCGGTGGCGGCTGCGGCATCCGCCGACGCAGCGGTCGCCCGGGCGACGACCTCGTCGGCGAACCCGGCGCGGGGCTCGACCGACGCAGCGGGATCAGCGGCGCGGAGCCGCGCCACCGGGTCGAGCTCGTTGTCGTCATGCATGTCGATCACCCTCCGTGACGTTCGTTCATAGACGGATATGTCCGGCGAGGCCGGAACCTTGCACCCGACGCCGAAGGACCCGCGCGCGTGCCGTGCCGTGTCGCGCTAGAAGGACAGCCGCTCGCCCCACGCCTCGCGGAGGCGCTTGCGGGCACGCGAGAGCGCGGCATCCGCCCCCGACCGGGAGATGCCGAGCACCTCGGCGAGCTCGGCGCCGTCGAGGCCGTCCCACGCGTGCAGGAGCAGGATCTGCCGATCGCGCTCACCGACGCTCGCAAGCGCGCCACGCAGCTCGGCATCGAACAGGGCGCTCAGCTCGGGGTCGTCGCTCACGCGCACCGCCCCCGACTCGGGCACCTCGTCGACGGCGAGGTCGACGGTCTTGCGCCGGTGGTTCGCGAGGGTGAAGCCGGCCGTGCGGTAGAGCCAGGGCAGCACCGCCTCGGGTGGCACGTCGGCGCGGCGGCGCCAGGCCGTCGCGAACACGTCGGCCGCGAGGTCCTCGGCGTCCTGCCGCGGCCCCCGGCGGGCGAAGTAGCGGACGAGGGCCGTCGAGTGCTCGCGCACGACGGCGGTGAACCAGGCGACCTCGTCGGAGGTCGCGGGCTGGTCGGCGCCCTCGGGCATCGCCACCCCCTCGGTCGCGTCGGTGTCGGCTGCGGTGCTGGCGATCCTCACACCGGGTATGTGTCGGATCTGCCGCGAGTCTTGCACGGAACGACGGAATTCCTCGCGCGCGGGGCGGTGGAGCGCCTCAGTCGAACATCGGGGTCAGGAACCTCCGCTCGTAGCGCCGGAAGCAGCGCGTCTCCGCGCCGAACCGGTTGGCCTCCACGCATTCGGGGTCGGTCGTCGCGGCGGTGCGGTACTGCTCATACTCCGCCAGCGACGGGAACGTGAAGAGCGCGAACGCCTCATCGCTGTCGCCCTCGCTCGGCAGGAAGTAGCCGTGGTGCGTGCCGCCGAGCCGATTCACGAGGTGGATCCATCGCCGGCCGTACTCCTCGAAGTCGGAGAGCTTGTGTGGGTCGATCTCGTAGCGCAGGTGGATGGTGATCATGGGTCCACGCTCGCATCGATCGCGCGGCGGGACGGCGTGAATGCCTGCCAATCTTGCGAGACCGACCGCCGAGCTCGGCGGCCGCGAGCACCGCGCCCGAACACGGTCGGGCTCAGGCGGCGTCGAGGAACGCGATCACCGCGAGGACCCGCCGGTGCGCCGACGCGTCGTCATCGCCGAGGCCGAGCTTGGCGAGGATGCGGTGCACATGCTTCTCGACGGTGCCCTCCGAGACCTGGAGGACGCGGGCGATGCCGACGTTCGAGCGGCCCTGCGCCATGAGGGAGAGCACCTCGTGCTCGCGAGCCGTGAGCTCCCCGAGCGGGTCGGTCGACCGCTGGGCGCGCACGAGCTCCTGCACGAGCGCGGGGTCCACGACGGATTCCCCGGCGGCGACCCGTTCCAGGGCGGCCACGAACTCCTGCACCATCGTGACCCGCTGCTTGAGCAGGTACCCGATTCGAGGCCCGCTTCCGAGCAGCTCGATCGCGTGCTGGACCTCGACGTACGACGAGAGCACCACGATCCCGATGAACGGGTCGGCGGCCCGTACCGCAGTCGCCGCCACCAGTCCCTCGAGCGTGTGCGTGGGCGGCATCCGGATGTCGATGATCAGCAGTGCGGGGCGGTACTCCCGCGCGAGCTCGGGGAGCCGGGCGGCGTCGGGCGCCTGTGCCACCACGTCGAACCCCGAATGGGTGAGCAGGCTCGCGAGTCCTTCCCTGAGGAGGACGTCGTCGTCCGCGATGATCACCCGGGTTCCCGGCATCACGTCCCCTGAACGAATCTCGGCATCTGTGCCAGTCTGAGCGTGCACGGGGTTCGAGACAACAGGTTCGCCCATATCGAGGTGCCAGGTGAAGCAAGTCCCCCAGGACAGCGAGGTGCTCGCCGCCGAGCTGGCTGCCCTTCGGAACACCGCGGGCCTCATCGCGCAGGGCACCCCGGCCGTGGTCGTGCTCGAGAGCGTCGCACGCCATGTGGCGGCCTCGGTCGGCGCGGACTTCCTGGAGATCCTGCAGTTCGAGGGACATGACCGTCCCATGGTCGTCGGCGCGTGGGCCGCACGGCGCGACCGGATGGTCGACCTGGACCGCTGGCCGCTCGCGGTCGACGACCTCGCCCGGAATCTCTTCGGCGCACGGGCCCCCGTCCGGGAGGACCACCCGCGGGCCGTGCACGACACCGCATCGACGATCACCAGGCATCGGCACGGAGTCACGTCCTCCGTCGGCGTGCCCGTGCCGTTCCAGGACCACGCCTGGGGCGCGATCCTCGTGCACTCCGCCGGCGACCGGCCGCTCGCCCCCGAGACGGAACGCCTGCTGGCGGACTTCACCGAGCTCGTGACGTCGGCGGTGGCGAACACCACCGCCCGGGCCGCCGTCACGGAGCTCGCGGCCGACCAGGCGGCGCTGCTCCGCGTCGCCGAGCTCGTCGCCCGCGAGGCGCCGACCGACGAGGTGTTCGCGGCCGTCGCGGAGGAGCTGGGCCGGCTCCTCGGCGCCCCGGGTGCCGAGATGCTCCGGCATGAGGCGAACGGCGCCACCACGTTCCTCGCACGCTGGGGATCGCTCGAGGCGGGGCTCCCGACGGTGGGAGTCCCCATCCTCGTCGCCGGACGGGTGTGGGGCGCCCTCGTCGTCGGCTCCGTCCGTGACTCGCCGCTCCCCGCGGACACGGACCGGCGCATGGCGAAGTTCGCGGACCTCGTAGCGGTCGCCCTCGCCAACCTGGAATCCCGGGAGGCGCTTCGCGCTCTGGCCGACGAGCAGGCGGCGCTCCGCCGGGTGGCCACGGTCGTCGCCCGGGAGGAGTGGCCCGTCACCTCCGCCACCATCGTCCGCGAGGTCGCGGTCCTGCTCGACGCGAAGGGTGCGGTGATGCTGCGGTACGAGCCCGACGAGACGATCACGGTGCTCGCCGCCTGGGGCGCCCCGGACATGACCGCCTACGTCGACCAGCGGTTGCCGTTCCAGGGCGACAACACCGCGGCGGAGGTCTGGCGCACTCGCCGCCCCGCCCGGCAGGAGGACTTCGACTACGCCGTCGGGGGCCTCGCCGAGCTCAGTCGACGCGAGGGGATCACGTGCGCGGTGGCGAGCCCGGTCATCGTGGAGAACCAGCTCTGGGGAGCGATCGTCGTCGTCACCAGCGGCCCCGAGCGCCTGCCCGACGACACCGAGGCTCGGATGGGACAGTTCACGGAACTCCTCGCCACCGCGATCGGCAACATGAAGTCGAGATCGGAGCTCGTCGCGTCACGGGCGCGAATCGTGCAGACCGCGGACCGGACCCGTCGACGCTTCGAGCGCGACCTGCACGACAGCATCCAGCAACGGCTCGTCAGCATCGCGCTGGACCTGCACGTGGTGGAGCAGTCCCTGCCGGCCGACCTCGAGTCCTCGCGAGCCCGGCTCGCCGGCGTCGCCACGCAGCTCGCCGACACCCTGGAGCACCTGCGTGAACTGTCCAGGGGGCTGCATCCCGCGATCCTCTCGGAGGGCGGACTCGCCCCCGCGGTTCGTGCCCTCGCCCGTCGATCGCCTGTCCCGGCGCAGCTGCGGATCGAGCCGCTCCCCCGGATGGCCGACCCCGTCGAGGTCGCCGCGTACTCCGTGGTCTCGGAAGCGCTGGCCAACGCCGGCAAGCACGCCGGCGCCACCCGGGTGGAGGTGGAGCTCCGGTGTCGCGACGGGCACCTGGAGGTGACCGTCACCGATGACGGACGCGGCGGCGCCGATCCCGCTCGAGGATCCGGGCTCACCGGGCTCGTCGACCGCGCAGAGGTGCTCGGCGGATCGGTCAGGGTACGCAGCCCGAAGGGGCGCGGCACGACGCTCGTCGCCACCTTCCCGCTCGCGGCACCCTGAGCGGCAGCCCCGCAACCGGGTCACCCGCCCCGGACGAGGTCCGCCTTCACGCTCGCCCCCATGCGAAGAGTGGTGCTGGCGGGCTCGACGCCGGCCGCATCGGCGGTGAGGCTGGGGGCTTCCCCGTTCGGCGCCAGCGCAAGGAGTCTCCATGAGCATCACGAGTCCGTCCCCGAGCCGGCCGACGGTGGTGCTCGTCCACGGCGCCTTCGCGGAGTCCTCGAGCTGGGCCGGCGTCGTCACGCTGCTGCTCGACGACGGCTTCCCCGTGATCGCGGTCGCCAATCCGCTCCGCGGCGTGAGCACGGACGCCGAGTACCTCCGCGCCGTCCTCCGCGACGTCGCCGGCGACATCGTGCTGGTGGGCCACTCCTACGGCGGCACGGTCATCACGAACGCCGCGACCGGAAACCCATCCGTCAGGTCCCTCGTCTACATCGGGGGCTTCGCGCCCGACGAGGGAGAGAGCGCCGCACAGCTCGCGGGACGCTACGAGGGTGGGACGCTCGGCGACACGCTGACGGCGGTCGCCCTCCCCGACGGCGGGAACGACCTCTACATCGTGCAGGACAAGTACCGCGCGCAGTTCGCCGCCGACTCGTCGGAACGGGATGCGGCGGTCATGGCGGTGACCCAGCGGCCCATCGTCGAGGCGGCCCTGAACGAGGCATCCGGAACACCGGCGTGGAAATCGATCCCCTCGTGGTTCCTCTTCGGGTCCGACGACCGGAACATCCCGGCCGCCAGTCACCGGTTCATGGCGGAACGCGCAGGCTCGCGCCGCACCGTCGAGCTGCAGGGCGGCTCGCACAGCGTCGGCGTGCCCGAGGCCGCGAGCGTCGTCGCCCTCATCCGCGAAGCGGCCGCCGCCGCGAGCGCACCGGCGGCCGGGTAGGCGTCCCGCCGGTGGACGTCGCTCGAGTGGCCGGGGCGGGTGCCGGGACGAGTGCCGGCGCGCACACCGGCGCGCACGCCGGCGCGCACGCCGGCGCGCACGTGTCGGTCGCCGCCGTCGTGGCGGAGGGGCGCTTCGTGTTCGTGTCGGGCCAGAGCCCGACCCGCGACGGCACCCTCGTCGGCGGCACCATCATCGAGCAGACCCAGGCCGTGCTGGAGAACCTCGCGGCGATCCTGAGATCCGCCGGCGCACGACTCGACGACGTGGTCAAGTGCGGGGTCTTCCTTACCGACCTCGACGCCCTGCCGGAGTTCGACGAGGTCTACGCCGGTGCGTTCGGCGCGCACCTCCCCGCCCGCACCACCGTCGGGGTCGCACTGCCCGGCTTCGCGGTGCAGATCGACTGCATCGCCATGGTGCCCGGCGCTCCGCCGGAGCCACCCACCACGTTCCACCCACCACTGTCCGACTGAAGGAAGACGAAGATGGCCACCACATCAGAACCCACGACCGTCGTGCTCGTGCACGGCGCATTCGCCGACGCGGGGAGCTGGGTCCCCGTCATCGAGCGACTCCTCGCCGCCGGCGTTCCCGTTCGCGCACCGGGGCTGCTCATGCGAGGCCTCCGCTCCGACTCCGACTACATCGCGAGCGTGATCTCCCAGATCCCCGGCCCGGTGCTCGCTGTGGGGCACTCCTACGGAGGTGCGGTGATCTCCAACGCCGCCACGCAGGCGTCGAACGTGAAGGGACTCGTGCTGGTGTCGGGATTCGCCCCTGAGGAGAACGAGGCCCTGGGCGAGGCCGAGGGAACCTCCCGCGACAGCGCCCTCGGACCGGCACTCGTCCAGGCGCAGTTCCCCACGGGGGTCGGCGACGAGACGGCGATCGAGCTGTACGTCGACATCGCGAAGTTCCCTGCGGTGTTCGCGGCCGACCTCCCCGAGGCGCAGGCGAACGCCTTCGCGGTATCGCAACGACCCATCGCCGCCTCGGCGTTCGACGAGAAGTCGGGACGGCCCGCCTGGAAGCACCTGCCGACCTGGTCCGTCGTCGCCACCGGCGACAAGGCGGCCGGCTCCGACGTGCTGCTCTCCATGGCGCGCCGCGCGAACGCCGAGCTGCTCGAGCTCGAGGGCTCGCACCTCATCATGGTCTCCCAGCCGGAACCGGTGACCGACGTCATCCTCCGGGCGCTCGAGAAGGTCGGCGAGTCGCGATGAGCGAGGCGGAGCCGGTCGACGAGCTGGCGACCAAGCTGAAGCGCACCGAACTGCAGCACCAGGCCTCGTCGATCCCGGGCAGGGACATCGTGCAGGTGCTCACCGAGATCCCGGTCGGGGTCGAGTCCGGCTGGCACACCCACCCGGGTGAGGAGATCGGCTATATCCTCGCCGGCACCGTGGAGATGCGGATCGAGGGTGCGCCGACCCTGCTGCTGAACGCGGGCGACCCGTTCCTGATGCCGCCGCGCACCGCCCACAACGCGCGCGACCTCGGCCCGGGCACGGGGATGATGCTCTCGACCTACCTCGTCGACCCGACGCAGTCGCTGGCCACGTTCGTGCACGTGGACTGAGCCGGCGGCGGGGTCGAGGTGAGCAGCGAGGGAGCGGGATGAGCGGGGGTCCGGGATGAGTGCACAGTACGGATGCATCGCCTTCACGGACGACGTCCGGCGCGTGCAGTCGGACTACGGGAGCGCGGAGTTCTACGCCCGCATCGCCGAACGCGGGCTCGCGGCATCCGGCCACGACCCGCTCGGCCCGCGTGAGTCCGAGTTCCTCGGCGCCCTCGACGGCTTCTACCTGGCCACGGTCGGGGAGACGGGGTGGCCGTACGTGCAGTTCAGGGGCGGCCCGCCGGGCTTCATCCAGGTGCTCGATCGGCACACCATCGCGTGGGCCGACTACCGCGGCAACCTCCAGCACGTCTCCACCGGCAACCTCGACGGTGACGACCGGGTCTCGTTGATCGGCGTGGACTATACCGCCCGCCGCCGGTTGAAGCTGTTCGGCATGGCGCGGGTCGCGCGAGCGCACGCAGGCGGCGACGACGGCGCGAGCGACGACGGCGACCTCGTCGCCCGCCTCGCCGACGCCGCCGAAGCCGGAGCGACGGTGGAGGCGGCATTCGTCGTCACGGTGGTGGCCTTCGACTGGAACTGCCCGCAGCACATCCCCCGCCGTGTGACGGTCGGATGGTCCGACGGGACGCCGCGCGGATGAACCCGGTGAGCGCCGTCGTCTGGACCGTCGCGTTCGTCGTCGTGACGGTCTCGGTGACGGGCCTGACCCGCCGCCTGAACTGGTCGGCGCCCGTCGTGCTCGTCGTCGTCGGCGGGATCGCGTCGTTCATCCCCGTCGTCCCGGTCGTGCGCGTCGAGCCCGAGCTGGTGCTCTACGGCGTGCTGCCTCCGCTGCTGTTCGCACAGGCCGTGCGGACCTCGTTCCTCGACGTGCGCCGGCGACGTGACAGCATCCTCATCCTCTCGGTCGGGACGGTCGCCTTCACGGTGGTCGTCGTCGGGTTCACGACGTCGTTGCTGCTCCCTGCCATCGGGCTCGCCGCCGCGTTCGCGTTCGCGGCGGTCATCGCGCCCACGGACACCGTCGCCGTCACCTCCGTGACCGGCCGCCTCGCGCTGCCACGACGGGTCGTCACCGTGCTCGAGGGCGAGAGCCTCTTGAACGACGCCGCGGCGCTCGTGGCACTCAACGCCGCGATCGCCGCGATGACGATGCTGCTCAGCCCGCTGCTCGTCACTGGGGCGTTCCTGCTGGCCGTCGTCGGTGGCGTCGCCGTCGGCCTGGCGATCGGCTGGACGATGGCGTTCATCCGCTCGCGCCTCCGATCGCCCGTCCTCGACACGAGCCTCGCCCTCATCACGCCGTACCTCGCCTTCATCGCCGCGGAGGCCGTGCTGGGTTCCGGGGTGCTCGCCGTCGTCATCGCGGGGTTGTACCTGGGGTACCGGTCGCCGGTCGTGCAGTCCGCCGAGGCGCGGATCGCCGAGTCGGTGAACTGGCGGACCATCCAGTTCCTCCTCGAGAACGCCGTGTTCCTGTTCATCGGGCTCAACCTCGCGAGCATCCTGCAGGGCGCCGTCCGGACCGGCCCTGGCCTCTGGGCGACCATCGGCATCTGCAGCGTGGTGTTCGTGGCGCTCGTCGTCTCCCGGTTCGTGTTCGTGCTCGCCGTCGCCTGGTTCTTCCGACGAGGCCCGCGGCGGCTGCGCCGGCAGCACGTGCAGTGGAAGAACGCGGTCGTCATCGCCGCGGCGAACGTGCGCGGCGTCGTCACCCTCGCGGCCGTGTTCCTGCTCCCCGAGATGACACCCGACCGGGAGTTCCTGCAGTTCGTCGCCTTCGTCATCGTCGTCGCCACCCTCGTCAGCGGGTTGGCGCTCCCCCTGCTCGTCCGGCGCCTGCACCTGCCGCCGCCCAACGCCGCCCAGGAGCAGATGGAACGCGAGACCCTGATGGCGGAGGCGCACGCGGCAGGACTCGCCCGGCTCGAACTGGAGACGGGCGAGGCCGACGAGGAGCGCGTCGTCTCGCAGTTGCGTGCGAATGCCACTCTCATCTCCGACTCGCTCGCACATCCGGTGGCCGATCCGTCCTCCGAGTCCTTCCTGGCCGCGTACGCGCGGCTTCGGCGCGAGATGATCACCGAGGAACGCCAGGCCGTCCTCGTCGCCAGGAGCGAGGGCCGGTTCCCCGAGACCGCGGTGAAGTTCGTCCTTCGAGCCATCGATGCAGAGGAGCTCTCATTGAATGCCATCACCAAGGCTCCGGATGCCGGTGCGCCGCGTCCCGAGCCGGCCGACACCCGTTCGTCGGCCAAGCGTGGCCATGTCTGACTGGGCGTCCGGCACCGCCTCGACGGGCGCGGACCAGCGCAGCCGGTGCGCGTGGGCCACCGCGCATGAGCGCGACGAGGCCCTCCTCGCCTATCACGACCATGAGTGGGGCACGCCGGGTGGGACCGAGAGCGCCGTGTTCGAGGCGCTCACCCTCGGGATCTTCCAGGCCGGCCTCGGATGGCTCACCGTGTTCCACAAGCGCGCTGCGTTCCGGGCCGCCTTCCACGACTTCGATCCGGCGCGGGTCGCGCGGATGGACGACGCCGACGTCGCCGTGCTGCTGCAGGATCCCGGGATCATCCGCAACGAGGCGAAGATCCGGTCGACCCTCCGCAATGCCGCGGTCGTGGCGGCGTCGGAGTTCGCCCTCGCGGACCTGGCGATTGGCACCGGACCGCGCGAGCACCAGCGCCCGTCACCGGGGGCCACCGTGCCCTCGCACACCCCCGAGTCGGAGGCGCTGAGCCGGCGCCTGAAGGCGGAGGGATACGTGTTCATCGGTCCGACCAGCGCCTACGCCTTCATGCAGGCGATCGGCGTGGTGAACGATCACGTCGTCGGCTGCTTCCGCGGCGACGAGCTCGAACGATGATGTCGACTCGCGTACCCTGAAGCCGGGCCGGCATTCGCGCCGACCGACGGAAGGCTCCGCGTGAACATCACCCTGCTTCGACGGTTCGTCGCCGTGGCCGAGGAGCTGCACTTCCCGCGCGCCGCGGACAAGCTCGGCATCCCGCTCGCGTCGCTCTACTCGTCGATCGACAAGCTCGAGGCGGAGATCGGGCAGCCGTTGTTCACCCGGCAGGGCGAGACCCAGCTCACGAAGGTCGGTGTGCTCTTCCTCGAGGAGGCTCGGAACGAGATCGCCGCGGCGCCCGCTGCCCCCGAGAAGCCCGTCGCGAAGGCCGGCGGCAAGGCGAAGGCCTCGAAGGGCAAGGGCCGCGCGCCCATTGTGAAGGGCCAGCCGAAGCCGTACAAGAAGCGCCAGGGTCGCTGAGCAGCCGAGCCTCGCTGGAGCAGGCGCCGAACGGGCGGACTCACCTCGCGGAGGGCTCGGGCACGATCGTCAAGCCGAGCACGGAACTGGCGGTTTCCTCCAGTTTCACCAGCCACGCTTCGTTCAGGCTGGGCCGACGGTTGCCGAAGTACACGAATTCAAGTGGCGTCGACGGTGAGATCCACGCCGTCACCGTTCGCCCGGGCGCGCTCAGCGTCATCGGGAAGGACTGCCGTTGCTCCATCTTCCGCAGGATGACGACCTGCAGGTGCGCCAGGGTCCGATCGTCGATTTCGGCCGTCGAGACGTTCGCATAGATGAATCGCCCCACGGGACACCCGCTCTCTTGTGAGAAGCAATCTCTCACACACCGGGCGCGGCCGGCAGGGACTTGACGCAGCGAGAAGCGTGACGACGTGGCGTCAGCGCGGCATCAGACGTTGAAGCGGAACTCCACGACGTCGCCGTCCTGCATGACGTAGTCCTTGCCCTCCATGCGGGCCTTGCCCTTGGCGCGGGCCTCGGCGACCGAGCCGGTGGCGACGAGGTCGGCGAACGAGATGACCTCGGCCTTGATGAAGCCGCGCTCGAAGTCGGTGTGGATGACGCCCGCGGCCTGCGGGGCCTTCCAGCCCTTGTGGATCGTCCACGCGCGCGACTCCTTCGGGCCGGCCGTGAGGTACGTCTGCAGGCCGAGCGTCTCGAAGCCCACACGGGCGAGCTGGTCGAGGCCCGACTCCTCCTGGCCGGTCGAGGCGAGCAGCTCCGCGGCGTCGGCGGGGTCGAGGTCGATGAGCTCGGACTCGATCTTCGCATCGAGGAAGACGGCCTCGGCGGGGGCGACGAGCGCGGCGAGCTCGGCCTTGCGCGCGGCATCCGTCAGCACCGCCTCGTCGACGTTGAAGACGTAGATGAACGGCTTCGCGGTGAGCAGGCCGAGCTCCCTGACGGGCTCCAGGTCGACGGATGCCGCGGAGAGCGGCGTGCCCTTCTGCAGCACCTCGAGCGCCTCGTTCGCCGCGGTCAGCACCGACGGGTCGAGCTTCTTGCCCTTGACCTCCTTCTCGAAGCGCGGGATGGCGCGCTCGAGGGTCTCGAGGTCGGCGAGGATCAGCTCGGTGTTGATGGTCTCCATGTCGGACTTCGGGTCGACGGTGCCCTCGACGTGCACGACGTCGGAGTCCTCGAAGCCGCGCACGACCTGCGCGATGGCGTCGGCCTCGCGGATGTTCGCGAGGAACTTGTTGCCGAGGCCCTCGCCCTCGGACGCGCCGCGCACGATACCGGCGATGTCGACGAACGACACGGCGGCAGGCAGGATGCGCTCGGAGTTGAAGATGCCGGCGAGCGTCTCGAGCCGCGGGTCGGGCAGGTTCACCACGCCGATGTTCGGTTCGATCGTCGCGAAGGGGTAGTTCGCCGCGAGCACCTGGTTCTTGGTGAGCGCGTTGAACAGGGTGGACTTGCCGACGTTGGGCAGGCCGACGATGCCGATAGTGAGAGCCACGGGGGTCTATCGTACCCGGCGGCTCACCGGGGCATTTCCCCCGCTCGTGCACCGCGGTCGGCGGTCGGGGCCACGCCGGCGCTCAGTGCGGACCCTCGGCGGCATCCGGGACCGCACTGAACGAGCGCGCGAACGCTGGTGCGCGTGTTCCCCGCGGTCGTATGCTGCGCGCAGAGGGAATCGAGCGTCACTCAGTTTCGAGCGGCGACGACGCACGCGAGGGGGGCGGCGATGTCCGCCATGGGCAGGCGAACGCGCGGATGCCGCGCGTGGAGGGCCGGGCGATGACGCCGGCGCTCGCCGCGATCGGCGCGCGTGGCGCCGTGCGGATCGTGGGCGCACCGGATGCCGGGGGCTGGGCGCTCCCCACCGACGGACGCGAGCTCGCCCGAGCCGGTCTCGTGGGCACCGGCGGCGACGCACCCGTGCTGCTGCTCGTGCTCGATCCCGCCGTCGACCTGCGCCGGGTGGTGGTGTTCGTGCGGCTGGGAGACCTGCTCTGCACGTTCCGGCCGACGGGCGACGACCGCGACGCGCTCGAGGTGGCGCTGCCGTTCCGCGTCGGCGGCGCGGTCGGGCTCGTCGTCGCCGTCGAGTGCGCGACCGAGGCCGAGGCCGAGGAGCTGGCCCGACGGTACGACGCCGCGCGCGTCGATGTCGAAGCGGGGCCGCCGCCGGTCGGGGCCGAGCCGCCTGAGGATGCAGCGGCCGCCGAGCCGGCGCCCGATGCCGCGGCGCCCCCGGTCGAGGCGGCGCCGCCGCCCTTGTCGCGGTCGATCCCGTTCCCCGCGCCCGCGCCCGCACCGTCCGTCCCCAGCCCTGCACCCGCACCCGCGCCGGCGCCCGTACCGGCTCCCGGTCCCGTCGTCAGCGGCGGCGGTGGTCCGGCCCCCGAGGAACCCCCGTCGCCGCGCACCCTGGCGCACGTGCACGCCGAGATGCCGCGGCGCGTCGCCGTCGACGCCGAGGTCGAGGTGCGGTTCCGGCTCAGCAGGCGCCGGCTCGAGGCATCCGCCGGCACCAGCAGCACGACCCAGTCGATCCGCATCGACGCCGCACGCGACCTCACCGTGACCATCGCCCTGCGCGGATTCCGCCTCGTGGGCGACGACGAGACGATCACCGTGCGCCTGCCGCGGGCGGAGGCCGAGGTCGCCGAGCACCGCTTCCGCGTCGTCGCACCGTTCCCGGGCAACGGCGAGGTCTCGCTCGTCGTGCGCCAGGGCGCCGACCTCCCCCTCGCGACCCTGCGGCTCTGCGCGGAGGTCGTCGCGGCCGACGCGGGGGCCGAACCGTCGCCGGCCGGCGTCGCGGCCGAGGTCGTCGAACCCGACCCCGAGCTCGTGGCGCTGCCGAGCATCCGCATCGACGAGTCGATCGTCGGCACCGACTCGACCCTGCGCATCCGCGTCGCGATCGGCGGCGAGGCGCGCGAATGCACGACCCACCTGGCCGACAAGGGCGACCTCATCGCCCGCACGTACCGGCGCATCGGCGGCATCCGGTCGGAGCTCGGCGACCTGCTCGATCGCGACGCGCGCGCGAAGCACGGCACGCGGCGACTGCGCGAGCTCGGCATGGGCCTCGCGCGGGCGTTGTTCAGCGCCGAGGTCCTCGAGTTCCTGTGGGATGCCGCGGCCGACCCGGCCGACCCGCTCGACGGGCTGATCGTGCAGACCGCCGGCGAGCTCGACATCCCGTGGGAGATCGTGCACCTGCCCCCGCCCGCCGGCGTCGAGGACGACGGTCGCCCGCGCTTCCTGAGCGCCTACGGGCTCACCCGCTGGGTGTACGACACCGCACACCCCACGGAACTCGCCGTGGCACCCGACCGGGTGCGCTTCGTGTGCCCCGACTACGCCGACCAGCGGCTGCGGCTCACGCACACCTCCGAGGAGCGCGGCTTCCTCGAGCGACGGTTCTCGGCGACCACGATCGACCCCGACGACGCCGATGGCATCGCCGGGCTCATGCGCGACGGCTTCGACCTGCTGCACTTCGCCGGCCACGGCCGATGGAGCGACGGCACCCCGGCGGCGCAGGAGCTGCTGCTCGCCGCGTTCAGCGAGGCCGAGGACCTGCCGCTCGCGCGCTACTCCGACGGCGAGCTGCGTCGCGACCTGCCCGATCGCGGGCCGGCGGATGCCGCGGCGACGGGCCCGTTCGTCTTCCTGAACGCCTGCGACATCGGCCGCCTGCCCTCGGGGCCGGCGTCGCTCGGCGGGTTCCCCGAGGCCTTCCTGCGCGGCGGCGCGGCCGCGTTCGTCGGCTGCTCGTGGGCGGTCGGCGACGACCCCGCATCCACCTTCGTCGAGGCCTTCTACCTCGCGCTCGCCGACGACGACGCCACGATCGCGGATGCCACGCGCGCGGCGCGCGCCGCAGCCCGCGCCGACGCGGACCTCTCGGAGCTCGCGTACGCCGTGTACGCGCACCCTCGCGCGCGCATCCGCGTCGAGCAGCCGGCCGTGCCGGCACCGGACCCGACCGCGCCCGACCCGACCCCGCCCGCACCGACCCCGCCCCACCAGCCGATCCCGGAAGGACCGAACCCATGAACGCCGCACGCCCGCCGAGCCCGTCCGCTCCCCCGCCGCCCGCGACCGCCTCGCCCGCACCGCCGGCGGCCGCGCCGTCCGCGGAACGCGGCGCCCCGACCCTGACGGCCGCCGCCCTCGCCGGCCTGAGGCCCCATGTGATCACCCTCGAGGACGGCAGGCTCGCCGAAGGCGCGGCCTCCACGGCGCAGACCGTGAAGGACTTCCGCACCACCGCGGCCGACATCGACGAGATCTTCTCGACGCACCTTCCGGCCTTCGTCGCCGCGCACCAGCCCGGCCCGGTGCCGATCGCGCTCTACGCGCACGGCGGACTCGTCGACAAGGAGTCGGGCTTCGCGATCGCCGAGCACCAGGTCGCGTGGTGGAAGGAGAACGGCGTCTACCCGATCCACTTCGTGTGGGAGACCGGGCTCGGCACGGCGATCTGGGACTCGCTGCGCCGCTGGGCGTCGGGCGGCCGCCGGGGCTGGGCCGACGAGGCGAAGGACGGATTCCTCGAGGTGGCCGCACGGCTGCTCGGCGGCGGCGGGATCTGGAACGACATGAAGGTCGACGCGGCCGCGGCATCCGTGAAGGGCGGCGGCGCGCAGCAGTTCGTGCGCGCCCTCGGCAAGTGGATGACCGAGCACCCCGGCGAGGTCGAGGTGCACGCCATCGGCCACAGCGCGGGCTCGATCTTCCACTCCCACCTGCTGCCGGCCGCGCTCGAAGCGGATGTCCCGGCGATCGCCTCGCTCAACCTGTTGGCGCCCGCGGTGCGGGTCGACACCTTCTCGAAGCTCCTCATGCCGCACGCCCGCAGCGGCAAGATCGAGCGCGTCGCGATCTTCACCATGGACGACGAGGCCGAGCGCGCCGACACGTGCGTACGCATCTACAACAAGTCGCTGCTCTACCTGGTCTCGGCATCGTTCGAGCCGCAGAAGGCGACACCGATCCTCGGCATGGCGAAGTTCCTCCTGCGCGACGTGGACCTCGCGGAGTTCTTCCAGGGGCCGGCCCCCAAGGGCGAGCTCGTGCTGGCGCCGCACGCCGTCGGCCTGCGCACGGCGAGCACCGCGACCTCGCACGGCGGCTTCGACAACGACGGCCCGACGATGGAGAGCGTCGCCCGCCGCATCGCCGGCGTCACCGACGTGACGCCGTTCCCGTCGGCGCAGTCGCGGGCGATCCTGCCGTGGCCGGAGTTCGAGGACCTGCCGTCCCCGACCGGAGGTTCGCGCTCCGCGGAGGCGCCGAGTGCGCCCGGGCTCCCAGCCGCTCCCGGGACGGGTGCACGACGCGCGCTGTGCATCGGCGTCGACGCGTATCCCGACGAGGGCGACCGCCTGCACGGCTGCGTGGCCGACGCGCACGCGTGGGCCGAGGCGTTGCGCGGCGAGCAGTTCGAGGTGTCCGAGCTGACGGATGCCGCGGCCACCCGCGACGAGATCCTCCGGGGCATCCTCGAACTCGTCAGCAGCGCCGTGCCGGGTGACGTGCTGGCGGTGCAGTACTCGGGGCACGGCACGTTCGTCCCCGACCTCGACGGCGACGAGGACGACGGCGACGAGTCGAAGGACGAGGCCCTGTGCCCCGTGGACTTCCGCGCTGCGGGCCGCCTCATCATCGACGACGACCTGGCCCGCATCTGGGACGTGATCCCCGAGGGTGTCAGCCTCACGGCGTTCTTCGACAGCTGCCACTCGGGCTCGGCGAACCGGGCGCCGCGCGTCGACCTCACGCCGATCGGCGATGCCCTCCCGCGCTCGGTCGAGCTCAGCCGGGCGGACGAGGCCGCGTACCGCGCCGACCGAGGCGTCGGCACGGGGTCGACCGAGCCGGATCCGGTCCGGGATGCCGCGATCGCGCGCGTGCTCGGATCGGAGACGGTCACGCCCACCGCCCCGCGTGCCGCCGGGGTGCGCCGCGAGGTGCTGTTCAGCGCCTGCCGCGCCACCGAGGTCGCCTGGGAGTCGAACGGGCAGGGCGACTTCACGCGGCGGGCGCTGCCGCTGCTCGCCACGGGCGCAGGCGCCGTCTCGAATCGGGACTTCGTGCGATCCGTCGTCGAGGAGTTCGGCCAGAACCGCCGTCAGACGCCCGAGTTCCACGGCGACGAGGTGCTCGGCGGGCGCATCCTGCTCGGCACGGCGAGCGCGTCGGCCGTGGCTGCCGACGGCGCTCCGCAGCCGGGCGGCGTGGCGCAGCCCGGCGGCGTGGCGCAGCCCGGCGGTGCACTCGTCGCCGGTGGCCCGCTCGTCGCCGGTGGCCCCGGGGACGGCAAGTCCGTGCCGGCGGCCGTCGTCGCGGCATCCGACCAGCGCACCGCCGCGGTCATCGCGATCCTCCGCGCGACCGCCGACCTGCTGGAGACCTGAGTACCTGCCGGTCGAGTGGATGCCGAACCCGCGCTCGCATGCTCCGAACCGCGGGTTCGGCATCCACTCGTCCGGTCGTCAGTCCAGGCGGGCGCGGAAGCAGCGGGTCAGGTAGGGGACCGCGAGGTCCTCGGCCCCCGCGAGGTCGGGGTGGGTGGCGAGCAGCGTCTCGAGGGCGGCGATCGTGGCCGCCTGCTCCTCGGCCGGCGCCGTGATGAAGTAGCTGCGCGACCGCACGAGGTCGAGGAACCGCGCGCGCGACATCCGCCCGCTCCACTGCACCGTGTGCTCCTCGATCTCGCCGAACGGCGGCCCGATCTGCACGTAGCTCTCGAACGTGGCGCTCGCGTCGTGGCGCTCGTGCATGATCTCGCCGGCCTGCCGCAGCCAGTCGACGCTGGTGTCGCGGCTGTTCCAGACGAGGCCGAGCACGCCGCCAGGCTTCAGCACACGAGCGATCTCGGGCACCGCACGGTCGGGCTGGAACCAGTGCCAGGCCTGGCCCGCGACCACCGCGTCGACGGCGTCGTCCTCGATGGGGATGTCCTCCGCCGTGCCGAGGATGCGCGGCACTCCCGGCACGGCGACCTCGAGCTCCTCGAGCATCTCCTCCACCGGGTCGACCGCGATGACCTCGCGGTCGAGCGCGACGAGCGCCTCGGTGAGCTTGCCCGTGCCGGCGCCGAGGTCGAGCACCCGAACCGCGTCGCCGACCAGCCAGGCGACCGCCTCGACCGGGTAGCCGGGCCGCGACTGGTGGTACACGGATGCCGCGGCGCCGAACGAGCGCGCGCTGCGCACGGTCGCGGGGTCTGCGGGGTCGGCGACGAGGCCCGGTGCGTTCGCCGCGTCAGGGACGGGAGCGGATGCCGCAGCCGAGGCGGCACCGGATTCGGGAGTGGGTGCGTCGGTCATGCCGTGATCGCCATGCGCTCGATGGCCGACCCGTCGGGCGTCAGCCGGAACGTGAAGGTGGACGGGCCGGTGAACCCGCCGCCGCCGACGTCGGCGAGCACGACGACCTCGCTCCCGCCCACCCGGACGTCGGTGACCGAGAAGGTCTGCTGCACGCCGATCGACTCGCGGCGGCTCCACTCGGCGATCTCCTCGGCACCGCGGAACTCGCGGCCCCAGTCGTCGATGACGCCGTCGTCGTCGAAGGCGGCGACGAAGCGGGCGAGGTCGCGGGCGTTGGTGGCGGCGAACGCCTCCGCCACCGGTGGGGGCAGGTCGGTCATCCGGTCTCCTCGCCTCGAGGCACGCCGTCGTCGCGGCGGTTCCGGTGCCATTCCACGCCCTGGCCGCGGCATCCGTCAACCCGTTCGGCGCCGATCGCCGACGCGCGGCGCGACGCGCCCGGCCGTGTCGGAACCGCGTGCGACGATGCACGCGTGCCAGTGGACTTCACCGCGATCGACTTCGAGACCGCCAATTCGTCGAGCGCATCGGCCTGCTCGGTGGGGCTGGTGAAGGTTCGCGACGGGCGGGTGGTCGACCGGGTGCACTGGTACATCCGGCCGCCGTTCCCGCACAACGACTTCTCGGAGTGGAACATCCGCATCCACGGCATCACGCCGCAGATGGTGGCGGATGCCCCCGGCTGGGCCGAGCACCTGCCCGCGCTGCGCGAGTTCGCCGGGCACGACGTGCTCGTCGCCCACAACGCCGGGTTCGACATGGCCGTGATCGCGAAGACCTCCGAGGCGATCGGCGTGGCCGTGCCCGACTATCGCTCGCTCTGCAGCCTGCAGGTCGCCCGCAAGACGTATCACCTCGAGTCGTACCGGCTGCCCGTCGCGGCGATGGCCGCCGGCTTCGAGGACTTCTCGCACCACGACGCGCTCGCCGACGCCGAGGCGTGCGCCGCGATCGTGGTGCACGCCGCGAAGCGCCACGAGGTCGACGACCTCGACGGCCTCGCGCACGTGACGCGCGTGCGGTTCGGGGCGATCGGTCCCGTCGCCACGGGCGAGCAGCGGGCGATGCACGGCCCGATGGCGCTGCAGTAGCGGCGGCACGGGCGCATCCGCGCCCGGCCGGGGCAGTGCCCGGGCGATGTCGGCGGCCGCTGCGACACTGTGGACATGGACCTCCTCGCACTCCTCATCGGCCTCCTGGTCGGCGCCGTCCTCGGCGGCCTCGCGGTCGCCGTCTGGTCGTCGAGGCGCACGCCGACGGCGCCCGTCGCCGAAGACCCCGCGCTCATCGAGGCGCGTCACCAGGCGCAGCTCGCCGAGGTGCGCGTCGGCGAGGAGGCGGCCAAGTCGCTGCTCCGCGAGGAGCTCGCCGCCACCCAGGCCACCGCCGAGGCGCTGCGCGAGCAGATCCTCGCCGCCCAGCAGCAGCAGCGCGAGCTCGTCGAGCAGCACCGCGCCGAGCAGCAGGCCCGCGAGGCGCGGGAGCAGGCCGAGAGCCGCGTGCTCCAGGCACTGGCTCCCGTCAAGCAGTCGCTCACCGAGATGCAGTCGAAGGTCACCCAGCTCGAGTCGCAGCGCAGCCTCCAGCACGGCGAGCTGTCGCAGCAGCTGAAGTCGGCCGCCGAGTCCGAGGAGCGGCTGCGCTCGACCGCCGAGGCGCTGGCCTCAGCCCTCCGCTCCAACAGCACGCGAGGGGTCTGGGGCGAGACGCAGCTCCGCAGCGTGGTCGAGGCCGCGGGCCTCCTCGAGCGCGTCGACTTCGACGTGCAGTCCAGCATCTCGAGCGACTCCGGCCACGGGCGGCCCGACATGGTCGTGCGCCTGCCCGGCGGCAAGTCCATCGCCGTCGACGCCAAGGTGCCCTTCAACGCCTACCTCGAGGCCAGCCAGATCCCCGCGACCGCGACCGGGGCCGAGGCCGCCCGCCGCGCCGACTTCATGAAGCAGCACGTGCAGGCGGTGCGCGCGCACATCACGGCGCTCGGCTCGAAGGGCTACTGGAACGGGCTCGACGCCTCGCCCGAGCTCGTCATCGCGTTCATCCCGAGCGAGTCGCTCGTCTCCGCCGCCCTCGAGACCGACCCGAGCATCATGGAGTTCGCGTTCTCGAAGCGCGTCGCCCTCGCCTCGCCCGTCACGCTCTGGTCGGTGCTGAAGACCGTGGCGTTCTCCTGGCAGCAGGACGTGCTGACCAATGAGGCCAAGACCCTGTTCGACCTGAGCCGCGAGCTCTACTCGCGCCTCGCCACCACGGCGAGCCACATCGAGAAGCTCGGGCGCACGATCGAGCGCAGCGTGAAGGACTACAACGCCTTCGTGGGCTCGCTCGAGCGCCAGGTGCTGCCGACCGCGCGCAAGCTCGGCGCCCTCGATGAGTCGAAGGTGCTCGCGCCCCTGCGGGGCATCGAGGAGGCGCCCCGCGAACTCACCGCCTTCGAGCTCGTCTCGGGCACCGGCGCCGACCTCGACCCCGAGATCCGCCGACAGCTCGAGTCGCCCGACGCCGTCGCTCGCGACTGACGCTCGCCGCTACCCGACGAGCACGCTGAGCACGTTGCCCGCGGGGTCGCGGAACCAGGCGATGTCCGGCCCCTGGCCGGTCGCGCTCCCCCGCGCGATGCCGCGCTCGTCGGTGCCGAAGTCGTCGGGCGCCGTGTAGATCTTCGTCTCGATGCCGGCCTCGTTGAGTTCGTCGACCGCACGATCGATGTCGTCGACCATGAGGTTCAGGATCGTGAACGACGCCGGCTCGTGGTTCGGCTTCGGGTACACGAACACCCGCTGGCTCGACGGCAGGATGACCTGCAACGCGCCCATCGCGTCGTCCTCGACGGGCAGGCCCAGCTTGGTGCCATAGAACTCCCGCGCCACGGCGATGTCGTCGACGCTGAACCCGGGGAATGCATCTCGAACGGTGACCATGCGGCCCCTCCTTCGCTCGCGACCAGACTCGCACGCGAGTCGTCGCCAGGTCGAGCCCCTGCAACGGTCAGCCGGGCTCCGGATCGGCGCGGCGCGACGGCTCCGCCCGTGGGTGCGGCTCGGCCACCGGGCGGGGCTCGGCCCGCGGGTGCGGCTCCGCCTGCTGGTGCGGCTCGTCCGCCGGCGCTTCGAACCCGGCCGCCGCCTCGGCCCCGGTCACCGCGTCGACGTCGGCGTGACCGTCGAGCGGATGCGCCAGCTCGTCGTCCTTCAGGCGTGCGAGCGCCAGCGTCGCGAACGCGAGGAACGGCGGCACCAGCCCGGCGATGAGGAACGCCGGAGCGAGCCCGATCGCCTCGCCGACGGGACCGGCGACCGCCATCGAGATGGGCATGAGCGCGAGCGAGACGAAGAAGTCGAGGCTCGAGACCCGGCCCAGCATCGAGGGCGGCACGCGCCGCTGCAACAGCGTGCCCCAGACGACCTGGGCGCCGTCGAACAGCACGCCGACGATGAACAGGGCGATCACCATGACCCACAGCCACGAGGTGAGCCCGATGATCGCGAGCGGCACGCAGCCGACGCCCCACGCCAGGATCATGAGCGTGAGGTACCGGCGCGGAAGGCGCAGCGAGGCGACGGTCAGCGAGCCCACCGCGCCGCCCAGGCCGAACGCGCCGAGTGCGAGGGCGAACGCGCCGGCGCCGCCGCCGGTCTGGTCCTTCACGGCGAATGGCAGGAGCACCTCGATCGGCCCCATGATGAGGAAGACCAGGACGATCGAGAACACGAGCGTGGCGAACAGCCACCTGGTGCGCAGCAGGTAGGCGAACCCGTCGCGCAGGTCGATGAACGACTGGCGCACCGGATGCGCCCGCACCTCGTCGAGGTCGCGGCGCACGGGCGTCGTGCGCATCACGGCGAGCACGATCGCGGCGACCACCTGCAGCACGGCGACCGCAGCGAACGCGAGCCACGGCGCCTGCACGGCGATGAGCAGGCTCGCGAGCGCGGGGCCGGCCGCCTGCATCACCGCCGGGCGCAGCACGCCCTCGATGCCGTTCGCCGCGAGCAGCTGCCCGGCCGGCAGGATCGCCGGCAGCCACGCGGAGTACGCCGGGTAGAAGAAGCCGTCGGCGAGGCCGAGCACGAACGAGAGCACGGCGATGTGCCAGACCTCGATCACCCCGGTGGCCGCGAGCACCGCGGCGACGGCGAACGCGAGCCCGCGGACGATCTCGACGACGATGAGGATGCGCCGCTGCGGGATGCGGTCGGCCGCGACGCCGCCGATGAGCACGGCGAGCACCAGGCCCAGGCTCGACCCGACCGCCACGTACGACAGGTCGATGGGCGAACCGCCGAGCTCGACGACCTGCCACACGGATGCGACGAGCCACGCTCCGGCCGACAGCAGCGACGCGGCGAGCGCCGCGACGAGCAGGCGGTACTGGCCCGACCAGAACGGGCGGAGGGCGCGCGGCAGCGTGGTCGCGTCGGTCATCGGCCCATTCTCGCGTGCGCCGCGGACATCCGCCCGCGGCATCCGGTCAGCGGTCGGTCTTGTCGAGCCATTTCTCGACGTGGTGATCGGCGACGATGCGGCGGATCGTGCCCGACCGACCGCGCAGCACGATGCTCTCGGTGCGGATGATCGGCCCCTTGCGCCGCACGCCGTCGACGAGCTCACCGTCGGTCACGCCGGTCGCGACGAAGAACGTGTTGTCGCTGCGCACGAGGTCGTCGAGCTCGTAGACCTGGTCGCAGTCGAGCCCGGCCGCCTCGCCGCGCGCCCGCTCGGCGTCGTCCTTCGGGGCGAGCCGGCCCTGCATGAACCCGCCGAGCGCCTTGATCGCGCACGCCGTGGTGATGCCCTCGGGGCTGCCGCCGACGCCGACGCACATGTCGATGCGCGACTCGTAGCGCGCGGCGTTGATGCCGCCCGCGACGTCGCCGTCGCTGATGAGGCGCGTGCCGGCGCCGGCCGCGCGGATGTCGGCGATGAGCTGCTCGTGGCGGGGACGGTTGAGCACGGCGACGCGGAGCTCGCCGACCTCCTTGCCCTTCGCCGCGGCGAGCGCGCGCAGGTTCTCGCCGATGGGGTTCCGGATGTCGACGACGCCGATGCCCGAGGCATCCGTCACGATCTTGTCCATGTAGAAGACGGATGACGCGTCGAGCATCGTGCCGCGGTCGGCCACCGCGATGACCGAGAGCGCGTTCTGGCGGCCCGCGGCGGTGAGCGAGGTGCCGTCGATCGGGTCGACCGCGATGTCGCAGGCGGGGCCACGGCCGTTGCCGACCCGCTCGCCGTTGAAGAGCATGGGGGCCGCGTCCTTCTCGCCCTCGCCGATCACGACGACGCCGTCGAAGTTGACGGTGCCGAGGAAGGCGCGCATGGCGTCGACGGCGGCTCCGTCGGCGGCGAGCTTGTCGCCGCGTCCGATCCAGGGGGACGAGCGGATCGCGGCCGCCTCGGTCGCTCGCACCAGCTCGAGCGCGATGTTGCGGTCGGGGTGCAGGAACAGGGTTGCCGTATCGGTGCTCACCATGGAGGGTCCTCCCGGACGCTGTGTCATCGGCCCCGGCGATCGCGGCCGTCGCGCGGGCAGGGTGACGCCCGCGCTCCAAGCCTAGGGATCCGGCGTCGTCGCCGTGATGGATTCGGGCTGAACGGCGCCGAAAGAATCGAGCTTCTTAACCCTGGGGCAACGGCTGCGCCGCGCGCCGGCCCTGCCGGCCTGACGGCAGCGCCTCGGCCAGCGGACCGCCGACGACCTCGACGAGCGCGGTCGCGGCCGGGCCTAGTGCGCTCGCCGTGACCGGTGCCACGGCCACGAACGCCGGTGCGGCGCAGAGCTCGTCGAGGCTCGCCACGCGGTCGACGTCGATGCCGGCGTCCGCGAGGCGTCGCACCTCGCGCCGCGACTGCGGGGCGAAGCGGGCCTGCATGACGCCGCCGTGGGCGCGCACGATGGCCGCCTCGAGCACCCCCTCGGGTGCACCGCCCACGCCCAGCAGCAGGTCGAGCGAGCCACCGGATGCCGCGGCGTGCACGACGCGCTCGATGTCGCCGTGCTCGAACGCGCGCAGTCGCGCCCCGGCGCGCTCGACCTCCGCGGCGAGGCGGGCGTTTCGGGGCCGTGCCTGCACGGCCACCCGGAGCTCGTGTACCGGCACGCCGCGTGCCTCGGCGAGCCGCGCCAGCAGGTCGGGAACCGGGTCGCCGAGGCTGAGGCCGGCGTCGGGGCCGGCGTGCACGAGCTTGTCGAGGTAGTACGCGGGCCCGAGGTCGAGGAACGATCCGGTCGGCGCCACCGCGAGGATCGCCATGGCACCGGGCCGGCCGGCCGCCGCCAGGCGGGTGCCGTCGACCGGGTCGACGACGAGGTCCAGCTCAGGTCCGCCGCCCGTGCCGAAGCGCTCGCCCGGCTCGAGCATGGGCGCCCCGTCCTTCTCGCCCTCGCCGGCGACCACGCGCAGCGCCGCCGGCACCGTGGCGAGCGCCACGCGCAGGGCGTCGACCGCGGCCGCGTCGACGGCGTCGGCGTCACCGGATCCCACGAGCGGGACCGCCGCGTCGGCGGCCGCCCGAACGGCGGCGGCGAGCGCCGCGCGGAGCTGCGGAGGGAAGACGGTGGTGTCGTCATGCATCGGGCCATCCTCCCCCATCGCCGACCGCACGGACGACGCGCGGCCGCGGCATCCGCGACTCATGAGCACTCCTCGCCACCTCGCTAGACTCGGACGCGAACCCTGACGTGACCTCGAAGGAGCACCATGCCCATCGCAACCCCGGAGCAGTACGCCGAGATGCTCGACACCGCCAAGGCGAAGGGCTTCGCCTTCCCGGCGTTCAACGTCTCCTCCTCGCAGACGCTGAACGCCGTGCTGCAGGGCCTCACCGAGGCGGGCTCCGACGGCATCATCCAGGTCACCACGGGCGGCGCCGACTACTTCGCCGGCCACACGGTCAAGGCCCGCGCCACCGGCGCCCTCGCGTTCGCGAAGTTCGCCCACGAGGTGGCGAAGTCCTACCCGATCACGGTCGCCCTGCACACCGACCACTGTCCGAAGAACGCGCTCGACGACTTCGTGTACCCGCTCATCGCCGCCTCCGAGGAGGAGGTCAAGGCGGGCCGCAACCCCATCTTCCAGTCGCACATGTGGGACGGCTCGGCCGTGCCCCTCGACGAGAACCTCGAGATCGCCAAGCAGATCCTCCCCCGCATGAAGGCGATCAACGCGATCCTCGAGGTCGAGATCGGCGTCGTCGGCGGCGAGGAGGACGGCGTCAGCCACGACATCAACGAGCACCTCTACACGACCCTCGACGACGCCATCGCGACCGTCGAGGCGCTCGGCCTCGGCGAGCAGGGCCGCTACATGGCCGCCCTCACGTTCGGCAACGTGCACGGCGTCTACGCGCCCGGCAACGTGAAGCTCAAGCCCGAGCTCCTCAAGGAGATCCAGGACGGCCTCGCCGCCAAGTACGGCACCGGCCCGAAGCCCCTCGACCTCGTCTTCCACGGCGGCTCCGGCTCGACCGACGAGGAGATCGCCACCGCGGTCGCCAACGGCGTCGTGAAGATGAACATCGACACCGACACGCAGTACGCCTTCACGCGCTCCGTTGCCGGCTACATGTTCTCCAACTACGAGGGCGTGCTCAAGGTCGACGGCTCCGTCGGCAACAAGAAGCTCTACGACCCGCGTGCCTGGGGCAAGGTCGCCGAGTCGGCGATGGCCGCGCGCGTCGGTGAGTCCACGAGGCAGCTCGGCTCCGCCGGGCAGTCGATCAGCGCCTAGGTTCCGGATGCCGGAAGAGCACGCCGCGGGCACCCCCGACGAGTCGGCCCCCAGGTCGACCCCCGGGGGCGTTCCCACGCCCCCGCCCGCACCGCGCGACGAGCGGCCGCGCCCGCAGTACGGGGAGTACGCGCCCGAAGGCTGGACGTGGACTCCGCCGCCCGGCGAGACCACGTCCGACCCGGCACCGCAGATGACGGCCCCGCCCGCTCCGCGGGTGCCCCACACGCCGTCGGCGCACGCCGTCGCCGCGGCATCCGCTCGCGAGCACCGCCCGCCGCGCCCGGCCGACCGCGCCGTGACGATCCTGCTGCTCGTCATCGGCGTGCTGGGCGCCTGGCTGTCGGTCGGCGTGCTGCAGGCGCTGCCCCAGTCGCTGCAGCTCCTCCACACGCAGGAGGGCATCGATCCCTACACGCCCGGGCCCGAGATCCCGGGGCTCATCCTCATCGGCTCGATCGTGCAGGTGGTCATCTGGGTGGTCGCCGCGGTCGGGTCGGTCGCGCTCATCCGCGCCCGCCGCCCGTCGTTCTGGCTGCCGCTGGCCGCGGGGGTGCTCGCGGCCATCGCCCTGTTCGTGTGCACCGCGATCGCCCTGAGCGGCGACCCGTCGCTCATCGACCAGCTCACCGCGACGCGCACCTGAGTCTCCGGCGGCACGCATGACCGAGGCCGGCGAGCCGGGGGAAGCCCCGGAGCGCCGGCCTCGATCGTGCCGCCTCAGCTCCTGACCGGCTGCGACGCCGCCTCGGCTGCCTCCTCGTCGGATTCGCCGGCGATGACGCCCGGCACGCCCGTGGGCTCCTCGACCGACTCGACCTCCTCGGCGGGCGCCGCGAACTGCGCCTCGTAGAGCCGCGTGTACGCGCCGTCGGCGGCGAGCAGCTCGCCGTGCGTGCCCTGCTCGACGATGCGTCCGTCCTCCATCACGAGGATGAGGTCGGCGTCGCGGATCGTCGACAGCCGGTGCGCGATGACGAAGCTGGTGCGGTCGCGGCGCAGGGCGTTCATCGCGTTCTGCAGCAGCAGCTCGGTGCGGGTGTCGACCGAGCTCGTCGCCTCGTCGAGGATGAGCACGGCTGGCTGCGCCAGGAACGCCCGCGCGATCGTGATGAGCTGCTTCTCGCCGGCCGACAGGTTCGATGCCTCGTCGTCGAGCACCGTGTCGTAGCCGTCGGGCAGCGTGCGCACGAAGCGGTCGACGTAGGTGGCCCTCGCCGCGTCGATGATCTCGTCCTCGGTCGCACCGGGCCGGCCGTAGGCGATGTTCTCGCGGATCGTGCCCGTGAACAGCCACGTGTCCTGCAGGACCATCCCCATGCGTGAGCGGAGCGCGTCGCGGGTCATCCGGGTGATGTCGACGCCGTCGAGCGTGATGCGGCCGTCGTCGAGCTCGTAGAACCGCATCATGAGGTTCACGAGGGTGGTCTTGCCGGCGCCCGTCGGTCCGACGATCGCGATGGACTGGCCCGGCTCCGCCGTCAATGACAGGTGGTCGATGAGCGGCTTCTCGGGGTCGTAGCTGAACGAGACGTCGTCGAAGACCAGCCGGCCGGATGCCGCGTACTGCGCGTCATCCGTTGCAGGCCCGGCCTCGGGCTCGACGGGGTCGGGCGTCTGCTCGTCGGCGTCCAGCAGCTCGAACACGCGCTCGGCGCTCGCGATGCCCGACTGCAGCAGGTTCGCCATGGAGCCGAGCTGGCTGAGCGGCTGCGTGAACTGGCGCGAGTACTGGATGAACGCCTGCACGTCGCCGAGGCTGATGGTGCCGGCGGCGACCATGAGCCCGCCCACCACGGCGATGGCGACGTACACGAGGTTGCCCACGAACATCATGGCCGGCATGATGATGCCGCTCACGAACTGGGCGCCGAAGCTCGCGTCGTGCAGTTCCTCGTTCTTGCCGGTGAACTCGTGCTCCACCTCCCGGCGCCGCCCGAACACCCGCACCAGGGCGTGGCCCGAGTAGGCCTCCTCGATGCGCGCGTTCAGCGTGCCGGTGTGCGCCCACTGCGCGATGAACTGCTTCTGCGAGCGCTTGGCGATGACCGTGGTGATGAGGATCGTGAGCGGGATGGTCACGAGGGCGATGACCGCGAGCAGCGGCGAGATCCAGAACATCATGGCGAGCACGCCGATCACGGTGAGCAGCGAGGTGAGCAGCTGGCTCATGGTCTGCTGCAGCGACTGCGAGATGTTGTCGATGTCGTTCGTGACCCGCGAGAGCAGCTCGCCGCGCTGCATCCGGTCGAAGTACGACAGCGGCAGCCGGTGGATCTTCGCCTGCACCTCCTCGCGGAGGCGGTACACGGTGCGCTGCGTGACACCGTTCAGCACGTAGCCCTGCGCCCACGAGAAAAGGGACGCGAGCACGTAGAGCACGAGGACCCAGCCGAGCACCATGGCGAGCGCGTTGAAGTCGATGCCGTGGCCGGGGGTGAGGGTCATCGCCTGCACCATGTCGGCCTGGCTGGTGTCGCCCGACGCGCGGAGCTGGTCGACGACCTGCTGCTTCGTCGCGCCGGCGGGCATCTGCGAGGAGACGAAGCCCTCGAAGATGATGTTCGTGGCCTGGCCGAGCAGCTTCGGCCCGAACACCGTGAACACGACGCTCACGATCCCGAGCAGGATCACGGCGACGACGAGCGGCCGCTCGGGGCGGAGTCGGCCGAGCAGGCGCTTCGCCGACGGCCAGAACGACGCGGGCTTCTCGGTAGGCATGCCGGCGCCGCCGAACGGGCCGCCGCCCATCGGGCCGCGACGCGGCGGCATGGGCAGGCGCGCGGGCGCTGCGGGCGCGGGGGTCGCCGCAGTCGACGGTGCGGCTGAGGGGCCCGGGGTCTTCGATGTGCTCATGCCGCGGCCTCCGCGCTCAGCTGGCTCTCGACGATCTCGGCATATGCCTCGCTCGTCGCGAGCAGTTCCTCATGGGTTCCGGTCGCCGTGATCCGGCCGTCGTCGACGACGAGGATCCGGTCGGCGTTCACGATCGTCGCCACGCGCTGGGCGACGACGATCATCGTGGTGTGCGACCGCGTGCGGGCGAGCGCAGCCCGCAGTCGCGCGTCGGTCGCGGTGTCGAGCGCCGAGAACGAGTCGTCGAACACGAGGATCGGCGGTCGCTTCACGAGCGCCCTGGCGATCGAGAGCCGCTGCCGCTGGCCGCCCGAGACGTTCGTGCCGCCCTGCGCGATGGGCGCGTCGAGCTGCCCGGGCATCGCCGCGACGAAGTCGCGACCCTGCGCGACCTCGAGTGCGTCCCACAGCTGGGCGTCCGTGGCATCCGGATCGCCGTATCGCAGCGTCGAGGCGACGGTGCCGGCGAAGAGGTAGGGCCTCTGGGGCACGAGGGCCAGCTGGGCGTTGAGCAGGTCTGGGTCGAGGTCGCGCACGTCGACGCCGCCGATGCGCACGCTGCCGCCGGTGGCGTCGAAGAGCCGGGCGATGAGGTTCACGATGGTCGTCTTGCCGGCGCCGGTCGAGCCGATGATCGCCGTCACCTCGCCCGGTCGGGCCGTGAAGCTGACGTCGTGCAGCACCGGCTCCTCGGCGCCCGGGTACGCGAACTCGACGTGCCGGAACTCGACGGTGCCCGGCGCGGTGAGCGCCATCACCGGCGACTCGGGGTCGGCCACGGTCGGGGCGGTCTGGAGCACCTCGCCGATGCGGCCGGCCGACACCGCGGCACGGGGCAGCATGAACGCGATCATCGTCGACATCATGACCGCCATGAGGATCTGGATCAGGTAGCTGAGGAAGGCGGTGAGGGAGCCGATCTGCATCGAGCCGTCCTCGACGCGGAACGCGCCGAACCAGAGCACGGCGACGCTCGAGACGTTCAGCACGAGCATCACGACGGGGAACACGAGCGCGAACAGCCGGCCGGCTCGCAACGCCGTGTCGGTCAGCGCGTCGTTGGCCTCCTCGAAGCGCGAGCCCTCGACGCCCTCGCGCACGAACGCGCGAATGACGCGGATGCCGGTGAGCTGCTCCCTGAGCACCCGGTTCACGCCGTCGATGCGCTTCTGCATGGACTGGAACAGCGGCACCATGCGGGAGATGATCAGCCCGAGCGCGATGAGCAGCACGGGCACGGCGACGACCATGATCCACGACAGCGCCCGGTCCTCGCGGAGCGCCATGATCACGCCGCCGATCGCCAGGATGGGCGCCGACACGAGGATGGTGCAGCCCATGAGCACGAGCATCTGCACCTGCATGACGTCGTTCGTGGTGCGGGTGATGAGGCTCGGCGCCCCGAACCGCGACACCTCCTGCTCCGAGAAGTCGCCGACCCGGCGGAACACGGCCGACCGCACGTCGCGCCCG
Source organism: Agromyces sp. P2_B3 (assembly GCF_056404815.1). NCBI lineage: Bacteria > Bacillati > Actinomycetota > Actinomycetes > Micrococcales > Microbacteriaceae > Agromyces > Agromyces sp. P2_B3. The sequence continues at coordinate 46,175 of NZ_JBFUDH010000010.1, read as the reverse complement.
AACCCCATGGCCGCCCTGGCGCCGAAGTAGACGGCCGTGATGGCACAGGCGACCTGCAGCAGGGTCACGCCGAGCATGACGCCGCCGGTCGAGACGATGTAGGCCGTGTCGCCCTTCGCCACGCCCTCGTCGATGATGTCGGCGTTGAGGGTGGGCAGGTAGAGCGACGCGATGGACTGCGCGAGCTGGAAGACGACGACCGCTGCGAGCAGCGCCCAGTAGGGCCGCAGATGGCGGCCGAGCAGTTTCATCAGCATGGGTCGGACTCCTCGTCGGTGGAGTGGGTGGCGGATGCCGCGGGGCCGGCGGATGGCGCGGGGCCGGCGGAGGACTCGCGCGCGATGCCGTGCACGACGAGGTGCGCGAGCGTGTCGACGTCGAGCCCGGTGGTCGGACCGAAGTGCGGCATCGCCGAGGCGAACGCGACGAGCCGCACGAACTTGAAGACGTCGGCGGGCGACACCCGGAGCGCCTCGAGGTCGGGGGCCAGCAGCTCCTCGAAGATGCCGAAGATGACCTCGGGCTCTGCCGACTGCGGTGGGCGGGGCTTGCCGCCGAGCGCCGCGAACACGCCGAAGATCCCCGTGAAGCGGTCGAGGAACCGGTCGAGGATGAGCTCGACCTTGAGCTCGAGCGGCAGCGTCGGGTCGATCTGCCGGAGGGCCGCGCGGAAGGGCTCGGGATCGAGGAACTCCTCGACCGCGGCGTCGATGATCGCCTCCTTGTCGTCGAAGACGCGGAAGAGCGTGCCCTCGGCGACGCCGGAGGCCTCGGCGATCTGCCTGGTCGTCACGTCGCGACCGAGTTCGACCAGGAGCGGCAGGGTCGCGCGCGCGATGGAGGCACGGCGCTCATCGACGGACATCGGCTTCGCACGGGTGGTTCGCACGGTGGTGGGCATGCGAGCGAGAATAATGAGTGAGCGCTCACTCCGCAAGCGAGGTCGCCCGCTGTCCGCGGACGGCGAACGCCCCGGCGACCGAGGGTCGCCGGGGCGTTCGAATGCGGTTGGTCAGGCTGCGGCGGTCACGCGCGGGGCGCGGCCGTCCGGCCGCCGAGCGCCCGTGCGTCGCGGTTGCCCGCGAGGTCGCGGCGCAGCTCCTTCGGCAGCGAGAACATGAGGTCCTCCTCGGCCGTCTTGACCTCGGCGACGTCGCCGTAGCCGGCGTCGGCGAGGGCGTCGAGCAACTCCTTCACGAGCTCCTCGGGCACGGATGCCCCGCTCGTCACGCCGACGGTCTCGACGCCGTCGAGCCACTCCTGCTTGACCTCGCTCGCGTAGTCGACGCGGTAGGCGGCCTTGGCGCCGTACTCGAGCGCGACTTCGACGAGGCGCACGCTGTTGGAGCTGTTCGCCGAGCCGACCACGATCACGAGGTCGGCGTCGGTCGCCACCTTCTTGATCGCGACCTGGCGGTTCTGGGTGGCGTAGCAGATGTCGTCGCTCGGCGGGTCCTGCAGGTTCGGGAACCGCTCGCGCAGCCGCCGGACCGTCTCCATGGTCTCGTCGACCGAGAGCGTGGTCTGCGAGAGCCACACCACCTTGTCGGGGTCGCGCACCTCGATGCTCGCCACGTCGTCGGGGCTGTTCACGATGGTCACGTGCTCGGGCGCCTCGCCGGCGGTGCCCTCGACCTCCTCGTGGCCCTCGTGGCCGATGAGCAGGATCTCGAAGTCGTCGCGCGCGAAGCGCACGGCCTCGCGGTGCACTTTGGTCACGAGCGGGCAGGTGGCGTCGATGGCGTGCAGGCCGCGGTCGGCGGCGGCGTTGACGACGGCGGGCGAGACCCCGTGCGCGCTGAAGACGACGTGGGCGCCGGGCGGCACCTCGTCGACCTCCTCGACGAAGACGGCGCCCTGCTGCTCGAGCTCGGTCACCACGTGGATGTTGTGCACGATCTGCTTGCGCACGTACACGGGGGCGCCGTAGTGCTCGAGGGCCTTCTCGACGGCGATCACGGCACGGTCGACGCCGGCGCAGTACCCCCGGGGGGCGGCGAGGAGCACCCGCTTGTGTCCGGGGACCGGGATATCCTTGAGCCGGCCGCGCACGCCCGGCACGCGAGGCATGCCGAGACCGATCCGTGGGGAATCCGTCGTAGAGGTCACGGATTCCATCCTACGTGGGCGTGATGGGGCCATCGGCTGTGGGCGAACAGGGAGAGACGCGATGACGGAGGCACCGGCCACACGTGAGCACCCGTGGCCCGTCGCGCTGCTCTCGGGCAAGCTCAAGGACTACCTCGACCGGCTCGGCACCGTGTGGGTCGAGGGCGAGATCACCCAGTGGGGCCTCTCCGGGGGCAACGTCTACGGCAAGCTGAAAGACCTCGACGCCGACGCCACCATCTCGTTCACGATGTGGTCGTCGGTGAAGGCCCGCCTCGGCGAGGAGTTCAAGCAGGGCGATCACGCGATCCTGCTCGTGAAGCCGAGTTGGTGGGTCAAGGGCGGCTCGCTCTCGATGCAGGTCTACGACATGAAGCACGTCGGGCTGGGCGACCTGCTCGAGCGCCTCGAGCGCCTGCGGTCGCAGCTCGCCGCCGAGGGCCTGTTCGACCAGGGCCGCAAGAAGCGGCTGCCATTCCTGCCCGCGGTCGTCGGCCTCGTGACCGCGCGCGACAGCGACGCCGAGCAAGACGTGCTGCGCAACGCCCGCCTGCGCTGGCCGGCCGTGGAGTTCCGCACCGCCTACGCGTCCGTGCAGGGCGACCGCACCGCGCCCGAGGTCGTCAATGCCATCCGCCGGCTGGACGCCGACCCCGAGGTCGAGGTCATCATCGTGGCGCGCGGTGGGGGCGACTTCCAGAACCTGCTGGGGTTCAGCGACGAGCGGGTCGTGCGGGCGGCCGCCGCGGCATCCACTCCCATCGTCTCGGCGATCGGGCACGAGGCCGACCGCCCGCTCCTCGACGAGGTCGCCGACCTCCGGGCCTCCACGCCGACGGATGCCGCGAAGCGCGTGGTGCCCGACGTCGCCGAGGAGCTCGTGCGGGTCGAGCAGGTGCGCGCGCGCCTCGGCATGCGCCTGTCGTCGATCCTCGGCCGCGAGATCGACCGCATCGGCCACCTCCGCGCCCGTCCGGTGCTCGCCGACACCGGCTGGATCGTCGACCGCCGCGCCGAGGAGCTCACGAGGTGGGTGGCACGCGGCGCCGAGCTCGTCGAGCGTTGCATCGAGAAGCAGTCGGGGCGGGTCGGCGAGCTGCGCGGACACCTGCGCGCCCTCTCGCCGCAGGCGACGCTCGATCGCGGCTACGCCATCGTGCAGGGCGACGACGGGCACGTGCTGCGGGGCCCCGACGGCGCCCCCGAGGGTGCCCGCCTCACGCTCACCCTGGCCGAGGGCGCGCTCGGCGCCGTGTCGACGGGCGCCGTCGTTCGCGCGGCCTCCGGCGCCGCCGACAGCGGCAGCGGCGCGGCCGAGTAGGGCTGCGGCCGGCACCGCCGAAGAGAGTCGGTGCCGCCGAATAGAATGGGTGGTATGCCCCCCACCACGGATGTCGCCTCGCTGAGCTACGAGCAGGCGCGCGACGAGCTCGTGCAGGTCGTGGCCGAGCTCGAGCAGGGCTCAGCCACCCTCGAGCAGTCGCTCGCGCTGTGGGAGCGCGGCGAGGCGCTCGCCGCACGGTGCGAGGAGTGGCTGATCGGCGCGAAGGCACGCCTCGACGCCGCGCGGGCCGGGTCCGGGCGCGGTGCGCCTGCGGCATCCGACGACGGCAGCGCTCGCTGATGGCGGCACCGAAGCCGCCGCGCGTCGTCGCCGAACTGGGCCGGCCCGAGACGCCCGAAGAGACCGCGGCGCGCAAGGCCGAGAACTCCCGCAAGCACCGGCAGCGCCAGACGCTGAAGAACCTCGTGCTCGCCCTGGCCGCGAGCCTCCTCGTGGTCCTCGTCATCGTGCTGCTGGTGCCGCGCAGCGACACGGCGATGCAGCGCGACATCGACGTGGCGGCCGTCGCCGAGCAGGCGCAGGTCGTGAGCGACGTGCCGCTCGCCGTGCCCGACCTGCCCGAGGGGTGGCGCGCCAACGCCGCTGAGCTCCGCAAGTCCTCCGTCGACGGGGTGACCGCGTGGTACGCGGGCTACCTCACGCCGAGCGACGAGTACATCGGCATGTACCAGGGCCTCGAGGCGAACCCCACCTGGGTCGCCGAACTCCTCGCCCGCACCATCGCCACGAGCACTGTCACCGTCGACGGCGTCGAGTGGACCGTGTACGACAACCGCCAGACCGGCGACGACGTGGGCAACGCCCGGTACGGCCTCACCACCGAGGCCGGCGACAGCACGTTCGTGCTGCTCGGCACCGGCACGCCCGAGGAGTTCGAGACGATCGCGACCGCGCTCGTTCCCGCCATCGACGCCCAGCGCTGAGAGGAGCCGCCATGAGCGAGCAGCCGACGACGGAACGCCCCACCACCCCGGCCGACACCTGGCGTGAACTCCGCCGCGGCAACGAGCGTTTCATCGCCGGCGCGCCGCAGCACCCCCGTCAGGACGTCGATCACCGCACGTCCCTCGCCCACCAGCAGCGTCCGCTGGTCGCGATCTTCGGATGCAGCGACTCGCGCCTGTCGGCCGAGATCATCTTCGACGTCGGCCTCGGCGACGCCTTCGTGGTGCGCAATGCCGGACAGGTGATCTCCGACTCGGTGCTCGGCTCGCTCGAGTACGCGGTCGGGGTGCTCGGCGTGCCACTCATCCTCGTGCTCGGCCACGACGAGTGCGGTGCCGTCCGCGCCGCCATCGACTCCCAGGGCGACGACGCACCGCCGCTGCCCGCGCACATCGCGACCCTCGTCGACCGCATCGTCCCCGCCGTCCGTCGTGTCGCAGGCGTCGAGGCCGGAGCACCGATCTCGGCCTCCGATGTCGACGCGAGCTACGTCGGCCGGGAGCACCTGCGCGACACCGTGGCCGAGCTCCTCGAGAGCTCCGAGATGATCAGCGACGCGATCGCAGCGGGTACGCTGGCTATCGTCGGCGCGAACTACCGCCTGGTCGAAGGTCGCGCCGAGACCGACATCGTCGTCGGACGCATCTGACCGCCGCACTCGCGGCACTCGCCGGCCCGGGCTCGCGAACCGAGCCCCGGCACGCAACCGAAGGGGATCACACCGTGGTGGACAACGCCGCCGACTACCGCATCGAGCACGACACGATGGGCGAGGTGCGGGTTCCCGCGTCAGCGCTCTACCGCGCGCAGACGCAGCGCGCCGTCGAGAACTTCCCCATTTCGGGCTCCGGCCTCGAGGTCCAGCAGGTGCAGGCGCTCGCGCGCATCAAGAAGGCCGCGGCGCAGGCGAACGCCCGCCTCGGAGTGCTCGATCCCGCCATCGCGCAGGCCATCGAGCAGGCCGCCGACGAGGTCATCGCGGGTGAGCACGACATCGCCACGCACTTCCCGGTCGACGTCTACCAGACCGGCTCCGGCACCTCGTCGAACATGAACATGAACGAGGTGCTCGCGACCCTCGCCACGCAGAAGCTCGGCTCGCCCGTGCACCCCAACGACCACGTCAACGCGTCGCAGTCGTCGAACGACGTCTTCCCCACGTCGGTGCACATCGCGGTGACCGCCGCGCTCATCGACGACCTGATCCCCGCGCTCGACCACCTCGCGGTCGCGCTCGAGGCGAAGGCCGAGCAGTGGGCCGGTGTCGTCAAGGCCGGTCGCACCCACCTCATGGACGCGACGCCCGTCACCCTCGGCCAGGAGTTCGGCGGCTACGCCCGCCAGGTGCGCCTCGGCATCGAGCGCGTGCGCTCGGCCCTCCCCCGCGTCGCCGAGGTCCCGCTCGGCGGCACCGCCGTCGGCACGGGCATCAACACGCCCGCCGGCTTCCCGCAGCTCGTGATCGAGCTCCTGCAGCAGGAGACCGAGCTGCCGATCACCGAGGCCGTCGACCACTTCGAGGCGCAAGCCAACCGCGACGGCCTCGTCGAGGCATCCGGGGCGCTGCGCACCATCGCCGTGAGCCTCACCAAGATCGCGAACGACCTGCGCTGGATGGGCTCCGGCCCGAACACCGGCCTCGGCGAGCTGTCGATCCCCGACCTGCAGCCGGGCTCGTCAATCATGCCCGGCAAGGTGAACCCCGTCGTGCCCGAGGCCGTGCTCATGGTCGCGGCGCGCGTCATCGGCAACGACGCCACGATCGCCTGGGCCGGGGCATCCGGAGCATTCGAGCTCAACGTGCAGATCCCCGTGATGGGCACCGCGCTGCTCGAGTCGATCCGGCTGCTCGCCAACTCGGTGCGGGTGCTGGCCGACAAGACGATCGACGGCCTCGAGGCCAACGTCGAGCGCGCCACCGCCCTCGCCGGCATGTCGCCCTCGATCGTCACGCCGCTCAACAAGCTCATCGGCTACGAGGCCGCCGCGAAGATCGCGAAGCACTCCGTGGCCAAGGGCATCACGGTGCGCGAGGCGGTGATCGACCTCGGCTACGTCGAGCGGGGCGAGCTCACCGAGGAGCAGCTCGACGCCGCACTCGACCTGCTGTCGATGACGCGCCCGCCGCAGGCCTGACCCGCCGACGCTCCGTTGTTCCACCGGAACGCCCGCCCTCATGGCGGGCGTTCCGCGTTGCGTCACCCGTCACCGCAGCCGGCGGTAGTCGTGCTCCTTCACGCGCGCTCCGACCACCCGCCACGGATGCGGCTGCGCCGCCTCGAGCTCGGCGAACAGCTCGGGCTCCACGTCGAGGTACTCGTAGACCGAGCCCGACTCGAACTCCACGGTGAGCAGGCGCTGCTCAGGGTTGTAGGTGGCACCGTTCAGCGCCTCCGACTCGATCCGCGGCACCCTCATGCTCCGAGCCAAGCGCGCCAGCGGCGAAGGTGGAACCCCCTTGCGCGGTGGCGCCATGCGGTCCCCCGCGCGTCGTTGCGTCGTCACCGTCTCGTCGCCTCCGGGGGACGAGATCCGCGTGAGCGGAGGAGGAGGGCTGGTCGCCGGTCCTCCCTCTGCGCAGATCTCCTCCGCCGGTGCGGCCGGGAGCGAGGTGTCCGCGTCCGCCTAGGTCAGCTCCGCCCCGTCGAGCATCTCCGACACGAGCGCCGCGATGGCCGAGCGCTCCGAGCGGGTCAACGTGATGTGGGCGAACAGCGGATGCCCCTTCAGCGTCTCGATCACGCTCGCGACGCCGTCGTGGCGGCCCACCCTGAGGTTGTCGCGCTGCGCGACGTCGTGCGTCAACACGACCCGCGAGTTCTGCCCGATGCGCGAGAGCACCGTGAGCAGCACGTTGCGCTCGAGCGACTGCGCCTCGTCGACGATCACGAACGCGTCGTGCAGGGAGCGCCCGCGGATGTGCGTCAGCGGCAGCACCTCGAGGATGCCCCGATCGACGACCTCCTCGAGCACGTTGTCGGAGACGACGGAGCCGAGCGTGTCGAACACGGCCTGGCCCCAGGGGTTCATCTTCTCGCCCTGGTCGCCGGGCAGGTAGCCGAGCTCCTGGCCACCGACCGCGTACAGGGGGCGGAACACCATGATCTTCTTGTGCTGCTGGCGTTCGAGCACCATCTCGAGCCCGGCGCAGAGGGCGAGGGCCGACTTTCCGGTGCCGGCCCGACCGCCGAGCGAGAGGATGCCGACCTCGGGGTCCAGGAGCAGGTCGATCGCGAGGCGCTGCTCGGCCGAGCGACCGTGCACGCCGAAGACGTCGCGGTCTCCGCGCACGAGCCGGACCTCGCGCTCGCCGACGACGCGCCCGAGCGCGGAGCCGCGCTCGGAGTGGATGACGAGCCCGGTGTTCACGGGCATGCCCTGCACCTCGTCGGTCGTCATGCGCTCGTGCTCGTAGAGCTTCGCCATGTCGTTGGAGCCGAGCGACAGCTCGGCCATGCCCGTCCACCCGGAGTCGAGGGCGAGCTCGGCCCGGTACTCCTGGGCATCGAGGCCGATCGACGCGGCCTTGACGCGGAGCGGCAGGTCTTTCGAGACCACGGTCACGGCGACGCCGTCGTTGGCGAGGTTCGCCGCGCAGGCGAGGATGCGGGAGTCGTTGTCGCCGAGCTGGAGTCCGCTCGGCAGCACCGAGGGGCTCGAGTGGTTGAGCTCCACCCGCAGCGAGCCGCCGTCGCCCACCGGGATCGGGAAGTCGAGCCGTTCGTGCTCGACGCGCAGCTCGTCGAGGATCCGCAGCGACTGGCGCGCGAAGTACCCGATCTCGGGGTCGTTGCGCTTGGCTTCGAGTTCCGTGATGACGACGACGGGAAGGACCACCGCGTGCTCGGCGAACCTGAACAGCGCCCGGGGGTCCGACAGGAGCACCGAGGTGTCGAGCACGTACGTCCGCTCGGACTGCGCGGCGCCCGTGGGCGCCGAGGCATCCGGCCGCATCTTTCGATTCGACGACCGACCGACGGACTGGGAGGTTTCGAGTGAGGCCACGACCGCTCCTGCCCCGAGCGTTCCGCTCGGCTCTCGCGCCGGCCGGCGATCCTCCTACGAGCGGTTCACGAGCCGACTCGATCGGACACCTTGCCCGATGGGTTGAGCGTACGTCGGGCATCCGACACCGGTCGGTCCGACACGCGAACAGTTCACACCGTGTTCACACGCCGACGGCGGGATGCCGCGGACGAGTGCATGCGTCGCCGAGCGGATGCCGCGGCGCCGGCGCAGGCGGCCCGGCTCAGTACGACGCGGCCGTGCCGTACGACACGAACGCGGCGCGGAGCATGTCGAGCGTCTCCTCGCTGGTGGCCGCGTGCACGCTGAGGCGCACCTGACCCTGCCGCGTGGTCGCCGTCACGCCATGGTTGTGCATCGAGGCGGTCAGGTAGGTGACCTGTCCCGCCGGCGGCTCGAGCACGACGATGCCGGCGCGCTCCTGCTCGTCGCGTGAGCTCACCACGGGCACGGCGAACTCGTCGGCCAGCTCGATCACCCGGCTCACCCGCTCCGTCACCGCGGTGTTGATCGCGGGCACGCCGGCCTGCGCGATGTCCTCGAGCGCGGCCGCGAAGCGGGCCTCGGCGATGGGGTCGGGGTTCGACACGCGGTACGCGCGGGCACCCGGAGCGGGCGGCGGCACGTGGTCCCACGGCTCCGCCTCCTCGGTGCCGGTGAAGCCCGAGAACACGGGGGTGAGTCGTTCGAGGGCTCGCGGCGACAGCGCCATGAAGCCGGTGCCCCAGCCGGCGCGGCACCACTTCTGGCCGCCCGTCACGACGACGTCGGCCGCCTCCCACGGCGCGTCCACGACCCCGAAGCCCTGGATGGCGTCGACGATGAGCAGCCGGTCGCCGATCACCTGGCGGATGCCCTCGATGTCGCAGAGGTAGCCCGTGCGGGAGTCAACGAGGCTCACGGCGACCGCCGCGACGTTCGACTCCAGCTGCTCGCGGATCTGGCCGGGGGTCACCTTGCCGTGGTCGGTCTCGAGCCATGCCGGCTGCACGGCGTGCAGCGCCTCCTGTGCTCGAACGGCCGCGATGGGCACGCTCGGGAACTCTCCGGGCGAGAGGAGCACGCTGCCCGTGAGCCCGAACATGGCGTGCATGAGCCCCTGCGAGGTGTTCGGCTGGAACACGATCGCGTCCGCGGGGAAGCCGAGCAACGCGGATGCCGCGGCGCGCACCCGCGCGTCCTGCTCGGCGAACACGTCGACACTGCCGTGGCGCGCGCGCTGGAGCACCTGGGTGAGCGCGAAGGACTCCTCGGCGGCGGCGGTCGCGAGCGGGCCGAACCGGCCGTAGTCGAGGTACCCGGGCTCATCGGTGAACCCGGCGATGAATGCGTCGATGGTCACGTACGCCCCCTTCTCCGAGCCATATCATGACAGACCCCAGCCGGTGTGTGAGCGTTCTCACCCGCCGAATCTGCGGTGGCGCTTCGCGTAGTCGCGCAGCGCGCGGAGGAAGTCGACCTGCCGGAGGTCGGGCCCGAGCGCCTCGACGAAGTAGAACTCGCTGTGCGCGGCCTGCCACAGCATGAAGTCGCTGAGGCGCTGCTCCCCCGACGTGCGGATCACCAGGTCGGGGTCGGGCTGGCCGCCGGTGTACAGGTGTTCGCCGATGAGGTCGGGGGTGAGTCGCTCGGCCAGGTCCTCCAGGCTCCGCCCCTCGGCGTGGTGCGCCGCGACGATGGAGCGCATCGCGTCGGTGATCTCCTTGCGTCCGCCGTACCCGACCGCGAGGTTCACGTGCAGCCCCCGCTTGTCGGCCGTGCGGTGCTCGGCGGCGTCGAGTGCGGCCACGAGCGGCGCGGGCAGGCCGGCATCCGACCCCACGTGCTGGACCCGCCAGTCGCGATAGTGCGAGAGCTCCTCGGCGAGCTCGGCGATGATCTCGATCAGGTCGGCGAGCTCGGCGCTGGGCCGGTTGCCGAGGTTGTCGCTGGAGAGCAGGTAGAGCGTGACGACGGAGATGCCGAGGTCGTCGCACCACTCCAGGAACTCACGCATCTTCGCGGCGCCGGCGCGATGGCCGTGCGCGGCGCTGTCGTACCCGAGCTGCCGGGCCCACCGCCGGTTGCCGTCGATGATCATGGCGACGTGCCGGGGCAGCGCGGCTGGGTCGAGTCCGCGCCGGAGGCGGTTCCCATAGAGGCGATAGAGGATGCCGCGACCGAGGGGCTGATCGCTGGTCTGCACGGCACTACGCTACCGCTCCGCCGTCGCGGGGACTCACAGCCGAGGACGACGGGCGTTGGCCTACGCTGTGTGCATGACCCCGAAGCGCCGCCACGAGTCCGCCGACCTCGCGGAGGAGCTCAGCCGCCCGGTCGCGCCCGACGACACGTCGGACCTCGCGGTCAGCCGCGACGAGCACGGGTCCGACCTGCCCAACATCCCGCTCCTCGACGACGCGCTGGCCCAGCCCGCCGACGTGAAGCCCACCTGGCGCGGATGGATCCACGCGGGCACCTTCCCGGTGACGATCATCGCGGGCGTGGTGCTCATCGTGCTCGCCGAGGGCGCCCCGGCGAAGTGGGCGTCGGCGGTCTTCACCCTCACGTCGATGCTGCTCTTCGGCAACTCCGCGCTGTACCACCGGTTCGACTGGAAGCCGCGAACCAAGCTCATCCTGAAGCGCATCGACCACGCCAACATCTTCCTGCTCATCGCGGGCACGTACACCCCGCTCGCGATCCTCGCCCTGCCGCCCGACAAGGGGTGGCTGCTGCTCGGCATCGTGTGGGCCGGCGCGCTCATCGGCATCGGCTTCCGCGTGTTCTGGATCATGGCGCCGCGCTGGCTCTACGTGCCCCTCTACCTGCTGCTCGGGTGGGCGGCGGTCATGTACCTCGGCGACCTGCTGGCGGCGAGCGTGGCGATGATGGTGCTCGTGATCGTGGGCGGGCTGCTGTACACGGCCGGGGCGATCGTCTACGGCCTCAAGAAGCCCAACCCGTGGCCCGGCCGGTTCGGGTTCCACGAGATCTTCCACGCCTGCACGGTGCTGGCGTTCATGTGCCACTGGACGGCGACGCTCATCATCGCGATGCACCCCGTCTACCACGTGGGCTGAGCCCTCCGACGGCGGCCCGGCACGGGAGTCGGACCGCCGCCGCGCGGGTCGTCAGCGGACGGGCGGCTGGCCCTCGTCGTCGTCGGATGCCGCAGGCCGGGCCTCGTCGGCCGGCGGCGCCTTCGCGATCGGGGGCTCCGCGGCATCCGGCCCGGCGAAGCCGTCCTCGAGCTCGTGGAGCTCCTCCTCACGACGCTCGGCCTCGAGCTGCTCCCGCACCTCGGCGCGGTAGTTCACCCGGCGGATGCGACGCACCATGTCGAGCACGAGCAGCACGACGACGACCATGACGAGGAACGTGAGGACGAACCCCCAGATGCCGGGCGTCACGGTGTTCGGATCGAACTCCTCCTCGGCCGCCTGGACGAGGAGGCGCGGGTCGGCGGCGATCACGAGTGCGCTCCGTCGATGGGGCAGGCGGGCACGACGAGCATCGGACTCACTTTCGCAGCGGATTTCGGCTTCGCGGGGGCGGCTAGGCTGGATGCCAAGCCTAGACGATCGACGTGGGAAGGAGCCGTGGCCGTGTCCGAGCAGCAGTCCGACACGCTCGCCGCACGCTACGGTCGCACCCGCACCAATCGCACCCGCGACCGGCTGCTCCTGATCGGCGGGGCGATCGCCTTCGCGGTCGTGCTGATCGCCTGGGTCGTGTGGGCGGGCCTCGACGGCCAGAAGCCCTCGGTCGAGGCCATCGACACCGGTCACCGGCTGCTCAACGACGAACGCGCGGTGGAGGTCAGCTGGACCCTCTCGGTGCCGCCCGGCAACGAGACGGCCTGCATCGTGCAGGCCTACGACGAGGACTTCACCGTGGTCGGCTGGAAGGTCGTCGAGATCCCGGCATCCGACCGCCATCTGCGCACGTTCACCGACACCGTACGCGTTGCGCGCGAAGCGAACACGGGTTTGATTTCGCGCTGCTGGCTCACCTAATATGGGGCATTCGCCTCGGCAGCTGCCGGGGCGACACGTCTATCTCAGGAGTGCACCATGGCGCAGGACGCCACCGTCACCTGGCTCACGCAGGAGGCCTTCGACCGACTCGCAGCCGAGCTCGAGGAGCTCTCCACGCATGGTCGCGAGGAGATCGCCAAGCGCATCGAGGCCGCGCGTGAAGAGGGTGACCTCAAGGAGAACGGCGGGTACCACGCCGCGAAGGACGAGCAGGGCAAGCAGGAGGCGCGCATCCGCCAGCTGAAGGAGCTGCTGCGCACGGCCCAGGTCGGCGAGGCGCCCCAGTCGTCGGGCGTCGTGGAGCCCGGCACTGTCATCACCGCCGTCATCGCCGGTGACGAGGAGACCTTCCTCATCGGCAGCCGCGAGATCGCCGGCGACTCCGAGCTCGACGTGTTCAGCGAGCAGTCCCCGCTCGGCGCCGCGATCATCGGCCTGAAGGTCGGCGACCGCACCACCTACACCGCGCCGAACGGGCGCGAGATCTCGGTGGAGGTCACCGGCGTCGAGACCTGGGGCGGCCAGTAGGACGCATCCCGCCCGAAACGATCCGACGGCCTCCGCGCACTGCGCGGGGGCCGTCGTCGTCGGGGCGTCCCCGGTGACGGGGAGCGAGGATCAGTCGGTCTCGACCCGCGGCTCGTACCCCGCGCGGCGCAGCACCTCGACGACATGCTCGCGGTGCTCGGGTCCGCGGGTCTCGACCGAGAGCCGGAGTTCGACCTCGGAGATCTGCAACCCCGATCCGTGCCGGGTGTGCAGCACCTCGATGACGTTGGCGTTCGCCTCGGCGAGCAGCCCCGCGACGCGGGCGAGCTGGCCGGGCCGGTCGGGCAGCCCGACGCTGATCGTCAGGTAGCGGTCGGACGCGCTGAGGCCGTGCGCGACGACGCGCTGCATGAGCAGCGGATCGATGTTGCCCCCCGACAGCACGGCCACGATGGGCCCGTCGGTCGGCACGGCGCCCGTCATCATGGCCGCGACCGCGACCGCGCCCGCCGGCTCGACGACGAGCTTGGCCCGCTCGAGGAGCACCAGGAGCGCACGGGCGATGTCGTCCTCCGAGACCGTGACGACCTCGTCGATCGCCTCCCGGATGATCGCGAAGTTGAGCTCGCCCGGGCGGTACACCGCGATGCCGTCGGCGATCGTCGGCACGACCGGCACCTGCCTGGGCTGCCCCGCGGCGAGGGAGGCGACGTAGGGCGCTGCGTTCTCGGCTTGCACCCCGACGATGCGGATGGTGCGGCCCTCGCGCGCGGCCTGCTGCTTCGCCGCGCTGGCGATGCCCGCGGCGAGGCCACCGCCGCCGATCGGCACGACGATGGTCGTGGCATCCGGAGCCTGTTCGAGGATCTCGAGGCCGAGCGTGCCCTGACCCGCGATCACGTCGGGGTGGTCGAACGGCGGGATGACCACGGCGCCCGTCTCTGCGGCGAAGGCGGTGGCCGCCTCGAGGGTCTCGCCGATCGAGTCGCCCTGGAGCACGACGTCGGCGCCGTACTGGCGGGTCGCATCGAGCTTCGGCAGGGCCACGCCGACGGGCATGAAGATCGTGGCGCGGATGCCGAGCTCGCGGGCCGCGTAGGCGACGCCCTGCGCGTGGTTCCCGGCCGAGGCCGCGACGACGCCGCGCGCGCGCTCCTCGGCGCTCAGTGCCGAGATGCGGTGGTACGCCCCGCGCAGCTTGTAGGAGCCGGTGCGCTGGAGGTTCTCGCACTTCAGGTACACGGGCACGCCGAGCCGGTCGGCGAGGAACCGGGAGGTCTCCATCGGCGTGCGGCGGGCCACGCGGGCCACGATCTCGCGCGCGTCCTCGAACTGGGCGAGGCCGGGCCCCGGAATGGTGGTGATCACGTGTTCATTCTCCTCGCTGGTAGCCCGGCCGCTGCGGCACGGTGCGCCAGAGCGGAGATCGCACCTCGTCGGGCGGTGGGGCGGCGTCGCCCTTCCAGCTCCCGGATGACACGTAGTTGATCATGACGTTGAGCACCGCGGCGACGGGCACCGCGAACAGGGCGCCGGGGATGCCGGCGAGGAGGGAACCGGTCGCGACGGCGACGACGACGCCGAGCGGATGCACCTTCACGGCCGTGCCCATGATGAGCGGCTGCAGCACGTGGCCCTCGACCTGCTGCACGAGCAGCACGATGCCGAGCATGATGAGCGCGATGACCGGCCCGTTGTAGACGAGGGCGACGAAGACGGCGAGGGCGCCGGTCACGACCGCACCGACGATCGGGATGAACGAGCCGAGGAAGACGAGGATGGCGATGGGCACCGCCAGCGGGACGCCCAGGAAGAACGCGCCGAGGCCGATGCCGATCGCGTCGATGGTGGCGACGAGGATCTGCACCTTCACGAAGTTCTGCAGCGTGTTCCACCCGGCGAGCCCGGCGCCGTCGACGGCGGCCCGTGCGCGGCGCGGGAAGACGCCGACGATCCAGCGCCAGATGCCCCGCCCGTCGATCAGGATGAAGAGCGTCGCGAAGAGCGTGAGCAGCGTGCCGGCGAGGAAGTGCCCGAGCGTCGACCCGAGCGAGAGCGCGCCGCTCACGAGGATGCCGCTGTCCTCCTGCACGGAGGACGCGATCTGCGCCATCCAGTCGTTGAGCTGCTGCTCGGTGATGTGGAATGGCCCCTGCAGCAGCCAGTCGCGGAAGTCGTCCCACGCCACGACCGACTGCTCCGCGAGGTCGCTGGCGCCCCGGGCGATGAACGTGATGCCGACGGCGAGCAGTCCGCCGACGATGACCAGGGCGGTGAGCATCGCGACGGTGACGGCGAGCCACTTCGGCCAGCGGTGGCGCTGCAGGAACTTCGAGAACGGCACGAGCAGCGCGCCGAGGAGCACGGCCACGAGCAGCGGGATGACGATGAGCCGAAGCTGGATGATGAGGAAGATGACGACGGCGAGGACGCCGCCGACGAGGAGGAGGCGCCACGACCAGGCGGCGGCGAGGCGCATGCCGAAGGGCACCGATTCGGAGGCGTCCCGGCGCGTCGTGGGCGGCGTCTCCCGGCCGCCCGCCTGGCGCCTGCCGATGAACCCGCCCCGAGCCTTCCCCGCCGACTCCGTCATCGCTCCAGTCTAGGCGGGCCGCATGCGGCGAACGGCATGCTTGCGCGCGCCGTCGGTGGTCGCGTATAGGGTCGGGGCACCATGGTCGACACCGTCTCCCCCGCGCTCGCCCGCCGCATCGCCCTCGCGGCCCAGGGCTTCGGTCGCCCCGTGCCGGAGTCACCCGGCACGCGCCAGGTCGCCTCGGTGATCGACCGGCTGGGGCTGCTGCAGATCGACTCGGTCAACGTGTTCGAGCGCAGTCACTACCTCCCCGGCTTCAGCCGGATCGGCGACTACGACCGGCAGGTCCTCGACCGCCTCACCACCGGCCGACGGGGCCGCACCGTGGAGTACTGGGCGCACCAGGCTGCGTTCATCCCGCGCGAGCTGTGGCCGCTCTTCGAGTTCCGGCGCGAGGAGCACCGCCGCGTCGGCAGCGACTGGGGCGGGTGGCTCGTCGAGAACCGTCCGCTCGCCGACTGGCTGCGCGGCGAGCTCGGCGCCAACGGGCCGATGCGGGCGAGCGACATCGAGCACGACGCGAACGAGCGTCGCGGCCCGTGGTGGGGCTGGTCCGACGTCAAGCGCACGCTCGAGTGGATGTTCCGGGTCGGCGAGGTCGTCTGCATCGAACGGCGGCGGTTCGAGCGGGTCTATGCACTGCCCGAGCAGGCGCTCGCGCCCGAGCTGCTCGGCGAGGCACCTGCCGAGGCCGACGCGGTGCGCGAACTCATCGGCCGCGCGGCATCCGCCCTCGGCATCGCCACCGAGGCCGACCTGGCCGACTACTGGCGCATGAAGCGCGCGCCCGTGCGCGCGGCGATCCGCGACCTCGAAGACGCCGGGGTGCTGCTCCCTGTGCAGGTGCCCGGGTGGACGACCGGCACGCGACCGACGCCGACCTGGCTGCATCGCGAGGCGCGACGGCCGCGCCGCGTCGAGGGGGCGACCGTGCTCTCGCCGTTCGACCCCGTGGTCTGGTTCCGGCCGCGCACCGAGCGCCTGTTCGACTTTCACTACCGCATCGAGATCTACACGCCCGAACCCGATCGCAAGTTCGGCTACTACTCGCTGCCCGTCCTCATCGACGACGACGTGGTCGGCCGCGTCGACCTCAAGAGCGACCGCAAGGCCAAGGTGCTGCGCGTGCAGTCGGCCTGGTCCGAGTCCGGCGCCCCGGCCGACGCCGCGGCGCGGCTCGTGCCCGTGCTGTGGCGGGCGGCCGCCTGGCAGGGGCTCGACGGCATCGAGGTGGCCGACCGCGGCGACCTCGCGCCCGCCCTCCGCGCCGAGCTCGCGTCGGCGGCGTGAGTCGCGACGACAGGCGACCGGCCTAGAAGGCGCCGCCCATCTGCTCGAGCCGCTTCACGCGCTCGGCGATCGGCGGGTGCGTCGCGAAGAGGCGGCCGACCACGCCCGGCTTCAGCGGATCCGCGATCCAGAGATGGGCCATCGACGTGTTCTGGCGTCGCATCGGCCGGCCGTACTGCTCGAGCTTCTCGAGGGCGCTCGCCAGTGCGTCGGGGTGACGGGTCGTCATCGCGCCCGTGGCGTCCGCCAGGTACTCGCGCTGACGCGAGACCGCCAGTTGCACCAGGCTGGCGACGAGCGGGGCGATGAGCATGGCGACGAGGCCCACGACCAGGAGGATCGGATTGCCGTTGCTGTTGTTGTTGCGGCCGAAGAAGGTCATGCGCACGAACATGTCGGAGATGAACCCGACTGCCACGACGAGGCCGAACACGATCATCGACAGCCGGATGTCGTAGTTGCGCACGTGCCCGAGCTCGTGGGCCATGACGCCCTCGAGCTCGGCGTCGTCCAGGAGCTCGAGCAGGCCGGTGGTGGCGGCGACCACGGCGTGCTCGGGGTCACGGCCGGTGGCGAAGGCGTTGGGCGCCGGGTCGGAGATGACGAACACCCGCGGCATCGGCGTGCCCGTGGCGATGGAGAGGTTCTCGACGGTGCGCCACAGCCGTGGGTGGTCGGCCTTGCTCCGCAACTCGATCGCGCCCGACATGGCGAGCGCCTGCCGGTCGGCGGTGAAGTACTGGAACAGCGCGTAGGCGCTCGCGATCACGACGGTGACGATCACGATCGTGGGGTCCTGGTAGACCCACGCAGCGAGCCATCCGAGCCCGCCGATGATGGCCAGGAAGAACAGGATGATGAAGACGGTGTTGCGTTTGTTCCTGGCGATCGCTCGGTACAACGCCGGCCCTTAGAACTGCACGCGCGGCGGCTCTGCGATGGCCGCAGGCTCCGTGACCTCGAAGAAGTCGCGCTCGTGGAAGCCCAGGCCGCGCACGAACAGGGTGTTGGGGAACACCTTGATCTTCGTGTTGAGCTCGCGCACGCCGCCGTTGTAGAAGCGGCGCGACGCCTGGATCTTGTCTTCGGTGTCGACCAGCTCGGACTGCAGCTGGAGGAAGTTCTGGCTGGCCTGCAGCTGCGGGTACGCCTCGGCGACCGCGAAGATCGACTTCAGCGCCTGCTGCATGTGGTTCTCGGCTGCGCCCGCCTCGGCCGGCCCCTGCGCCTGCAGCGTCTCGGCGCGCGCGCGGGTGACGTTCTCGAAGACGGACTTCTCGTGGGCCGCGTAGCCCTTGACCGCCTCGATCAGGTTGGGGATGAGGTCGGCCCGGCGCTTGAGCTGCACCGTGATGTCGCTCCACGCCTCGTCGACGCGGACATTGAGGGTCACGAGGGAGTTGTAGGTCGCCCAGAGGTAGATCCCGATGATCACCACGAGCGCGACGACGATGATGACGGGGATCAGCCATTCCATGGCACGGACTCCTAGCGCTCCAGCGACGATCGGGGGTGCTCTCATCCTACCGAGCGGGCAGGGGGCACCAGTGGGCTTCCCATGAGACTCGGAGGGAACCGCGGGCACCGCCGGGCGTAGGCTCGCGGTGTGGAGCAGCGTGCAGAGCCGCGACGACGCGGACGCCCACGAGGCGCGAACCGCGACGACACGAAGGCCCGGATCCTCGACGCCGCCGCCGCGGAGTTCGGCGAGCGCGGCTATGAGGGCGCGTCCATCCGCTCGATCGCCCGCCGTGCCGGGGTGGACCCGTCGCTCGTGCACCACTACTTCGAGGACAAGTCGGCGCTCGTGGTGGAGGTCGTCGCGGTGCCGCTGCGCCCCGACCGCCTCGTGCAGGGCGCGCTCGACGGCCCCCTCGAGGAGCTCGGGGCCAGGCTCGTGCGCACGGTGCTCGTCGCGTGGGACAACCCCGCGGTGCGTCCTGCGGCGACGGCGGCCATGCGCTCGGCGATCGGGCACGGCCCGGTCGCGCGCATGCTCCGGGAGTTCCTGCGCCGGGAGATCATGCACCGTCTGGCGGGCCGCATCGCCGACGAGGCCGACGCCGAACTGCGAGCGCAGCTGGCCGCCTCGCAGCTCGTGGGCGTGATCATGCTGCGCTACGTCCTGGCGTTCGATCCTGTGGCGTCCATGAGCGACGACGAGATCGTGGCGCGCGTCGGTCCGGCGGTGCAATGGCACCTCACGGGCACCGGTCCGGTGCTTGACAGCGTCCCGGTGCGCGCGCACAATTCAGCACATGGTGAATAACGCGGATGCCGCGGCGCCGCCGGCCATCGTCGTCGACGACCTGCACGTGCGCCGCTCCCGCATCCCGGTGCTGCACGGGCTCTCGCTGACCGTGCCGAAGGGTCGCATCGTCGGCCTCCTCGGACCGAGCGGCAGCGGCAAGACCACCCTCATGCGCGCCATCGTCGGCGTGCAGGTGGTCGACTCCGGCCGCATCGAGGTGCTCGGCCTCCCGGCCGGCTCCCGGGAGCTCCGCACCCGCCTGGCCTACGTCACCCAGCAGGCGAGCGTGTACGACGACCTCACGGTGCGGCAGAACCTCGCCTACTTCCGCCGGATCCTCGGCGCACCGGCATCCGACATCGACGCCGTCATCGAGCGCACCGACCTCGGCTCGGTGGCCGACCGCCTCGCCGGCGCGCTCTCGGGCGGCCAGCGCGGACGCGTGTCGCTCGCCGCCGCCCTCCTCGGCGCCCCCGAGGTGCTCGTGCTCGACGAGCCGACCGTCGGGCTCGACCCCGTGCTGCGCGTCGAGCTCTGGGACCTCTTCCACCGGCTCGCCGCCGACGGGGCCACGCTGCTGGTGTCGAGCCACGTGATGGACGAGGCCAAGCGCTGCGACCGCCTGCTGCTCATGCGCGACGGCGCCCTGCTCGCCGACGACACCGTGCCCGGGGTGCTCGAGGCCACCGGCACCGACGACATCGAGACCGGGTTCCTGCGGCTCATCGAGCGCGGCGAACCCGACCTGCGACCCGAGTCGGGGCGGGAGACGGCACGATGAACCTCGCGCGCACGTTCGCGACCACCGGCCGGGTGCTCTCGCAGATCCGGCACGACCCGCGCACCATCGGCCTGCTCCTCGTGGTGCCGAGCCTCCTCATCGGCCTCGTCGCCTGGATGTTCACCGACACCGACACCTTCGCCTCGATCGGCCCGGCGATGCTGGCGCTCTTCCCGTTCATCGTGATGTTCCTCGTCACGAGCATCGCGACCCTGCGCGAGCGGCGCAGCGGCACCCTCGAGCGACTGTTCTCGATGCCGCTCGGCAAGGGCGACTTCATCCTCGGCTACGCGCTCGCGTTCGGGTTCCTCGCGATCTTCCAGACCGCGATCGCGGTCTCGTTCGCGGTCTGGGTGTGCGGGCTCGAGATCGAGGGGTCGCTGGTGCTGCTGTTCGCGGTCGCCATCTGCGACGCCCTGCTCGGCACGGCCCTCGGCCTCCTCGCGAGCGCGTTCGCCCGCACCGAGTTCCAGGTGGTGCAGTTCCTGCCGGTGTTCGTCTTCCCGCAGGTGCTGCTCGGCGGCATCTTCCTGCCCACCGACCAACTGCCGGCGGGCCTCGAGGCGATCAGCGGATGGCTGCCGCTCACCTACGCGATCGACGCGCTGAATGCCGTCTCGACCGGCGACGAGGACACCGCGTGGATCATCACGAAGCTCCTCGTCGTGATCGCGTGGATCATCGGCTCGATCGTGCTGGGATCGGTCACGCTGCGTCGGCGGACTCCGTAGCCGCGGCATCCGTCGACACGCCCCCGAGCACCCGATCGAGGTAGGCGTTCGCGAAGCGGCGCTCGGGGTCGAGCTCGTCGCGCACCCGCACGAAGTCGTCGAACCGCGGGTACACGTCGCGCAGCGTCTCGCCCGTCTGCGTGTGCATCTTGCCCCAGTGCGGGCGGCCCCCGAGGCCGCGCATGATCTCCTCCACGGCGGCGAAGTACTCCCGCGGGTCCTCGCGGTAGTAGCGGTGCACCGCGATGTAGCCGGTGTCCCGGCCGTGCGCCGTCGAGAGCCAGTTGTCGTCGGATGCCGCGGCGCGCACCTCGATCGGGAAGGTGATGTTCCACCCCTTCCGCTCGATGAGCGCCCGCACCTCGCGCACCGCATCCGGCACGGCCTCGAGCGGGATGGCGTACTCCATCTCGCGGAATCGCACCCGGCGCGCACTGGTGAACACCGACGGCGAGAAGTCGGTGAAGTCGCGGTTGCCGCTGAGCTTGTCGGTGAGCCAGGCGAGGTGCGGAGTGAGACGGGGTGCGACCGTGAGGGCGCGGCAGGCGGCCCCGAACAGTCCATTGGCGACGAGCTCGTCGTCCACCCAGCGCGAGACGCGCCCGAGCGGCTTGCGAGGCGCGTCGGCCGGCAGCCGGGTGTTCGTCTTCGTCAGGGCCGTGTCGGTGTGCGGGAACCAGTAGAACTCGAAGTGGTCGTGCGCGCGCACCCGGTCGAGCCACTCGTCGACCACGAGCCCGAACGGCTCGGGGCGCTCGACGGCGTGGAGCGCGAACCGGGGCACCAGCTGCAGCGTCACCTCGACGAGCACGCCGAGGGCGCCCAGGCCGACGCGCACGGCGGGCAGCAGCTCGGGCCGCTCGGTCTCGCTGACGGTGAGGAGCTCGCCGGTGCCGGTCACGAGCTTCGCCGCGACGATCTGCGTCGCGAGGCCGCCGAAGCCGAGCCCGGTGCCGTGGGTTCCGGTGGACGTCGCACCGGCGATGGTCTGCCGGTCGATGTCGCCCATGTTCGGCAGCGCGAGGCCGTAGGGGGCGAGCAGGGCGGGCAGCTGGTGCAGGCGGGTACCCGCGGCGAGCGTGACCCGCCCGGTCGCGACCTCCGCGTCGATGACGCCCGTGAGGTCGCCGAGGTCGAGCTGCACGTCGGGGGCGACCGCGATGCCGGTGAAGCTGTGGCCGGCGCCGACGGGCTTCACGCGCAGGCCGGATGCCGCGGCGGCGGTGACCGCCCGCTGCACCGCCCCGGCCGTGGCCGGCCGTTCCACCCGCACCGGCCGCACCGCCTCGGTGCGGCCCCAGTTGCGCCACAGGTCTCCGCTCGCCGTCACAGGAACGCTTTCCCCTCGCCTCGGTAGGTGGGCACGGTGTCGACCACCGCGTCGCCGTCGACGACGGCGAACTCGTTGAGGTGCTCCGACAGCTCGCCCGACTTGGTGTGCCGGAACCAGACGCGGTCGCCCGCACGCAGGCGCCCGGCCGCTGCGCCGGTGACGGGCGTCTGCACTTCGCCGGCCGACTCGCGCGGCACCATCGCGAGCCCCTCGGGCCAGACGATGCGCGGCACCCGGTCGGGCCCGGGCGGGCCCGACGCGATCCAGCCGCCGCCCAGGATCGTGGCGTGGGCGGGGCTCGGCGAGCGCAC
This sequence comes from Agromyces sp. P2_B3, assembly GCF_056404815.1. NCBI lineage: Bacteria > Bacillati > Actinomycetota > Actinomycetes > Micrococcales > Microbacteriaceae > Agromyces > Agromyces sp. P2_B3. Next base: position 23,949 of record NZ_JBFUDH010000010.1, on the reverse strand, counting down.
GACGTCGAGCGCGAACGCCGCCGCGGGTGCGGGGGTGAAGTGCGCGTAGCCGTCGAAGAGGTGGCCGCCGAAGAGGCCGGAGCCCGCGGCGATCTCGGTGATCGAGGCATCCGCCGCCGTCGCCTCGAGCGAGCCGGTGCCGCCTCCGTTCACGAACTCGAGGTCGGCGTGCTCGCGCACCGCCGCGACCGCACGGGCGCGGCGCTCGAGCAGCTCGGGCAGCGAACGCGACTGCATCCAGCGGTTCACCGCTCCGTCGACCGGGCGCCCCGCCGGGCGGTTCACGACGCCTGCGATCTGCGCCTCGTACGACATCATGCCGACGAGCCGGAAGCCGGGCCGCCGCACGATGTAGGCGGCCAGCGCGCCCGCGTCGGCCGGGTCGTGCACGGGCGACCGGCGCACGCCGAGGTGGCCGAGCACCGGGGCCTGCCACGACGCGTCGAGCTCGAGGCAGACCCGGATCTCCTCGCGCTGCGACGGCGGCAGCACGGCGTCGATGAGGTCGAGCTGCTGGGGCGAGTCGACCATGAGGGTGACGCGGCTCGCGAGGTCGGCGTCGCCGGCGAGGCGACGGATGCTGCCGCGTTCCGCCGTGGGATAGCCGACGACGAGGTCGTCGACCGTGTCGGCGAGCCACAGCGCCTCGGCGAGCGTGTAGGCGAGCACCCCCCGGTAGCCGGGCTGGCGCAGCAGCGCCTCGATGACGCTGCGCACGCGCACGGACTTCGACGCGATGCGAATCGGTGTGCCGTGCGCGCGGCGCAGCATGTCGTGCGCGTTGTGGCGCAGCGCCCCGAGGTGGAGGGCGCCGACGGGTGCGTCGAGCCCGGCGGTGGCAGCGCTGAGGGCGGGCCAGTACCGTTCGGGCGAACGCCAGGGCGCGGCATCCGTGCCCGTGATCGTCATGGCGAGGTCGAGGGTCATCAGCGCACGCTCCTGACGCGCGAGACCGCGAGCGCCCCGGCGAACGCGAAGATCGCGCCGAGCACGAAGACGAGCACGAAGGACCCGGTGGCGACCACGGCCGCGGCGCCGATGAGCGGCCCGACGGCCTGCGGCACCGCCGTGGCGATGTTCATGATGCCGAGGTCCTTGCCGCGCGAGGCGGCGTCGGGCAGCACCTGGGTGGCGAGGGCCTGGTCGACCGAGAGGAAGCAGCCGTACCCGAGCCCGAGGATGCCGGCGGCGACCATCGCGACCGTGAGGTCGGGGAAGCAGGCGAGGAGCAGCGCCGCGACGCCCTGGAGCCCCGAGGCGAGGAACACGAACGCCTTGCGGCGGCCCAGGCGGTCGGAGAGGCGCCCCAGCAGCAGCGACGCGAGGATCACGAACACCATGTAGATGAGCGTGAGCACGATGAGGTCGTCCTCGGCGTGCGGATCGTCGAGCTGGAACATCAGGAAGTACAGCAGGAGGCTCGTGCCGAGCGCGTTGCCGACCGACACGAGCACGCGGCTGAGCAGGGTCCAGCCGAAGTCGGGGTACTTGCGCGGGCTGATCCAGAAGCCGGCGAGGATGCCCTTCGCGGTGACCCGGCGACGCTCCGCGGCCGCGAGCGGCTGGTCATGGCGGAACAGGAACGGCACCGCGAGCACGAGGAGGATCACCGCGAGCAGGAGGTATCCCAGGGACTGGTCGGTGACGAGCTCGGTCACGAGCAGGAGGCCGACGATGATGCCCACCGCCTGCGGCGCCGACATCCAGCCCGACACGAAGCCGCGCTGGTTCACCGGCACCTGGTCGGAGATGGTCGCCGTCAGCGCCGCCGTCATGATGCAGAATCCGACGGATGCCGCGACCCACGCGGCCCCGATCGCCCAGATCTCGGTCTGGAGCCCGAGCGCGACGAGCGACAGCCCGAACACGAGCGCGCCGACGACGATCCACGGACGCCGCCGCCCGAACCGCGACGTGGTGCGGTCGGAGAGGGCGCCAGTGAGCGGGTAGGCGATGATCGTGGCGACCGCGGCGACGCCCGAGATCGTGCCGAACGCCACCACGCTGTCGACCCAGTCCTCGGGGTGCAGCACCGCGTCGATCTGCGCCGGCAGCAGCAGTTGCACCGGGGTGAGCTGCGCCATCCAGACGCCGAGCCACACGGTCGCGAAGGCACCGATCCAGCCGGCCGAGACGCGGCGCACCGGTTCGGCGAGCGCGGCGAGCGGCTGCCGGTCGCTCGCGGGATGCCCCGGGGTGGGCGGGGCGGGGTCGAGGCTCGTCATCGGGGGTCGGCCATTCTCGAGAGGGCATCGGCGGCCGCACGTGCGACCGCCCGGGCGGCATCGTCGTCGCGATCGACGAGCCAGGTGAGGGTGAGTCCGTCGGTGAACGCCACGAGGACGCGCGCCACGTCGCGGACCGGCAGCCGCCAGTCGATCTCGGCGACGTCGGCCGCCAGCTCGAGGGAGCGCTCGGCGAGCTCGACGTACCTGGCGTACTGGGCGAGTGCGAGGGCGTTGCGCTCGGACGACCGGAGCGCGTACTGCGTGAGCTCGAGCATCGCCTGCTCGTGCTCGGGATCGGCCTTGAGGTGCTCGAAGTAGCCGAGGATGCCCGATTCGAGCAGCTCGGCGAGGCTCTGACCGGGAACGAGGTCGGGGATGACCGCGAGCTGCTCCCGCGCGACCACGGTCACGATGAGCTCGTCGATGAGCTCGTCGCGCGAGTCGAACGCGTAGTGGAAGCTCGCGAGGCTCATGCCGGCCTCGGCCACGATCGCGCGCGTCGTGGCCTGGGCGATGCCGCGACGCGACACCACGCGCAGGGCCGCCTCGATGAGCGCGGTGCGGCGCTCGGACGCGGGGATGCGGACCACGCGGCTCCTCTCGACTCCATCGCCGACTGAAGTGGGACGATCGTCCCAGTTGGACCAGTATGCACGAAACCCGCCGACCGCGCACGCGCCAGCGGCTACGCTCGCACCATGCGCCTCGGGGTTCTCGACGTCGGTTCCAACACCGTCCACCTGCTCGTCGTCGATGCGCATCCCGGTGCCCGCCCCATCCCGACCGCGTCGCACAAGCAGGTGCTCCGGCTCATGCGCTACCTCGAAGCCGACGGCGCCATCAGCGACGAGGGCGTCCGCGCCATCCTCGAGGCGATCGGCAGCGCAGCGGATGCCGCGAAGGAGGCGGGCATCGACGAACTGCTCGCGTTCGCCACCTCCGCCATCCGCGAGGCGACGAACGGCGAGGAGGTGCTCGCCCTGGTCGCGCGGCGCACCGGCGTCGAACTGCAGGTGCTGTCGGGCGACGACGAGGCCCGGCTCACGTTCCTCGCCGTGCGGCGCTGGTACGGCTGGTCGGCCGAGCGGATCCTGCTCTTCGACATCGGCGGCGGCTCGCTCGAGGTCGCGCAGGGCATCGACGAGATCCCGGATGTCGCGCGCTCACTCCCACTCGGTGCCGGACGCTCGACCATCGCGTTCCTGCCCGACGACCCGCCCTCGACCGAACAGGTCGCCGCGTTGCGGGCCCACGCCCGAGCGGTGCTCGCCGAGGCCGTGGGGTCCTTCCGGGAGCTCCCCGCGCCCGATCACGTCGTCGGCTCGTCGAAGACCATCCGCTCGCTCGCGCGGTTGGCCGGCAGCGTCGAGGACGGCGTCGGCTCCACCGAGCGCTCCGTGCTCACCCGTGAGGGCCTCGACGACTGGACCCCCAGGCTCGCGAAGATCCCCGCCGACGCACGTCCCGCGCTGCCCGGCATCACCGCCGACCGCACCTTCCAGATCGTCGCGGGCGCGGTGGTGCTCTCCGAGGCCATGCGGGCGTTCAAGGTCGACGAGCTCGAGGTGTCGCCCTGGGCGCTCCGCGAGGGCCTCATCCTGCGGCGCCTCGACCGCCTGGGCTGAGCGCGTCAGGCGGCGGCGGCCGGTTCGATGGCCTCCCGCGCCGTCTTCGTCCATCCGGTGCGACCCGACCAGTGCCGCGCGAGCGACACGAAGTAGACCGGGAAGATGATCCACGTGTACGCCGTGTACGGCAGGGCGATGACCAGCGAGCTGAGGAAGCCCCAGACCCCGCGGCGCCGGAAGTACAGCGCGAGGAATCCGGGGCCGAACCCGAAGGCGATGAACAGCAGGGCGAACCCGATCGTGGCGGGGATGACCGGCACCTGGTAGGCGATCGCGAGCACGATCGTGGCGAAGAAGTCCACGCCGGCGATCGTGAGGAGCAGCGGTGTGAGGAGGTAGTAGACCGCGTCGGTCCGCGCGACGAAGCCGCGGTGCATCCGGCCGACGCCCCCGACCATGCCGAGCGCCTGCCACGCGCCCTGCGCCCAGCGCACCCGCTGTCGGAACAGGCGGCGCAGCTGCGGCACCCCCTGCTGGTCGATGGCGGCGCCGTTCTCCTGGGCGCCGGTCCACTCCGACTGGACGAGCCGCACGCCCAGGTCCTGGTCCTCGGTCAGGCGGTGTCGCCATGGTCCCTCCTGGTCGGCGATGGACTCGAGCGCCGAGAGGCGGTTGAACTGGCCGTTGCCGCCCATGTTCGCCGTGCCCCACGCCGACCTTCCCGCCTGGCAGACGAGCCCGAACGACGAGAACTCCACGTTCTGCGCCCACGTCAGGAAGTGGTTCGCGTTGTAGATGCGCACGAGCACCTGCACGCCCGCCACCTTCGGGTCGGCGAAGTGCCACGCGACACGGTCGGGCGCGTGCGGCTCGAGGCGGCCGTCGGCATCGACGATGCCCAGGATGACGCGATCGTGCCCCATCCCGGCGAACTCGGGTTCCGCCAGCACGTCCTCGAGCACGTAGCGGTACGCCTCGTTCAGCGCGGCCGCCTTCCCGAGTCGCGCTTCGGGAGGAGTCCGGGTCAGCACCCGCAGGTTCGGCGCGTCCAGGCCCGACAGGATCGGGCCTGTGCCGTCGGTCGACCCGTCGTTGACCACCAGGACGATGCTGCGTGCCGCCCGCGCGGCCGTGAGCCGCGCCACGCTGTCGGCGATGGTCACCTCCTCGTCGAGCGCCGGCACGATGAAGACCCAGAGGAAGTCGTCGGCGCCGGGTCGGTCGGGCGAGCGCTCCCCCTCACGCAGTCGCCGGGTCCTCCGGCCGGCCCACGCGAGCGCGAAGATCGACCAGAAGGAGGTCAGCGTCACCGCGAGCGCGATCCACAGCACCACCTGCACGGCCGGCGGCAGCCCGGCGAAGAGGTTCCACCAGCGCGCATCCTCAGTCATCGACCACGCCGCCCAGTCCCTCTGCGAGCCCGTCGCGACCCGACGGCCACTCGAACGACCCGGCCGTGTCCTCCAGGTAGCCAGCGCCGCGCAGCACCTCCATGCGGTCGACGCCCGGCCCGAACTGCTGCGGCGGGGCACTGCCGAACACGATGTGCTCGCAGACCCGGAGGATGCGCTCCGAGGCGTGTCCGTCGCCGTACGGATTCGACGTCGAGGACCGCCGGGCGTACTCGAACGGGTCGTCGAGCAGCAGGGCCGCGGATGCCACGATGCGGTCGACGTCCGATCCGACGAGCTCGACCGTGCCGGCCTCCACGCCCTCCTGGCGCTCGGTGCTCTCGCGCAGCACGAGCACGGGCTTGCCGAGCGCCGGCGCCTCCTCCTGGATCCCGCCGGAGTCGCTGATCACGAACGTCGACCGGCCGAGGAGCCGCGCGAAGCGCACGTAGTCCATCGCCGGCACGAGCGACACGTTCGGCCGTCCCTCGAGATGGCGGCGCATGACCTCCTGCACCGCCGGATTCGGATGCAGCGGCGCGACGTAGCGCACGTCGGGGTACTGCGCGGCGAGGACGCCGACGGCGGTGGCGATGCGTTCGAGCGGTTCGCCCCAGTTCTCGCGGCGGTGCGCCGTGACCACCACGAGCCGGGGTCCGTCGTCGTCCTCGAGATCCTCGAGCGCGGGCACGCCGTAGGGCACCGGCAGCTCGGCGGCGAACAGCAGCGCGTCGATGGCGGTGTTGCCGCTGACGAACACCTTCCCCTCGGGGATCCCCTCGCGCACGAGGTTCTCCTCGTTCCGGAAGGTGGGCGCGAGGTGGAGGGCGGCGATGCGCGAGATGAGCTGGCGGTTCAGCTCTTCGGGGAACGGCGACAGGGTGTCATCCGTTCGCAGACCCGCCTCGATGTGGATGACGGGCACGCGCGAGTGGAACGCGGCGAGCGCGGCCGCGGCGGCGCTCGACGTGTCGCCGTGCACGAAGCAGGCGACCGGGTAGCCGTCGGGCGGTGCCCCGTAGTTCGACGGGCGCCCGGGACCCAGCGACTCGAACATCGCCGACATGCCCTCGAGCACGTCGGCGAACAGCCGGTTCAGCGTCCGGCCGGGCGCACCGGGCGGGAACGTGACGTCGGGGCGGATGCCGCCGAGCGCGAGCACGTCGGCCACGAGCTCGGTGTGCTGGCCCGTGGACACCACGATGGCGCGGAAGTGCGCGCCGTCGCTGAAGGCCCGGATGACCGGCAGCATCTTGATGGCCTCGGGCCGGGTACCCACCACGAACACGGCCGAGAGCGCGGGCGCACCGACCTGACCCCCCAGATCCCCCATGGGCTCACGCTAGGCCCTTCGCGCGACGGCGCGCGACCCCTCGTCGGCGGGGCACCGCAACGGCCTCCTCAGCGGTTGCCCCCGGGCGGACTCACAGCCCGACCATCGACATGCCCGAGTCGTCGTAGCGGTTGCCGGCGACGCCGAGCTGCTGCACGAGCGCGTCGAGTTCGGCGACGTTATCGGCGGACAGTGCGATCGCCGTCGAGCCGGCGTTCTCGTCGACCCGCTCGCGACGACGGGTTCCGGGGATCGGGACGATGAACGGGTGCTGCGCGAGCAGCCAGGCGAGCGCCACCTGGCCCGGCGTCGCGCCGCGCGCCTCGGCGAGCTGCCGCACGTGGTCGACGAGGGCCTGGTTGGCCGAGAGGTTCTCGGGCGCGAAGCGGGGAACGCGCGCGCGGATCTCGTCGGGCGCGAAGGTCGCGTCAGGGGCGACCGTGCCCGTGAGGAATCCCTTGCCCAGCGGACTGAACGGCACGAAGCCGATGCCGAGCTCGGCGCACGCCGGCAGCACCTCCGCCTCGGGGTCGCGCGTCCACAGCGAGTACTCGCTCTGCACGGCCGTGACGGGGAAGGCGGCGTGGGCACGCCGGATGGTGCCCGCGCCCGCCTCGGACAACCCGAAGTGACGCACCTTGCCCTCGGCGACGAGCTCGCCCACCGTGCCGGCGACGTCCTCGATGGGCACGTCGGGGTCCACCCGGTGCTGGTAGAACAGGTCGATCGCATCCACCTTCAGGCGCTGCAGCGACCCCTCGGCGACACGGCGGATCTGCTCGGGACGGGAGTCGACGCCCTGCATCCGGCCGTCGACGATGTTCCAGCCGAACTTCGTCGCGACCACCACCTGGTCGCGGATCGGGGCGACCGCCTCGCCGACGAGTTCCTCGTTCTCGTAGGGCCCGTAGACCTCCGCCGTGTCGATGAAGGTGACCCCGTGCTCGACGGCGTAGCGGAGCACCCCGATCATGTCGTCCCGGTCGCCCGGATTGGGACCGTAGCTCATCGACATGCCCATGGCGCCCAGCCCGACGGCCGACACCTCCAAGCCCTGGCCCAGCTTCCTCGTGTGCATCAGGTGCTCCTCACCATGTGTCATCCGCCACCATGCATTATCCGACCGAGAGATTCGGCAACGCGCGCACGCCGAACTCGTGCCGCAGCGCGCTCAGCGCGGCGTACCACCCGTTCAGGCCGGTCACGCCCGGCCCTGGCGGCGTCGAGGCCGACGCCAGGTACACGCCGGGGACGGCGGTGCGCCAGGGGTCGGGCGAGCACACCGGTCGGCGAACCAGCTGTCCGATCGACGGCGTGCCCGAGGCGATGTCGCCGAGGACGTAGTTCGGGTCGTACCGCTCGACGTCCTTCGCAGTGCGGCTGGCTGCCGCGAGCACGAGGTCGCGGAAGCCGGGGGCGAACCGCTCGATCTGCCGCGTGATCGCCTCCTGCTGGTCGACCGTCGAACCGCGCGGAACGTGGGTGTACGTCCACAGCACGTGCCGCCCCGCCGGCGCACGCGAGTCGTCGACGATGGAGGGTTGCGAGACGAGCACGTACGGCGATCGACTGTGCCGTCCGAGCGCCACGTCGCGTTCGGCGCGCGCGATCTCCGCCCGGGTGCCGCCGACGTGCACGGTCCCCGCTCCGGCGAGGCCGGGGGCGGCCCACGGGACGGGGCCCGAGAGGGCGAAGTCCACCTTCGCGACCCCGTTGCCGTAGCGGAAGCGGCGCAGCGACCGCGCGTAGGCGTCGGGCACGCTGCGCCCGGCGAGTCGGAGGAGTGCCCGCGGGGTCACGTCCAAGAGGATGGCGCGGGCGGATGGCAGTTCGCCGAGCGCCGTCACCTCGGCATCCGTGGTGATCCGGCCCCCGTGCGCCAGCAGGTCGGCGGCGAGCGCGTCCACGATGGCCTGGCTCCCGCCGACCGGGATCGGCCAGCCTCGGGCGTGCGCGGAGGTGCCGAGCGCGAGTCCGGCCCCGGCCGGCGCGACCCCCGGCATCGGCAGGATGGTGTGGGCCGCGACCCCGGTGAGCATCGCCGGTGCGACGTCCTCCGCGAAACGGGCGTTCCACAGGGGCGAGCCCTGCTCCAGTGCCCGAAGGCCGAACCGCACCGCGGTCACCGGATGCGCGGGCATCCCGAGCAGGTTGCTGCCCGTGAAGCCGGCGACGTCGTCGGCGCGTGCCACGAGCGGCGCCATCAGGCGGCGGTACGCGGCGCCGTCCCGGCCGAGGGCCTCCGCGGTCCGGTCCAGGTCGAGGTACGCGAGCCCGGCCCGGCCGCCGTCGAGCGGATGCCCGTACGAGACCGGCGGCAACCGCAGCTCGATGCGCCGCGCGAGCTGGAACTCGCGGAAGAATCGCGACGCGAGGGCCATCGGATGCACCGCCGAGCAGATGTCGTGCCGGAATCCGGGCAGCGTGACCTCGGAGGTGCGCGCGCCACCGCCGATCGTCGCGTTGCGTTCGAAGACCTGCACCGAGAGTCCCGACCTGGCGAGCGTGACCGCCGCGGCGAGTCCGTTCGGCCCGGCTCCGACGACGACCGCGTCCACGTCGGTCACCCGCTGCGCCTCCGGGAGGCGCCCTCGCGCCCCTCGGCGAGGAACGCCAGCCGCTGCAGGGTCTCCCGGTTGCGGAGGTAGAGCATCGGGTCCGTGAGGAATCGCGGGATCCAGCTGCCCGGACCCTCGACCGGCTCCTCCTGGATCCGGACGATGCATCCGCGCGACCCCTCGCGCACGTCGATCGTCACGCGAGCCTCCCCGATGGGCCACCCCTTGGCGCGCACGACGGCGCGGCGTGGCGGATCCCACTCCAGGCTCACGGTGTCGTCGTCGATGAGCAGCGGCCACACGCCGACCGAGTGGTGGAGCTCGCTGCGCTCGGCCGGCCAGTCCCGGTCCACCGCCCGCATCCGCGACGCGCCCACGACCCAGCCCGGGTAGAGCCATCCGTCGGCGAGGACCTCGAACACCGCCTCGGGCGAGCACCGCATGGCGCGAACGTTGCGAGACACTGGTCTCCCCTCCGGGCCGTCCGGGCGCACGACCCACCCCGACGCTAACCGCGCGCCGCGGCCGTGTCGCGGGATTGACACCCGGCTGTCAACCCGGTTGTCGGCGAAGTGGGGCGCTTGTGGGATGAACAAGACGACCCACGACGAACCGAGAAGGGCGCACCGACATGAACCAGCCGGCACAGCAGCAGGAGCCTCCAGGCTCCGAGCAGGAGATGACCCCGAAGCCCGACCACGGCGAGGAGAGCTACCGGGGATCCGGGCGGCTCCAGGGGAAGGTGGCGGTCATCACCGGCGCCGACAGCGGCATCGGCAAGGCCGTGGCGATCGCCTATGCGCGCGAGGGAGCCGACGTGCTCGTGAGCTACCTCGACGAGCACGAGGATGCCGCCGAGACCTGCCGCCACGTCGAGGAGGCGGGGCGCCGCGCCGTGTCGATCTCGGGCGACCTCGCCGACCCCGCCCACTGCCGGGAGGTCATCGCCAAGGCGGTCTCCGAGTTCGGCCGCATCGATGTGCTCGTCAGCAACGCCGCGTTCCAGATGGACCACCCCACGCTCGAGGAGATCCCCGACGAGGAATGGGATCGCACCATCGCGGTCAACCTGAGCGCGTTCTTCCACCTCGTGAAGGCGGCGCTGCCGCACCTCGGCGAGGGCGCCTCGATCATCGGCTCGTCCTCGGTGAACTCCGACATGCCGTCGCCGTCGCTGATCCCCTACGCCGCGACGAAGGCCGGCATCGCGAACATGACCGCGTCCCTGGCCCAGTTGCTCGCCGAGCGCGGCATCCGGGCCAACAGCGTCGCACCTGGACCGGTGTGGACCCCGCTCATCCCGTCGACGATGCCGCCCGAGAAGGTGGAGAGCTTCGGACAGCAGGTCCCGATGAAGCGCCCGGCGCAGCCCGCCGAGCTCGCGCCGGTCTACGTGCTGCTCGCCTCCGATGAGGCCAGCTACGTGTCGGGCGCCCGCATCGCCGTCACCGGAGGGAAGCCGATCCTCTGAGGACCACGAATCGCGACGAGCGGATGCCGCGGCCGGCCGGGCTGCGGCATCCGTCATCGTGTGACCGGCTCGCCTCAGAGGTCTTCGACCCAATCGGGGAGGTCGTCGGCCGCCGATGCCGTGGACGGGACGTTTCGCATGGGCTGCAGGCGTGCCGTCATCGCCTCCAGATGCGCCAGCACGTCGGGGTCGCGCAACTCGCCGAACGGTGAGTCGGCTGGCTTCGCCATGATCTGGCTGGCCGGCCCGACGAGCACCTTGACCATCTGGCGCTCCCCGTCGTCGTCGAGCGTGGGGATCTCCACCGTCGACGCCGTCTCGCTCTGTGCAAGTGCCTGGCTGTAGCTGAGCAACGCCTCGGCAATCTCATCGCCGGTCAGCAGCTCGCCCCCGGCGTACACGATCGTCATCACGACATACAGGATGCCGCCGCGCGGGAGGGTTCGGGACCGGCTTGACGCCCGCGGCACAGGGCGTTATGCGGTCCCGACCAGCGCCGGCAACTCGCTGGATGCGTCCGGGGGCCGCGCCTATTCGGCGCTCACCGCTCCTTCGTGATGCGGCGTGCCGACCGGCTTCGACTCGGAGCTGCCGCGCTGGCGCAGCACGATCGACAGGGCCACCATGCTGCCCACCGCGAGGAACTCGGACTGCCAGTTCTGCAGCGTGCGGTTCCAGAAGTCCGCCGAGACGACGTACTCGCCGAAGCTGAGGAGGTCCTGCCCGTGCTCGGCCTGCTCCGCATTGAACACCGTCTGCCCGGCGATCGCCTGCGCCAGCCACGACAGCAGGAAGATCGCGCCCATGGTGATGAGGAGCGAGTTGCTGTAGACCGTCTGCCGCCAGCCCGTGGCCTTCGCCCACGACGGAGACTCCGGCTCGGCGTACCGGCCCACCTTCTGGTCTTCATCGCTGCCGATGCCCTCGTGCCCGACCTCCTTCGACTCGGGCGACCCGGCCTGCACGAGCCAGATCGTCGCGAAGATGAAGAGGAAGAACTGGAGGTACTCCGACTGCCAGTTCTCGGCCACGTCGACGACGAACTCCGACGACGTCACGAAGTCGAGCCAGGTCACGACTGCGGCGCCGTGCGCGAGCTGGTCCTCGTTGAAGGAGATCAGCCCTGCGATCGACTGGCCGATGAGCGCCAGCACGAAGAGCACGGCGAAGAAGATGCTGAGTGAATGCTGCCGGATGCGCACGCCGATCACCGCCCGGAGAGCCCGATGCCGAGCATGTAGACGAGACCGACGGCGATGCCGACGATCCATGTCGTGGAGAGGACCTTCATGCCGCGAAGATAACGCCGGTTCCGGCCGAACGGCAGCGGGTTGACGGAGCGCGGTCGCGGTGCTCCCGCTGGGATTCGAACCCAGACTCGAGCGAGTTTAAGTCGCCTGCCTCTGCCGATTGGGCTACGGGAGCGCGGCGCCGGAAGGGCCGGCGCCACGCACCCACACTACTTCGCGGTCCACCGCCGATCCGACGGCCGGGCACGGCGAAGGCCGGCGCGATTCGATCGCGCCGGCCTTTTCGCTCATGCGGGCCGCTGGGCGGCTCGCCTACTTCGCGGCGACGGGCTCCTGGTCTGCCGCCTTCGCGTCGGCTGGCTGGGCGTCGGCAGGCTTCGCCTTGGCCTTCACGGCCTTCGGCGCTGCGGCAGTGGATGCCGCGACCGGCGCGGGCGCGGGCGCCGAGGCCGCGGGCTTCGGACGCGCGGCGAACAGCTCGAACTGGGCGCGCGGCTGCTGCAGGGCGGGCAGGCCCACGATGTCGCGGCCGAGCCAGAAGTTGTTCCACCAGCCCCAGAAGACGCGGAACTTGCGCTCCCAGCTCGGCATGGCGAGGCCGTGGTAGCCGCGGTGTGCGAACCACGCGAGCAGGCCCTTGATCGCGAGCTTGCCCGACTGGAACACGCCCTGGCCGACGCCGAGGCCGGCGACGGCACCGAGGTTCTTGTGGAAGTACTCCTTCGGCTCCTCCCCCCGCAGCACCGCCACGATGTTCTTCGCGAGGAGCTTGCCCTGTCGCACCGCGTGCTGCGCGTTGGGCACGCAGTAGCCGCCCACGCCGCCGCCCGAGAGGTCGGGGACCGCGGCGATGTCGCCGGCCGCCCACGCATCGGGCACGAAGTCGTCCTCGTCGCCCACGCGGAGGTCGGCACGGGTCTGCACGCGGCCCCGCTCCTCGACGGGCAGGTCGCTCGAGCGCACGATGGCGGGGTTCGCCATGACGCCGGCCGTCCACACGATCAGGTCGGTCTCGAAGGTCTCACCCGTCGAGAGCTCGATCTTGCCGTCGACCGCGCTCGTGAGCTGCGTGTCGAGGTGGATCTCGGCGCCGCGCTGGGCGAGGTGCTTGATGACCCAGTGGCTCGTCTCGAGCGACACCTCGGGCATGATGCGGCCCATCGCCTCGATGAGGTGGAAGTGCGTCTCGTCGAAGGTGATCTGCGGGTAGTACTCGAGCAGCGAGCTGGCGAACGAGCGCAGCTCGGCGAAGACCTCGATGCCGGCGAATCCGCCGCCGACGACGACGAACGTGAGCAGGCGCTCGCGCTCGGGACCGGGCGGGAGGGTCGACGCCTTGTCGAAGTTGTCGAGCACCCGGTCGCGGATGAACACGGCCTCTTCGATCGACTTCAGGCCGACGGCGTTCTCGGCGATGCCGGGGATCGGGAAGGTGCGCGAGACGGCGCCACCGGTGACGACGATGACGTCGTACTCGAACTCCCACGGCTCACCGACCTCGGGCGTGATCGTCGCGGTCTTCGACGCGTGGTCGACGTGGGTGACCTTCGCGGTGACCACGTTGGTCTTCTTGAGGTGGCGGCGCTGCGCGACCACCGCGTGACGGGGCTCGATCGAGCCGGCCGCTACCTCGGGAAGGAACGGCTGGTAGGTCATGTACGGCAGCGGGTCGACGATCGTGACCTCGGCCTCGCCGGGCCGCAGCCACTTCTCGAGCTTCCACGCCGTGTAGAACCCCGCATAACCACCGCCGACGATGAGAATCTTGGGCACGGTGAATGGACTCCTCATATTTCTGGTGCGTGCGGCCTGGTGCGTGCGATCACTGCTCGCGATTGCGGACAGTCCGCCTGGAATGCCGAGTGGCGCCGATGCCCAACAGCGCTGCTAGCGTACCAAACCCCGCGACCAACGAGAGCGGCACCGTGATATAGGCCAGCGTCCACGCCGTGGGCAGGAGGGTCTGCGCGCCGTCGGACCTCGGCGGGGGCGGATCGGCGATCGGCACGATCGCCTGCTCCTCACTGTCGGGCGCGGTGGTCGGGGCATCCGCTCGCCGGTGGATGGTGATCCATTCGGCAAGGCTCCCGAGGGGGCTCGAGTCGACCTCGGGCACGTCGGCGGTGAGCGCCTCGACCGGGTCGATGATGCCCCAACCGTAGAGCGGGCTGGGCACGTTCTCCTGCCCGTGCGGATCGGCCGTGCGAATGAGTCGTTCGATGACGTTGGCCGCGTCGAGGTCGGGGTACTCGCTGCGGATGAGGGCGACCAGGCCCGACACGATCGGCGCCGCGGCGCTCGTGCCGTCCCACTGCACGTAGCTGCCGTCGGGCAGCGCGCCGACGAGGTCCTCGCTCGGGGCCGCCACCGCGATCGTGATGCCCTGCGAGCTGGCATCGAAGCTCGCGTTCTTGTCGCGGTCGACGCCCGCCACGGTGAGCACGCCGGGGATCGTGGCGGGTGCGCCGACCTCGCTCGTGCCGCTCCCCCGGTTGCCGGCCGCCGCGACGACCACGACGTCGTTCTCGAACGCGTACGTGAACGCGTCGTCCCAGCTCTCGGGCCAGTCGCGGGTGTTCCGCGTCAGCGACATGTTGATGACGTCGGCGCCGTTGTCGACCGCCCACCGCACCGCCTCGGCGATCTGGTCGTCGTTCGACTTCACCGCGCCCGTGTCCTGCCCGAACGCGACCGAGGCGGAGAGGAGGTCGGCCTTCGGGGCGACGCCGATGACACCGTTGCCCTCGCCGGTGCCGCGACCCGCGAGGAGGGACGCGACCAGGGTGCCGTGGTCGGGGTCGTCGCCGACGGGCGTCTGTCCGTCAGGGGTGCCGAGGCCCGAGACATCCGTGCCGCCGACGACGGCACCGCGCAACTCGGCGACGTCGCCGCTCACCCCGGTGTCGATGATCGCGACGGTCACGCCCTCGCCCTGCGAGCTGTTCCACGCCGTCGTGAAGCCGTAGTCGGTGAGCCAGTACTCGAGGTCGCGCACCGTGTCGGCGTGGGCCGGTGCCGCGCCCGCGAGCGCGATGACGGTGGCCGCCACGGCGGCCGCGGCGGCCTTCGCGACGACCGCGAACGGGCGACGAGCCCGTGCGGTCACGGGCGACCGCCGGTCTCGTCGTCGGCGGGGTCGGCCGGATCGGGCACGTCCACGCCGTAGTCGGGGCACTGGCAGACGCTCGGCGACCACGGCGAGCGCTTGAGCGCGAGATCGCCCATCGGGTTCGCGCCCGGCCCCGCCGACAGGGAGTGCGCGGCGAGCGCGTGCAGGCACTTCACCCGCGTCGGCATGCCGCCCGCGGAGATGCCCGCGATCTCCGCGACCACCCCGATGGACTCGCGGTCGGCGAGGTAGTCGCGGTGGGCGCGCTCATACGCCGCGCGCACCTCGTCGTCGGAGGCCAGCAGCTCGGAGCACTCGACCATGAGCTGCCCGGCCTCGAGGAACGACATCGCCGCGGTCGCCGCGGGATGCGTCAGGTAGTACAGGGTCGGGAACGGCGTGCCGTCTGACAGGCGCGGCGCGGTCGCGACCACGGTCGGAGCCCCGCACGCGCAGCGTGCCGGGATGCCGACGACGTCGCGCGCGGGCCGCCCGAGCTGCGCCGACACGATGCGGATGTCGCGCTCGCTCACGGGCTCGAAGGGCGGGCGGGTCATCGCGCGCCTCCCTCGGCGGGCGCCGGGGCATCCGTCGACGTCGGGGCGAGCCCCGCCGTCATCACGGAGTCGAGCAGCGTGCGCATCCAGTCGCCCTTCGATTCGGTCACATCTGCCGAGACCTCGGCGGCGGCATCCGCCTTGGCCGCCTCGGTCCGGTCGTCGATGACGAGGTAGCTCACCTCGCCGGGCATCACGTAGTACAACCGCTCGCGTGCCTGGGTCATGATGAACGTCTCGTCGTTCCAGCGTTCGCGCTCATCCCGCAGCCGCTGCACCTCGTCCTCCTGCTGGGAGACCGAGGCCCGCAACTCGGCGATCTGCTGCCGCTGCTGCGCGAACGCCGCGATGGTCGGCGCCAGCACGACCACGGCGAGCACGAGCACTCCCATCATGATGACGGAGAAGCCTGAGAATCGGATGCCGCTGAGCCAGCCCGCGCGGTCGGCGCCGGCCGTTCCGCCGGCACCGCCCGAGCCGGCGGAGCCCCCGCGGCGGGTGCGGCCGCGAGGGGGCTTCGTGGTGCTCGACTTCGGCGCGGACTTCGAGGCGGGCGTCTTCGCGCCGGCGGCCTTCGTGCTCGCGGCCTTGGCCGCCGGGGTCTTCGCGCCGCCGGTCTTGCCGGTCTTGCCGGTCTTGCCGGCCTTGCCGGCCGAGGACGATCCCGGCTTGGCCGTGGTGCCCCCGGCGCTCGCCTTCGGGCGCGGCGACGACAGCGCGTCGGCGTTGGCGGGCCGACGCGGCACGCCCGACGAGCGCGGAGGGCGCGGAGCATCCGGATGCATCGCCCCTCCTCACTCTCCCGGGAAGCACGACGGGGACGGCCCCACGGCCGCCCCCGTCACGATCAGGCTGGTCAGGCCGTGAATCGGGGGAACGCGGAGCGACCCGCGTACACCGCGGCCTCGCCGAGCTCTTCTTCGATCCTCAGGAGCTGATTGTACTTCGCGACGCGCTCGGACCGGGCGGGCGCGCCCGTCTTGATCTGGCCGCAATCGGTCGCCACCGCGAGGTCGGCGATGGTCGTGTCCTCGGTCTCGCCCGAGCGGTGGGAGAGCACCGCCGTGTAGCCGGCGCGCTGCGCGAGCTTCACGGCGTCGAGCGTCTCGGTCAGCGTGCCGATCTGGTTGACCTTGACGAGGATCGAGTTGCCGGCGCGCTTGGCGATGCCGTCGGCGAGGCGCTTCGGGTTGGTGACGAACAGGTCGTCGCCGACGAGCTGCAGCTTCGAGCCCAGCTGCTCGGTGAGCGCCGCCCAGCCCTCCCAGTCGTCCTCGGCGAGGGGGTCCTCGATGGAGATGAGCGGGTAGGCGGCGGCGAGCTCGCCGTAGTACGCGCTCATTTCGGCCGACGTGCGGTCCTTGCCCTCGAAGCGGTAGACGCCGTTCTCGAAGAACTCGGTGGCCGCGACATCCAGGCCGAGCGCGATGTCGGTGCCGAGCGTGAAGCCCGCCTTGCCGATCGCCTCCGCGATGAAGTCGAGCGCGTCGCGGTTCGACGCGAAGTCGGGCGCGAAGCCGCCCTCGTCGCCGAGGCCGGTGGACAGGCCCTTCGACTTCAGCAGGCTCTTCAGCGCGTGGTAGGTCTCGACGCCCCAGCGGAGGCCCTCGGAGTAGGTGGGCGCGCCGATCGGCAGCACCATGAACTCCTGGATGTCGACGCCGGTGTCGGCGTGCGCGCCGCCGTTGATGATGTTCATCATCGGAACGGGCAGCACGTGCGCGTTCGGGCCGCCGAGGTAGCGGAACAGCGGCAGGTCGGCCGAGTCGGCGGCGGCCTTGGCGACCGCGAGGCTCACGCCGAGGATGGCGTTGGCGCCGAGGCGGCTCTTGTTGTCGGTGCCGTCGGCCTCGATGAGGGCGGCGTCGACGAGGCGCTGGTCGGCGGCGTCGAGGTCCTCGACGGCGGGGCCGAGGTCGTCGAGCACGGCGTCGACGGCCTTCTGCACGCCCTTGCCGAGGTAGCGGTCGCTGTCGCCGTCGCGCAGCTCGTACGCCTCGAAGGCGCCGGTCGACGCGCCCGAGGGCACCGCCGCACGGGCCAGCGAGCCGTCGTCGAGCAGCACCTCGACCTCGACGGTCGGGTTGCCGCGCGAGTCGAGAATCTCGCGGGCGCCTACAGCTTCGATGAATGCCACAGTGAACTCCTCTGTGATGGGGGGTGTGCGTCGGACGACTCCGTCGTGATCCGCAGGCCAGTCTAGTAATGCTCACGACTCGTGTTTCGACCGCGGTCGGGGCGCGACGCTGCGTCGACGGATGCCGCGGGCGTCGGCCCGACGGATGCCGCGGGTGTGCGGCATCCGCCCGCGGCATCCGTGGCCCCGGCTTCGCGAGTGGTCGATCTTGGCGGAGCTTCTCGCCCACCGTCGCCAAGATCGCCCACCCGTCGGTGGGACGACCGGATCCGCGTTCCCTGCCGCCGTTCGGCCTGTGGAATGGTGACGACCTCGCGATCGTCGTTGCGCCACGCTGTGCGCATGCGCGACCTCCCAGGACTGCCCTTGCCGCGGGGCGCGGCCATTCGCACGAGCGAACATGCCGCGTTCGAGACGACCAAGGCGAGGCTTCGAGGACGACACGTCCAGCATCCGTTCACCGGGGTGAGCTCCATCGGGCTGGATCTCGACGCGATCGTCGACTCCTGCATCGCGTACGAGCCGCTGCTGCGGCCGGGCGAAGCGTTCAGCCACTCGACCGCCGCGTTGTTGTACGGCGCTCCCCTGCCGGCGAGTCACAGCTCGCCGCACCCGCTGCACGTCCTGAGTCCGGGCCCGACTCGGCCCCGGACCGACGGCGTGATCGGCCACCGCTCCGCGCGGACGTTCCCGACCGTGATGCGATTCGGCCTGCCCGTCGTGACGCCCACCACCGCCTGGATCCAGCTGGCCGCGACCCTACGCCGCGAGGACCTGACGGCGATCGGCGACTACCTCGTGACTGGAGCGCCGCACGGTCGCGCCCGCGAGAGCCCGCTTGCGACGCTCGATGAGCTCGCTCGAGCGGTCGAGCAGGGTTCCGGATGCCGCGGCGCGCACAGTGCGCGCTGGGCACTGGCACGCGTGCGCGTCGGCGCCGCGTCCAGGCCCGAGACCCTGCTTCGCCTGCTCATCCTCGCCGCGGGCCTGCCGGAACCGGCGATCGCGCCCCCGGTCGAGGTCGCCGGAGGTCGCCTCACGCTGCATCCCGACCTCGCCTATCCCGAACTTCGCATCGCCATCGAGTACGAAGGCGATGGCCATCGTGAAGCCGGGCGATGGGAGCGCGACATCGAACGGCGTGAACTCCTCGAGCATGCGGGCTGGCGCGTCATCCGGGTCACGCATCGGGCGCTCGTCGGCGACCCCGACGTGGTCGTCGAACGCATCCGCCGCGCGCGCAGCGCGCGTTCCGCGGCGTGAGCCCTCGCGAGTGGGCGATGTTGGCGACCACGCTCGCGCGACAGCGCCAACATCGCCCACTCGCGGAGGAGATGGGGGATGGGAGCGAGCGGTGTCGGGTGTGCGAAGCGGGCGGCGAGCGGCCGGCGGGGTGGCGGAGCGGGAGTGGCGCCGGGGCGGGACGGGGGCGGCTACGCGCCGAGGTCGCGGAACGCGAGCGACGAGGCATCCGTCGTCTCGGTCGTCACCGTGGCGAACGCGTCGAAGCCGTCGGCGGTCACCCGGTCGAGCAGCGCGCGCAGGTTCTTCACGCGGCGCTCGAACCGCACGCGGGCACCGGATGCCACGAGCTCGTGCTTCAGCGCGAGGAGCGCCGCCGGCTCGACCTCGGCGTCGTACACGAGCACGACCGCGCGGGGACGCGCCTCGTCGCGCACCGCGAGCAGGTCGACGATGCGCTCGAAGCCGATCGAGAAGCCGCACGCGGCCACCTCCTGGCCGAGGAAGCGCCCGATCATGTGGTCGTAGCGTCCTCCGCCGCCGAGCGAGTAGCCCAGATCGGGGTGGGCGATCTCGAAGATCGTGCCCGTGTAGTAGCCCATGCCGCGCACGAGCGTGGGGTCGAACTCGATCGCCGCGTCGGGCAGCGCCTCGCGCAGCGCGAGCAGGTCGCGGTACGCGTCGAGGTCGAGCCAGGCGGGCGGCCGGACGACCCCGTCGTGCAGGTGCCAGTCGGCCGAGGTCAGCGCCTCGAGCTCGGCCGCGACATCCGTGCGGTCGTCGATGACGCCGAGCGCGGCGAGCTCCGCGGCCACTCCCCCGACCCCGATCTTGTCGAGCTTGTCGATCGTGATGAGCGCCCGCTCGCGGAGCTCGTCGGGCACGCCCCACGAGCCGAGGATGCCCGCCAGGATGCGCCGGTCGTTGATGCGGATCGTGCAGCCGCCGAGGCCGAGGGCGTCGAGCGTGGCGAGGGTCGCGGTGAGCAGCTCCAGCTCGGCGAGCGGGCCGGCCTCGCCGATGATGTCGATGTCGCACTGCACGAACTGGCGGTAGCGGCCCTTCTGCGGGCGCTCGGCGCGCCAGACCGGCGCGATCTGGATCGACCGGAACACCGGCGGCAGCGCAGCGCGGTGCGTGGCGTAGAACCGTGCGAGCGGCACCGTGAGGTCGTAGCGCAGGCCCAGGTCGGCGAGCGAGAGCGCGTCGCCGGATGCCGCGGCCGCAGCGAGGTCGTCGGGCGTCAGGCCGCGCTTCATCACGGCGAACGCGAGCTTCTCGTTGTCGCCGCCGAGGCCGGCGTGCAGCCGCGAGGAGTCCTCCATGACGGGCGTCTCGATCTCGTCGAAGCCGTGCGCCGAGTACACGCCGCGGATCACGCCGAGCGCATGCTCACGCCGGGCCTTCTCGGCGGGGAGGAAGTCGCGCATGCCGCGCGGAGGGGTGACGGATGCGGCCATGCCGACCATTCTTCCAGCACGCGGCCGCCGGCCGTGGCCGATCGGCGCGAGCGCTCGGCCGAGTGTCTCACCCGAACAGGTCGAGGTCGACCCCGCGCGTCCGCGCCGCCCGCTGCAGCGCGTCGGCCTCGTCGATGCCGACGGCGACGTACACGTGCAGCCCGTCGGCGTCGTCGCGCACGAGGTACTCGAAGTCGGTCGTGACGATCACGTCGTCGTCGCCGTCGAGGTAGCTCCAGCGCACGCGCACCATCGTGATGAGCTCGGTGAGCGCGGTCATGGAGCGGATCTCGGGCACCGCCGACTCGAGGCCGAGGCGCCGATAGAGCGGGTACGACGCCTCGAACGCGGCCGACAGGTCGGCGCGGCTCTCGAGCGCGCCTGCGAAGTCGTCGGTGACGATCATCCCCGGCAGCCCCCACAGCTCGGCGGTGGCGTCCGCGTCGAACTCCCGAAGCGCGGCGGCGTACTCGTCGAAGTACTCGGCGAGCCGCTCCTCCTCGATCCCCATGGCGCCTCCCCATCCGTTGAGCCGACGGTACGCCGACCGCGGTGCTGTGCGCGACCCCTCCGATGGCGGATGCCGCAGCGGTTGCTTCGGTGCAGGCGGCCTGTCGCAGGCCGGATGCCGCGTCACCGCGCTGCCCTTGTCGACCGTCGCGGCCCCGCCTAGGCTCGCGATCGTGCGCGTGCTCATCGCCGGCGCGACCGGCGTCCTCGGCTCCCGACTGCTCCCCGCCCTCGTCTCGGCGGGCCATACGGTGGTCGGCACGACCCGGCACGCCGATCGGCGCCGCGCGATCCTCGACGCCGGCGGCGAACCGGTCGCCATGGACGCACTCGATCCCGCCTCCGTCGCCGAGGCCATCGCCGCGGCGCGTCCCGACGCGATCGTGCACCTGCTCACCGACCTGTCGGGTCGCGACTGGGCGGGCAACGCGCGCCTCCGCGTGGAGGGCACCGCGAACCTCGTCGACGGCGCACTCGAGGCCGGCGTGGACCGGATGATCGCCGAGAGCGTCTCCTGGCGGTACGAGCCGGGCGAACGACCCGCGACCGAGGACGAGCCGGCAGCCGTCGACCCGGTCACGGGCGGCCCCGTCTACGCGCCCGTCGAGTCGCTCGACCGGGACCTCGCGCGGATGCCGCACGGCACCGTGCTGCGATACGGGCTCCTCTACGGGGCGGGCACCTGGTACGCGCCCGACGGCATGCTCACGCGCGAGGCGGGAGCGGGCCGCGTGGTGGCGACGACCGATCACACGAGCTGGATCCACGTCGACGACGCCGTGGCGGCGACCGTGCTCGCCCTCGACTGGCCGGCCGGCGCGGTGAACGTGGTCGACGACGACCCCTCCCGACTGGCCGACTGGGGTCCGGTGCTCGCCGAGCGGGGCGGCTACACGAGTGACGCGCTCGAACTGGTGGCCGGCGCCCCGGGGCGTGCCGCCGACAACCGCCTCGCGCGCTCGCTCGGCTGGACGCCGTCGCACCCGACGTGGCGCGACGGGCTCGGGCTCGACTGAACGCGACTCAGCGGTCGGCGTCGGCCTCGGCGCGGTCAGCTTCGGCCGCGGCGCGGTCGGCGTCGGCCGCGGCGCGCTCGGCCGCACGCACCTCCCCCTCGAACCCGCGCACGGCGTGCCGTAGGGCCCGCTCGGCGTCGAGTCCCTGCGAGCGAGCGGATGCCACGAGCGAGAACAGCAGGCGACCCAGCTCGTCCTCCGTGGCGGGCGCGACGGGCGCCGCGGCATCCGGAACCGGCTCGACGACCACCCCGGCCTTCTCGGCCTTGCCGATCACCTTCTGCGCCAGGGCCAGTGCGGGCATGCCGCGTGGGATCCCGTCGAGCACGCTCGTGCGGTGCGGCTTCTCGTCGGCCTTGAGGTCCTCCCAGAACGACACCACGTCGTCGGCCGTCTCGGCGGTGCGGTCGCCGCCGAAGACGTGCGGATGCCGCGACACCATCTTCGCGGTCATGTGCGCCGCGACGTCCTCGATGTCGAAGTCCTCGCCGGGCGTGTGCGCGGCGATGTCGGCGTGGAACAGCACCTGGTAGAGCACGTCGCCGAGCTCCTCGATCATCTCGTCGCGGTCGCCCGACTCGATCGCGTCGATGAGCTCCCAGCTCTCCTCGACGAGGTACTGCACGAGGCTCTCGTGCGTCTGGTCGGCGTCCCACGGGCAGCCGCCGGGGGCGCGCAGCAGTGCGACGGTGCGGATGAGCTCGTCGAGCGCCGAGGCATCCGCCGGCCCGGCTCGCATCGGTTCGGGTGTGACGGCCTGCGGCCCGTTGCGGATGTCGCCCACGCTCGCTCCCTCCGGCGGCCGCCGAATCCCCGACGCGCCGTCTCCGCCATGCTAGGCGCTGCGAGAGGGCGCCTCGATAGGATTGGCGGCGGAGTGCCGGGAAGGCTGGTCGGCCGACGTCGAACGTCGTCGCCCCCTTCCGCGCCCGGCAAGTCGTACCGCACGTACTGCACCGCCGTGGCACCGAGACTTCACCGACAGGGAGTCGCATGAACGTCCTCCGCTCCGAACGATTCGCCGCCGCGCTGCTCCTCGTGGCGGCCGTGCTCGGCCTCGTCATCGCCAATCTCCCGATCGGCCCCGCCGCGGTCGACCTGAAGAACGCGCACCTCGAGATCCCGTGGCTCCGACTCGACCTGTCGACGGGCCACTGGGTCAGCGACGGGCTGCTCGCGATCTTCTTCTTCATCGTCGCCGTCGAGCTCAAGCGCGAGCTCGTCATCGGCGAGCTGAACTCGCTGTCGAAGGCGCTGCTGCCCGCGATCGCCGCCGTCGGTGGCGTGGTCGTTCCGGCCGGCATCTTCCTCGCCTTCACGGCGGGCACCCCGACGGTCGACGGCTGGCCGATCCCGACCGCGACCGACATCGCGTTCGCGCTCGGCGTGCTCGCCGTCTTCGGACGGTTCCTGCCCACCCGCGTGCGGGTGTTCCTGCTCGCGCTCGCCGTGCTCGACGACCTCATCGCGATCCTCATCATCGCGTTCTTCTTCACGACCGACGCCAACCTGGCTGCACTGGGCTTCGGCGTCATCGCCATCACCCTGTTCGGCATGGTCTCGAGGCTCATGAAGCCGAGGTCGGGCTGGATCCTCTCGCGTCGGCCGCAGTGGCCGATCATGGCGCTGCTCATCGTGCTGGGCGTGCTCGCCTGGTACTTCGTGTACCAGTCGGGCGTGCACGCGACGATCGCGGGCGTGGCGCTCGGCCTCGTCATGGCCCGGCGTCCGGCCGGGCGCGCGGCGCACGCGCTCGAGCCCTGGTCGAACGGAGTGATCCTGCCGCTGTTCGCCTTCACCGCGGCGATGGTGCCGGTGCCGCAGGTGTCGCCGAGCGAGCTCGACCCGGCGTTCTGGGGCATCCTGGTGGGCCTTCCGGTCGGCAAGGTCGTGGGCATCACCCTCGCCGGGCTCATCGGCGGACTCATCGCCCGCCCGAAGCCGGGCACCACGCCCCTCACGTTCGGCGACCTGGTGGTGGTGTCCGCGCTCGGCGGCATCGGCTTCACGGTCTCGCTGCTCATGAACGAGCTCGCGTTCGCCGGGCTCCCCGACGTGGCCGACGAGGGCACCCTCGCGGTGCTGCTCGGGTCGGGCATCGCGATCGTGCTGTCGGCGG